>CAZHED010000177.1:913-1013 GCA_964531095.1 uncultured Polyangiaceae bacterium | reverse complement strand
CTCATGATCGCGTCCCATTCCCTCCGGATCGCGATTGAGAAGCTCATGACCGCGTTTCATCCGCTCTCGATTGCGATTGAGAAGCTCATGACCGCGTCCC
>CAZHED010000177.1:0-813 GCA_964531095.1 uncultured Polyangiaceae bacterium | reverse complement strand
ATTCCCTCCGGATCGCGATTGAGAAGCTCATGACCACGTCCCATTCCCTCCGGATCGCGATTGAGAAGCTCATGACCACGTCCCATTCCCTCCGGATTGCGATTGGGAAGCTCATGACCGCGCCCCATGCGCTCTGGATCGCGGCCGACACCCTTATGACCTCGTCCTACTCGCTCTAGGTCGCGATCCAAACGCTCTCGATCGCGATTGGAAAGCTCGTGGCCCCATCCGATTCGCCCGGGATCGCGATCGAAAAGCTTAGAATCGAGTCCCATTGGGTCTCCGTGGCGATTCACACGCTCTGAACCCCGGCTCCTACGCTCACCACCGCGCTTCTTCCGCTCTGGATCGTCGGTCGGAGGCTCGTTGGCGCCTCCCGTCCGCCACGGAGCGAGATCCGGAAGATCGGGCCCGCGTCCTCGGTGCTCTCGGTCGCGGTCCGGGAGCGCAAGGGTACATCCTGTGCCGCACGGACCGCGGGTCGGAAGCTCTGAGAGGGGCTCTACGGGACGATATTCGTCGCGAGGTCGTTCTGATTGCCGTCGACACTGTTGATCGCCATGAGGTCGAACCGCTGCTCGATGAGCTTCAAGATCGCCGTCGTGTCGTAGCTGCACGAGTCCACCGCCGGCGTGGTTCCGTCGCCGCGCTTGACCATCGCTCCGATGATCGTCGCCGGGATGCGCGTTCCCGGGCCCCAGAAGTCTCGCGCCGGTGGCGTCACGTGATCCCAGCGGCCGCCGAACTCGTCGAATGTGACCACGACGAGCGTGTCGTCCTTGACCCCGGCGGTCGCGAGAAGGGTGTTGATGA
>CAZHED010000176.1:0-1072 GCA_964531095.1 uncultured Polyangiaceae bacterium | reverse complement strand
CGAGGTCGGCCTCATCCGAGACCGAGCCCTTCACCGCGCGGGCATTGGGCCCGAGGTCGGCTACCGCGGCGTCGAGCGCTTCCTGCCGGCGGCCGAAGATGAAGACGAAGGCGCCCTCTTCGATGAAGCGCTTTGCCGCGGCGAGGCCGATGCCGGTAGCGCCACCGGTGATCACGGCGGTCTTTCCATTCAGTCTGGTCATGTCGTGCATCCCTCGTTGGATTTGTGCGGCTTACTTGAGGACTCGCAGCTCGGGCGCATCGCGCGTGCCCTGTACGGCACGGCAAGACGACCACGTCGCCGGCCGGGCAGTGCCGAATGTCCCGGCCGTGGCCCCGCCGCCGAGCGCGGCGGCAAGGCGCTTAGCCTTGGCCGCGTCGCGGCGGTGGGTTCGACGGCGTTGCCGCCCGCGACCGCGCGAGCGGCTATGGAACGGCCCATGCCCCCAAGGCCGACGAAACTGACGCTGCTCAGGGTTAACTTGGTTTTCGTGGATCGTCTCTCCATTTGCCGTAGGACGTCGACGCGGATAACCACGCGCTCGCGCGAGAGAGAGGGTAGGAGCGCACCAACTGTTCGACTTGGGCGAAATGCGCAACGCGGCACAATTGGGATCCCCTCCGCGGGGCAAGTGCCGACCGAGTCCGACAGCATCGTGCGCCGGGAAGGTCGATACGAAATCAGGCTCTCGCCGGAAGCGAGTCGGTGGCCCGCAACGGACGTCGCCACTGCCCCCGGCGATGAAGCCGATCGACTCGCTCGCGATCACCGCATCCAGCCGGTGTGCTGGCGCGACCGAGCAAAGTTTGTGTGGGGCGACGGACGTGGCGCGTGCATTTCGGCGGTGTGCCTGAGAAGTGCCCGTCGCCGATGCGACCGGTCGCGCGCCCGTCGGCACGAACCGATCACCGCCCGACATGACTTCCGTTCGACCGCAAACTGCGCGAGCAGCGTTGCAATGAAGGCATGTTTTGGGCTTCCAGATGGCGTAGTGCGGGACGCACCTCGAATAGCGGACACGAGCTACGAACCCCTCTCCGCCAACCGAACACCCGGGCCTGAAGTCCTCTAG
>CAZHED010000175.1:302-1087 GCA_964531095.1 uncultured Polyangiaceae bacterium | reverse complement strand
GAGCAACACCGCGCCCAGCCCGGTGTACTCCCTACCGAGCTACTCGTTTGCGGTCCTGGCATTCGGGCCGTAACCGCGCGGGCATCACGGTCCGTAATCACGGTCCGGAACGGTGGGCGCCAACCGCTGGCACCACGCGCCAAGGTTCCCGTGATGCGTGACGCACGCATCGGGCTGGAAAGGCGAGGGCATTGTGCCCGTGGAGTCGCCGGGGTCGTATCTTCTCCGACGGCGGCGCGCCGTCGAGGGGAGGTCGGTTCACCCCACGGCGTTTGCCAGGCGGGCATCCACCAGGGACAATGCCGCGATCGGCCCTGCGGCGATGACGGACCTTTGCCGCCGCCGCGCCGCGTGCAACCCCAACCGCTGACCTGGACGGATCCCTCCCATGCGAACACCCTTCCCTTGGTGGCTGCTTCTCGGAGCGGCTTCATTTGCGGGCGGCGCATCGTGCAAGGGGACTCCGGCGGCAGGCGGTAGCCCAGGCGGGAACGCGATGGGAGGTGGGGGGAGCTCGGGGGCCGGTGGCTCGGGCTCGGGCTCAGGATCGGCCCAGACCGGCGGATCGAGCGGGAGCAGCGGGTCGTCCGGGAGCACGGGCGGCGAGAGCGACGGATCGAGCGGGAGCGACGGATCGAGCGGGAGCAGCGGGTCGTCCGGGAGCACGGGCGGCGGGAGCGACGGATCGAGCGGGAGCAGCGGGTCGTCCGGGAGCTCCAGCGGGGGGAGTGACGGATCGAGCGGGAGCAGCGGGTCGTCCGGGAGCTCCAGCGGGGGGAGTGACG
>CAZHED010000175.1:0-202 GCA_964531095.1 uncultured Polyangiaceae bacterium | reverse complement strand
GATCGAGCGGGAGCAGCGGGTCTGCGGCGACCTCGGGCAGCGGGGGGGCGAGTTGCAAAGGGATCGCGTCGTCCGTAACGAGCCCAACGCCGACCTCCGCCGCCGTTTCGGTGACCATCGACGTTGCCTCCGCCAGTGGGTGCACCATCGCGTCGGACTTTGCGGGGACCAACTACGAGTCGTTCCCTGGCTGGGGCGCGGA
>CAZHED010000174.1:0-1090 GCA_964531095.1 uncultured Polyangiaceae bacterium | reverse complement strand
TCGCTGGTTCGAACCCAGTCGTGCCTACAAGAAAACACCGAGAAATCGCGGGGTTCCAGAGCTCGCATCATTCGCTCTGACCCCGAAAAGTACCACTCACGGTCGTTTGAGTACCACCGTGAGTACCACTCGCCGGGTGCTCGCCCGTAACGGCCCCTCCCTTCACGAGACGCAGCACGGCCCCGATGCTCTCGCGCTGCTCGACGGGGTGCACCGTCGAGTAATGCTCGCGCATCCGGTCGGTGAGGTGTCCGGAGATGCTCTTGGTCACGAGCGCCTCCACTCTGGCCGTGCGGGCCAGGTCGTTGAAGGTCCGGCGTAGCCCGCGGGGGGTGAAGCTCATCTCCAGGCCGATGAGCGCACCCACCTTGGCGAACGGCTTGCGCAAGCAGTGCTCGCCCAAGTAGCCGCCGTCCGCTGCGGGAAAGAGCAGATCCGAGCCGATCTGCTCCGGGGTGGTGAGCTGCGTCTGGACGTGATCGGCGAGCACCTCCATGACGTCGGGGGGCACGCTGATCCGCTGGCGCAGCTTGGTCTTGGTCGTGTCCATCACCTCATCGCCGAGCGAATGCGACCGGCGCACCAGGATGACCCCCTCGTCCCAGCGCACGTCCGGCGCAGGCCCCTTGCGGCGCAGGGGCCGCAGCGAGGACGGGCGCAGGCCGGTCGCAAAGCCGAGAAACGTCATCGCGTAGTGCTGCGGGTAGACCTCGCGCATGCACGCGAGAAACTCGCTCACCTTGTCGGGCTCGAGCGCGTTCGGCTCCTCCTCGGTGTACGTCGCGTGCTCCGAGGTGTCGAAGTACGCGACGCCTTCGGCGGCATCGCCCGGGAGGCCCAGCTCGCGCTTGGCCGCCTTGGTGATGACCCGCAGGATGGCCAGCCAACCGTTCGCCGTGCTTGGCGAATAGTGGCCGGCCCCGATGAGTTTGGCGATGCCTGTCTTCCAGCTCAGGACGTGGGAGACCTGAATCTGGTCGACGAACATCTCGCCAAACCCGGACACCGTGTCGGTGCCCGCGATGAGGTGCTCGAGGGTGTACTTCCAGCGCTCGCGGCTACGCGCGCTCTTAATCTCCCTCGTGGTCAC
>CAZHED010000173.1:745-1101 GCA_964531095.1 uncultured Polyangiaceae bacterium | reverse complement strand
GGGCCGCAGGGCGACATGGGCGCCCAGGGTCAAGCAGGATCTCCAGGAGCACCGGGGCCGCAAGGCGATCCTGGCCCGCAGGGTGTCGCAGGACCGGCGGGACCACCGGGGGCGCAAGGGCCGCAAGGCGACCCTGGTGCGCAGGGCGCTGCAGGACCGCAGGGCCCGGCCGGGCCCCAGGGGCCACAAGGCCCGCAGGGAAACACCGGATCAGCAGGCGCCCAGGGGCCGCAAGGTCCGCAGGGCGGCATGGGAGCGCAGGGGCCGCAAGGCGATCCTGGCCCCGCGGGCGCCCAGGGACCGCAGGGGCCGCAAGGCGATCCTGGCCCCGCGGGCGCCCAGGGACCGCAGGGGCC
>CAZHED010000173.1:0-645 GCA_964531095.1 uncultured Polyangiaceae bacterium | reverse complement strand
GCAAGGCGCTGCCGGGACCAGCTCACTCGTCGTCTCGCTCCCCTATCCGCCCGGGCCGCAATGTCCCGCGGGTGGCTACGAGCTGCAGATCGGAGCCGACACGAACGGAAACGGAAAGCTCGAATCGACCGAGGTCACACAGGTGGCGTACGCGTGCAACGGAGGATCGGGCAACCCGCCGACCGACGCGAGCCCCGACGACTCCGCGGACGGAACCCCTCCCGACGCGCCGAATGACGCCGGCGAGGATGTGAACGTGATTACGTCGGGGCTCGTGTCCAGTCAGGACTTCGAAACCACCTCCGCAGACGGAACCTGGCTAACCGACACGACCGCGGCGCAAGGCGGCGTCTATGCGGCCCACCCGCCCACACTGGGCCCCGATTCGATTGCTTCGACGGACTTCTCGTGCGGAGACAAGTCCCACAGCCAGCTGTCGTTCTGGTATCGGGGCTTCGCGCCAGCGGCCGGTCAAGTCCTCAACTTCTACGTCGACGGGACGCTCTACCGCACCTACGGCGGCAGTCCCTACAACGCGTTCACCCAAGTCGTGCTCACCGTGCCGACCGGAACCCATACCTACCGCTGGGACGCCACCACTTCCACCAGCGTCGGCGGGCAGCCGCCCTATTGGCTCGATACCAT
>CAZHED010000172.1:0-1121 GCA_964531095.1 uncultured Polyangiaceae bacterium | reverse complement strand
GACGAGCCAAGTCCGCGTGCAGACGAGCGACATCATCGCAGGGACGAGCCATGTCCGCGTGCAGACGAGCGACGTCATCGCAGGGACGAGCCAGGTCCGCGAGCAGACGAGCGACACGATCTGGCCTTCGAACTTAGCCCGCTGACCGCTAACCCGATTATCTCCACCTCTCTTAGCACTCTTGGCGGCTTGGCGGCTCTCCTCACTGAATCTTGCGAACGCCCCCAACACTAAGAAACCGGGCCATTCGGGGACCAAACACCGCGGGCATCGTGGTCTTGCGACTCGCACGCAAACGCCCCGTTCCCCGACCACATGTCGGCGCTCAAGGTGGCGGACCCCGCGTCAACGCGGGAGATCGAGCTCCTTCGTCGTCGGCAGAAGCTGACGGAGTCGCGGGTCGCGCAAGAAGAGGCCTCCCCAGAGCATGACGCCGATCAGGAGCGGGAACAGGAAGACGGCTTGCCCCTGCTGAATGTGCGTCGCGACGGCGCCGCCGAGGTATCCGGTAGCAAGGATGGCTCCGAGCACGCGGGTCGCCGGTACGAAGTAGAGGACGAGGCATCCAAGCTCGACGATGCCGATGGGGCGCGCCGTCGCGGCCGGGTAGTTCTTCGTCCACTGCGTGAGAAACTCTCCCGGCTGGACGATCTTGAAGAATGCGCTCGGGAGAAAGGCGAGGAGCGGAAGACAAGAGAGAACCCAGCTGGTGGTGATCTGCCACTTCGGAATCGTGACGGGTTGGGGGGCTGGCATGGTGGGGAGATAGTATCTTGCTTCCGTGGCCGGCCGACCCAACAATGCTCGCACGGCCGACTCGCGCGAACAATCACGAGAAGAGGGTGCCATGGGCAAAGTCGTCGTCGTCACGGGCGCGAGCGCAGGAATCGGGGCTGAGCTCGCGAAGCAGCTCGCCGCCAAGGTGGCCAATGTCGTCCTCGCGGCGCGCCGCAAGGAGGAGCTCGAGGCGGTTGCCAGGGGGATCGGCGAGCAAGCGTTCGCGGTCGTCACTGACGTCACCAGGCGGAGCGACGTCGAGCGCCTCGCGAAGGCGGCGATCGAGCGCTTCGGCCGCATCGACGTCTGGGTGAACAACGCCGGTCGCGGCATTTCGCGCAGCG
>CAZHED010000171.1:0-1122 GCA_964531095.1 uncultured Polyangiaceae bacterium | reverse complement strand
CACCTTGTAGGTCGCGATCCGCATTGAATTGGGATTTGGAGCCACCTTCCAATTGGCGGGCACTTTCCAAGTGATCGCCGCCGCGTCGTCGGACGGAGACGCAGCCGCTGCATGCGGCGCCATGGTGTCTCCGACCGGCGGGTGGTTTGGTGGAAGGGCGCCTTGAAGAGACGCGCCTTCGCCTTCGTGGTCGGCCACGGGGAGCTCCACGTGCGCCTGTGCCTTGGCGTCCGTGGGGCCACCGTTACGGCCGAGGGCAAAGCCTACGGCGCCGCACAGAGCACCTACGATGACGATCGTCCAGACTTGGTTCGACATGATAGAGCCCCCCTTGAGGCTGGTTCTGCGACGCCCTGGAGGTTCCCTCCTACGGGGCGCAACGTCCACTGTTTTTGGCTCGGTCGCTCCCAGACCTGAGGCAGCCCACGGCCCGTCGCGGTGAACGAACATCGCCGCGCCTCTGGAGGCCGCGGCACCCGCGACGGATTCGCTCGACGCCTCTGCGGATGCTCCTTCCACCGCTGGCTATCCGGCCCCCCGCGCGAGCCTCCCCGCGACGGCTCGCACCCAGGGTGGCCGTGGGTCGACGCGAACAACGTCTATGTGATTTTTTTCTCGGAGGGCACGAACGTTACGACCGAGGTAGGGACATCCTGCTTGGCGTGGTCTCGCCGATCGAAGTGTAGCGTCGCTCCTGTATTCGCTACCGGACGGCTTTGGTCGCGCCCGGCCTTGGGCACTACCGACGCTCGTATTGCATATTACCGAACAGCGCCTCGCGTGCCTTTTCGTCCATCGGAGACTCGTTGCGGGGAGGGATCGAAAGGCCGCGCACGACCGCGGGGCGAGCGCGTAGCGCGCCGAGCCACCGCGAGACGTGCGGGAACGTTGCGAGGTCGATCCCCAGGCGCTCGTAGGAGAGCAGCCAGGGCAAGTTCGCAATGTCCGCGATGGAATAGTCGTCGCCTCCCAGATACGGCGATTGGGAAAGGCGGCGGTCGAGCACGCCGTAGAGCCGCGTCGTTTCTTTTTGGTAGCGGTCGATCGCGTACGGAATCTTCTGGGGCGCGTAGTTTGCGAAGTGGTGGAGCTGGCCAATCATCGGCCCGGTTCCCCCGACTT
>CAZHED010000170.1:0-1146 GCA_964531095.1 uncultured Polyangiaceae bacterium | reverse complement strand
GTCTATGACTTGGTGCGAGAGAGCCCGCCCCCCAGTTGGACTCGGAGCCTTGCGAGCACCCCAGGATGTTGCGACGAGCGGCAACGCTCGTGAGCACGATCAGTAGTTTTCGAATCCCGCAGGCTCCACGCCGGCCACCGCGCTGAAGGAGGATGCGATGGAGGTTCAACATGAGCGGTGCGCGGGGCTCGACCTGGCCAAAGACAGCCTGGTGGCCTGCGCGCGAATTCAGTCGCGTCGCAAAGTGACCCGGCACATCGAGACGTTCGGCACCAGCACGCGCGAGCTGCTGCGCCTTTCGGAGTGGCTGCAGCAGCACCGGTGCACGCACGCGTTGATGGAAGCCACCGGCGTGTACTGGGACGCCGTCTGGCAAATCCTGCACGGCGCGGTGGAGACCGTCGTCGCCAACGCGGCGCACGTGAAGGCGGTGCCCGGCCGCAAGACGGACGTCTGCGATTCGCAATGGCTTGCTGATCTGCTGGCGCATGGCCTGGTACGGGCGAGCTTCGTGCCGCCACCGCCTATTCAGCAACTTCGCGACTTGACCCGCACTCGCGCGCAGCGCGTGCGCGAGAAGCGGCGGCACGTCCAGCGGATCCACAAGACCCTGGAGCGCGCCAATATCAAGCTCGCGGCCGTTCTCACCGACATCATGGGTCAGAGCGGTCGCGCCATCCTTGAAGCCATGATCGCCGGCGAGAGCGACCCGAAGGTGCTGGTCGGTTTGGTCAACTACCGCGTGCACGCCGACCGACAGAAGATCCTCGACGCTCTTCAAGGCCGACTCACGGACCATCATCGGTTCCTGCTGCGCATGCACCTCGCGCACGTCAATCAGCTCGATGCCGACATCGAGCTGCTCGACTTGAAGACGGATCAGCAGTTGGAGCCCCTGCGCACGCAGCTTCAGCTCCTGAAGACTATCCCGGGCGTCGACACGGTCGCAGCGCACGTGCTGCTCGCCGAAATCGGCGCGGACATGTCCCGCTTCCCAAGCGCTGGGCACCTTGTCTCGTGGGCCGGGCTCTGCCCGCGCAACGAGAAGAGCGCCGGCAAGTCGTTCAATACTCGGATCCGCAACGGCAACCCCTGGCTCAAGTCGACCTTGGTGCAGTCCGCCCGCGCGGGCGCGCGGACGCGTTC
>CAZHED010000169.1:0-1148 GCA_964531095.1 uncultured Polyangiaceae bacterium | reverse complement strand
TCGTAGGTGCACCGGACAACGTGGAACGCGTGCCTTCCCGGCTCGTTGGCGCGCTTGTCAACCATGCTCGTCGTGGCAGCCACGCGCACGTCGCTCGCTACGCGCTCCATTACGTCACTCGAGTTCAGAGACGGGACACTAGCGGCGTACAGCCTCGCGGGCGACTCGCATCGCCAGATCTTCGTCGCCTCGCTTCACCCTCACGACCACGTCGTCCGAAAGCGGTCCGCTCAGCTTGTCGCGCGCATCCTCGATCGTGCGCACAGGCGCGTCGTTCACCGCGAGGATCACGTCGCCCGGCGCGAGGCCCGCGCGCTCCGCCTCGCTCGCCGTGCCCACCGAGACGACTACCACTTGAACCGGCGCGCCCGTCTCGCCCAACGTGATCGCGACGCTGCCGGCGGCCGTCGGGCCGCGTTCTCGGTCGTCGGCCGCGGCGGGCCGCACGAGCGCAATGTGGATGTTCGACGTCGTCCGCTCGGCCACGACCTGCACGCCCTCGACGCGCCCGCGCCCGAGGTCGGGGGCGTAGGCCTCGAGCGCAACGGTCCCCTCGGGAAGCTCGCCCACGGAAAATCGCCCCCTCGCATCGGTGACCGCGACGCCCTCGGGACTCATGCCCACCACCAGCCAGGTCGGCGCGTGGTCCCTGGCGACCCGCGCACCGACGACCGGGTCGCCGCGCGCGTCGACCACGTCGCCCTCGACCACTCCCTCGGCCGCGAGCTCCACGCGCGGGACGGAGAACGGACGCTGACCCGCGCTGTCGGGAACCGTGACCGAGCACGACGCCGCGGCGAATCCGCGCGCACGCACGCGCAGGCGGCCGGCGCCCGGAGCGAGCTCCTTCAGCACGAACGCTCCCCGGGAGTCGGTGCGGGCGCGCCGGACCCCCAGGTCGGTGTAGAGAGCCACGTCGGCGCCCGCGATCGCGACACCACCACGCATCGCGACGACCTCGCCGGTGGCCGTCTCGGCCGGCCCGAGCACAATCCGAACGGCGTCGGTCGCTCCGTCGGCCGTGACGACGCGCGGCGCGTGACCCGGCGCGCTCGCTTCGATGCGCAGCGGCAGGCCGCGTGCGCCCTTGAGAGGCGCGTCCCCGTGCGCGTCGGTGAACGACGTGGTGCGAAGGGGCGCGCCGGCGA
>CAZHED010000168.1:0-1175 GCA_964531095.1 uncultured Polyangiaceae bacterium | reverse complement strand
AGGATCTTGGTGACGATGCCCGCGCCGACGGTGCGGCCGCCTTCGCGGATGGCGAAGCGCTGCTGCTCTTCGAGCGCCACGGGCGTGATCATTTCGATGGTCATCTTGGTGTTGTCCCCCGGCATCACCATCTTGGTGCCCTCCGGCAGCGCGACGGTCCCCGTCACGTCCGTCGTGCGCATGTAGAACTGCGGCCGGTAGTTGGTGAAAAACGGCGTGTGCCGCCCGCCCTCTTCCTTCTTGAGAACGTATACCTCGCCCTCGAACTTCGTGTGCGGCGTCACAGACCCAGGCTTCGCCAGCACCTGCCCCCGCTCGATCTCGTGCTTCTCAATCCCCCGCAGCAGCACCCCGATGTTGTCGCCCGCCTGCCCCTGATCGAGCAGCTTGCGGAACATCTCCACTCCCGTCGCGATCAGCTTGCGCGTGTCGGCGAACCCGATCAGCTCCACCTCTTCCCCCACCTTCACCACCCCCCGCTCCACTCGCCCCGTCGCCACCGTCCCCCGTCCCTTGATCGAGAACACGTCTTCCACCGCCATCAAGAACGGCTTGTCCACGTCTCGCACCGGATCCGGTATCTTGCTGTCCAGCGCCGCCATCAGCTCGTCGATCGACTTCTCCCACTTCGCGTCTCCGTTGAGCGCCGGCAACGCCGCCCCACGGATCACCGTCGCCTGGTCGCCGTCGAACTTGTACTTGTTCAACAGCTCCCGCACTTCCATCTCCACCAGGTCCAGCATCTCCGGGTCGTCCACCGCGTCGCACTTGTTCAAAAATACCACGATGTGGTTGAGCCCCACCTGCCGCGCCAACAGAACGTGCTCGCGCGTCTGCGGCATCACGCTGTCCAGCGCGCTCACCACAAGGATCGCGCCGTCCATCTGCGCCGCCCCCGTGATCATGTTCTTGATGTAGTCCGCGTGCCCGGGGCAATCCACGTGCGCGTAGTGCCTCTTATTGCTCTCGTACTCCACGTGTGCCACCGCGATCGTCACCGTCTTGGTGTCGTCGCGAACCGTCCCGCCCTTGGCGATGTCCTTGTAGCTGATGACCTTCGCCAACCCCTTCTTCGACTGCACCTTCACGATCGCGGCCGTCAGCGTCGTCTTGCCGTGATCGATGTGACCGATCGTCCCTACGTTCACGTGCGGCTTCGATCGTACGAATTTCTC
>CAZHED010000167.1:0-1177 GCA_964531095.1 uncultured Polyangiaceae bacterium | reverse complement strand
CTAGTGTCCCGTCTCTGAAGTAGGGTTAATTGTGGCTGCGCCATGGTCTTCCAGGGTGGCGTGAGCGAAGCGGGCGATTTTCGCGAGGATTTGGTCTGCTGTCTTGGTCCATACGAAGGGCTTCGGGTCTTCGTTGCTGGCGTCGAGATACGTGAGGATGGCGGTCTCGAGTTCGCGAACGCTGTGATGGGACCCGCGCCGGATCGCCTTGTTCGTGAGGTCGGCAAACCAGCGCTCCACCTGGTTGAGCCAGGAGCTGTAGGTCGGCGTGAAGTGCATCACGAATCGAGGATGCCGCTTGAGCCAGTTGGCGATGAGCGGCGCCTTGTGCGTGCCGTAGTTGTCGAGCACGACGTGAACCGCCAGGTCGCTGGGGACCGCCTCTTCAATGGACTGGAGAAACTTTCGAAACTCCACCGCGCGGTGCCGCGTGTGCAGCTGTCCGATGACGGTCCCGGTCTTGGTGTCCAGGGCCGCGAAGAGCGACGTCGTGCCGTGCCTCTGATAGTCGTGCGAGCGGCGCTCGGGCATTCCCGGTCGCATCGGAAGCAGCGGCTGGGTGCGATTGAGAGCCTGGATTTGCGACTTCTCGTCGACGCACAAGACGACCGCACGATCGGGCGGGTTTAGGTACAGGCCGACGATGTCGCGCACCTTGGGGATCAGCAGCGGGTCCTTGGAGAGCTTGAACGTCTCGCTGCGATGCGGCTGCAGCCCGAAAGCCTGCCAGATGCGCGAGATCGTGCTCCGGCTCAAGCCGATATGCTTGGCCATCGAGCGGGTGCTCCAGTGCGTTTCGCCGCGGGGGGTCTTCTCCAGGGTCTCAACGATCACCTTTTCAACCTGGTCGTCGTGCACCGTCCGCGGCGCGCCCGGCCGCGGCTCGTCGTACAGCGCCGCCACCCGATCCGCTGCGAAACGGGCGCGCCATCGACAGACCATCTGCTTGGAGACCCCGAGCTGCGCGGAAACGTCTTTGTTCTGTGCGCCCTTAGCGCAGGCCAGAACGATCCTCGCGCGCAGCGCGACCTGCTGCGCCGTCTTGCGCCGTCGAGTCAGCGCATTCAGTTCCTCCACCTCTTCGGGACTGAGCACCAATGCCTTCGCACTTCTCATCCCAGCTTCGGATGCGCCCCCCTGCGAAATAATTCACTCGACTTCAGAGACGGGACACTAG
>CAZHED010000166.1:0-1185 GCA_964531095.1 uncultured Polyangiaceae bacterium | reverse complement strand
TAGTTCGGCATCGCGTAGATCCGTCGACGTCGAAGCGGCTCGGGGCCGTCCGTCTCGCTGACCTCTCGCGAACGGGGGAGCGTCCCAGGCACGAAGTAGATGGACTCGCTCGCCGCGGGCACGTCGGCGGCCCACCCGGGAGCAGCCTGCCCGGCGCGCCCCGCCATCAATTCGACCAGCGCTGCGGCAATGGACAGCGCATCGCCTCGAATCTCGGGCCGCCCCAGCTCGCTCCATGTGACCTGGCCGCGCAGGTTGTCAATGGCCCACTGGCGAACGACCAGATGATCGCCGCGAAGCGCGGCACATGCGGCATCAGCCAGTGTGGCGGGGGTCATGGCCGCTCTCCCAGATATCGTCAAAAGCATAGCACGCGGTGGTCTCTCGTCCGGGGAGGAGGAACGGCTCCAGCTTGGCCCACACTTGTGCGCGCTCGCCGCCCAGCTTGGTCAGGAGCAATCGCGCGTCTTCGAAATCAATCGCGTCGCGCCAAGCACAGAGCTTCATTGCTAGGAGCTGCTCTGGGGCCAGGGCGCGAACGGTGAACGCCTCATGCTCGAACACGGTATCGCCAAGCGCGAGCCCATGAATGAAACCTTTCGCACCGTCGTTGAGCCAGTCGTCGGGCAAGCCAAGCGCCTCGGCGACCCTCCTCGCTGCATGCCTCACGAGGTCAGTCTCCTCCGGCTAGCCTGGCGGAAGGGCCCGAACAGGCGAGGCGGCGACTCGCCCCACGCCCCCGCCCGACTCCCGCCAACCGTTCGAATGTTTCTTGCCTTCGGGGCAACCAACTGGCACTAGCGTCAGCCTTACCGTGCGACCCCTCCATCCTTCACGATTTCGCGGCCTTGGCGCGTGGACGGAAACCCCGAGATGACTGCGAGCCAAGGAGCCCTCCGGAACCAGGTGCCGCGTGCGGCGACCAGCGGCTGGGGAACCGACGCGGCGACGGTGCTCAAAGCGCTCCGCAGAAGCTGGCCGCTCGTCGTCGCCTGTACGATCCTTTGCTCCGGTGCAGCGCTGCTTCGCTCGAAGGCCCAGCCCGCGATCTACGAATCCGCCACGCTGGTCGAGATCACCCCCCAGCCGGTCCAGCCCCTGGGCGACAAAGGATCGGCCCCTCTCGACATGGGCGCCGGCCTCTACTGGGACGCGCAGGAATACTACCAGACCCAGTACCAGATC
>CAZHED010000165.1:0-1239 GCA_964531095.1 uncultured Polyangiaceae bacterium | reverse complement strand
GCCCCATCCGGCCGGAGGACGAACCGGCGATGGCGACGTTTCACGCAACGCTCTCGGAGCGCGCCGTCTACATGCGGTATTTCCGGGTTCTCCACATCGACCATCGGACCGCGCATGAACGGCTCACGCGGATCTGCTTCGTCGACTACGACCGAGAGATGGCGCTCGTGGCCGTCCCGCGGGACCCGAACGGCGGCGAGGGCGAGATCGTCGGCGTCGGCCGGCTGACCAAGATCCCGGGCGGCCGGGAGGCCGAATTCGCTCTGCTCGTGACGGACCGCTACCAGAACAAGGGGCTTGGCACCGAGCTCCTGTCGCGCCTCGTCGATATCGGGCGGCGCGAGCACGTAGAGCAGATTACGGGCGATATCCTGCCCGAAAATAGCGATATGAGGCGCGTTTGCGAGAAGGTCGGCTTCAAGGTCGTCGGCCACGGCGAGGACCGCCTGTGGACCGTCGCGATGTCGGTCGACCATGTCGCCGAGCGGACGAGCGCGACGAAGCCCTAGTCTTTGCCGTTGGAAACATAGGCCGAGACGTCGAACAAGGATCACACGTTGCCCACGTAGATTGGGGCTCGCGGTGCTTTGGCGCGTCGCCCACGGGGAATCGCGGCGTTGAGAGCCTCGGCGTCATTCTCACGGGGGAAACGCACCGTGGGTCCAGTGTGGGAGAAAAATCACGGGGCTCCCGCAATTGTGTGTCGCTTTCCCGGCATGAGGGGGTACGGTCCCGCCCGCAATCGCAGAGCTTGACGCCGAAGGGCAATGGGAGGGGGTAACCCGATGAGCTCAAAACGGATCGGAGTGTCAGGGCTTTTCATCACACTCTTGGCATGCTCAGGTCCGACCGGCCCGGCGGGCCCCCCGGGCCCTATGGGAGAGGCAGGGCCACCAGGGGCGACCGGCCCGGCCGGTGAGGCGGGTCCTCCCGGTCCCCCAGGCGAGGCGGGCGCGCCGGGTCCGCAGGTGATGGGGGGCGACAGCGGCTTGGTGAGCGCCATCATTCCAGTCTCGTGTCTTTCGCCGTGCCACGGCTTCAACGGCGTCGTCTCACAATACCAGGCTAGCGTCCATTTCACGACGCACTTGAGCACCGCGGGCGGACCCGAGGCTGCGCAGTGGACGACGTACGGCAGTCCCTGCGGCAACTGCCATGCTATCGACGGGCTGTCGCAGCGGGTTGCCGGCGCGGTCGGTACGAGTCAGGGCGGTGTCGTCGTCAACCTCGCCCACGGCG
>CAZHED010000164.1:0-1248 GCA_964531095.1 uncultured Polyangiaceae bacterium | reverse complement strand
ACCGGCGGACGATTCGATTCCGGGCTCTGGCCCTTCTGGCGGGATTCGTGATCGTCGGACACTTGATCATTCTCTCGGGGTTCGTGCACTGGTGGGGCGGCTACTCGTTCGGGGCGCGCCTCACGGCCAGCCTCGTTCCTTGGCTGGTGATCCTGGGCATCCTCGCCGTCGACGGGGCCCTCGCAGCCACCCGAGAGTCCCGCGGTCGGCCGGCCGATGTCGTGGTCGCGGCCGTCGTGGGCGCGCTCTGCGTCGTGAGCATCGCCATCAACGCCGTCGGCGCGTTCTCCAGCGACGCGCAAAAGTGGAACGCGGCCCCGGAGGACGTCGACCGGTCGCCGTGGCGATTGTGGAGCTGGCGATATCCCCAGTTCCTGGCGCCGTTCGTGGAGCCCGACGGCCCCTTCCTGCCCCTCCCCATCGGTGGCCTCCGCGTGGGGAGCGAGCAAGCCGACAAGTACCTCGGGCGCGGCTGGCCATTCGGCGAGGGAGAGTTCCGCTGGACGGACGGACGTCGCGGGTCCACGGTGCGCTTTGCGGTGGCAACCGGGGGAGCGCCGGGCGTCGTCGAGATCGAGGCCAGCCCGTATCTCGCGGCGCCCAAAGTCCTGGAGCAGCGGCTGATGGTGTCTTTGAACGGCCGCGACATCGGAAGCGTGGTCTTCCGCGAGCGCGGCTTTGCGCGCCACGCCTTCGCCGTCCCCGCCGGGGTGGCGAAGGAAGAGAACTTGCTTGCTCTGCGTGCTCCGGACGCGGCGAGCCCCTTCGCGACCGAGGGGGCGGGGGATCGCCGCCAGATCGGCGTCGCGGTTCGCGTCATTCGTTGGCACCGGCCGGCGCTCGAGGGGCCGTTCTTTCTGCTTCCGACCGGTGGGCTTCCGGTGGGCAGCTCGGACGCAGACAAGTACCTGGGACGCGGGTGGCCGGTCGGGGAAGGCGCGTTCCGCTGGACCGACGGGCGCGACCGCTCCATGGTGCGGTTCGCGCTGGCGACCGAGGGGCCCGGCTTCCTCGAGCTCGATCTACGCCCCTACCTGGCCGTTCCCGACGTCCCGCGACAACGCCTCGCCGTGAGCCTGAACGGCCGGGACATCGGCGCCCTCGTCCTCCGCGAGCCCGATTTCACGACCCATACGTTCGCTGTTCCGGCCCACGTCCCGCAGCAGGAGAACGTGCTCGTTCTGCACACCCCGGACGCGGCCAGCCCTTCGACCGTCGACGGGGCGCACGATCCCCGCCAGCTCGGCG
>CAZHED010000163.1:0-1258 GCA_964531095.1 uncultured Polyangiaceae bacterium | reverse complement strand
TCGCTACCTTAGGACCGTTATAGTTACGGCCGCCGTTTACTGGGGCTTCGGTTCGGCGCTTCGCTTACGCTGACGCGTCCCCTTAACCTTCCAGCACCGGGCAGGCATCACACCCTATACGTCGTCTTACGACTTCGCAGAGTGCTGTGTTTTTAGTAAACAGTCACAACCCCCGTTTCACTGCGACCTCCCCACGCTTTCCGAGCAAGTCGGATCACGCGAGAAGGCACACCTTCTCCCGAAGTTACGGTGTCAGTTTGCCGAGTTCCTTAGCCAGGGTTCTCTCACGCGCCTTGGGATATTCACCCCGCCCACCTGAGTCGGTTTGCAGTACGGTTACCAAAGTGGCTCTGTGCGCGGCTTTTCTTGGAAGCCTGGAATTACCGAGTTGCCCAGCCGAAGCCGGACCCCATCACCTCTCGACCTTAAGCTTCGCCGTTTGTCCCTCTCGGGTCCTGGCAAAGCAGTCTACTGGCTTGGACACCGATCCATGCACGGTGCTCGGCCTATCCTTCTCCGTCCCCGCTCACTTCAACGCCATCCTTGGCAGGACAGGAATATTAACCTGTTGTCCATCACCTACGCCTTTCGGCCTCGGCTTAGGAACCGCCTAACCCATGGGAGGATTATCCTTCCCCAGGAAACCTTGGGCTTACGGCGACCAGATTTCTCATCTGGTTTATCGCTACTCATGCCTGCATAAGCTCTTCTCAAGGCCGTGACCGGTCGTTACCGTCCGGCGTGTATCTCCTTGAGAATGCTCCGCTACCGCTATTTCTAGCCCGTAGCTTCGGTGCCGACCTTTAGCCCCGTTATATTTTCGGCGCGGGCTCGCTTGACCAGTGAGCTATTACGCTTTCTTTAAAGGATGGCTGCTTCTAAGCCAACCTCCTGGTTGTCACTGCGCTCCCACATCCTTTGACACTTAGGTCGGACTTTGGGACCTTAGCTGACGATCTGGGCTCTTTCCCTCTCGACAATGCAACTTATCTCGCACTGTCTGACTCCCGGATACTGCTCACCGGCATTCGAAGTTTGATTGGGTTTGGTAATCTGGTAGGACCCCTAGCCCATTCAGTGCTCTACCTCCGGCGGCATTCGTCCGAGGCTATACCTCAATATATTTCGCGGAGAACCAGCTATCTCCCAGCTTGATTAGCCTTTCACTCCTATCCACAGCTCATCGCCCACATTTTCAACTGTGGTGCGTTCGGTCCTCCAGGCGGTGTTACCCAACCCTTCAACCTGGCCATGGATA
>CAZHED010000162.1:0-1330 GCA_964531095.1 uncultured Polyangiaceae bacterium | reverse complement strand
CGGTGGGGCTTCGCGCGGGCGCCACGAGCTGGAATGCCAGAGCGTCTCTCGAGACGGTCCGAGGCGCCGCCGCGCGGGTGGCAGAAGCCTGGGCGTCGTTTCTTCCGCGGCTCTCGGGAGTGGGGAGCTACACGCGCCTGAGTGAGTTCACGCCGCCGGCGATCTCCCTTGCGCCGGTAACGAGCGGAGGGAATAACCCCATGCAAACCAACTTTTCCTTCCCGCTGGTGTTCAACAACTGGCTCCTTCAAGGGACGCTCACCGTTCCCATCAGCGATTACCTTCTGCAGCTGGACCAGAAATACACCGCGGCCACGCGCTCGGAGGAGGCGGCGCGCTGGGACTACGTCACGGCCCGTTCAGGATCAGCAGCCAAAGGCAAAGTTGCGTACTACACTTGGCTGAACGCGCGCGGCCAGGTCATCGTGGCGGTGCAAGCGCTCAACGATCAGAGGACGCACTTGCGCGACGCGCGCAATCAGTTTGCGGCGGGCAACGCCTCCAAGGCCGATGTCTTGCGCGCCGAGACGTCCGTCGCCTCGGCGGAGCTCGCGCTCGAGAAGGCAAAGAATCTCTCTGACTTGAGCGAGAAGCAAGTGCGCGTTGCGATTCACGGGCGCGACGAGGAGGCACTCGTTCCAGGCGAAGACCTCGACGCTCCGCTCGCGCCCGTCCAGGGCAGCCTCAAACAGATGACCCTCGAGGCGCTCGCGGCACGCCCGGAGGTCAAGAGCGCGGAGGCAAACGCCGAGGCCGCCCGCAAGCAAGCGGCAGCAGCGAAGTCGGCACGCTGGCCGGTCATCAGCGCATTCGCCGACGGAATCGTCGCAAATCCGAACCCGCGCGTTTTCCCGCAAGCCCAGACGACGTTTCCCACCTGGGACGTCGGCGCGAAGATCACGTGGGCGCCGAACGATGTCCTGACAGCCGACGGCGCGGTGACCGAGGCCGAGTCGCGCGCCGCGTCCACGGAAGCGAACAAGTACAACACGCGCGACGGCATCGAAGTCGAGGTGACGCAATACTGGCAGGCCGTGCACGAGGCAGACTTCTCGATCGAGGCGAGCACGCGCGAGCTGTCGAGCGCGCAGGAGGCTTATCGCGTCGCGCGGGAGCTGTTCAACAACGGGCGCGGTACGTCGACGACATTGACTGATGCGGAGAGCGATCTTACGCGCGCCCGCCTCGACCTCCTCACCTCGAAATCAAACGCACGCATTGCGCGCATTCAACTCGAGCATGCGCTGGGGCGCGACGTTCGGTAGACCGGGTCTCTCACGGCCAAAGCCTGTAGACGACCACCCCATCGGACGCGTCGTCCGCCCCCGCG
>CAZHED010000161.1:0-1346 GCA_964531095.1 uncultured Polyangiaceae bacterium | reverse complement strand
TCGCGTCGGACTTTGCGGGGACCAACTACGAGTCGTTCCCTGGCTGGGGCGCGGACGTCTCGATGGGTGCCTTTCAACGGCAGGCCTTCCAGGCGGCGGGCGTCCAGCTGTTCCGCTATCCGGGCGGCGAGCCGGGCGAGTGGGCGGACCTGCTGATGACGGGCAAGTGCACGGACAATTCGAGCGCGAACTGGGGAGCGCCGCCTTACGTATCGCTCTGGACTTTCGCGCAGTCGGCGGGGGTGCCTTCGCTGATGCTTCAGACGAACCCGACCACGCAATACTGCGGAAGCGGATCCCAAGACTCTTCGGGCACCCACGCCGCTGCCATCGCGTCGGATGTCGCTTCGCATGGGGTCTCAGCCGTCTACGAGATCGGAAACGAGCCCGACATCGGCGGCAGCTACTTCGGAAGTAACGGTGGGCAGAGCGCCTATATCGCCAAGTTCATCGAGCACGCGAATGCGATCCACGGTGTCCAGCCATCGGCCGAAGTATACGGACCGGTCGTTTGCGGACTCGGAGGCAATTGCTCGTTCCCGACCGGGTGGGATTCCGGCTGGCTCGACGCGTTCTTGGCGCAGACGGGCAACAAGGCCACGGGAACCGGAAAGGGGTCTGTCGACGGAGTCTCCTTCCACGTGTACTGGCATCCGGAATGGGGCTATTCCGATTTGCAGCAGGCGAAGATCGATAAGTACGGTTTTGCATACTATTGGTCGCAGACGGTGATGCCCTACGTCCGGGGCATCGTCGCGAAGCACGACACGCGCGACTTGCCGATCGTCATCAGCGAGATCAGCGTCGGCAACGGCGTTGCGAACGACACATCGCAGACGCAGAACGTGTTCAGCGTGCTCGAGACGCTCGATGTGATTGGGGCGTTTGCGGCCTCCGGCGTGCGCTCGTTCCAGTGGTTCGACGCGAACGCCGCCGGGCCGAACGATTTCTGGATGATCACCACGAACAAGGCGAGACCGGTTTACTACTCGTTCGTCGCCTGGTCGAAGATGGGCAATCAAACGCTCGACGTCACGTCGAGCGCGAATCCGCACGACGTCGCCGTCTACGCGACGAAGAAGGCGGACGGCTCGGTGCAGGTCTTGCTTATCAACAAGACCAACTCGGCCCACGACGTCACGCTGAGTTTCCTGGGGTTTGCCCCTGCGGGGAAGGCCCTCCAGGTCTACACGGCCGGCCCCGCCGCATCCGGCGACGACTCGGCGTCTTCGATCGTCTACAACGGAGCGACCGATCCGCTGCCGGGCGCGCTGCCGGCGCCGACCAGCTCGAGCAACACCGCGCCCAGCCCGGTGTACTCCCTACCGAGCTACTCGTTTGCGGTC
>CAZHED010000160.1:0-1384 GCA_964531095.1 uncultured Polyangiaceae bacterium | reverse complement strand
CGTAGAAGGGCGGCGCTTTTCGCCGATACCGGCGCGCTGGCGTCGCCGGCCGTAGAAGGGCGGCGCTTTTCGCCGATACCGGCGCGCTGGCGTCGCCGGCCGCGCTCAAGATACTGGAGTATCCGTCGCGCGGCCGACGGCGCCATCGCTTGGTCTCGGCGAAAATCGCCGCCCTTCTACTCGTTCTGGCGAACTTTGTCGTTCCTCGATGGCGGTCGTTGTCGACTGGCGCGCCGCTGACTAGCCCCCGCCACCGCGCGGCCGGCCGTTGCTAGGTGATGAGCAGCTCGACGACCGCGCCGCGCGCGGTCGCCTTGCTGTTGACCAGCCGCGTGGCCGACACCTCGGCGATGTCGAAGCCCTCCGCGTAGAGCTTGCGAACGGACGGAGCCGAGGAATTCGAGAGCAGCACGCGGACGCCGCGTTTCTTCAGCTTGCGCGCGGTATCGCGCAGGCGCGCCTGTTCCGCCTCGCCAAAGCCCCGGGAGGTGTACGATGTGAATGAGGACGTCGTCGACAGGGGCACGTACGGCGGGTCGAAATAGACGAAGTCACCACGCTTGGCCTTTGGAGCGACCTTCGCGAAGTCCTCGACGAGCAGCTCGGTCTCCGCGAGCGCCGCCGAGCAGGCGCGGAGCGTCGGCTCGTCACAAATCGTCGGGTTTGCGTAGCGTCCGAAGGGCACGTTGAAGCGGTTGTCCCGGTTGACGCGATAGAGCCCATTGAAGCCGGTCTTGTTCAAGTAGATAAACCAGGCCGCGACGTTCGCGTCCGTTCCACCGTCGATCTTCTCCTCGCGGAATCGGTAGAAAAAGGCGGGCGTGTGCGGGAGCGCCCGAAGCTGGCGGATCACGTCGTCGACGTTGTTCTTGACCCCTCGGTAGGTACGAATCAGGCGCTCGTTCACGTCCGCAAGCACGGCGCGCTGGGGGCGCAGGGCGAAGAACAACGCTCCGCCCCCGACGAACGGCTCGAAGTACGTGGGCGCATCGTGAGGTGCGTGCTGGAGCAAGGAGGACAGGAGCTGGCGCTTTCCTCCGGCCCACTTGATGAACGGACGGCCGCCGTCCGTCTTGGAAGCCACCCTCAGCGGCACGCCGCCATCCTCGACACGCCTAGCCGCTGCTGTCTGCCTGGGCATCTTGCTGGCGATGGAAGGTACCTGAACGGCCGGGCACCCTCCAGTCAGGAGCTCTTGCGCGGATGCCCGCGAGCCTTCCCCGTGGACCGGTGCACGTACGAGCCGGGGCGGCACGCGTGCCCCGTGGACCGGTGCACGTACGTGCGAGGGAGGTACGCGTGCCCCGTGAACCAGTGCACCTACGAGCGAGGGAGGCGCGCGTTCCACGTGGACCGGTGCACCTCCGAGCCAGGGAGGCGCGCG
>CAZHED010000159.1:0-1416 GCA_964531095.1 uncultured Polyangiaceae bacterium | reverse complement strand
TCGCGCGGCCGCCGAACCCATCGCTTGGTCTCGACGAAAACCACCAGGCTTCTGGATCCGTCTCTCGGGGCTTCGCCCCGAACCGCCGGCTGACGTTGTAGACTCGCCGGATGGATGCCATCCGCATTCGCGGCGGCGCTCCGCTCCGCGGCTCGATCCGAATCAGCGGCGCCAAGAACGCCGCGCTCCCGATGCTTTGCGCCACCCTGCTGTCCGACGGCGCGAGCCGCCTGCGCAACGTCCCCGCACTGCGGGACATCGAGACCACGGCAGCGCTTCTACGCTTTCTTGGGCGGGACGTGACCGTCGCTGCGCCGAACGTGTCGGTCGGGGCCGGTACCAGCGTCCGTCCGGAGGCCCCTTACGAGCTCGTCAAACAGATGCGCGCGAGCGTCCTCGTGCTGGGACCGCTCGTCGCCCGCTTCGGTCGCGCGAAGGTCTCGCTGCCGGGCGGCTGCGCGATCGGTGCTCGGCCGATCGACCAGCACCTCAAGGGGCTCGAGGCGATGGGGTGCACCATTCGACTCGAGCGCGGTTACGTCATCGCCGAAGGCCCTGGAGGCGGCGGCCGTCTGCGCGGGGCGGAAGTGTGCTTCGACGTCCCCACGGTGACCGGGACGGAGAACATGATGATGGCTGCTTCTCTCGCCAAAGGCCGCAGCACGCTCGTCAACTGCGCGCGCGAGCCCGAGGTGGAAGAGCTCGGGCGTGTGCTCAACAAGATGGGTGCGCGCGTCGACGGCGCCGGCACGGACGTCATGCACGTCGAAGGCTTCGAACGTGGCGAGCTCGCGCCGTTCGATCACGCCATCATTCCCGACCGCATCGAGGCCGGTACGTACATGGTCGCGGCGGCTGTGACCGAGGGGAGCGACGTCGTTATCGAAGGGGCCGAGCTTTCGGACATGGAAGCCCTCGTCGTCAAGCTTCGTGCGGCCGGCGTCGAGGTTACGAGCGAAGGCCAGAGCGTGCGTGTGCGGCGCTCCGGTTCGCTGCGCACCGTGAATGTGACCACCGCGCCTCACCCGGGGTTTCCCACCGACATGCAGGCGCAATTCTTGGTGCTCATGTGCCTGGCCCGCGGCGAGAGCGTCATCACGGAGACGATCTTCGAGAATCGCTTCATGCACGTGCCGGAGCTGTTGCGCATGGGGGCGAACATCGCGCTGCGGGGCAACACGGCCGTCGTACAGGGGGTCGACAAGCTTTATGGTGCGAGCGTCATGGCGACCGATCTGCGAGCGAGCGCGTCGTTGGTCATCGCGGGGCTTGCCGCGGCAGACGAAACGGAGGTGCGACGCGTGTACCACATCGATCGGGGCTACGAACGAATCGAGGGCAAGCTGAGGGCGATAGGGGCCACCATCGAGCGCGTGAAGGGAGCCGACGCATGACCGAGCGACTGACGATCGCGCT
>CAZHED010000158.1:0-1426 GCA_964531095.1 uncultured Polyangiaceae bacterium | reverse complement strand
GTAACAAGGTAGCCGTAGGGGAACCTGCGGCTGGATCACCTCCTTTCTAAGGAGTCTTCCGATTCTCAAGTCGCCTCCGGGCAACGCGGGACGGAGACAACTAGGTCAAGACCCACCGTCAAGCAGCGTACGGTTCAGTTTCCAGGGAGCGAGGGGCCGCGGCAAGCCGCGGCGTCTGGCGACCTCGGAAACGGCAAAGTCAGCATGGCCCAGCCGGCGGCTCCTCGCGTATGGGGAGCGCGGGCACCGCGAGAAATGGCCAAGCAACCGCGTTTGCGGTAACCTCTCCGGGCCAGTAGCTCAGGTGGTTAGAGCGCACGCCTGATAAGCGTGAGGTCGGCAGTTCAACTCTGCCCTGGCCCACACGAAATCATCTGCGGTCCGGGCTTCATGCCTGCCGAACGTACGTTCGGCGGCGTATCCTCACACCACGGGGCTGTAGCTCAGTTGGGAGAGCGCTGGCTTTGCAAGCCGGAGGTCGTCGGTTCGATCCCGATCAGCTCCACAAAGATTTTCGCGGCGGCAACGAGCCGTCGCGGCGCGGTAGGTCCGCCTGCCCCAGCTCATTGACAACTGAATAACTGCGAAAAAGACGTCAACTCCTGACGTCTTGAGTAGATCGAATCGTCCAAGAGTAGCGAAACGAAAACAGTGCCCGCATGCCCGAGCGCAAGCGAGGGAACGGGCCTGAACGAAGAAGGAAGCGCAACGGATCGGCTCTCGCGAGTCGAATCCCGCGCGCGACTCGAAGCGTGCCTTAGGGATAAGGTTAAGCTACAAAGGGCGTACGGTGGATGCCTAGGCAGCCAGAGGCGATGAAGGACGTGGACAGCTGCGATAAGCTCCGGGGAGCCGCTAACGGGCTTTGATCCGGAGATCTCCGAATGGGGAAACCCGACGGGTAAATGCCCGTCAGCTTGCGGTGAATACATAGCCGCAAGTAGCCAACCCAGGGAACTGAAACATCTAAGTACCTGGAGGAAAAGAAAGAAACCTCGATTCCGTCAGTAGCGGCGAGCGAACGCGGAACAGCCTAAACCTTGGGACGCAAGTCCCAAGGGGTCGTGGGGCCTGCAATATGGGCGAGCTCGGATAGACGAACGGCATGGAACGGCCGGCCAGAGACGGTGACAGCCCGGTAATCGAAATCAGAGCGGACCTTAGCAGGTACCCGAGTATCGCAGGACACGTGCAATCCGGCGAGAATCCGCGGGGACCATCCCGCAAGGCTAAATACTACTGGCTGACCGATAGTGAACAAGTACCGCGAGGGAAAGGTGAAAAGAACCCCGGTTAGGGGAGTGAAATAGTACCTGAAACCGTACGTCTACAAGCAGTGGAAGCGCTATGCCCGCAAGGGAAGGCGCGACCGCGTACCTTTTGCATAATGGGCCTGCGAGTTACGGTCGATGGCAAGGTTAAGCCG
>CAZHED010000157.1:0-1457 GCA_964531095.1 uncultured Polyangiaceae bacterium | reverse complement strand
GGATCGCGGATCCAGAGCTCGCGGTGGTTCGCGTTCGGATTGCGATGAACGTCGAGCAGGATGCGCGCATCGAGCTCGCGTGCACGCGCCACGGCGGCGTCGAAGTCGTCCACCTCGAACCAGAGGAGCATGCCGTTGCCGACGGCGCGTGAGGGGTCGCCCATGGGTCCATGGTGGTGGTCGATCTCCCAGGCGTGCAATTGCAGGATCAGACCGTCCGAGCCCCACTTGCTCGAGTGCAGGCTCGGATCCCAGAGCCGTTCGTACTCGGTCCCACCATGACCGCCGACACATCCGAGAAGTCGTTGGTACCAGCGGCTGGAGGCCTGAACGTCACGGCAGTTGATGAGGGGTTGGGCGCGCACGGGGGAAACCATACAAATCACGATGCAAGACGCGATTACAACCGCCACATCGAGACGGGCACCCGGAGGGGCTCGTGCTCGCGTGAAGGTCCTCAAGGTGACGGCCCTCTCGTAGCGTCTTGTCACGATGGGCTCGACGGCTTCCCGGTATTGACCGCCAACTGAGCCTCGAAGGCTCGCTTGTACGCGGGCCGCGCTTCGCCGCGGGCGACATAGGCTGCCAGGTTCGGGTACTCGTCCAGAAGGCTCGACGGTCTCGACCTGAGCAGCACCGAGACCATCATCAAGTCTCCCGCGCTGAACGCGCCGTCGAGCCATTCGGCATCGCCCAGGCGAGCGGAGAGTCGGCCGAGCCGATCGCGGACGCGATCCTTGACCAGCGGCATGCGCTCTGCCGCCCAAGGCTTGTCGCCCTCCACGATCTTGGCGGTCGAGAGATCGAGAATCGGCGGCTCGACGGTGTTGACTGCAGCGAACATCCACGTGATCGCGCGCGCCCGAGCGTTGGCATCGCCCGGCAGCAAGCCCGCATGTCGCTCGGCGACGTGAAACACAATCGCCCCCGTCTCGAACAGCGCGAGCTCGCCCTCCTCGTAGGTCGGGATCTGGCCGAACGGATGAACCGCCAGGTGTGCGGGCTCCTTCATCGCGCGGAACGAAACGAGGCGAACCTTGTAGGGCTGGCCCACTTCCTCGAGCGCCCAGCGGACGCGCGTGTCACGCGCCAGGCCCTTGCCACCGTCGGGTGATCGTTCAAAGGCGGTGATGGTGATGGTCATCGAGAGTCCTCCTCTGCCAGGGACAAGCATTCGGGCGGGCCGACAGGCCGCGCCACTATTTTCGACTGGACGCGGGGGCCCTAGAGCCATCGCTCCCGAGCGCGATCCTCGCTGCGGAGGCCGCGCTCGGTGTCGAAGGCGAGCGTCCCGCGTCCATCGTACGGAGCGAGCGGCCCAATGTTCAGAACGCGCGGGTTCCTTACGAACCCCTGTACCAAGCGCATGCACTAAGGGCCCGGCTCGTACCAACGCCGGACCCCTTGTTTTTAGTTGCGCGGGAAGGATTTGAACCTTCGACCTTCGGGTTATGAGC
>CAZHED010000156.1:0-1477 GCA_964531095.1 uncultured Polyangiaceae bacterium | reverse complement strand
GCGACGATGAAACGCGCCGAGTCGCTCAAGGCGAAAGTCATCGTTCCGCCCGCGGACATTCCGAACATGGGCCGCTTCGCGATCTTCGCGGACCCGGCGGGCGCCGTGCTGGCCGTCTTTCAGGGACGGTAGAGCGAAGGACGGCGAGTGGCCGGCGGAAGGGGGGCGCGGCTGGCGCTTTTTGCCAGCGTACCTACGTTGGGGCACCATGACATCCCATCGGCGCCCCTCCTTCTTCGTCGTGGCAGCCGCCGTGCTTTTCGCGGCGCTGGCGCTCTCCCGCCAAGCGGACGCCGGCACGCTGCACGTTCGTGACGAAGCGCGCGTGCTCTCCGCGGACGACGTGTCCCGGCTTCGGTCGGTGGTCGCCGCCGCCCCGTTCGACGCCCGTGTCGCGTTCACGAGCGAGTACCCCGATGCGAACGAGCTCGGACGCTACGTCTCATCCATCACGGAAGCGGGCACGGTCGCCGTGGGCATCGACCCGCAGCATCACCACGTGCAAGTTCACTTTGGTGCGGGGAGCCGCGTCGCCCGGGCGGAGTGGCCGGCGATCGAGCGCGCCGGCAACGACGCCTTTCGTCGTGGAGACTGGGAAAGCGGGGCCGCGGCGATCGTCCGCGCGGCTTCCTCGGCCGCCGGGGAAGTGACGACCGAGGCGCCGCCCGCGCCCGAAGTCGCGCCGCGGTCGGCGTTCGGTCCGGGTCTGTTCCTTCTCCTCGTGGTGGGCGCGATCGGGGTTGCGATCTACTTCGCGCGCAGGCGCCCCGTGTACGGCCCTGGGCAACCCTACGGGACGATGCCGCCTCCGGGCTACGGCGGTCCGTTCTCGGGTCCCGGCTATGGCCCACCCGTGCAAGGCGGGTTGGGACCGATGGGCGGGGGACTTATTGGAGCGGGCCTCGGCGGGCTCGCCGGCTACGAGCTCGGCAAGCTCGAGGGCGAGCATGAAGGGCGCGGGCGCGATCGATTCGAAGACCTGGGAGGTTCGGGTGACAACCGCGGTGGCGGAAGCGCCGACGAGGGCGGCGGCGGCTCGAGCTGGGATGACGGCAACGCCGACTCCGACGACGGCGGGGGCTACGACGGCGGTGGTGGCGACGACGGCGGGGGAGGATCCGACTTCGGATCGTAGGACCGCGCCGAGCCGGTACGCGGGCCCGCAGTCCCTCGTCGACTGCCCACCGGCGAGCGCGGGGGGCACACGTCCTTCGCTGGTACGCGCACTTACCAACGAAGGAGGCGCACCTCCTCGGTCGACCGGTGCACCTACCCGCGCGGGAGGCACGCGTCCTTCGCTGGAACGCCCACCTACCAGCGAAGGACGCGCACGTCCCCGGTTGACCGGCGCACCGACGAGCGCGGGAGACGCCCGTTCCAGGTGGACTCGTGCGCGTCCCAGGGCGGAAGGCGCGCGTTTCAGGTGGACTCGTGCGCGTCCCAGGGCGGGAGGCGCGCGTTCCGGGTGGACTCGTGC
>CAZHED010000155.1:0-1484 GCA_964531095.1 uncultured Polyangiaceae bacterium | reverse complement strand
CGCGAACGCGTTCCGTCGTGGCAGCGTCCGCACGCGTTCGAGTCGTTCGGGTCGAGCATGGACGACCACCGCCCGTCGCGAAGAAGACTGCCGTGCCATCCATCGGACCGAGGGTCGACAATGCCAGGCGCGTGAACCGTGCTTCGGAAAGCCGGCCCGCCCGCCGACACCCACTTGGTGAGCAGCTCCCGCTCCGGCGCGGTCAGCAATCCCTGATGGGGATCCTGGTCGAGGGCCGCGAGGATAGGGACGCTGCCATCGCGCGGTAACGTCGCCGGGGCGCCGGAGGGGGCGATGCAGCCAATCGTCTCCAGGAACGACGTCGCGCTCCATCCTGCCGCGGGTGTGCTCTTCCCGTGGCACCCCGCGCAGCGCGCCATCAATATGGGCGCCACGTCTTCCTGGTAGGCGGGAATCTGCGCTCCGACCGGGCGGTCTTCCGAACAGGACGGCACGAGCGAGAGACACGCCAGGGCGAGCGCGTCGCGTGCGATCATTCGTTATTGCGGTCGAACCGCAACGGCCACGGGCGAGCCTCCCATTGCAACAATCGAGTCATAAATGAGCTGCTGGGTGTACTTTGGATTGTGCACACCGAGGGCGCCGCCGCGCGCGATGATGATGTAGTTATAGAGCGCTCCGGCCTGATCGGCGGTGAGCACCGTCGGCCCCCCGTCGGCCCCGCCGCCGGGGCGGGTTTGATCGAGCGCGAAGTTCGCACTCGGAGCGCTCAGGTCGGAAGGCTGGAGGGGCAGAAAAGGGGCCGCGGGCGCGAGCGTGAGATATCCCGCGCTGTTGAGGAGTGCTCGGAGCTCGTTCATCGATGCTCGGACGAGCGACTGGCCGCCGTTGACGTCGAAGCTCACGGCGGTGGCGTGGCAGCCGATGCAGGCGCTGAGCTTCGGGTCGAACGAGTGATCGGGGACGTTGCTGTTGTCGGCGACCGGTCCCATATGGCAGTCGGCGCACTGAAGCTTCAGCTGATGGGTCGATTGGCCATAAGTCTTGCCCGCAAAGTGGTAGCCGCCGACGCCCGAGAACACGTCCACCTGCGGTCCTTCGTGCGGTCCCCAGTAAGTACTCGTGATCGTGTTGCTCGCCTTGATGTAATTGGTGACGTCCTTTCGCGACCGGTGACACCATGCGCACGTGTTGCTCGTGCCGAGCGACCCGCCGTCGACGAGCCCCGGGATGACCGTTCCGGTCACCGCGGCGGTCGATGGGCTCTTCTCGACGTACGACTGCGCGGTGTCGTCGGTCGGGACGATGAGGGGAAACGATCCGGGCGTCCAGGGGATACCGGTCTTGTGCGGGTCGTTCGCGTTGGTCACCGCGTGACAGGTTGTGCAGTACACCTCGGCGACCGCGGCGCTTCCGGTGTAATTCGCCTCACCGAGAGCGCCCGAATCCGGGACTTGGTATTCGAGCTCGCCGTGGGCGAGGTTGACGACGACACCGCCCTGACTCGTACCGACCGCGCCGGC
>CAZHED010000154.1:0-1584 GCA_964531095.1 uncultured Polyangiaceae bacterium | reverse complement strand
AGGGCCGCGTCGTGCAGGCTCTTGCGGTCCTCCCGCACGTGATGTCCGAGCGCCGTCACGCCGCCGAAGATGGCCAGAACGGAGACGCCCACGCCGACCAGCGCCACGGCCCCCGTCGAACGCGACCACCGTTCGGCGGCCCAGCGCGGAGCGAGGCCGGGGCTGCCCGCCACGACGATGGCCCCGCACACCACGACCGCCAGCATGACCCCGGGGACTTCCGAGCTGAAGTCCGCCATGTTCTGCGCCGCGATCGCGGCCAGCGCGGCCCACGCTCCCGCGGCGGTCGTCGACCGAGCCAGGGCCGCGGTCGGGCGGAGCGCGATGACGATGAGCGCAAGACCGGCAATGCCAACCGGAACGCCCCACTCGATGACCCACTGGGCGACGATGTTTTCCGGAGTCGTGAACGTGAGGTGCCCCCAGACGGCCGGACCGCGAAACTGGGGGTACACGCTCTCGAACGCCCCTCGCCCGGCGCCGAAGATCCCGTACGCCGAGAGCATTTTGAATGCGTCGAGGAGCACGGTGAACTTGGAGACGTCGCTGACGAAAAGCTCGCCCTGCGCTTGGCGGGAGCTCCCGAGCACGATCGAGATCCCGCCGATGAACGTCGCCGCCCCGCAACCCACCGTCAGCCATACCCGCGGGTCGCGCCGTTTCACCCGCTCGCTCATCGTCAGCGCGGCGACCGCGATCGCGCCGAGCACCATCGCGATGACGCCGCCCCGCGACGCCACCCAGACCTGGGTCGCCGCGAGCAACGCCGTGAACGCGATCGCAATGGCTCGGGGCACCCTGGGCTCGCGCGAGAGCGACGCCGCGAGGGTCAGGCAGAACGCGACGTTGAGATACCCGGCCAGGTTGTTCGGGTTCACGATCGGGGCGATGTGGCTCGCGACGACTCCCGGGTTGGGCTCGTAGATTCCGAACAGCTTGTGAACCCCGAACGCGGGATGCAGCAAAGCCGCTGCGGCGAGCAAGATCCCGGTGATCGCAATCGCCGCGCTCAGAAACGTGACTCCCTCGCGCCGCTGGGCGACCCGGAGCGCCGTGACGAACGCGAGCAGGTACGCCACGCCTTTGAGCACCTCGAGTCGCGAAGCGACCGGATCGAGCGTCAGCGGCGCCCAGCTCGGCCCCGGCTCGTGCAGAGGCGCGAGCGCACGCGACCAGACGTCGGCGTTGTGCGGAGCGATCGCCGCGAGCCAGCGAATCGGCAGCGGAACGCACTGGAGCAGAGTGTACGCAACCAGCGCGATCCCGACGGCGAGCAAGAGCGTCGCCGCCGGCCGGACGCGCATCGGCTCGGCCCGCCACCACCCGAGCGCCGCCGCGGCGGCCAGGACGGCGGTGACGGCGCACAGCGTGATCGTGTGCATCGTGCCGACCGCAATGGCCGACCCGCAGACGGCGAACGCGAGCAGCCAGCGGCTCGCGCGCGCCGCCCCGGAGTGCTGTGCCCTGCGATCCCTGGGAGCCACCACGCGTCGGGGCAGCATACCAAGTCGCCGCGAGCCCTGCGGCCGCCCCCTTCAGTTAGGGCCCGTCCTCATATCGTGCCCGTGCCCGTGCCCGTGCCCG
>CAZHED010000153.1:0-1629 GCA_964531095.1 uncultured Polyangiaceae bacterium | reverse complement strand
CGCATTGCTCCTGTACCGCATTGCTCCTGTACCGCATTGCTCCTGTACGGCGCGGCGTTCATGATCGCGGCCGACTGGGTGAGCCCCTAAGCTGGAACGGACCCTGACCAAGACGCGTCGCGACAGCGCTCGCCATGCCGGGACGCTGGGCCTCCTTCTCTTCTACGCCGTGGCATGTCGCCGCCGGCGTCCGAGGGTACCGAAATCAACGGTATCACCGTACCCAGGAGCCTCCCGTTGTCCAGGGTCATTCAGTGCTCGCGCGCGTTCAGGTGCGAGTCATAGCGTCGATGGTCGGCCTCGGCTGGATGGGCCCGAGCAGACGTTCTCGCCACGCCCGTGAAGCGATCGACTCGAGAAGCTAACGCACGCCTTCCCAGAATGCCCATTCTGTCGACCGAGGATCGTTCGCGATCTCCGATGTGAGATCGAAGCGCATGGTGGCCCTCCGTCTCAGGTCGTACTTCGGCCAGCCGGGATCCCCGCTGCTCGCAAAGGCGACCCAGGCCTTGTGCATGGTGTCGGCGAGCTGTTGTGGCGGGCTCGCTCCGAGAAGCGGTTCAGTCTCGGTGCCAAGCGTGTCGAAGACGAAGGCGATCTCGAGTCCGTGGCACGCGCCGAGGAGTCCGTTCAATTGCGGCGAGCGCCAGGCAAACTGAAACGCATAGGTGGCCGAGGCCCCTTTGGCGTGGGCGTCGGCCAGGCGAAGGGCGGGGATGCGGATGTACCAGTCGCTCTGAATGGCGGCGAGCAGGTCGCCGGCACTGGCGCCGGGATGTGCTGCACGATAGGCCGTCACGGCCACGTCGACCGGCAGCCCGTAGGTCGCGACGGCTCCAGCCAGGATTCCATCTGTGATGTGCTCGATCGCGCCGTAGGACACCAGGAACAACCTCCACTCGTCGGTCGTCGAACCCACCATGAGGTCGATGCCCCCGCTCGCTCCGGCCGCGATCCGATCAATCGGACGGGCGGGGATGACGTTCCCGTCGATCACAGGCTGCCAGGGCATCATGCTGACTGCGACCTCCTGACCCCAGCGCCGTGGGTCGGGATGGGCGGCGAGATCGCCTCTGAGGTCCAGCTGCGCCGCAAGCAGACGTTCGACGGAGACCGCGGCGAGCGCCTCCGGGGTTGCCGCGACGCCGAGCTTCTCTGCAATGCGATCGCCGATCTGCTGCGCGGCCGTGGCCGAGATTGCATGATGCGCCGCTCCGCTCTGCGCGATGGCGCGTCGGAACAGCCCTTCCGCGCCAGGTATGGCGAGGAGCGTGCCGACGCTCATCCCTCCAGCCGATTGGCCGAACACGGTAACGTTGCCGGGATCACCACCGAAGGCAGCGATATTCTCCCGTACCCACTGGAGCGCGGCTATCTGGTCGAGCAAGCCGCGGTTGGCGTTTCCTTTGCCCAGATAGAGGAACCCCTCGGCGCCGACACGATAGTTGATGGTCACGCAGACGATGCCGTCGCGGGCGAAGCGGCTGCCGTCATAGGCTGCACCCGTTCCCGACTCGAAAGCGCCGCCTGGAATCCAGACCATGACCGGGAGCCCGGCCGAACCGAGGTCGAAGGACCAGATGTTGAGGTTGAGGCAGTCCTCTCCTGCGACGGCGGGGTTTGCGAACA
>CAZHED010000152.1:0-1668 GCA_964531095.1 uncultured Polyangiaceae bacterium | reverse complement strand
CATCGTGTCCTGGCTCGGAAAGAGCCGGTCGTACGACTCCATGCTGAGCTCGTGACGTGACGCCATTGTCTCGGTGATCACATGGCAACCCATCTTGCGCGCGATCGCGGCGGGGACGGGCTCGGAGAAGAAGAACCACACGTGCGCGCCGTTTCCGGATCGCGAACGCTCGACGAGCGCGGGCAGACCGAGACGCCGCGCAGTCTCCGCGAAAGCGCGAGCGTCCTCCTTCCAGGTGCTCTTGTCGAAGTCGACGGCCAGAAACCAGCAGGTCTCGTCGGGCAGCATCGCGTAGACGCCCATCACGTGCTTGCCGCGCAGGTGCCCGAGCACGGCGGCGTCGTCGACCCTGCGGAACGCCTGGTTCGTGCAGTCGCCGCACTTCACTTTCGGCAACTGACAGACACCTTCGACGAATTTGTTCGAACAGCGGGCGCGTATCCCGGCTCGCCTGTCTTCTTGCGCACGAATCGCGTGGGATAGAGATCGTCGCGGCCGCGAAAGAACTGGCGAAAAAGTCTCACCTTCTCGGTTGGCGAACGCGGCGCCGAGACAGAGGTCGCGACGGTCTCGCCGCGGACCACCGGCGCCTCGTCGAGCGCGGCCAGCTGGGCACGGAGCAGGTCCGCGCGTGCCTTCGCATCGGCGCGTTCGGCCTCTAGCCGTCCGAGCCGTGCCTCCTCTTGATGGAGCGCGTTCGCGAGCCTCACGCGCTCCGGCGGCCCAGACTCACTCATGCGCCTGCGTCCGACCTCTCGCCCGGCGGGCAAAACGGACCCTTCCCGGGCCACACGAAGTGCCGCGCGTAATCTGCCTCGGCGGTCTTCGTGAAGCGGAGGGCGAGCGTGGGCCCTTGCTCCATTTCGCGTACGCCGTGTGCGAAGGAACCAACATCGTCTTTCCGGCGCCTTTCGGCCCTGCGATGTGGAGGTACGCGCGCTCGATCACGTGTGCCTTTCTACTTCCGTTCCGCGTCGCACGTCATCAGCCTGTCGCGCTGCCAGTGAGTGAGGTTCGCTTGTCCGCGGCGTGGGCACCGCTCCCGCGTCGATCGAAGTGCATTCGTCCGAGTCCCGTCGCGCCTGCCGTCGTCCATCGCCGCCTCATGGAATCTACGACGCGCCACCTCGCCGAGTCGTAGGCGGGCGGCATGACTCTCCGGACGCTCGAAGAACGCGTTTTCACCCCGACAGGCGGCGACGACACCGCGAGGGCATCGTCCGGCTTTCGTCGATACGCATCTTCGCCGTCTGATACCTCACAGGCCTCCCGTCCCCCACGCCTGAGGTGGTGCTCCGGCCGTCGGAGCACCACTTGGAGCACCACTTGCGCGTCACGGCTGGACCGCCTGAGTAACGCTCGCTCCTATTATTCTCGATATTTGAAACGCCCTGTTGCGGCAGGAAACGCGATCGGACCCTCTTGCCAAGGTGGACGTCGAGGGTTCAAATCCCTTCTCCCGCTCGAAGAATCTAAGAAGCGAAGTGTTCTCCAGAGCTTCGCGACAAGCCGCCCTACGACGTTTCCCCCCAGGATCCACACCGGCGCGTTGCGCCGACCCTCGGGGAACCGAAACGGGGCATACTCGTTCTGCGGCGCCGGCAAGAGAGGTCGTCTATGACTTGGTGCGAGAGAGCCCGCCCCCCAGTTGGACTCGGAGCCTTGCGA
>CAZHED010000151.1:0-1737 GCA_964531095.1 uncultured Polyangiaceae bacterium | reverse complement strand
CAAGGTGGACGTCGAGGGTTCAAATCCCTTCTCCCGCTCGAAGAAAAGCTAAGAAGTGCGGCCGATTGAGGACATGACCTCGTCGGCTTTTTCGTTCAGAGCACCACTTGTCGCGGTCGGAGCACCATCTGGGGCACCACCTCCGGCCCTCGGAACACCCTTTGGGTCCGCCGTCGAGGCGAGAGCAGGACCGGAGAGCGAAGCCGCGTCGGGGATCTGGCAACGGACGCGTCGTGGAAGATCGGCCAACGGCAGGGCGCCGCAGTGCTCCCGGAGGCCCCTCGCGTGCTACGGCAACGAAGGACGGTTGGGGCCCAATGAAACAGACGAGGAGCCGGTTGGGTTACGAAGACGAGTCGACGCCTGAAGGCGACGAGTGAGTGGAGTGCGGAGGCCAGCGGCGACGTCTCTCGAGAAAGGTACGGCGGCCCGCGCACCCACACTCGATCAGGCGGCAGGCCGATTCGGCGTGCTGGGGTGCGAGAGCCTCCATCGTGGGGCTCGGGGAAAGCAGGATACTTCGCATGCCGAAGCGTCCCTTCCGCCGAACCCCGCAGCACCGCCGTCGCCTACCTCCGTGCGTCCAAAGACGAGCAGCGCCTCTCGAGGCACGCCCAGCGCACGGGCATCGAGTCGTGGGCCACGCGCAAGGTCGTCCGAGTGGCAGCGTGGTGCGCCGACCAGGGCGTGCGCAGTGTTTCGCCCATCGCCGAACGTCCGGGCCTAAGCGAGGCTCTGGCGGCAATTCGCGAGCATCGAGCCGGGGTCCTCGTCGTCGCCAGGCGTGATCGCATTGCGCGTGATGTCGTGCTCGCGACGCTTGTCGACCGCGCCGTGACCACGGCAGGCGCCCGGCTTGTCAGCGCCAGCGGTGAAGGCAACGGCGACTCGCCTGCGGATGCATTCATGCGCACCGTCATCGACGGGGCGGCCCAGTACGAGCATGGCTTGATTCGCGCTCGCACCTGCGCGGCGTTAGCTGCCAAGCGTGCTCGGGGCGAACGCATCGGCTCCGTTCCATTCGGCTTCGCTTTGGACGTCGACGGGGCGCGTCTCGTCGCCGACGAGCGGGAGCAGGCGACCATCGCACGCGCTCGCAAACTTCGCTCGTATGGCCTCTCGCTTCGCGCCGTCGCCGCCCGCCTCGCCGCCGAGGGCCACGTCGGTCGCACGAAGAGGCGTTTCTTGGCCGAACAAGTCGCGCGCATGCTCGATCGCGGGCCCGGTCCGGGGCGACCGTCGCCTTGACATCCCGTGGCGCTCCGATGACTTTTGTCTTCACGGTATGAGCGAGCAGCCGATCTTCCGCGTCACCAACCACCACACCGACGCGTGCGGCAGGCCTCCCGGGATCGACGACTCCGAGCCGAATCGGTACCTCGGCTACTTTGAGAACGAGCACGGCGAGCAGGCAATTTTTGTCTACGACCGCGCTCGTCGGGCAGGAACATTTCGTTGCTCGCACGGCTCGTCGTTCGATCGCATGGCTACGCAGGCGCGGGTATGTGGACGATTCGCCGCTCGAAGCGCGCTCGAACCCGTATGAGTCCGTCGCAGCCGCTCCTTATCACGAGCGTCGTGAACCGCTGCGGCGCAGCGCTGCACCGATAGCCAACGAGAGGAAGAACGCGCCAATCGAGGTCGTGTTGCTACCTTCTGCGGCCGTCGCGCAGCCACTCGACGACGAGGAGGCCGGGGCGCGAGCGTTGCTCTTCGCCGCGTCGACCCCGCCGCCGG
>CAZHED010000150.1:0-1858 GCA_964531095.1 uncultured Polyangiaceae bacterium | reverse complement strand
GAGCACGGACTTGGACTTCGCCTTGCTCGCGCGCAGGAAGTAGATGCCGCCGTAGAGTCCCCACATCGCGCAGACGCCGAGGGCGATGTACGGCTCTTTGACGCTCATCCCGCTGACGGTGAACGGACCGACGAGATAGAAGAGCATCATGACGAGGTTGGCGACGAGGCCGAAGACCGGCACGACCATGTGCTTGAACCCGTGGAACATGTGGTGCTCGCGGAACGCCACGATGCAGATGAAGCACGTGAGCATGTAGAGCATGAAGGTGCCGAAGTTGCTGACGAGGGTCACGATGACCAGCGTGTTGGGCAGCTTGCTGAGCAAAGTGGGGTCGAAGATGCCGAAGCTGTACCAGATGGTGTGGTACTTCGCCTCGAGCGCCGACGGCGTCGTGCCGCCGAGGTACACCGACACGGTGATGATGCCGATGATCGCCGAGAGGATCCCGAGGGTCCAGATCGCGCGGTGCGGCGTGGCGGTCTTTCCGTGGAGCATTCCGAAGTGCTCGGGGACTTCTTCGTCTTTGCCCATCGCGTAGGTCACGCGGGCGCCGGTCGACAGGCAGGACAGCGTCGTGCCGATGAGCGCGAGAAAGACGGTGAACGCCTGGACGAGCATGAAGGCCCGGCCGGCCGAGTAGGAGCCGAAGAGCCACGTGCCCGCGATGACCATCATGTCACCGATCGGCGCTCCGGAGGCGCCCGCGTTCGCGAGCGTGTATCCGGAGTTGAGCATGTAGTTCGCGGCGAAGTATTCGATCAGGTAACAGAACGCCCCCTGTATCGCGAGCGACAGAAGCACCGCGCGAGGAATATCGCGTTTGGCGTTTTTGGCTTCTTCACCCATCGACGTGACCGATTCGAATCCCACGAGGATCAGAATCGCGACGCACGCCTGGATGAACATGAACGAGAAGCCGTGGGGCGCAATCACCGAGCCCGCCGTCGAGTGCAACTTGAAGTGCTCGGTCAGGTCTTTGGGGTGGTCGGCGTCGACCGGCTCCATCGTCACCGACTGGTCGGGCGCGTAGCTCAGAACGAAGGGGACCGGTTTGCCGTCCTTCATCTCGGGGACGGGGTCGCCGGTCTTTTCGTCCATCTTGTTCTGCATGACCGGCTGGTTGTCGGCGTCGACCTTCGGCTTGCCGTCTTCGACGACTTGCTCCTGCGCGACCACGTAGTCGACGGGCGTTCCGTTGATCAGCTGAAAGCCCTTGGAGCCCTCGGGGTGCTGCAGGCGGAAGGCGATGGCGATCACCGAGAACACGAGCAGGGCCGAGATCTGAACGATGTTGATCACCACGTTCACGCTCGTCGTGCCCGTGACGCCGCGGAACGCGATGTACGAGACGCCGATCGCAAACGCGAAGCAGAAGATGAACATGAACAGCGGGCTATTGAACGTGCCGCTGAACGTGTCCGGGAAAAACTGGTTGAGCAGGTAGCCGCTAATGAGCGCGGTCACGCCCACCATGCAGCCCGGATACACCCAGTAGTACAGGTGACTCGCCCAACCGGTGATGAACTTGGCGAGTCGAGCGAACTTGTAGGCCTTCGACTTGGACAGGAATGCTTGCTCGGCGAAAAAGTACGACGAGCCCGCCCCCGGATAGAGCTTGGCGAGCTCCGCGTAGCTGATCGCCGTCGCGAAGCAGAGCAAAAGCGCCGCGACGATGCCGAACCACATGGCGCTGCCCGCCATCGGCGCACCGTAGAGTGCCTGGATCTGGAACGTGAGCCACAAGAAAGCGCCGGGCGCAATGAGCGCCATAGCGTTGATCGTCAGCCCGGTGAGGCCGAGTGTCGCCCTCGACGAGGGCGCTCCCGAATTTGGTGCGCTGCTTATATTCGACATG
>CAZHED010000149.1:0-1863 GCA_964531095.1 uncultured Polyangiaceae bacterium | reverse complement strand
AGGAGCCCTTCCCTGTTTTCACCCTGAGCCTTGCTCACGTGCCGCCGGCCTCTACCCCGCCGGGTGACCTGCCCGCGGATCGCTTTCGGACAAGTCTGCTGTCTTCGCCGGACCATAGACGGCTCGACACCCGGACCTACTTTGTAACGAGGCATCATCCAGCCGTTCACTCATCGTTGCGGCCCATGTGCTTGCGGACCCCGCCTCGCGGGGCCTTGTCGGTGGGCTTCGCCGCGGGGATTTCCCACCCCGGCGCCACCCCAGCTTTGCGGCTTCGATCTTTTGCCGCGTCAGGACTCTCACCTTATGGACTCATGGGTAACCTCCAGGCATCACTATGGTCCCGAAAGTCGATCGGGCCGAATTTCGCCTGAAAGGTCGGGGGTTCGCAGGCCCATTGACATGCGCGGTCCGCCCGCCACCCAATGTACCGAAGCTCGTGTCGCTGCGCGATCGCCGCTGGACCCTCGCCGCCGCGATCCTCGGTTCGAGCATGGCGTTCCTCGACGCGACGGTTGTGAACGTCGCCCTGCCGGTGATCCAGCACGAGCTGCGAATGACCGTGGATCTCGCGCAATGGGTCGTCGAGGCGTACGCCCTCCTGCTCTCGTCGCTCGTGCTCGTGGGCGGGGCGCTCGGGGATCGGTACGGTAGAAGCCGCATCTTCACGACCGGCGTCGCCGTGTTCGCGCTCGCGTCGGCGGCGTGCGGTCTCGCGCCGGACGCACGGTTCCTCATCGCCGCCCGCGCCCTGCAGGGCGCCGGAGCTGCCCTGCTGGTGCCCGGAAGCCTTTCGCTCATCAGCGCCGCGAACACTGCGAAGGACCGCGGCGCCGCCATCGGAACGTGGTCGGCGTTCAGCGCGATCACGGGCGCCATCGGCCCGGTGGCCGGTGGATGGGTGGTCGCCCACAGTTCATGGCGCTGGCTCTTCTTCTTCAACGTGCCAATCGCCATCATCGTCGTGGGCATTACGGTCCTCCGGGTCGACGAGACGCGCGACGAGAACGCCGTGGACCGCACCGATTGGCTCGGCGCCGCGATGGCCACGGCGGGGCTCGGCTTTATCGTCTGCGGTCTGATCGACTCGGCGCGCGTCCCCGGACGGGCGCGCCTCGCCGCGTTCCTCATGGCGGGCGCGCTCTCGCTCGTGGGCTTTCTCGTGGTCGAGGCCAGGACGCAATCGCCGATGGTGCCCCTGTCGCTCTTTCGATCGAAGACGTTCGCGGGCACGAATCTGCTCACGCTGCTCCTTTACGCGGCGCTCGGCGCGACGATGTTCTTCCTGCCTTTCGATCTGATTCAGGTGCAGGGCTACACCCCGCTCGAGGCGGGGGCGTCGCTCCTCCCGTTCGTCGTCCTCATCGCGGCGATGAGCCCGTTCGCCGGCGCGGCCTCTGCGCGGTTCGGGGCCCGTGCTCCGCTAATAGCCGGTCCGCTCGTGGCCTCAACAGGCTTTGCTCTTCTCGCTCTTCCCGGCAGCGGGGGCTCCTACGTCACGACGTTCCTTCCGGGCGTCGTGGTTCTCGGCGTGGGGATGGGCATCACCGTCGCTCCGCTCACGACCGCCGTGATGGGCTCTGTCGAGGTCAGGCACGCCGGCGTCGCCTCGGGCATCAACAACGCGGTCGCTCGCGCCGCCGGCCTGCTCGCGATTGCGGCGCTTGGCGTGGTCCTGCTCGCACGTTTCGACGGCGCGCTCGCCGAGGAGCTCACCCAGATGTCCCTCCCGCCGGAGATCCGACACCTGGTGAGCGCGGAGCGGGGGAAGCTCCTCGGTGCGGACTTCTCATCGATCGATCCGGCGCTCGCCGAGGCGCTCCGCCGCGCGTTCGCCGCAGCCTACGTCGCGGCTTTCAGAAC
>CAZHED010000148.1:0-1895 GCA_964531095.1 uncultured Polyangiaceae bacterium | reverse complement strand
TCACGAGCTCAGCATGGAGTCGTACGACCGGCTCTTTCCGAGCCAGGACACGATGCCGCGCGGCGGCTTCGGAAACCTCATCGCGCTGCCGCTCCAACACGGTCCCCGACAGGCAGGGAACTCCGTGTTCCTCGATGAAGCCTTCAACGCTTACCCGGACGAACAGCAGTGGTCCATCCTCGCATCGGCCCAGCGGATCGCCGGCTCCACAGTCGAACGGATCGCGGCCGACGCGACGCGTAAGGGAACGATCGTAGGCGTGCGCATCGCGGAGGCGTCGGACGACGCAGAAGACGCGGCGCCCTGGACGCGCCCGCCGTCAGGCACGCCGCGCATGCGCCGAATCGCCGGACCGATGCCGGCACGCATGTCCGCGGTGCTCGCTCAGCGGCTGTTCGTTGCGAAGGAAGGCGTCCCGTCGCCGCTTCTGAACCAGATCAAACGCCTCGCCGCGTTCCAGAACCCGGAGTTCTACAAGAAGCAGAGCATGCGTCTCTCGACGGCGACGACGCCGCGCGTGATCGCCTGCGCCGAGGATCTGCCGAAGCACGTGGCTCTCCCTCGCGGCTGCAAGGTCGACCTCGAAGAGCTGCTCCGCGTGCACGGCGTCGCGCTCGATGTCGTCGACGAGCGCGTGACCGGGATGCCGCTCGATGCTCGCTTCCACGGTACGCTGACGGCTGTCCAAGACGCGGCGGCGCGCGCGCTCCTCGCGCACGACACCGGCGTCTTCGTCGCGCCGCCGGGTGTCGGCAAGACGGTGATCGGCACGTACCTCGTCGCGTCGCGCGCGTGCAGCACCTTGATCCTCGTCCACCGAAAGCCGCTCCTCGATCAATGGCTCGCGCAGCTCGCCTTGTTCCTCGGTCTCGATCGAAAGGGCATCGGGCTCATCGCAGGGGCGAAGCGCTCGCCGACGGGGCGCCTCGACGTAGCGATGATCCAGAGCCTCGTGCGGAAGGACTCCGTCGCCGATCTCGTCGCAGGCTACGGTCAGGTGATCGTCGATGAGTGCCATCACCTCCCGGCGGTGCAGTTCGAGCGAGTCCTCCGCGAGGTCAAGGCCCGGTACGTCGTCGGGCTCACGGCGACGCCGCAGCGCCGCGATGGCCATCACCCGATCACTGGGATGCAGCTCGGACCCGTACGCTTCAACGTGGACGCCAAGTCTCAAGCCGCCGCTCGTCCGTTCGAACATCGGCTCCTCGTGCGAGAGACGGCCTTCCGCACCGCCGGGCAGGACGGCAACGTCGTCATCCAGGATCTCTATGCCGCTCTCGCTCGTGACGAAGCGCGGAACGCGATGATCCTCAACGACGTCATACGCGCTCTCGAGGAGGGGCGGTCGCCGATCCTTCTCACGGAGCGCAAGGATCACCTAGAGTTCTTCGCGAACCGACTCGCAGGCGTCGCGCGGAACCTCGTCGTGCTCCAGGGAGGCATGGGGGCGAAGGCGGACCGCGCGGCACGCGCACAACTCGACGCCATTCCGCCGAACGAGGAGCGGCTCCTTCTCGCGACCGGACGATACATCGGCGAGGGATTCGACGACGCGCGGCTCGATACGCTCTTCCTCGCGTTGCCCGTCTCGTGGAAGGGCACGCTCGTGCAGTACACCGGACGGCTCCATCGACTGCACCCGGGGAAGCGTGAGGTCCGCATCTTCGACTACGTCGATCGCGAGGTGCCGATGTTGCTTCGCATGTTCGAGAAGCGGCTGCGCGGCTATCGAGCGATCGGCTACGCGCGTGGTGAGGCGCCGCTCGGATACGCGGAGCCGAAGGACGATCTGATCGTCGAGTACGATGACGACGTGCTCCGTACACTCGATCACGAATCGGCGACGGATCGCGACGACGATTTCGCCGAATGGGTTCCGTGATGAATCCGCGCAA
>CAZHED010000147.1:0-1907 GCA_964531095.1 uncultured Polyangiaceae bacterium | reverse complement strand
TCGCAAGGCTCCGAGTCCAACTGGGGGGCGGGCTCTCTCGCACCAAGTCATAGACCTCGATGCGCATCTCACCCCGTTTGAGCGGCCGCGTGTCGCGTTCATCGTGACCGACACGCCCGAGGAGTACGAGGCGCTGAAAAGGCGGCCATATACTCGTCGAATTGGGCGCGAGCCGTGATGAAAACTTTCGAGCCCCAAGAGGTTCGTCGTCTGGTGGAGCGATTTGAGGCCGCCGACTCGACCCCGTCCCGCCTCACACTTTCCAACCTCGACGCGCCAGCCACTGCCCGTTCGTCGCGACCCATCTGCGAGCCCCGCGCGCTCCTCGGACCCTGCGTTGGGCGCCCCTCGACGCGGCGCGCCTATCAGGGCATGCTTGAAGCATGGCCATGAAGGTCGACCATGTGTTCGAGGAGGCGCTCGCGCTGCCTGACGACGACCGGGCAAAGCTCGCCGCGAAGCTTCTTGCGAGCTTGCCGCGCAAGCCCGCCGTCGTCCAGCGCCGCCTTGTCGACTTGGCGGGCCGGGGCGTGGGCGTTTGGGGCCCCGACTCCACGGCGACGCTCGAGCGGCAGCGCGACGAATGGCGCTAACTGGTCCGTTGGCAGGGGCTCGGTTGCTCGCTCTCGACACGTCGACGTTCATCTACCTCATCGAGAAACATCCGACATTTTTTGGGGCCGTCGAGCCGATCTTCCAGGCTGTGGATGCTGGGACGATTCAGGCGACGACGTCGGTGCTCACCTTGCTCGAGGTTCTGGTGAAGCCACTTGAGGCGAACGCCATTGCACTCGCCGACGATTTCCGTGCGGCCGTCTCTGCTTCCACGAACCTTCGAGTGATCGAAGTCGACCGTTCCGTGGCGGAGCTGGCCGCGGGCATCCGGGCTTCTTACGGGTACCGCACGCCGGACGCGATCCACCTGGCCACGGCGCAGCTCGCGGGGGCTGATGCGTTCGTCACCAACGACGACAAGCTGTGCGGTTTCTCGGGCGTGAACGTCGTCTCGCTGAGAATCATGCGCGGACCGTAGCGCCGACCTGGTCTCGATGTCATGCGTCGCCCGACTCCATCCAATGGCGCGTTGCCGCTCGAAGAGAGGAAGAAGTTCGCATTCGGAGGTTGGAGGCTGAGCAAGCCGACGCGAAAGTACATCTCGATCGCCTTTTGCCGGGAGATTTGATCAAACCATCGGCGATGGAGCTGGAAGACATCGCGTCGGAGTACCGAGGTGCGGTCCTAGGCGAATCGACGCCGCAGCGAGCGGCTGGAGCGGATCGGGCTGGATCTGGCGCGCAATCCAGGTCTGAGCTTCCCCGAGGCGATGAGGACCGAGGGGCAGCTGGAGGGCCGATACCGATTCTTGAATAACGACGAGGTGACCTTCGACGCGGTACACGCGCCACACGCCGAGCAGACGCGGTTGCGGTGCCAGGGGCACGAGCGGGTCCTGGTGCTGCACGACACGACGGCGCTGACGTTCAACGGCGATCGAGAAGGGCTGGGGCGCATCCACGACGCTGGCGCCGCGCGCGGGTTCCGGCTTCACGCGAGTCTGGCAGTGACGCCGACCCGTACGCCGCTATGGGCGCGACCTGAATCGGCGCCACTTGCGCGCCGATCCACAGCGGGAGTCGCTGCGTTGGGGACGCGCAGTGCGGGCCTGTGAGCAGCGGCCGCAAGGGACAAGCCGCGCGAGCTCCCCATCCGCAACCGAGCAGAGGTCTGGAGATGGCGCGGCGAGGTCCGCAAGGTCCGACGAGGAGCGGCAGCGCCTCTACCGCCTGCGCGATGCACTCGGCCTACGCGACAACGACGCGTTCTGGAGCATCGTCATCGCGCTCGAGTGCGACGACCTTCACACGCATCGCGAGATCGCGAAGGAGCTCGTCATCTGTCGAGATCGG
>CAZHED010000146.1:0-1913 GCA_964531095.1 uncultured Polyangiaceae bacterium | reverse complement strand
GGTTCGAAACCTCTCGCGCCTACAAGAGAAGCGGGGAAAATAAGGGCCTTGGGCAATCAGGGCCGTGCGGCTTTTCTGTCTCCATGGCCACTCGCACCACCTTGCGCACCACTTCGGGCTGACGCCCCGCGCGTGATGGCGTCCCGGGCGCCGGAGAGCTCGATGAGCTTGGCGATGCGGAGCATCCGGATGCCGGTGGCGCGGGCGAGCGCATCGAAGGCGGTCCCGAACTTGTCGTCGCGATCGCGAATCAAGAACCGTGGCGCAGCACCGAACGGGGTCGCGTTGCGAAGCTGCTGCGTCACCCACGCCTGGGATGGGACGCGTGTCGTCGCGGCGAGCATGATTTTGCGGCTGGCGAGCTCGATGAACACGAGCGCGAAGATCGGGCGGAAGAACACGTCTTAGGCTTGCAGAAAGTCGCAAGCCCAGATCTCGTGGGCGTGGTTTCGTAGAAACGTTGACCAGCGCGGCCTGCGGGGCCGCCCCGCGCGCATGTACCTCTGGACCGTGCGTTTGCTGACCTTGAGGCCGAGCTTGAGCAGTTCTCCACGGATCCTCTCGGCACCCCAGAGTCTGTTCGCCGAGGCCATGGACCGGACCAGAGCGGCCGTCTCTGGAGCGAGGCGCGACGCGGGGCGTGTTCGGCTCCGCCACCGCCAGAGAGCCTGAAGCCGGCGCGGTGCCAGCGAAGAAGCGTCTCGGGTTGGACGATGCGCAGGACGTTCCTCAAGGTCGGCGTGACGGCAGCGAGAGCGACCAAGGCGATCCGGTCAAACCGAGTCACGCGCGGCCTGGCAACCGAGCGTTGCAGCACGGTGAGTTGATGTCGGAGCAAGGCGATGTCGGCGAGCAGCGACCAGCGCGGGCGAAAGACATCCGCCACGGCGGCGGCGAGCACGAGCACGGCTTCGAGCATGGGCGCAAAGGTAGCGCCGGGGCCCCTGGATTTCTCGCTGATCCGGCAAGTAGCCATGACGGGCGGCGCTCGTTGTTTTACGCGACCTGCAAAACATCGCCGCAGCCACGCTTCGATGGCTGCATGAACGACGAGGAGTTCCAGGCGATGTTCGACTTCGGCGCGTCCGCGAGCCTCCTCGCTCCGGCGCCATCTTGTCCTTCACCCGTTCTCCTTCACCCGTTCCGGTTGAGCGCTGCCATGATCAGCGGTGCTTGGACCGTCCTGCGGCGGCCCCCTTCAGCTTATAGTCCTTCACGAGGCACTCGATGGGGATCGAGAGCTTCGCGTGCAGACGCCGGATCATCGGCAGGTTGAGGCGGCGCTTCTTTGCCATGATTTCCGACGCGCGAGCGCGAGTCTTGAAGATGGGCAACAGATCCTTCGTCGTTAGCCCCTCCTGCTCCATGCGGAACCGGATCGCCTCGATGGGGTCGGGAGTCGGGATCTCAATGTGCTCGCGCTCGTAGGCGTCCACCAAGGTGGAGAGCACCTCGAACTTCTCGCCCGCGGGCGTGCCCGGTTGCGCCCGCTCCCAGAGGCGTTCGATCTCCTTCAGGGCTGCCGCGTGGTCGGCGGGGGTGCGGATCGGCTTGATGTCCATGACTTGTTCCTAGATGGTAGCGGCGTCGATCTTGTCGTACTCGGCATGCGTGCCGATGAAGCGGATGTAGACGACGAAGAACTCGTACTTCACGGCGACGACAACCCGATACTTGTTGCCCTTGATGTTGAACACCACGCGGTTGCCCGCGAGGAAACTGGCGGAGGGGTACAGAGTTTTGATGTCGTCGGGACCGCTCCAGTCCGCCCGCTCAACCTCCGCGAACCAAGCGAAGAGAGCTTGCCGTGCGTCGGCGTGCTCGCCGGCAACCGCCATGACGGTCGAGCGGTTGAAGACGCGCACATGCCAGACCTTAGCATGCTCCCAAAACGGGAACAAGGCCGGGCCCCG
>CAZHED010000145.1:0-1964 GCA_964531095.1 uncultured Polyangiaceae bacterium | reverse complement strand
CGGGGACCCCAGCGAATGCGGGTCCGCGCGATCCGGGGCGGGTGACGATCCGGCGCCTGAACCGGGTGGAGTACGACAACACGGTTCGTGATCTGCTCGGCACGGCGCAAACGCCGGGGGCCTCGACGTTCCCGAACGACGCTCCGCAGATCGGCTTCGACAACAACGGCGACCTGCAGACCCTCTCGCCGGTGCAGCTCACGCTCTACCAGCAGGCCGCAGAGTCGCTGGCGGCCGAAGTGATGACGGTGGGCTCCGCCGAGCGCGCCAAGATCGTCACGTGCGACCTGACCACGGGAATGTCGTGTGCGCAGACCCTCATCACGAGCTTCGGATTGCGCGCGTTCCGCCGGCCGCTGACGGCGGCCGAAGTGACCACGTACGTCACGCTGATGGCGACGGCGGCCACGGCGGGAGCTACTTCCGACGAGCAGTTCCGTACGGTCCTCGAGGCGATGCTCCTTTCGCCCAACTTCCTCTTCCGCCCCGAGATCGACCCGACGCCGACGTCTCTCACGCCGCACCTTCTGAGCCCCTACGAGATGGCGTCCCGCCTGTCGTACATGGTCTACCGGAGCATGCCGGACCAGACGCTCTTCACGGCCGCCGCCGCGGGGACGCTGGCGCAGCCCGCGGATATTCAGGCGCAGCTCACGCGCATGATCGCCGACCCCAAGGGCGTCTTCGGCCCGACGTTCGCCTCGATGTGGCTCGGGACGAGCGCCGTCACGACCCAGACGTTCGATGCCATGGCGTTTCCCAACTTCACTCCGGCCCTCGCGGCCTCGATGGGCGCCGAAGTCACCGACTTCTTCAACGACTTCGTGCAGAAGAATGAGCCGGTCACGCAGCTCTTGACGGCGAACTTCTCGTTTATCGACAAGAACCTGGCCACGCTCTACGGCGTTCCCGCACCGAGCGGAACGGGGCTGGTCCGCACGACGTTGAGCACGCCGCAGCGCGCGGGGCTTCTGACGACGGGCGCGGTCCTGTCGGTGACGTCGATGCCCACGCGCACGTCGCTCGTGAGGCGCGGCGCCTGGGTGCTCAGCCAGTTGCTGTGTGCCCCGCCCCCGGCGCCTCCCGCCAACGTCCCGCCCTTCCCCGCCACGATGGCAACCGGCACGCAGAAGCAAATCATGGCTGCGCATCGCACCGACCCGTCGTGCGCCGGCTGCCACAACAGCATCGACAACATCGGATACGCGCTGGAGAACTACGACGCGGTCGGCGCCTACCGCACGACCGACAACGGCGCCGCCATCGACGCGTCGGGCATGTTCACCGGCGCGATCGCCGAACCGACGGGCGCGACGGGCCCCACGTTCACGGGCGGCGTGCAGTTGGCGGCAGCCGTCGCCGCAGACCCGAGGTTCCCGTCCTGCGTCGCGCAGAACGCGCTGAGCTACGCCATCGGCCGAACGCTCGCGTCCTCGGATACCCCGTACCTCGCCGACATCACCACGGCTTCGAACGGCACTCTAGGGGTGCGCGATGTCCTCATGAATGTGGTTGCGAGTGACACGTTCCGCATGCGTCGCGGAGAGATGTAGGAGGAATGCCATGAGCATCACGCGTATCCACGACCATAACGTATCGTTCGACCCGAAGGCCCTGGCCGCGGAACAGCGCAATCCGACGCGGATCACCGTCCCTCGTCGCGCGGTCCTGCGGGGAACGGCGGCCTGCATCACGCTCCCGCTGCTGGAGTCGTTGCTCACGGCATCGGAGGCGCGGGCCCAGGCGGCTTCTACGCCCCTTCGGTTCATGACCTGGCATATCTCCTGCGGCGTCTGGGGGCCGAGCTGGTTCCCGATCGACACGGGCACCAACTACACGCTGAGCTCCACGCTGATGCCGCTCGCGCCGGTCAAGAGCAAGGTGCTCGTCTTCGCGGGTATCACCAACGCTCCCTGCGTCAACTCCCAGGGCTCCCACGGCTGCGGCCCCCCCGGCATGACCAC
>CAZHED010000144.1:0-2165 GCA_964531095.1 uncultured Polyangiaceae bacterium | reverse complement strand
GTCGGCGGGCCCCCGATTGGCGCGATGCCAATTTCCCAAGGCAGATCACGAAGCGCGGCTCGCCATGCGGAGCCGTCCAATCCGCACTCCCGCCGACGCTAGTGCCGTTGAGCCGCCCGTTGGTATGAAGACTTTTCCAGCTGAATCGTCCCGCTCGCGGCGCCGCCTTCTTGAGGTCGGCCTTCTACCCTTCTCGATGTATCCAGCACATCTCGAACCTTTTTCGCGAGCGCGTTCGGGGTGATTGGTTTCTCAAGGAATGCGAATTCATAATTCCAGATGCGGTGACGCAACCGCGCGTCGTCGGTGTACCCCGACATGTAGAGCACCCTCATCGCCGGCCGCACTTGCAGCAAGCGTTCAGCCAGTTGCGGGCCGCTCATGCGGGGCATCACGACGTCGGTCAAAAGGAGATGAATGGTCGCTCCGTCTTGCTCGCAGATCAGCAACGCATCACCGGCGTTCTTGGCCTCAATGACGTGGTAGCCATGCCGGCGTAGGATCGTTTGGGCGAGTGTACGGACATGTTCTTCGTCTTCGACTATGAGGATGGTCTCGCAGCCCCGCGGGCCGGCGATTTCTTCGGCCATCGGTCTCGATGGCGCCATTGCAGCTCTGGCGTCTGCCCGCGGAAGGTAGATCTTGAATTCCGTCCCGTCGCCCGGCGCGCTCCGCACCCGGATATGCCCGCCGCTTTGGCGAACGATGCCGAATACGGTGGCCAGCCCGAGCCCGGTCCCCTTTCCGGTCTCCTTGGTGGTAAAGAAGGGCTCGAAAATATGCTCGCGAGTGGTTGCGTCCATCCCGATGCCCGTGTCCGTGACAGTCAGCAGCACGTAGGGGCCGGCGGTGACGTCGACTTGCTTCGAGGCGTAATCGGCGTCGAGCTCGACGTTCGAGGTCTCGATGGTCAGCTTGCCGCCGCTCGGCATGGCGTCGCGGGCGTTGACCACCAAGTTCATGATGATCTGCTCGATCTGACCCGCATCGGCATTGACCTTCCCCAGCGCATCCTGAGTGATCACACTGAGCTCGACGTCTTCTCCTATGAGCTGCTTCAGCAGGTTCACCAAGCCAGCAGCGACCGCGCTGGCGTCCAGAGCTGCCGGCCTGAGAATCTGCTTCCGGCCGAAGGCCAGGAGCTGCCGTGTTAGGCTTGCAGCGCGCAGCCCTGCGCCGGTGATCTCCTCCAATTGTTCGCGGATCGGGTCGCCCGGCTTGAGGTCCATCGCGAGCATTTCGCTGTAGCTCAAGATGATCGACAATAGGTTATTGAAGTCGTGCGCGACCCCCCCGGCAAGCCTCCCGATGGCCTCCATTTTCTGAGCCTGCCGCAGTCGCTCCTCGCTCTCGCGGAGGGCCTCTTCGGCGCGGTGCCGCTCGCTCACGTCTTGGGCGACGACGAGCCGGGATAACCGACCCTGAAACATCAGCGTGTGAACCGTCTCTTCCACGTCGATCGCTGCCCCGCCCTTTTTCACGTGCTTGCACGCGCCGAAGTGGACGGCCCCTAGTGCATCGTGCGCGACTTCGTTGGCCGGCGCGTCTTCTGGTGGACGGAGATCGTCGACGGTCATCCGAAGCAGCTCGTCGCGCGAGTACCCGTATTGCTCGACGGCCATGTCGTTGATCGCGACAAAGCGCGAGGTCTCGACGTCGCACACCCACTTTGGAAGCGGGCTGCTGTTGAAGAGCGCTCGATATTGCGCCTCGGAGGTGCGCAGGTTTTTCTCGGCTCGCTTGCGCTCCGTAATGTCGGTGACGTAGCTGATGCACTCACCGGTACCCTCGAGGATGGCCGACCCCACCAGTGCGGATACATGATGGCCGTCCTTGTGGACGTATTCTCGTTCCACTACGGGCAAAAAGCCCGTAGCCCGCAACTGCTCGCGGGCCTCCATTTCTGGGACCACGCGGTCGAGCGGGGTAATGGTTTTCCAGTTGAGCAAGCCCGCACGCATCTCACTTTGCGTGTAGCCGAGCATGCCCAGAAAGGCCTCGTTGGCCTCTTTGAAATTGCGGTTCAGATCCTCGATCGTGACGCCGGTGACGCCCGATTCGAAAAGACGTCGGAATCGCGCTTCGCGGTCCCTCAGCCGCGCGTGCTCCGCCACCAGCCGTTCGGCGATGAGCAGCCGAAGCTCGAGAGCCGACGGCCCGAGCGA
>CAZHED010000143.1:0-2267 GCA_964531095.1 uncultured Polyangiaceae bacterium | reverse complement strand
GAGAGCGTTGCGTGAAACGTCGCCATCGCCGGTTCGTCCTCCGGCCGGATGGGGCGGATGATCATCCGCGTGCCATCCTTGGCCGTCCACTCTCCGACGTATTGTTCGGGGTAACCGCGTATGGCCGAGCGCGGAAGATTGTCCTCGGTCTCGTCCGGTTCGTGCAGCAGAACGCGCGCGTCGAGCGCGAGTAGCCCATCCCCCGAGGCGAGCAGCGGGTTGATGTCGATTTCTTTGATCCAGGGCTGCTCGACCACCAGCCAGCTGAAACGAACGAGGAGCTGCTCGAGCGGCGCCAAGTCGACTGGCGGACGCCCGCGTACGCCGCGTAGCGCCGTCAGGACCTTCGTGCGATCCATCATGCGGCGCGCGAGGGTGGTCGTCAGCGGCGGTAGCGCGAGCGCTCGGTCCTTGTAGACTTCGACGAGCCGGCCGCCGGACCCGAAGAGCAGAACGGGTCCGAAGCTCGGGTCGATGCTGCTACCGAGGATGAGCTCATATCCGTCGGCCTTGACCATCCTCTGGACCGTTACACCTTCGAAGTGGGCGGAGCCCGCTTTCGCCGCCACCGATGCCTGAATTCTCCGGAAGGCAGCGCCCACCGCGCGGTCGCCGACCACGTCGAGCTCGACGCCGCCCACATCGGACTTGTGCGTGATCGTGGTCGACAGCAGCTTGAGCACGACGGGGTAACCGAGCGCGCGGGCCGCCTGGACCGCGTCGTCTTCCGTCGACGCGGGGACGGTATCGACCGTCGGGATTCCGTACGCGCTCAATACTTGCTTTGATTCGATCTCGGTCAATAGCGTGCGACGCTTGCGCCGGACTTCGGCCAGCAGCGCGTCCACGAGCCCGCGCGCGGCCGTTGGGTCGCTCGGCCCGGTAGGAAGCGTGGGCGTCTCGTAGAGACCGCGCAGGTTGTCCGTGTACCGCCACATGTACATGAATATGCGGGCGGCCGTGTCCGGGTATTTGAACGTCGCGATGTTGGCGTGGCTCAAGATGGACTGGCCGGCGGCGACGTCCGCGCCCCCCATCCAGCTCGCGAGCACGGGCTTGCCGTACGTCGTGGCGCGCGCCTTGAGCCGCTCGGCAGTCCCGGTCGGATCGGTCATCGATTGCGGCGTCAAGATGACGAGCAACCCGTCGCTATTGGGGTCTTGCGCGACGATGTCGAGCGCCTGGGCATATCGATCCGGCTCCGCATCGCCGAGCACGTCGACCGGGTTGGCGTGACTCCAGTGCGGCGGTAAGACGCGGCTCAAGGCCCCGACGGTCTCTTGCGACAACGCCGCGAGCTCTCCACCGCACGCCACGAGCTCGTCGGTCGCGAGCACGCCTGGACCGCCCGCGTTGGTCACGATCGCCAGTCGCGGTCCGGACGGCCGGGGTTGCTTTGCCAAGACCTCCGCCATGTAGAATAGCTCCGCGATCGACGTGACGCGGAGCACGCCCGAGCGTCTGAACGCCGCATCGAGTACTTCGTCACTGCCGGTCAGCGCGCCGGTGTGGGAGGCGGCCGCCTTGGCGGCGGCCTTGGTACGCCCAGTCTTGATGACGACGATCGGCTTGTTCAGCGCAACCTCGCGGGCCGCGGAGAGGAAGGACCGCGCATTGCCGATCGATTCCATATAAAGAACAATTGACTTCGTGCGCGGATCGTCCCCGAGGTAGTCGATGAGATCGCCCCAGCCGACGTCGGCCATCGAGCCGACGGACACGAACGCGCTGAAGCCGACCGACTCGCCCAAGCTCCAGTCGAGAACCGCCGTGCAGAGGGCGCCGCTCTGGCTGATGAAGGCCACGTTGCCCGGTCGCGCCATCGCACCTGCGAACGTTGCGTTCAGCCCCGACACCGGGCTCATGACGCCCAGGCAGTTCGGGCCGATAACGCGGATCTTGCCTCGTTTTGCCTCGGCGACGAGTTGCTGTTCCAGCGCCGCGCCGTCGGCGCCGGCCTCCTTGAACCCGGCCGAGATGGCGATCGCGGCCGACACCCCCGCGTTCGCGCACTCGCGGATGACGGCCGGGACCGCCTGAGCGGGCGTCACAATGACCGCGAGCTCGACCGGCTCGGGCAGCGCTGCGAGGTTCGGGTACGCCTTGACACCGAGAATCGAGCCCCGCTTCGGGTTCACCGGGAACACGATTCCCCCGAAGGGTGAGCTGATCAAATTCCAAAACACGGTGCGCCCGACGCTGCCGGGCTTCTCGGTCGCACCGATCACCGCGACCGACTTCGGCGCGAAGAACGGCTCGAGAGGGCG
>CAZHED010000142.1:0-2271 GCA_964531095.1 uncultured Polyangiaceae bacterium | reverse complement strand
CACGGCGCGCGCTTCCTCGTTCACATGCAGCACGGCGGGCGCGACTCCGGCGTCCGCCGCGCGGCGAAGAACGCGCAGCTGCTGCGCGAAGGATCCCTCGTCCATGTCGCGCTTCTGCACGCGCAGGACGCATGCGCCGCGGGACGTCGTCACGGCATAGACGCCCGCGCCGGAGAGACCCAGCGTGATCGGCTCGAGGCGCTCGACCACGCCGACCCGATCTTCGGGAAGGAGGGAAAGGAGGGCGGCACGATCCGGGGCCGGCGCGGGCATTCCGCCGTTTTAGCAGCGAAGCTCCCAGGGCGGATCGGCCCCGCGCGGCGGTCGCCGTCCCACTTCGGAGGTCGCTTCGATGCAAGCGCGCCCTACCCGATGCGCCTCGAGCGCGCGTGCCGCTTCCGTGAGCGCGCCGAGATCGAAACGCGCGCTGGCTGTGCACGAGTCCGCACCGCGCCTATGCGCGCTTGCGTTGTGCCGCACGAGGCACCACAAACGCACGACGCCGGGCCAATGCTCCTGTACGGCCCGATTCAGCCCGGCGCATTCGCCAATAGGCGCCCGAGCGGAGTGCGAGAGTTCGACACGATTCGATTGCATCCGAAAGCACTGGAGGTAACGGATGACCACGGCAGTCCGACGATTACTCCGAAAGACAGTCCCCACGTTGGCCACGACGGCCATCGCCCTCGTCGCTGCCTCGCCAGCGCTTGCACAGACGCCCGGCAAGAGGCCGAACATCCTCGTGATCATGGGCGACGACATCGGTTGGTTCAATATTGGCTCTTACAATCAGGGCACCATGCTGCAGACGACGCCGAACCTCGACCGGTTGGCGGCGGAGGGCATGAGGTTCACGGACTACTACGCTGAAGCGAGCTGCACCGCGGGCCGCGCCAACTTCATCACCGGCGAGCTGCCCATTCGGACCGGGCTCACCACCGTCGGCCAGGCCGGCTCGCCGCTAGGAATGCCCGATCAGGCACCAACGATTGCTGCTGCCCTCAAGGCGATGGGGTACACGACCGGCCAGTTCGGCAAGAATCATCTCGGCGACCGCAATGAGTTTTTGCCGACCGTCCACGGCTTCGACGAATATTTTGGGTACCTGTATCACCTGAACGCGATGGAAGACCCATTCTGGTACACCTATCCTCCCGAATGGAAGCGCACCATCGGCCCGCGCAATCTGATCCATAGCTGGGCCACGGATCGCGACGACCCTACGACGGATCCCCGTTGGGGCAGGGTGGGCAGGCAGAGAGTCGTGGACGAGGGACCGCTGCCGCCGGGACCGAGGGAGGGAATCCACTACAACATGACCACCTTTGACGAGGTGATCACGGACTCAACGATTGCCTTCATGGACGGGGCGAAGAAGGCGGGCAAACCGTTTTTCGTGTGGATGAACCCCACGCGGGCGCACGTGCTGACGCACCTCTCGCCCAAGTACGACGCCATGCGTAACCCGCAGACGGACTTCGGGCTGGAGGAAGCGGCCATGAAGCAGATGGACGACAACATCGGCGTCGTCCTCGACTGGCTCAAGGCGAGCGGTCTCGACAAGGAAACCATCGTCGTCTTCACGACAGACAACGGGGCCGAGGTCTACACTTGGCCCGACGGAGGCACGACCCCGTTTGCCGGGGCCAAGGGCGAGGTCACCGAGGGCTCCTTCCGGGTTCCCGCGATCGTGCGCTGGCCCGGTCGCGTGCCGTCGGGATCCGTGTCGAACGGGATCATGTCGGGCCTCGACTGGTTTCCCACGCTCGTTGCAGCGGCGGGCAACCCCAACGTCACTGCGGAGCTGCTGAAGGGCAAGCCCATAGGCGACCGGACCTACAAGGTACATCTCGACGGCTACGATCAGACCGACATGATCACCGGCAAGGGACCTTCCAAGCGGCACGAGGTCTGGTACTTTGCCCAGACGAAGCTCGGCGCAGTTCGGATCGACAACTACAAGTACCGGTTCATCGACCAGCCGCGGGGTTGGATTGGTGCGGTCGTCTATCCGAACATGCCCATCCTGACCAACCTTCGCCACGACCCGTTCGAGCGCATGAACTGGCCGGACCGTGGCTTCGCGGAGGGGTCGATCGGTTATTGGGATTCCTTCAAGCACGAGATGTGGCGCTTCCAGATTCCGGCCAAGGTCATCGCCGACTACATACCGTCCTTCGTCCAGTATCCGCCAATGCAGGCTGGTGCGAGCTTCAACGTTCAGGACCTGAAGGAGAAGGTCGAAGAAGCGCAGAAGGCTGCCAGGGCGAC
>CAZHED010000141.1:0-2365 GCA_964531095.1 uncultured Polyangiaceae bacterium | reverse complement strand
GGAGTCGGATTGTGTGGATCGGCGGCAGCAAGGGCGGTGTCGGCAAGTCGATGACGACGATGGCGGCGCTCGACTACCTCGTATCCGAGGGCGACAGCGTCGTGCTGGTCGAATGCGACAATGCCAACCCCGATGTGTATCGCGCGTACCAGGACGTGGTGCCTACGGAGCGGACGGATCTGGACGATGCAGACGGTTGGATTCACCTGGTGAACCTCTGCGACCAGCACCGCGGCAGCACGGTCGTCGTGAACACCGCGGCACGCAACAACGTGGCCGTGAGCCGCTACGGGGAGACACTCGACAGCAGCCTCGAAGCGCTCGAGGCCGAGCTCGTCGCATGGTGGGTCATCAACCGCCAGCGCGATGGCATGGAGCTGCTGAAGGAGTTCATGGAGGCCATGCCCCGGGCGCACGTGCACGTGGTGCGCAACGGGTACTTTGGCGACGAGCGCAAGTTCGAGCTCTACAATTCGTCCAAGCTGCGCGCGACGGTGGAGAGCCGCGGAGGCCAATCGGTGACCTTGCCCGATCTGGCCGACCGGGTGGCCGACGACATCTACACCCAGCGGCTATCGCTCTCCGCAGCCTCCAAGGTGCTGCCGATCGGAAACCGAGCGGAGCTCCGTCGGTGGCGAGGCGAGGTGCACAAGGTGCTCTCTCCGCTGATGGCGAGAGCACCCGACGAGGCGCTGGACCGAGCGGCCGCTGCCGCGGTTTCCACGTGACATACCCCGACTCCGGCGAACGCCCGCGGCGCATGCCGCAGGAAGGTGGAGCCGCGAGCGTCGAGAGCACGTTCGAGCAGCTCGTCGGACGCCAAGCGACCGAGCCGGAGCGCGAGCGCCTGCACCGGCTGCGGCAGGTACTCGGGCTTCGCGACAACGACGCGTTCTGGGCCATCGTGATGGCGCTCGAGCATTACGACGCGCTGTTTCGCGAATACCCGGAGCAGCTCGCGGAGGTGACGGCGCATGCGGTGGAGAACGTGCGCGCGGCATGCGCGGCGGCTGCGCGCGAGGAAGTAGCCGCCGTGCAGCATGCACTCGCCGCCAAGGTCGCCGAGACGAGTGTGGAGCTGGCCCGTCAGCTCGCCGACAAGCCCGTGGGGATCCATCGGGTGACTGCGGCACTGGCGGCGGTGGTCGCGTTTGGAAGCCTGTGCGTTCACGCGGGCTACACGATTGCGGTGACCGGCACACCTGCCTGGGTGCACGGGCCCCCGGATGGACCGATGGGCGTGCGCGCGCTCCAGAGCGTGCTCTCGGTGCCCGCGGGATGGATGGTGTTCGCGCTGCTCGTGCCCGTGGCCGCGCGCGGCACGCTGTTCGGCTGGCGGCTGACTTTCGATCCGTTCGGCGAATGGCACGAGCGACTCGTTGGCGGGTGCATCGTGGGGTGTTGCGCGCTGGGTGCCGTGGCATGCGCGGTCCTGCTCGTTCGGATCGCGTGAAGAGGCGGACACGATGGTGGAGCAAGAGGGCACTCGGAACGGCAGAGCTATGGGTACGGGGAGTGCCAAGAATCGTTTGGCACCTGCCCTACCGGTGTGGGAAAAGGAGCCGAAACAAACGTGCGCCAAGGATAGGAATCACCCATGGGGCCGCCGGATACACGCAGAAGGGAGCATCGACCGGCGCGCGAGGATCGCGCGAACCGCGTCGCGGCGCAGGGGTGCCCGATATCCGAAGTGTCTTCCGAGAGAGCGGGTGGGCATGGCAAGCGCCCACGCCGAAGATAAACGACCGCGAGGCGGGGGAGTGTCCATGAAGACGACCTCGGCGGGAGCGCCGGAGTACCGGATTGGCGAGAAGGTGCCGGGCACCAACTGGGTCGTGCGCGGTATCCTCGGCCGCGGCGGGATGGGGGTGGTCCTCGACGTCGAGAAGGAGGCGAGCGGCCTGCGCATGGCGATGAAGGTCCTGCGTCCGGCGTTCGCGCGCAGCGACGAGTTTACGGGTCGGTTCTTGGAGGAAGTGCGCCTCCTCGCCGCGCTGCGACACCCGAACATCGTCGATGTGACCGACTGCGACACGCTGGCCGACGGCTCGCCCTACATCATGATGGAGCGGCTCGAGGGCCGAACACTTCGCGAGGCGCTCTCCGACAGGGACATCGTCTTTGCCGCCGAGAACGTCTGGAACATCATCGGGCAGCTGAGCCGTGCGCTCCACTGCGCGCACACGGCGAAGCCGCCGATCGTGCACCGGGACGTCAAACCCGCGAATGTTTTTCTGCACGATCGCAAGCACTTCGCGGCGAGCGTCAAGCTGATCGACTTCGGCATCTCGGCTGTGGTGGACGAGAAGCGGGCGACGGGGGCGCCGATGGGTACGGCGAGGTACATGGCGCCCGAGGCGTGCCG
>CAZHED010000140.1:0-2419 GCA_964531095.1 uncultured Polyangiaceae bacterium | reverse complement strand
GGGACGAGCCACGTCCGCCAAGGGACGAGCCACGTCCGCCAGGAGACGTGCGACGTCCGCCAAGGGGACGAGCCACGTCCGCCAGGAGACATGCCACGTCGGCCAAGGGACGAGCCACGTCGGCCGAGGGACGAGCCACGTCGGCCAAGGGACGAGCCACGTCCGCCAAGTGACATGCGACGTCCGCCAGGGGACATGCGACGTCCGCCAGGGGACGAGCCACGCCCGCCAGGGGACATGCGACGTCCGCCAGGGGACGAGCCACGCCCGCGACGGGTCAAGCCACGTCCGCGACGACACGAGCTTGCCCATCCCCAACGCCGACGGCTCGACCCCGCCCCCTTCCCTCGTCTATCACTGACCTCCGATGGACGACCCGCCCCTCTTGCGCGTCCGCGACCTCGTCACGATGTTCGGCACCGACGACGGCGTCATCCGGGCGGTCGACCAAGTGTCCTTCGACATACCGCGCGCGACGACCGTGGCGCTGGTCGGCGAGAGCGGTTGCGGCAAGAGCGTCACTGCCCTCTCGATCATGCGCCTGGTCGCGTCGCCGCCCGGCCGCATCGAATCCGGCGCGGTCGAGCTCGAAGGACGCGACCTGCTGCGCTTGTCCGAGCGCGAGATGCGCGACGTGCGCGGCAATGTCGTGTCGATGATCTTCCAAGAGCCCATGACCAGCTTGAATCCCGTTTATACGGTCGGCTGGCAGATCATCGAGGCGATTATCCTACATCAGCGCAAGCCGCGCCGGCAAGCTCGAGAGCGCGCCCTCGAGCTCGTGCGCCTCGTCGGCATCCCCGAGCCCGAGACGAACATCGACGCCTACCCGCACCAGCTCTCGGGCGGCCAGCGCCAGCGCGTGATGATCGCCATGGCGCTGGCCTGTGAGCCGAAGCTGCTCCTCGCCGACGAGCCGACCACCGCGCTCGACGTCACGATTCAGGCGCAGATCCTCGAGCTATTGCGCGAGCTGCAGCAGCGGCTCGCGATGAGCATCCTTCTCATCACGCACGACCTCGGCGTCGTGGCCGAGAATGCGCAGCGCGTCGTGGTCATGTACGCGGGGCGCGTGGTGGAGAGCGCCCCTGTGGACGAGATCTTCGCCAAGCCGATGCATCCATACACACGCGGGCTTCTCGACAGCATCCCCCGCCCGGGGCGCGCGGCGGGGCGTGGGCCGCGCCGTCGCTTGCGGACCATCGAGGGAATCGTCCCCGACATGCGCAACCTTCCTGCCGGGTGCCGCTTCGCCGACCGCTGCCCGATGCGCGTCGAGGCGTGCGAGATCGAACCACCGCTCCAAGAGGTCGGACCGGCAAGGGCGTCGCGCTGCTGGCGCGCCACGGACGTGTCGCCGTGAGTGGCGGGGGGCGAGGTCACGGTGGGACACTTGACGCGACCTGATGGCCACCCACGCACTTAGCCGAGGAACGGTCCCGCCAAGGGCTTCGGGCGGAGCCGTCCGCCGCCTCCTCCACCGTCGCACGGACGCCGTGGTGGGGTGCCTCGTCTTCGTCCTCTGTTTTGCGGTCTTTCGGGTCGCCCCGATTCGGCAGGTCTTGGACTCGCAATACTCGATGCTCTTGTCCGAGAACTTGCTTCGCCACGGGGAATTTTCGCTCGAGCGCTATCATCTGCCGGAATCGGATTATCGCCTCCGAAGGATCGGCGATCATCAGTATTACTCGTTTCCACCAGGAACCTCCCTGCTGTCGGTGCCGTTCGTTGCGGTCATGAACGTCTTCGGCGTATCGGCCGTCGGACGAGACGGAACGTATAGCGCGGCGGGCGAAATGCGGTTGGACGCGAGGCTGGCGGACATCTTGATGGCGGCCTTCGCGACCATCGTCTTCTTCACAGCGCGGCTGCTCCTCACCGTCCCTTGGAGCGTGGCCGTCACCGTGGTGGCGGCCTTCGGAACGCAGGTGTTCAGCTCGACGTCGCGTTCTATGTGGTCCGACACGTGGGGGATCGTGCTCGTCGCTTCTGCGTGCTTCTTGCTCCTCAGGACGACCGCCCGGAAGCAGCCCCTGAGCCTGCCGCTCCTCGCCACCCTCGAAGGCCTGGCCTATCTCGTTCGGCCGACGAGCGCCCTCGTCCTCGTAGGTACCGCAGCGTACATCGTATGGGCACGGCGCGACGATATCTGGCAGTTCGGGTTGACCGTCGCGGGATGGCTGGGGCTGCTGTTCGTGTATTCGTGGAGCCACTTCCACAAGCTTCTACCCGACTATTACGCTGCGGGACGCCTGCAGTTCGAGGCCCCCTTGCCTGCCCTCCTGGGGAACCTGGTCAGCCCCAGCCGCGGGCTGCTCGTATGCGTGCCCGCGGTCGTGGGGATTGGGCTTCTCCTGGCGCGGTACCGGCGGACGATTCGATTCCGGGCTCTGGCCCTTCTGGCGGGATTCGTGATCGT
>CAZHED010000139.1:0-2567 GCA_964531095.1 uncultured Polyangiaceae bacterium | reverse complement strand
GGAGGCCGGGGCGAATCGCCCCGGCCTCCTCTGCCTTCGACGACACCAAGAAATGCCGTTGGTGTCGCGTAGGCGGGTCGCGCCACGCCCGGAGCCGATTCTCGGCAAGGAGCAGCTCGCGCAACGGAGTCTTCTGGGTCCGTTTTTCGAAGGCTGACAACGAGAGCAAGACCTGGCTGTACCGCCCCTCCGCAGAAAACAGGAGGCGGAAGGTCCCGCGTCGCCGCGTCGCCACCTCCGCCGCGGTACCCGCTTGGCCTCCGACACGCGCGTACCGTAGTCGGACGACTCCCCGATGGGCCAGGGCGTCACTTCATCCGAAGCTCGGCGGCAATCGCGTCGCGCAGCGCCGCGCCGGCGACATCTGACGGAGCCATGGTAGAGAGGCGCACTGCATCGTCTGCAGGACCGAGGAGGCCTTCGTCCAGAACTGGCAGGGGACCGAGTGGGCCGACGGGATGATGGAGCCGGTGCCGGTGACGCTGGGCCGGCCCGCCCTGCACTGAGCGGCTGCGGCGGACTCGCTCGCGTTCGAGGGCCGCGCCACCAAGGCCGCTACGCCTCGCTGTCCGGTTAGAAGCGCGGACGCGCGCACCACCCTTGCACCAAGTTCTCGCTGTCTTTTTTGTGGAAACCTCGGCGGCAGTCCGTTGTCCATACGCGGAGCATGGCTCGCTCCGTGCTCATGGCCGCACTCGCCGCCTGCATCGCCTGCACGACGGGGACGTCGCGCACAGGCAAAGGCGGAGATGCGCGTCCCCCCTCAGCACGGTCGACAGACGAGGACAGCGCGGAGACCGCTCCTACGTGGTGGCGGTGGGCCGCCCAGCGTCTCCGCGCGTGGAGTGCGGAGGCGGGGGTCGATACCACCTCCGAAGCGGCGCGCCTGAGCCCCAGCGCCGCGGAGATGCGTCCGTCCGCGGAACCGGACGACCCTGGCCCATTGCCCACGGTCGCCGACGCGGACGACGTTCGGGATGCCTGCCGTGTCCTTTGGCTCACGCGCCAGGTCTTGCCCCCCGACGGCGCCGCAGAGCGGTTTGCCGAGCGGTTGCGCGCGCTGTAAGGGGTCCTCGGAAACGTCCAAAAGGCGCGCGTGACCTGGCCCCAGCCCGATATGTTTGGGCACTCGGATCTTGGGTTCGGGATTCGCCGCCGTTCGATGGAGGTGAGCACGAGCGTGGGGACGAGAGCTGGAGTGACCTATTCGTTTCAGCTGGCCTCGCGCGGTAGCCTCGGGATCTCCCGGCCCAGCGCCCCCCGGTGCGAGCGTCGCCTTGCGTTCGACCCGGTCGCCATCGAGGTGCCGTCGCCGTTTCGCGATAGAATCTCTTCCTCGTGAAGACGATCCTGTTCATCACACGGTCGCGTCCGGATCTCGGAGCCGTCACTGAGGTCGTCCCAGCAATTGACGGCATCAAACTCACAGACCTCATCCACGATTTCGAGCGTCAGGCCGGAATGGAGAGTCGGACCGACTCATACGGGAGTCTGATCCCGGCCTACTTCAACTTTGGCCCACTTGATCTCCATTTCCTTGGCGCTTCTAGCCAACGGGACAAGGGCAGGGTCCCGCTGCTCGGCTGCTCCTGCGGTGAATGGGGTTGTTGGCCCCTCCTCGCACGCATCCTCGCCACCGAGGATTCCGTGACTTGGACGGACTTTCAGCAGCCGCACCGCAAGGCGCGGAACTACTCCGGTCTCGGACCTTTCTCCTTTGAGCTAACGCAGTACAAGGCCGAACTAGAAGCGCTTCGTACCGCCATGGGTCAATAGGCCAGGCCGCTGGCCAGCGATCATTGTCGCGCCTGGCCCACCGATGGCACCGACCATCGACTGCTCAATCCCGACGTCGCCGGCATCGTCGCTCAAATTCCCGCGCTTTCGAGCGGCCAACGGCACAGGCCGCGTGGAGCGCGCGCCCTGCCAAAGACCGACTACTTGCGCTGGTCGGCGCCCGAGGTCACGTGCGCGTGCCGACGGTAGTAGGCGCAGGCAGCTTTCCTTCAATCGATAAAGATGGGTCGTTCGCCACGCCGGTACTCCGAAATGCGACCGACTGCCTTCCGAGGCACGAGCCCGCCCAGGCGTCCCGCCTGATGAAGTTTGCGCTCCGACTCCCCAGCGTGCTCGAGCGGCGAGACGGGCAGCGGCGCGTGATCAAGATGGACCTCACGGCTATCGCACCGGCCCCCTCCTACCCGACCGCCGTCGCCGCCTGCTTAGGTTCGAGTCTATGGCCGCTCTTCGAGGGATCGAACTACCGAGAGGGCATCCGTCGTCGCTCGTCGCCGGGTGGTGGGGTCGCCAGTGGTCGCTCGAAGAGGTGCGCGAGATGCTGGGACACAGCAGCGTGCTCGTCACCGAGCGCTACGCGCACTTTGCGGAGAGCGCGATCGATTCGGCCGCGCGTCAGACGCGCTGCAGCGAAGGTACCACGAAGGTACCGCGGACCGATTTTGGCGGACCCACTCCGTCGAGCGTCGCCGCAATCCGAAGTGATTTCGCGGACTTGATGTCGGTGGGCCGAGCGGGACTCGAACCCGCGACCTACGGATTAAAAGTCC
>CAZHED010000138.1:0-2672 GCA_964531095.1 uncultured Polyangiaceae bacterium | reverse complement strand
GCCACCCGATCGCCAGGGTCATGGGGCCACCCCCGTTCTGAGATCGGTGACCTGGTTCGACGACCGAGAGCAAAGGCAGGGTGCCAACCGACGACGGCGCGGGTCGCCGTCGGGAGGTGCCGATGGGCTTTCGGGAGATAACCATGACCGACGTTCGAGAAGTTCTTCGCAGATGGCAGTCAGGACAGAGCGCGCGTGAGATCGCGCGCAACGGGGTCGCCGACAGAAAGACGGCAGGCCGCTACATCGAGGCCGCGCTTGGGTGCGGGCTCGCAAGCGATTCGGAGCTCACCGACGGCGTCGTCGCGGAGGTCGCGCAACGGGTGCAGGCGCGACCGCTCGCGGCCGTGTCGGCGCCTCGCCAAGAGCTTGAGCTGCAGCGTACCCGCATTGAGCGATGGTTGGGCGGGGACCCTCCGCTGCGACTCGTGCGCGTGCACGAGCTGCTCGCCCGAGACGGTATCTGTATCGCGTACACGACGTTGCGTCGTTTCGCGCACGACAAGCTCGGATGGCGCGAGCGCCCCGTCACCGTACGGGTCGACGATCCGCCGCCCGCGGACGAAGCGCAGATCGACTTCGGCGAGATGGGATTGGTTGCCGACGACGAAGGACGTCGTCGCAAACTCTGGGTCCTGGTCGTGACCCTGTCGATGAGCCGGTACATGTTCGTGTGGCCGACGTTCTTGCAAACCTGCTCGGCGCTCATCGAGGGACTCGAGGCGGCGTGGCTCTTTTTCGGAGGCGTGATCAAACGCGTCGTGCCCGACAACATGACGTCGGCCGTCGTGCACCCTCACGCGACCGAGCCCGTTCTCAATCGCGCCTTCCTCGAATACGCGCAGTGGCGAGGCTTCTTCGTCGATCCCGCCCGCGTTCGCCATCCGCAAGACAAGCCCCGCGTCGAAAATCAAGTCGCTTACGTGCGCGAGCGCTGGTTCGCTGGTGAGAAATTCCGCGCGGACCTCGACGAGCTGCGCGAGGCGGCGACGGGCTGGTGCCGTGACGTCGCAGGGGCACGCGTGCACGGAACGACGCGACGCGTGCCACGCGAGGTCTACGAGCTCGAAGAGCGCCCGCACATGATCGCCTTGCGCGAGGGCACGTTCGACGTGCCGACGTGGACCAAGGCCAAAGTGCATCCGGACCATCACGCGCAGATCGCGCGAGGTTTGTATTCGCTCCCGACGCGCTTCATCGGCAAAACGCTCGATGCGCGTGCTGATCGAATCAGCGTTAGATTTTATCTCGGCGGCGAGATGATCAAGCTGCACTCGCGTGTCGCGCCGGGCAAGCGATCGACCGATCCAAATGACTATCCCGTCGGAAAGGCCGACTACGCCTTGCGCAGCGTGGACAAGCTCAAGGCGCGCGCGAGCGAGCATGGCGAGCACGTGGGCGCGCTCGCCGAGCGGCTGCTCAGTGGTCCGTTGCCCTGGGGCCGCATGCGTCAGGGCTACGCGTTGTTGCGCCTCTGCGATCGATACGGCGCGGCACGAGTCGACGCGCTCTGCGAGCGCTCGCTGTCGTTCGACGTCGTCGACGTGTCTCGGATCGAGCGCATGCTCAAGAGCGCGCAGAAGGTCGAGAGCGACGCGAGCGCCGACGGCAAGATCCTGCGTCTGCCCGAGAGCCGGTTTGCGCGCGACGTCTCCGCGTTCGCCACCATTCGTCGTGACCGCTCGCGTGGCCAAGGAGGTGGTCAATGAAAACCATCTCCGCCGAGCTTCAAAGCGCCATGAAGAAACTCAGCCTCGGCAAGATCCTCGACGCTTTGCCTCAGCGCCTCTCGCTCGCCGAGAAAGACGACATGCCGATCGAGGACTTCCTGTTGATGGTGTTCGTCGACGAGATCGAGCGCCGTCGCGGCGCTGCTTCCGCACGACGTGCGGACCAAGCCGGACTCGACCCCTCGATGGTCATGGAGAGATGGGACAAGACCGCGAAGGTCACCTTCGATCGGCGCGTGCTTCAAGAGCTCTGCACGCTGCGCTTCGTTGCCGCGCATCGCAACGTCGTGGTCCTCGGGCCCGTCGGAGTCGGCAAGACATTTCTCGCGAGCGCACTCGGCCACCTCGCGTGCCACGCGAGCTTTCGCGTACGCCACTTGCGGGCGGATGCTCTCCTGCGAATGATGCGTCAGAGCCGACTCGACAACTCGCGCGACGCCCTGATGACCGAGCTGTGCACAATCGACCTGCTGATCATCGACGACTTCGCCCTCGAGCCCATGTCGCGTGAGGAGAGTCGAGACGTCTATCAACTCTTCATCGAGAGAAATGCGCGCGCTTCCACGATCGTCACGAGCAATCGCGACACGTCCGACTGGCTCGCTGTGTTCGATGATGCCCTGCTCGCGCAGAGCGCAGTCGATCGATTTAAGAACAATGCCTACGACCTCGTCCTCGACGGCGAATCGTATCGCGACAGGCTCAAACCAAACATCGACAACGACGGACCTCCGCCTACGGCTCCGGTGACAAGACCGCCGCCCGCGCGACGGCGGACCCGGCCGGCGACCTAGCCCAGACCGAGAGCCTCCGGCCCCTTCGGGGGCCTCCGGGGGCCTCGACTCGATCGCGACATTGTGGCAAAGATCGCCTCGGTCGTCGGGCCATCACCTGGCCCCATGATCGTGGCGATCGGTGGCCCCATCAGGGTGGCGAGTGGCA
>CAZHED010000137.1:0-2715 GCA_964531095.1 uncultured Polyangiaceae bacterium | reverse complement strand
GGCAACGATTCCGCCGACGCCTGGACTCGCGGATCCGGCGGAGAGAGCGGCACCGCCAGCGCGCTCATCGAAAGGCCCGCGGCCTGAATGATCCCCGAGATCCGCTCGACGGAGGACTTGGCCCGCTTCGAAGCGAACGGCTGAAGCGCAAGCGCAAATTCGGCCACGTTGCCATACCGCCGGCGAGGGTCCTTCTTCAGACAATTGGCAATGACCGTTTCGAGTCCGATCGGTGCGTCGGGCCGGAAGCTTCTCATGGCGGGCTCGGGGTCGTTTGCAACCGTGATCGCCAGCTCGGTGAGTGAGTCCGCCTGGAAGGGCGGGCGGCCGGTCAATAGTTCGAAGAGCGTCACGCCGAGAGCCCAGATATCCGTCTGGACGTGGACGTCCTTGGACGAGCGCATCTGTTCGGGCGACATGTAGTGCGGCGAACCCATCACTGCGGACGCCTGGGTGAAGCCGTGCCCCTGCGCCGTCAGGTTGCCGGGGACTGAGCCCTCACGACCGGTGATCTTCGAGATGCCGAAGTCCAGCACCTTGATCGAAAGCTGCCCGTCCGAGCGCCGCACGCAGAAGAGGTTCGCAGGCTTTAGATCTCGATGAACGATGCCGAGCGCGTGCGCCTCGGCCACCGCGACGGCGGCGTGAAGTACGAACTCGACGGCTTGCTCGATGGGCAACGGGCCGCGCTCCGTGAGCCAGTGGGCCAGGTCCCCGCCTTCCAGGTACTCCATGACGATGTATGGAGCACCGTTTGGAAGCGTGCTCACGTCGAAGACGCGGGCAACGTGTTCGCTTCGGATCTTAACCGCCGCGCGTGCCTCGCGGACGAAGCGCGCCACCGCGTCCGCGTTTCCTAGCGCCTCGGGGAGCAAAAACTTGAGGGCCACCGTCTGGTCAAGGTGCATGTCGTGGGCAGCGACGACCGCGCCCACGCCTCCGATCCCGAGGACGCGCTCCACGCGATACTTGTCCGCGAGGATCTCGCCCAAGGCCACCCCAGCAACCTGTCGGAGATCGTCCAGCGCCACTTCCTTCCTGCACCTCTTCCCGAACGTCCGGGGGCGGCGTCAGGGCCCAACCCAGCACGTTCTTTCATGGCAGAACACAGATTCGGACGCTCGTCGAGAGCCAGCGCAGCGCCAGCGCCGGGACTTTCGGGGCTCGACGCGCAGCCCATGCATTCGCGTCGCCCATCCAGAGTCATGCCGATGCCGCCGGGCGATGAGGCGATTGGGGAGATGCCGGTTATCGTGTGGTACGCCGTCGCTGCTTTTAATCGACGTTCCGTGGCGCGGACTCGAGGTATGAGGTGGCCGTGGAGGCGCCTCTCGCCGCAGCGGCCCGCGCGCTCTCCCTCGGGGACGCGCTCTTGGCCATGAAGTGGCTCGGTCGGCGGACCGATCCGCCGGCGAGGGCGATTCGCGGGGCGGCGCTTTCCCAGCTCGGCGAGTTCGCGCGTGCCAAGGCGCAGCTTCGAGCGGCGCTGCGAGGGCTCGGCCCCGAAGGCGGTCTGCTTCGCGCGCGCTGCCTCGCGGTGGAAGCGGAGATCGCGCTCGCGCTCGGCGATCTGCGCTGGAGCGCGGAGCCGGTCGCGCGCGCCGTCGCGGAGCTCCAGGCTGCAGGCGACGCTCGCAACGCGGCCTATCTGCAGCTGGTCGCGGCCCGCGCAGCGCTGCGCCTCGGTCGACCCGCCGACGCGGAGCGGCTGCTCCGTCACGCCAAGTTCGCCCCCGCTGCGCCGCTGGAACGCACGTTCGCGGAGCTCGTCCGCGTCGAGCTGGCGGCCAAGCGCGGCGACCCGGACTCGCTGATTTCGGCCCTCGCAAGCGCTGGCGCGGCGGCCGAAAGAGCCGCGATCCCGGCCCTCGTGTCGGAGGTGGCGCGCATTCGCGATCACTACGAGGGCCCCACCGCAGTGATTACGTCGCGCGGCAAAGCACGGACCGCATCGTACTGCGAGGTCTGCGCGCTGGGACGTTCGGCCGACGTGGTCATCGACGGAGGCGGGCGCGAGGTGCGCTCTTCCGGCGAGTGCGTCGCGTTCGCGCGGAGACCGGTCCTCTTCGAGGTGCTGCGCGTGCTCGCCGAAGCGTGGCCCGACGCGGTCCCTCGGGACGCCCTGATCGCGCGGGCATTCGGCGCGCGCCGCCCGAACGAATCCCACCGCATCCGGCTGCGCGTGGAGGTCGGCCGCCTGCGCAAGGTCGTGCGGCCGCGGCTCGGAGTGGTTGCCGAAGGGCCGGGCTACGCGCTGTCCGCGACGGGTGAGGTCGCCCTCGTCATGCCGCTCGAAGAGAGCCCTGCTTCGCGCCTCCTGTCGCTCATGCATGGCGGCGAAGCCTGGAGCGCGTCGTCGCTCGCACTGGCCCTCGACGTCAGCGAGCGAACCGTCCAGCGCAGCCTCGGCGAGCTGCAGAGCGCCGGAAAAGTCGGCCCGACGGGCAACGGTCGCGGGCGGCGATGGGTGCGGCTCTTCGAAATCCCGACAGACTTGTTACTCCCGCCGAGGCGACTCGCGCCGTAGATGAAGACTCGTCGGAGCGCGAGAACGCGCCCGCGAAGGAGCTCACCATGAACACCGCGTCGTCTACCCAGTCCCCGTCGACCCTTCAGAAAGCCACCATCGTCCGCGAGTACGGACCGTTCCCGGTCGAACGGGTCCACGGCGTCACCCACGACGGCACGCACGTCTGGTTCGCCCACGGAAAGAAG
>CAZHED010000136.1:0-2897 GCA_964531095.1 uncultured Polyangiaceae bacterium | reverse complement strand
GACGCGGCCAGCCCTTCGACCGTCGACGGGGCGCACGATCCCCGCCAGCTCGGCGTCGCCGTGCGCGCGATGCGGTGGCATCGAGAGCCGGACCGGGAGGGACCTTTCTTGCCGCTTCCGGTCGATGGCCTCGACGTCGGTCGCTTCGAGGCCGACCCGTACCTTGCACCGGGCTGGCCCCCTGGCGAAGGAGAGCTCCGCTGGACCGAAGGTCGCGACGGCTCCGCGGTGCGATTCGCGCTGGCGATGGAGGGACCGGGGGTTCTGGAGATCGAGACCCGCCCCTATCTGGCTCCCCCTACGGTCCCGCAGCAGCATTTGATCGTATCCGTGAACGGCCACGACATCGGCAGCGTCGTTCTCCGCGAGAACGAGTTCACGACGAACACGTTCGCAGTCCCGGCCGAGGCACTGCAGCACGAAAACATCCTTCGACTGCGGACCCCGGACGCCGCCATTCCTTTCCTCGTCGACGGGACACCGGATCACCGTCAGCTCGGCGTTGCTGTGCGCGCGATTCGATGGCGTCGGGGGCGGGTATAGAGCTCGGACCCTGTCGCCCCTGGGTTCTCTCCCCATCGCCTGCGACGCACCACGCTACGGGGCGTTGGCCCACGAGATACTCACGAGAGCGTATCCGAGGTCGCGTGGATCGCCGGGAGCGCTCGCCGTGGCCGACGTTTCCAATCGAACCGCCGACTCCTGGTCTTCACCCTGAATGTCGATCGGGACACGGTATTCTTTTTTGAAGTGACCCATCGGCGGCACGAAATGATCGACTTCGCGCCCGTTGACCGAAACCCGCATCGTCGGCGCGGTACCCAGGAGCTCGAGCGGCGCCCATCCGACGATCTGGAGGAGAGCTTTCGTGCGCAGGGTCGGCACGCGGATCTCGCCGACTTGTCCCATCCAGCGCCAGCTGCCCTCTGCGTTGCTTTCGACCGGATACCAACCCTGGCCGAAATGCAGAGCTCCCATGGGGGAGGTCACGATGGGTGACATCGCCGAAGGGGCCAATCCTGGCGGCGGGAGCAAGTCCGCATCTTCCTCGGGCTTTCGACAGCCGCTGCTCGCCAGGGCGACGAAGAGAGCCACCCGCGCGCCGGGCACGATGAAACCGAATCGGAAACGCGGTCTCATACGGCGCTCGTCTTCGAGAGCGCCTTCTCGGCTCGTATTTCGCCGCTCGATGCCGCCAGCTCTTCGAGCGGCCGACGCACGCCGATCGCCATCACAAGCGCGATCGCGTACGCCGCCGCCCCGCAGACGAAGCTGGCGGTGAACCCGTACGTCATCGAGATGAGCACCGTCAGCGTCGACCCGAAGACCGATGCGCCCCCGTTGACGGCCCACGCCCATGACACGAGCCCCTTGGACTCGAGCGCAGCCCGCCGCAGCCCCGTTGGAAACGGCATACCCATGAAGAATCCCAGCGGGGCAATCACCAGCACGGCGACCAAAATCCGCACGGGCGTCGCCGCGCCGAGCGTCGCCTGGAGCACCCCCGGCAACACAGCGGCATAGAACAGAATGAACGCGCAGACCGCGGCCACGATGGCCGGCAGCGCCGCCGAGGTCCACCGGCCCGCGACCAGGCTGCCGATGCTGCTCGAAAGAAGCATCGTAAAGAGAACCACGGAGAGCGAATACGCCGGATATCCGAGAAACAGACCGAACCGTTGGACGAGCACGATCTCAACCAAGATGAAGCCGAGACCCAACCCGGCGAAGTACATCGCCCATGCGAGCGCACGCGACGGCGCGACGCGATGGCCCTGCTGCGGCAGCGCCCGACGCCAGTGGGCGACGAGCGGCAAGAGCAGGATCACGCCCGTCGCGACGGCGGTCACCGTCAGAGATATGAGAAGCGTCTGCGCTCCGAGGCCTAGGCGCTGACCGCCGATCGGCGCATCGGACAGCCCGAGCTGGACGGCGATCCAGGGAATCAACGGCACGCTGCTGAAGAAAAATGGCCGGTCGTCGTGGACCGAGGAAATGTCATACGGGTAACTCGCGATGAAGTCCGCGGACCCGGGGCCCACGACGCCGTGGAAGTCGTTCGGCGTAACGCCGACGGCGGCGTCGTCCGGTGCATAGTCGACGAAAAACCCCATCTTCTTCGCCCACGAGCGCAGCCGCGCGATCTCGTCCTGGGAGAAGCTCGAGGGCTTGACCATGATGGCCCCGAGCGAAGCCAAGAACGTGTCGTCCGGGTTCGTGCGGACGACGACGATGGAGTCGGACGGATGGTCGAATCCTTGCCGATGCAGCGCCTCGACCGCCAGGCTGACGACGCGAAGAGACTCGAGAGGTGGGGACGAGAACCACCGCGTGAACGAGATGACGCCGTCGGGCGCGAGGTGGCGCATGTAGTCTTGGAACGCCTCGACCGTATACAGGTTGTTCTCCGTCAGGGCGTACGCGCCCGCGGCCGACGCCGCCCACGTATCGACCAGAGAGGCTTGAATCACCCCGAACTTCTCGGAGCTATGGCGGAGATAGCTGCGGCCTTCGTCGTTGATCATCCGGACGCCGGGGTAGTCGTCGTAAAGGCCCCCGCTGAAAGTCCGAAAGCGCGTTCGCATCAGCTGGAGCGTGATTGGGTTGATTTCCACCCCGGTGATCGGGCCGCTTCCCATGTGGAGCGCCGTCAAGATGTCCCGTCCGCCGCCGGGCCCAATCACCAAGACGTCGCGATACGTGCGCAGATGGTAGACGCTGGATGAAACGTCGAACTGAAGGTGCTCGAGCCGGTCGAGGTTGCCGTCGAAGCGCGTGATCTGCGTCGCCGCATCGGCGTCGTACCGAAGCCACGCCTCGGCAACGCGAAAGTTCGGATCGAGCGCGGTGCTGTATCCGGCAAACACCGGTGGCCGCGGAGTCCAGAGCTCGAGCGG
>CAZHED010000135.1:0-3160 GCA_964531095.1 uncultured Polyangiaceae bacterium | reverse complement strand
GATCGCGAGCGCTGGCGGCCCGCACGCCGTGCTCACGAACGAAGTCCGAGTCGTGCACCAGGTGGTCGTCGGGCATCGTTCCTTCGTCCGCGAGCGCAACGTGACAGCGGTCACAATCGCGCAAGCCCCACTGGTCCTGGTGCTCGTGACAGCCAAAGCAGCTCGCCATCTTCGGCAGGATCGACTGCGCGTCCCGCTGGGTGACCTCGATGTGACATCGAACGCAGTCGCCCCTGGTTGCCGCCATGTGCTTGCGGTGCTCGAAACGCAGATGCTCGCGCGCGAGCTCGACTCCCTCGCGCACGTATGACTCGCCGTGACAGCCGCCGCACGCGCGCTCGTCGTGGGGTTTGGCGTGGCAACGACGGCAGTCCGCGTCGGACGGAATGTGAAGGGGGCTGGTGTTGTCGGCGACCCCAACCCCCCGATGGCACTCGACACAGTTGATCCCTTTCAGCGAGTGCGCGCGGTGCTCGAAAGGATGGGCACCCGAGGTACGGCGCAATCCGAGCACGGTTGCGCAAGCAGCCGACGCCAGCGCCAGCAACAAGATCAAAGAAAAGCGCGCCGTCATGGGAGCTCCAGCGCGCGCGAGATACGCACGAGCGCGTCGGTCTCGTACCGATGCTGTGGCGTCGAAGACGCCTCAAAGCCCGAGGCGACTTCCCAGCCCGTTCGCGAACGCCACGAAAGCGCGACCAGTCCCCAAGGCCAGGCGGCGCCCCGCCCGTTCGGTTGGTCGGGCACCACCACCTCGACCTCGGACGAGTAGCGGAATCCACGGCCGAGCGGCAAGGAGAGCACGGCCCGCACCCCCGTCCATCGCGCTTGATCGACGTCTTGCCGCCGGATCTCCAGGCCGAGGGTGCCTGCCCCGCGATCGTCGAGGCGCAGCGATCCGCGCGCCCACCCGTTGCCTCCCAGCCGCGCGCCGACCGATTGCGCCGCGCCGCTCGCCAGCAGGTCGAGCCGCGGCGCGGCTTTCCAACGCATTGTGCTTCCCAGCATTTGCGATGGAAAATCGCCCAGCACGGAGAAGAGGGACGTCGCGGGCAGAAGCCTCGACGGCGAGCGCTGCGACGCGAAGAGCTCGACACGCCAGGCTCCCCACCTCCCCGCCGCCGACGCGAGCGCGTCGCTCACGCCAGGGTACGTGAGATTGTAAGCACCGCGCGCCGCGAGATCGAACCATGCGACGGGCGCCACGGCGAGGTCCGCCCCGACCTCGTCGTTCGCGACCTCTCCGTCCTCACGGCGCTGCACGTAGGAGACGCCGAGCGTCGCGCGCGACGCGACGGATTGCGCGACGCGGCCCCCAGCGATCCAATCGTACGCCCGTGCCCCGAACCGCGGCACGACGGGCACGCCGCCGAAGGCTTCGACCGTCGCTCCCCAGCGCGTCCGACCGATTGCCTCGGCCCCGTCGATTGGCACGGGCAAGATGGCGCCTGTCGCGACGACGAACCGCCCAGCGCGGACCTCGCCGTAGCCGTGCGGCTCGCGCACGCGCACGGTCAGCACGAGAACGTCCGCCGTGGCGTTCGGCTTGGCACCGCTCCAGACCAGGCCTTCGGCATCGATCCACGGAGTGACGCGATCGTGCCCTTGAAGGACGATGAGCCCCGCGGCGGACTGTGTGTCGGGTTGCGCTTGGGCGAACGCGTCGGCACGGAGCCGGAGAGGATCTGCATGCGCGAGGCGGGTCGCCGACGCGGCGCCGAGGACAGCCACCACGGCGGCCCCTGAACGCAGAGCACGCGAACATACGCTCTTGCGTTTATGTGCAGCCCCGGGCGATCCTAAGAAAGGGAGGGCGCCTCCGGCGAGAAGACAGTGACCGCATTGCATTTCCCCCTCCTCGCTGTCATTGCGCTCGCCTTCGCTTGCGCGTCCGCCGCGATCATCATCGGTTATTTGATTGTGCGACCCGAGCTTCGACGAGCGGCAAAAATATGGCTCCTCTTCGGGCTTGGCGTGTTTCCGTTGGGCGTCGCCTTCACAGGGAACATACAGGGATTCGAGGCGACAAAGAAGCGCCAATTCTGCGGCTCCTGTCACGTCATGGTCCCGCACGCGTCCGACTCCGATGCGACCGACAGCTCGTCGCTGTCGTCGCGTCACGGGCGAAACAAGCTATTCGGAGACGAGAACTGCTACGGGTGTCATGCCGACTACGGCATGTTCGGCACCGTCGTGACGAAACTCGGGGGGATGCGGCACGTCTGGCTGTACTACACCGAGTACCGGACCGTGAGCATTGCGCAAGCCAAAGAAACTATTCACCTTCTCAAGTCATATCCGAACGACAACTGCATGCAGTGCCACTCGACCGAAGTGAAGCTATGGAAAGAACAATCCGACCATAAGGCCACCCTCGATGATGTGCGCGGCGGCCGGGTGAGTTGCGCCAGCGCGGGGTGTCACGGCTACGCCCACCCGAACTTTCGCCCACTCGAGCCGGTGGCGACGCGCGCATCGAACGGGGAGCCCGACGGCGGGCGCGCACCATGAAACCCCGCACTGCCTCGCGCTTGATCGGTGTCTGCTGCCTGCTCACGCTGATCGCGCTGGCTCTGATGGCCTGGTCTCTGTTCGATCCGACGCCGATTCCGATCATCGCGACGATGTCGCTCGGGCAAGTCGTCGGCACCGTGTCGCTCGGCCTGTTTGGTTACGTCGTCATGGCCGATTTGCGAGCGCAGATCGCTCGCCGCCCGCGCGGAATCTCGCACCCACCGAGCGACCGTGTCAGCTCGGGGTGATGCTGTGCACCAGAGCAATGAAGGACGGACGCGCCGCACGCAGCGTTGCCTGCGGGCCAATCAGCTTGAAGAAGTACGGCAAGCCTCGCCCCTGTACGATGGCGCCCACCAACGACCACCCAGGATGCGCCGCCGGCGGGGCCCCACCCATCATCGAGCCCGCCGAATAGGTTCCACTCACTTCGACGAGCGTGACTTTCAGCCCAGAGACGGTTTCTTCGGCGCGTGTATCCTGGCCGGCTTGGTCGAACTGCCCGAGCCATCTCTGGATGTTCGCCTCCGGTGTGCCGCCAGCGCGCGAAACGCTCGCCTCCGCGTCTTCGGTGTCGCGATCCGCCGCGGGCACCTTGTAGGTCGCGATCCGCATTGAATTGGGATTTGGAGCCACCTTCCAATTG
>CAZHED010000134.1:0-3197 GCA_964531095.1 uncultured Polyangiaceae bacterium | reverse complement strand
CACGACTCGGACTTCGTTCGTGAGCACGGCGTGCGGGCCGCCAGCGCTCGCGATCTTTGCGCGAGCTGCCACAGCGAGCGCTCGTGCGCAGCCTGCCACGGCGGCGACACGGTCCCCGCTCTGCCCGCGTCGCTTGCCTTTGACGAGCCGCGTCTCGCGGGCCTTCACCGCGCTGGGTTTCGCTCGAGGCATGCCGAGGAAGCGCGCGCCGATCCCGGCCTGTGTGTGACGTGCCACAGCGAGACGTCTTGCCTCGATTGCCACGCCGCGCAGGGGGTTGCCGCCGGTCCCGCAGCCAGGAGTCCCCACCCGCCGGGGTGGATCACCTCGGGCCCCGGTGGCGGTGAGCACGGCGTGCAGGCGCGCATCGACCCTGTGTCGTGCGCGGGTTGCCACGGTGGCGCCGGCGAGCAGCTCTGCGTCGGATGTCATCGCGTGGGAGGGCCTGGCGGCAACCCGCACCCGAACGGATTCTCGAGCCGCAAAGACAAGTTTCACGACGTCCCATGCCGCTCTTGCCACGGAGTCGGGCCGTGAGCCGGTCCCTCAAGCTGCTCGCGGCTATCCTCGCGCTCTGCGCCGTCGCCGGCACCATCGTCGGCGTCGTGACAGTGCTGCGGCAAGGCGCTCCCGGGATTCCGGTGCAGCTCGTGCCACCGTCATGGACGCAATTCCGGACAAGCGATGGGCACCGGGCGCATGTGGGTCGCGGCAAAGCCGTGTGCAAGGACTGTCACGACTTCGAGCACGATGGATTCAAGAACCCGGGGGTTGCACCCTGCCTGCGATGCCACGAGAAAGCCGCAGCGCATTCTCACGTGGGCAACGATCAAGCAAAGACGGACTGCCTCACTTGCCATGTCTTCGAGCCGACGCGAGCCGCGCCCACATGCATTGGCTGCCACCGCGAACCCCAAGGGCGAGCGCCCGCCGTGGGGGCTCACGCCACGACCCCCTGCATCACGTGCCACCGCTTGCACGAGGAGCCGAGTGTCGTGGCCGCAGACTGTGCGACGTGCCATAAGGAGCGCGCACCGGCGCACGCGGATCACCCCGAATCAAAGGGATGCCTCGATTGCCATGCGCCGCACCAGCCGGCGCGAAACGCCCTGTCGCTCTGCTCGACTTGCCACGCGCAGCCGTCCGGCCCCAAACCGGCGGGTCACGATTCGTGCATCGGTTGCCACAAGCCCCATGAGTTCGTAGCGGGCGGCGAACGTGCGTGCATCGGTTGTCACGGCGCCAAGACGACGTTGGCGGCGGCGCAGGTCGTGGCGCACGCCTCATGCACGAGCTGCCATACGCCCCACGCGCCGGCGCAAGCGGCCGCGGCCTGCGTTGGCTGCCACGCCGCCATCAAACCCACGCACGACGGCAAGACCGACTGCGTCGCTTGCCACGAGCCACATCCCGAAGACGCCGCCCGCAAGGTCGACGCCTGCACCAGTTGCCATCGCGCCGTGGCACCTGTCGACACGGCCGCGCACGCGGGCGGCGTTGCGTGCACCAGTTGCCACAAGCCACACGACTTCGTTCGACCCGATCCGGGCGTGTTGTGCGCCACCTGCCACGTTCCCGAGGCAACCTTCGCCTCCTCCAACAAGGGCCACTCGGACTGTGCGTCGTGTCACGGAGCGGCGGCTCACGCACCGGCGGCGGCTCCGGCCTGCGGGACCTGCCACAGCGCCGAGCAATCGACCGCGCCGACGGGCCATCAGAGATGCCTCGGCTGTCACGATGCCCACTCGGGGGCCCGACTTCCGCAGGCCGCTTGCACGACGTGCCACGCAAACAAGGTGACCGGGCCGCACCAGAACCTCACCACCGGCTGCGAGACCTGCCACCGCCCGCACGGGCCGAACGGGCCCGTCCATCCCCCGGCATGTCCGACGTGCCACACGCGCGATGCGTTGCCCGCCCTGCACGCGCTCGACGGTCACGCGATCTGCACCGAGTGCCACACTTCGCACGCGCCGCCGCACCCCGACCGCGCCACGTGCACGACCGGTTGCCACCAGGATCGACGCAATCACCAGCCGCAGGCCCAAGTCTGCAACGGGTGCCACGTGTTCCGAAAATGAGCTGCCGTCGGGTGGGCGCTCAGGGGCTCACTTCGATGATGCCGTCGATATGGAGGGACCGACCAGCGGCGGCGATCGACGGGACGCCCTGGGCGTTCCGCACCACCTCCCTACCGTGACAGGTGGCGCGGTCACACGACGTCGAAGACGTGTGCTGGCTCGGCGGAATGGGGTGGCAAGCGCCGCATGCCGAGGCGGCGCCCGAATCGTCGTCCCACCGGGGGACGACGGCGGGGACATCGGCGAGTTGCGCTCCGTGACAAGCTACCGAAGTGCAGCTCTCGCCGTCCCATGAAGCACCGGCGTCGCGCGCCACGGCGAGCCCAGCCAATGTCACGTGAACCACGCCGTCGAGGTGCGTCGGATCCATCACCGTCGCTGGCACGACGTGACAATTGGAGCAAGCCACCGGATCGCTCAGAGTCGGGCTCGCGTGAGAGGGGTGTGCCCCGGTCGCCGGCCAGGGATCGTCGCCGCGCCCATGGCACGCGCCGCATTGGCCGCTTCCGTCTCCCAAGTCCACTTTGCCGTTCAGGTGCAGAAGCGCGCCGCTCAGCGCCGTCCCATCGGCGTTGGGCTCTTCGTGGCAGTTCGTGCAGGGCCCGGGAAAGTGACCCGTCGGCGGCGAGCCGTGGCAGTCGCCGCAGCCGAGGGGCGTGGTGTCGCTCCACAGAGGACGCGGCCGGGCTCCGCCGACATCATGGCACGAGACTGTGCAGCCGCCGGTGGCGGCGTCGTAACTCGCCCCAGGCGCGACGACCATCGGGTCGAAAATGACATCGACCGTGCCATTGCCGTGCGTACCACCAATGACCTGGGCGGGGGGCATGGGGTGACACGTCGAGCAAGGAAGCCCGATACTCCTGACTTGGGAAGGCAGCACGTGGGCCGCGTGCGCCCCCGGGCGGACCGAATCGGCAGGAAAGAAGCATGGATCGCGGGGCGGGTAGTTGCGGTCACCGGCCCCATGGCACGTGGGGCATGCGAGGATCCCCCCTGGTTGGTCGTGGCATGTCGTGCACGCCGTAGCGCCAGGAGCGGCGAACGCGATGCCGGGCGGACGCGAACGCGTTCCGTCGTGGCAGCGTCCGCACGCGTTCGAGTCGTTCGGGTCGA
>CAZHED010000133.1:0-3715 GCA_964531095.1 uncultured Polyangiaceae bacterium | reverse complement strand
CGCGCACATGCCAGACCTTAGCATGCTCCCAAAACGGGAACAAGGCCGGGCCCCGTATCGAGACACCCACCCCAGGGTGAGATCACGTGCGTGGCGTGACGGGAACCCGCCAAATCTCGCGCGCGTAACCCTTAATGGTCTCGTCGCTCGAGAAGCGTCCCATCCCGGCGATGTTCCGGAGCGCCATGCGCGCCCAGCGCTCCGGTTCGCGGTAGGCCGCCTCGACCTCTTGTTGAGCCGCTGCATAAGCGGGGTAGTCGGCCAAAACGAGGAACGGATCGCGGGTCAAGAGCGCGTCCACTACCGCGCGGTGCCGCCCGGCATCCCCCAAGGCGTACGCACCGTCGGCGATCGCTTCGATCGCCCTGCCGAGGTCGACATCGGCGCGACAGGCGGCGCCCGGGTCGTAGCCCTCTCGTCGGCGCGCTTGGACTTCGTCGTCGGTCATGCCGAACACGAAGAAGTTCTCGGCCCCGACCGCGTCACGGATCTCGATGTTGGCGCCATCCAGGGTACCGATCGTCAGCGCGCCGTTCAGAGAGAGCTTCATGTTGCCCGTGCCCGATGCTTCGGTACCGGCCGTCGATACCTGCTCGGACAAGTCTGCTGCCGGGATGATCATCTCGGCCATCGAGACCGAGTAGTTCGGCACAAATAAGAGCCGGATGCGATCGCGCGTGCGCTCGTCGCGTTCCAGCGTGGCCGAGACGTCGTTCGCAAGGCGAATGATTCGCTTGGCCATGTCGTAGCCCGGCGCCGCCTTCCCGGCGAGAATGACCACCCGCGCAACACGCTGTTCCCCCCTTGAGGCGAGTTGGTGCAGGTGCACTGCATGCAGAATGGGCAGTAGCTGCCGCTTGTATTCGTGGATTCTCTTGACTTGCACGTCGAAGAACGCGTCCGGGTCGACGCGCACGTTCATGGTGCTCTTCAGGTAGCCGGCGAGGCGCTCCTTGCACGCCCGCTTGGCGGCGCGAAAGGCCGCTTGGACGGCCGGATCGTCGACAGAAGAGCCCAGGGCGGCGATTCTCGGTAGATCCACGACCCAACCTTCGCCCACGCGAGACGTGAGGAGCTCCGACAGCGGCGCGTTGCAGTTCCGAAGCCACCGCCGCGGCGTGATCCCGTTGGTCTGGTTGCCGAACCGGCCCGGCCACATCTCCGCGAAATCGCGAAACAACCGCTCGCGCAGGATGCGGCTGTGCAGCGCAGAGACGCCGTTGACGAACGAGCTGCCCAGAATGGCCAGATGCGCCATGCGAACCTGCTGCTCGGATCCTTCCGCGATGAGCGACATGCGCGCAAGTCGGGCATCGTCGCCCGGGAAGCGCGCGCGCACCTCGTCGAGGAAGCGGCGGTTGATCTCGTAGACGATTTGTAGGTGACGCGGCAGGACGCGCCCGAACAACCAAACGGGCCACTGCTCGAGCGCCTCGGGCAACACGGTGTGGTTCGTGTACGCGAAGGCGCGCGTCGTGACGCCCCACGCGTCGTCCCATCCCATCGTGTGCTCGTCGACCAAAAGACGCATCAACTCCGCCACGGCGACAGCGGGATGCGTGTCGTTGAGCTGAAAGACCGCCGCCTCGTGCAGGTTTGCGACCGTGGGCCACCGCTGGAGGTGGCGATGGATGGCGTCCTGCAGCGTCGCAGAGACCAAGAAGTACTCCTGGCGCAGCCGCAATTCCCGGCCCGATACCACCCGATCGTCGGGGTAGAGAACACGAGCGAGGTTCTCGCTGGCCGTCTTGTCGTGGACCGCGGCGATATAGTCGCCTCGGTTGAACGTCGCGACGTCGAACTCGTGGGTCGACTTCGCGGACCAGAGGCGCAGAGAGTTCACAAAATCGTTGCGGTAGCCGGGGACGGGCGTGTCGTACGCCATGGCCATCACGCCCTCGGTCTCGACCCACCGGAACACTTGCCGATCGCCTTCGTGGCCAGTCTCGACGCGTCCGCCGAAGCGCACTGGATAGAGGCGTTCGGGCCGGCAGATCTCCCAAGGGTTCGGGAAGCGTAGCCAGTTGTCCGGTTGCTCGACCTGGGCCCCGTCGACGATGGTCTGACGGAACATGCCGTACTCGTAGCGGATGCCGTAGCCGACCGACGGGATTCCGAGCGTGGCCATCGAGTCGAGAAAGCACGCCGCCAGGCGCCCGAGCCCGCCGTTGCCGAGCCCCGCGTCGGCCTCGCACTCCGCCAGGCCGGCGAGGTCGACGTCGAGATCGCCGAGCGCAGCGCGTGCCTCGCTGGTCACGCCGAGGTTGAGCATCGCGTCGTCGAGTAGGCGCCCGGGTCAAGAACTCCAGCGACAGGTAATAAACGCGCCGTTCGGCGGCGCGGAAGGCTTGCTGCTGCGTCTTGTTCCAGCGGTCGGCGATGCGGTCGCGCACGCAGAGCGCAATCGCGTAGAAAAAGTCGCGCTGCGTGACGGAGTACTCGTCCTTGGCGAGGGTGTACTCCACGTGCGACGCAAACGATCGCTCGATCGAGGCTCGGTCCGTCGGAAGATCGCTGGACGTGAGGTAGCTCCGGCCTGTCATAAGTCCTCGATGTGAATGTTGAAAGCGGCGGTGAACGTTCCGCCTGGGGGAACGAGACGGAGCCCGCGACCACTGGTGAGAGCGTCGGTCGGGGCCGTCATGGGCTCGAGGGCAATGAAGTCCTTTTCTCTGGGCGCAAACACCTGGGCATGGCTGAAGCCATCCAGAAACACAACGCTAATCCGGCGATCCGCACCACGAATGGACATCGACATTCGGCCGTCGAGAACGGCGAACGCGTCGTCGAAGTCGAGCGTGTTCAGCGGGGCATCGAGCCCAGCGAACGGGTCGTCTCGACCGGTCGGTATTCCGCGCGCGTCCAGCGCGAGCCTTCGCATCGCCGGCAACGCCAACCGCCAGTCGGCGCGGGCCTGCCCGGGCAGCCCGAAGTACGGATGGAAGCCGAAGCTCACGGGCACCGGGCTCTCTCGGCCGGCGACGAGTGTGGTTTCCAGGGTCAGCCCGTCGGATCGCAACGTGGCGACAAGATCGAGCCGATGGGGGTACGGGAACACGGTGAGAAGCTCCCCGCCGGTCCAATCGAGGCGAGCGGCGACGCGCTCGCGCGCAACCTCGGTCACCTCCCAGGTCAGGCGGGACCAGGGCACGCCGTGCATCGGCAAGCCGCGCCCATCCAGGTGAACGAGACGCGAGTTCGGATCGAGCGTGACCTCGTGTCCCGCCGCCCGATAGCGCAGTCCCGAGAGGCGGTTCGCCCACGGGTGCAATAGCGCAATCCCCGCGGTCCGCGCCTCCTCCGCCGCGCCGTCGAGGTCCTCCACGCGCCGGAGGAGCTCGACTCCACGATGGCGAAGGGAGGCACACAGCATTCCTGCGCTGGGCAAGAACACAGCCTGGAGTTCCCCCGCATCAAGGGTGCAGGCCGCAACGCGGTTGAGACCAAGGGATGGGGTCACGACGCCTCCGGCCCTGATGGGGCGGTAGCCCTGTTTCAAGTTACGATGACGCGCCGGTCGCGCTCATCGCTCGGAGTAGCACGTCGACTCTCGCCTCATCCGGCTCCTACTCTAAGCGCCGGCACGACGCCGAGTTGTACGGCGTTGCCTCGATTTCGTCTTGGAAGTCCGGCGATAGCGCCCGCAGGCCCCGCGCCGTCATCGTGTTCTCCCGGTTCCACTCGATGTACCGTTCGCCCGCAAGTCGTGCCCCGC
>CAZHED010000132.1:0-4072 GCA_964531095.1 uncultured Polyangiaceae bacterium | reverse complement strand
AACTGTCAGCCAACGGATTAAGAGTCCGCTGCTCTACCAATTGAGCTAATGGCCCGGAGGAAGAAGGTCGGGCTAGGTAACCGCCGAGCGGGAAAGTGTCAAGGTCGGCTGAGGGTGAGATCCCCGGGGAAGCGGCTGCTTCTGGCCCTGCATGCACGGCATCCGCCGCGCACTCTGGTGGGTCGGGGGCCCTCCGCCCCGCCAGGCGGCAAACTGCAAGCCATGTCCTGTCCTGAACCCCCGTGACCCGTGCCCGAGTCCACCTCGCCCGCGTACCCATCCACCTGACCCGTGCCCGAGTCCACCTCGCCCGCGTACCCATCCACCTGACTCGTGCCCGAGTCCACCCCGCTCGCGCACCCAACCGCGTGACTCACGCCCGAGTGCACCCCGCCCGCCCACCCATCCGGGTGACTCATGCCCGAGTCCACCCGCTCGGGCACCCATCCACGTGACTCGTGCCCATGTCCACGACGCTCGCGCACCCATCCGCGCGACCCGTGCCCGTGTCCCCGGCGTCCGCCCCTCACATCACGAAGTCCAGCACCACGATGCGCTCGAACGCCGCCCGCACCAGCGCAGACGCGACCTTGTGCTCCGGATGCGGTCCGTAGGCGTCCAGGCTCTCGCGATCCACGAAGTCCATCGTGAACCCGTGCGTGAAGCCCTCGCGGCGCTCGGGCGCAACGATGTTCTCGCCCCAGTGGCAATTGAGCAGGCCGGGGATCCGTCCCACGAGCGATCGCAGGGCTTCGCGGCACGCTTCGATGGACGCGGGGGTGGTGTCCGGACGCGGCTGCAAGAGAAGAATATGCCGGACCACGACCTACCACTGGCCTCCGAAAGCGACGTCCTTGCGCTCGATGCCTACCGACCACACGCGGCCGTCGGCGGGCCGCTTGGCGAACTCGGCGCGCAAGTCGAAGGGACTGGAAGCGGCCGCCTGGGCGTGTGGCGGGATCGCAGAAAGGGCGGCGCAGCGAGGCGTCATCGCCTTCATGGTATCCGTGGCTCGAGCGGCGTCTAGGTTTAGACTTGAGCGTCCGGCGGGCGGCACCGTTCGACCCCTCCCCCGCGCGGCCCTTCTCGCGAGTAGCGACGCGGGAGAAACCATGCTTCCGCCTTCTTTGCATGCCCCATTTGCGCCATCGCAAGCCGCTCCGCGACCGTGCCGACGTCATCGTCCTCGGCGCGGGGGCCGCAGGCCTCGCGTGCGCCGCCGCACTCGTGCACGCCGGACGGCATCCGATCGTCATCGAGGCTCGGCCTCGCGTCGGCGGGCGCATTCATACGCTGCACGAACGGGGATTCGGTTTGCCCATCGAGCTCGGCGCAGAGTTCGTGCACGGCAGGCCTCCCGAGCTCTTGGCGATCGCTCGCGCGGCGGCCCTTCCGATCTTCGAGACCGGCGGCGAGTCGTGGCGTCACGCGCGCGGAAGGCTCGCCCGAGTCGTGGGCATGGACGCGCAACTTGCGTCGACGATCGGGCGCATGCGCGTGGCCCGCGACGTGAGCGTATCGGAGGCGCTGGCGCGCACGCGAGCGAGTCCTGGCGCGCGCGCCACGGCCGCTGCATTCGTCCAGGGATTCGACGCGGCTCCGCCGGACGAAACGAGCGCGCGATGGATCGTGCGAGCGCAAGCGCAAGCACCCGGAGCCGCGCAGGGAGCGATGCGCTTCGCGGGCGGGTACGACGGCGTCATCGACTGGCTCCGCCGTGGGGCGGCAGGCGCAGGCAACGACGTGGTTCGCACCGGCGTGGTCGCGAATCGTGTCGAGTGGCGGCCGGGCCATGTGCGCGTGGGCTGCGTGTCCCGCTCCGGCTCGCGCTTGGAGACCCTCGAGGCGAGGGGGCTGGTCATCACTCTGCCGGTCGGCGTACTTCGAGGCGCGCCCGAGTCCGCGGGTGCCGTGCGCTTCGATCCCCCGCTGCCGCCACGATATGCACGAGCGCTCGGTCTTTTGGCCATGGGGGACGTCCTCAAAGCCACGTTGCACTTCCGGGGATCCTTCTGGCCGCCCGGGCTCGGATTCTTGCTGGCTCCCGCGGAGTCAATCCCCACATGGTGGACCGTGCATCCGTTCGACGAACCGCGATTGGTGGGTTGGTCCGCCGGGCCGCGTGCGGCCTCGCTTCTTGCGCTCGGTGAGGCGCGCATCCTCGAACACGCGGTGGTCTCCCTCGCGCGTGCGCTGGGCATCCGGCGCGCGCGCGTCGACCAAGCCCTGTCGGCGTGGTGGATCCACGACTGGTCCAGAGACCCTTATGCCCGCGGCGCATACGCCTTCGCGCACGTCGGAGGAGCGGAGGCCTGGCGGGCACTCGCCGCTCCAATCCGAGGTACCCTCTTCTTGGCGGGCGAGGCCATCTGCGATGCGCCCGTCGCTGGAACCGTGCACGGCGCCATCGCGAGCGGTCGCCGCGCCGCCCGCAGTGTCCTGGCGGCGCAGGTCACCTGACCGAGCGCGCCGAGAAGGTGCACATCGGCCATGGAAGAGGATTGCCGGCCAACCGTCATGGCCTACGCTGTGCGCCCGGGAGATCGCGCGCGTGGAGCAAATGGCGTTGTCGCTGCTGGCCCCGTGGGGAGGTTTCTTCGTCATCGTTGGCACCGCGGCCGGTGCGCTGACGGGGCTGCAGTTCGTGGTCATCGTCTTGAGCGCGGAGGTCGAAGGGGGGACCGAAGGAGCGACCAGCGCATTTGGCACGCCGACCGTCGTCCACTTCTGCGCGGCTCTGCTCGTTTCCGCGATGCTGACCGCGCCGTGGCATTCGCTTCCGACGGCCGCGCTGGCCCTGGGCGCTTGCGGGCTCGCGGGGTTCGTCTACACGCTCGCCGTCCTGAGGCGGGCGAAGCGACAGAGGGATTACCTGCCGGTGCTCGAGGACTGGATCTGGCATACGGCGCTTCCGTTGATCGCGTACGCGGCGCTCGTGGGCGCAGCCATCGCGCTCCGGATCGATCCCGCGCCGTCCTTGTTCGTGGTGGGCGCCAGCTCCCTGCTCCTCTTGTTCATCGGAATCCACAACGCGTGGGATTCCGTGACGTACGTCGCACAGCGGCGGCGCAAACGGGAGCGCTGAGCAGTGATGGAGAGCGCGGCGCTCGATCACCCTCGCTGGCGTGTGCGGCGGGCCACCGATCGGCCGCCGATCAAACGGACTGCACGCGGACGATTGGAAAGAGGTCTTCCATGTCGCCAGCGTAGATCACGCGCTATTTCTTCCCGTCGGTCCGGCAGCCACCTTGACCCTTGCAGGCGTTCTGGCCCTTGCAGGCGTTCTTGTCCGTCTTACAGCCGCCCTGCCCCTTGCAGGCGTTCTGCCCTTTGCACGCGTGCTTCGCGCCAGCGTCGGCGTCGAGCTGCCCGCCCGCGGGGGAATCGAATCCGGAGGTCACCGGGCCTCCCGCGAGCGACGCCCACGCCGGCGCCTGCAGCAGCCCCAACGTCAATCCCGACACTGCGGCCGAGAGAATCGCGTGTGATGTCTTCATCGCTTTGTCCTCCAACTCACGAAGTTTGTCTGGTTCGAGCGGATCGTTCCTCCTCTACGTCCCGACTCCAGGCCGGTTACGCATTTCGAACGCCGCCGCCGTCCCCCGAGCTTGCCCTCTGGTCGCGGCCGGCGGTGTGGCTCCCTCTTTCCCCCGGGGGGGGCCACGCTGCGCAAACTAAAGACCCGACATGCTCGAGAGCTGGCTCGGGCAGCTCACCTGCGTGTACTTCACGCTCGGATTGTTCGCGCCCTTCATCCAGTTGATGATGAATTCGCAGCCGGTCGCCATCGCCGGCGTATTCGGGAAGAGCGCTTGGCAGGCGCTGAGCGTGCACGCCGGGTACATCGAGTAGTTGTAGTTGTCTTGCTGCTCGCACTGCAGCATGACCCCGCCGTACTGGACACCGAGCGCGGACCCGGAAGCCTTCCACTGGGTCGAGCAAGCGTTGTTCGCCCCGACGCCGCCGCCGGGGATCAGCAGGTCGAACTGGCCCGACTGCAAGCCGCCCGTGTTCACGACCTGCACGATGATGCTCTTTCCGCAGATCTGCTGCGACCCCATGTCCGCCGTGC
>CAZHED010000131.1:0-4146 GCA_964531095.1 uncultured Polyangiaceae bacterium | reverse complement strand
CCCGTGCCCGTGCCCGTGCCCGTGCCCGACCCGGTGCCCGACCCCGTTCCCGTCCCAGTGCCCAACCCGGTGCCCGTCCCAGTGCCCGTCCCGGTTCCTTCCCCCGATCCAGCGTCGTCGCCACCATCCGACATCTGGGCGATGAACGCCTTACCGCTGCACGCTGTTTGCGCCAAGCCCAACACCGCAAGCCAGACCAAGCTGTGAACCGTTCGCATCGTCGCGACCTCCATCCATCCTTGAATGTCCGTGCGGCCTCGCCGCCTTCACCCAATCGGTCGACCGTGCCGAAGCATCAGGGAGGAGCGGTCGTCTCCAGCATGGCCTTCACGCGCTGCTCATAAATGGTCCCGCGCGCTTGCTCGAGCAGGCCCATTCCACGCGTCCGAGCCTCGGCGAATCGACCGAGGCGCTGCAATGCCTGTACGGCCAGGAGCTCGCGCTCGATGCCGAGACTGCCCGCGGGAAACAGGGCCGCGTGACGGTCCGCGATGGCAAGCGCCGTGCTCGGGTCGCGGTTCAACCGGGCGCGCGCCTCCTCGAGCATCGCTGCCTCACGCGCCAGCGGGTCCGCGGGACTCGGATCCGCACGCGACGCCTCGGGCGCGGCGGGCGCCGCGTGGCTGCGGACCGGCGGAGGCTGCGCCAAGACTGGCGTAGGCTCGCGCTCCGAAGACGACGCGGGTGGGCTCACCGCCGACTCCGGAGCCAAGGCCGGGACAGGCACGGCAGGCGCCAATTCGCGCAGCGGCGGCGCGCGATGCGGCGCGGACATCGAAGGCGCCGGAAGCGGATCCGTGACCGGCGCCGCCCAACGCGCGAGCGCCGGCACCGCGTGAACGGCCGCCACCACACCCAACACACATAGGCCCGCCGCCGCCACGGTCTTCATCCACAAGAGCAGCCCCGCCGCCGCCGGCACGACAAGCAACCGGTGGACGCGTGCCGTCGATCGAGCGCGCACCTCCTTGGGAATCGGGCGCGACCCGGGCGCTTTCCGCAATAGCTCCCGCCGCGCAGACGGCACCGAGTCGTCGTCTCGCCAGCGCACGGGGGCGCTCATGCTCGGCCTCCGCGCCGCGAGGCGAGGCGCGAGCGTTCGGTCGCCTCCAGCCGCGCGAGAGCGCGCTCGAAGTCCTTTCGAGCGGCGTGCAGCCGGGAGTACACCGTGCCGAGCGGGATCGAGAGCATCGCGGCGATCGCCTCGCAGCCCACTTCGTCGATCTCGAACATCACGAAGATCGCCCGCTTCTCGAGGTCCATCAAGTCGAGCACGGCCCGCAGGCGTGCCCGCTCCTCTCGGGCGGCGGCCGCTTGCTCGGGACTCGCCGCGTCGACGGAGGCGTCTTCGGGAACCTGGGCGACGCTCTCTTCGCGACGGCGGTAGGCGCGCCGCCGATAGGCCGCGACGACCCGCAGGCAGATTCCGAAGAGCCACGTGGTGATCCGCGACGACCCGTCGAACGAGTGCAGGCGCTTGTGGACCACGACGAAGACTTCTTGCAAGAGATCTTCGACGTCTGCGTCGCGCACCCCGAGGCGCTGCAGGCTCAACCAGACGAACTCGGCGTGCGCGTCGTGAACGGACGCGACGTCCAGCCGATCGGCCACGTCGCGCGGCCGCGTCACGTCGAGTCGAAGGGGCATTCGTTCCAAGGAATACAAGGACCCGAGGGATGGATGCCGGTCGGACGGGGGCGCCTTCATGGAATCGACACCCCCAACCCCGCGAATCCGAAGCCGGCCACGGAGGCCTCCTGGAAGGCCGTTTTGTTCGGGCCGCTGATCAAGAATTGCCAGGCCTGGAAGGGGACAAGCCCCTCGGCGCCGAGCTCGGCGACGATCGGACCCACGAGGCGAAATCGCATGCCCAAGGAGAGGGACGCACCGCTCCACACCTGGTCGCCAGGGTGGTAGGGCTCGAGCGTGTACACGACCGCGTGGATCGCGCCCAGCAGGAGGCTTCCGCAAATCGCGAGGGAGACCCGGCCCGTCGCCCATGGTCGCGCACATGCGCCCAGCCATCCGGCGGTCAGACCAAACGCGAAGTCGCCCGTTGCCGTGCGGACCTCGGGAAAGTAAAGGATGCCGGCGGAGCCCTGAAACGGGAGCTCGTCGGGGCCTTCCGCGGACAAGGCGGCTCCCACCGCGGCTCCCGGGAGGATCCCCGCCGCGAGGAGGGCCCTCGCCGTCACCGAAAGCGAGCCCCCTCGAGCCGGCTCGGACGGCTTCGGCGACGGGGGTGGGGCGAGTCGTGGGGCTGGCGGCGGCCTGTCGGGCGGCCGCGCGGTCGGCGGCGCCGACGCGAGGGGCGGGGACTGCGCTGGGGCCGGGGAGGGCGCTTCCGGCGCTGGCCGTGGTGAAGGGGGTGACGGCGTTGCTACCGGAGGGCTCGCCAGCGCCGGACGCGACGCGGCATCCGGATCGATGACGAGCGCAATGGCGAGCGTGACGGCCGCATCGAGCGCCGCGCAATCGGAGGCCGTGCTCGTGAGATGGCGCGAGCCGAAAAGACGGCCGTCGGATTCACGGACGTACAAGTGCGCATCCCAGCGCTCGCCTTCGTGCTGAATCACCCCTTCGATGGTTCGCGCGGCCGACTCCGAAAAAACGTCTCGGCCCAGGCGCTCGTCGACCCGCCTGGCAATTGTCGTCCGGTCGTCGCAGCCCTCCGTTCGCTCCCCGCGCACCCACACGAGGCGCACTTGCGACGAGGGTTCGGCGTTCGCCCGTCGAGCGACCGTAGCGAGCGCGGCGAACCCCGCGAGCGCTGTCAGCCGGGCGACGCGTCTCAGAGCCGCTTCCTCACTGGACGACCACGGCCTTCGACGCGCTCGTCCCGCAGGCATCACGTTGCTTCATGGGGGACCTCGCGCCGATGAAAAAGCAGAACTTTCAGCTCTTGAGAACGGTCAGCTCGCCGCCGTAGGTGGGTTCGCCGAACGTGCCCGAGGGCGTGGGCGTTCCCATGGCATTGCATAGCGCAACCAGCAGTCCGTTGTTCACAGTGTAAGCAGGCAGCGCGAGGCTTCGCCCCGTCTTGAAGTAACCGCCGCAGCTCCCCGCCATGACGACCGGCACGTCGATCGCTTCGCTGGCGCCGGTGCGCCCGTTGCTCATCGCGACGACGACGCTGTTCTCGAGCAGGGACGTGCCGGTGACGTCGACGACGCCTTTGATCTGGCCGACGATGTACGCGATTTGCGATTGGAACCAGGCGTCGGTGATCGCCTTGTCGGCGCCATTGCGTTTGGCGATGGAAGCGAGGCTGTTGACGTCGCCCGTGCTGGCACTCGCTGGGGCGGGCCCGCCCGCTGCGTACGGCACGCCGCTGGGGCCGACCAGCCACGTGGGAATGAGCTGCGCGCCAGTTTGATCGCCGATTTGCATCACGATGCAGCGGGTGAGGTCCGACGCGAAGGCGGCGACCCCAAGGTCCATATGGAGTTTGGTGATCATGGGAATGCCAGAGCTCCCTGCTTGGAGCGGTGCCCCCACCGCCGGAGGATTGCACGCGGGGTTGATTGGCCCGGCGGGCATCGGGCCGCCATTGCTCGGCATGACTTGAAGCAGCCTCTCCATCTCTCGGACGGCCGTCAGGTGAGCGTCGATGTTCTGCTTGTCCGCCGTTCCGACGATGGTCCCGAAGCGATTCAGATCGCTCATGACGTAGTCGAGGATGCTTTTCTGGATCAGCTTCGAGTTGTCCACCGGCGCGGGCGGCGCGCCTGCGTCGGGGGTCGTGGTCGGGAGCGCTCCAGCGAAGTACGTGTTGAACACGGCGGCGGGATCGAGGTCGGGGAGCACGGGCTCGCCGGCCGCCTTCCACGAGAGCCGCGCGGTGCTCTGCACGGAGACCCCTTGGTTGAGGCTCACGTGGCCGCCATAGCCGCCGGCCACGAGGGCGCTGCCAATGTACTGGTCGACCGAGGGGCCGCCGGCGATGTCGGCCGCGGTCGAACCCGAGAGCGACTGGTAGAAGGCGCCTGTCAGCATGCCGGGAAAGCAAGCCTCGCCGTTTCTCTGGCCGAAGCCCGGCATATCCTTGATGAACCGATAATCAACCCCGTCCAAGAGAAGAAGGTCGCTCATGTAGGGGAGAAGCGACGACTGGAAGGGGGAAAGCGTCCAGCTCGTCGGGTCGTC
>CAZHED010000130.1:0-4190 GCA_964531095.1 uncultured Polyangiaceae bacterium | reverse complement strand
CCCTCACGAGCAGCCCACGACTCGCCTGAATGTCAGGTTGATGCGCTCGCCGCTGCGCGCGGACTGCTTCGGGACACCATGGCGGTAGTGGTGCTGGCAGCTGCCGGACATGACGAGGAGGCTGCCGTGGCCGAGTTCCATCGTGTAAGTGCCTCGCTCGCGCGCGGATTTTTTTTCGGCTGCAGGACGAAGGTGCGCGGCTGCCCGAGCGACAGGCTGGCGACGACGGGATCGCGTCCGAGCTCGGGCTCGTCGTCCGAGTGCATGCCCATGCTGTCGCGGCCGTCGCGATACAGATTGAGGAGGACTGCGTTGAATGAGCAGCCGGCGGCACTGTCGACGAGCGGGCGCAGTGCAGCCAGGCACGCCGGCCATGCGGCCGCGCGCATGGTTCGCCCCGAGTACGTGTAGTCGCTCTCTCCAAACCACGCGGTCAGGCGCGGCTCGCGCCGTTCCTCTCCGAAGAGGACGGTCGTTCCTTGCGTCCAGGGGATCTGCTCTCCGCGGAGCTCGCAAAAGAGCGCGTCGGCGAGACTCGGGGCCATCCAGTCCGGCAACAGCCTAACCACGCCGCCGTGCTCGAGGTGATGCTCACCGGCTCGGATCTGTATCGTGTGGGTCGATGCCACGCGGGAAGCGTTTTACTCGCAACCTCGGCCGCCGCGAAACCACGCCCCTCCCGGCGCGTCGGCCCGATGCACGGTACGTTCGCGTCGAGCACCCCATCGAGCATTTCGGTGTGTTCAGGTGCGTGAAGGACGCGCGCAAGGCCCTCGAGGGGGGCCACCTCTATCCCCAGCGTCCTTGCGCGCGCCGCACGGGTAAGCGCTATCCTTGGGAAACATGCAGCCGCACCGCGCCGCCGCTCAGGTCCACAAGGGGGTCGTCACGATTACGGGCGTCCCGGCCTCGGAGGGCGAGGTCGTCGAAGTCATCGTCATCCGAGGAGCGCATGACGCCGACCGCTACGCTTGCGCCCCGATCGCGCCAGGCGAGTTTTCGGACGCCGAGGATCCCCTTGGGTGGGACGGCGAAGGCCGGACTGAGTTCGAATGAAGCGCGGTGAGATCCGCTGGTACACGTTTCGACCGCCCGACAAGCGCCGGCCGGCGCTGCTCCTTACACGCGATTCCGTCATCGAGCAGCTCGGCGAGATCATCGCGGCGCCTATCACGCGTACGATTCGCGGGCTTGCGACGGAGGTCGTGCTGACAACGAACGACGGGATGCCCGTCGCCTGCGCCGCCAACTTCGATCACGTTGGCCTTGTCCAGCGCGCCCGCATCGGCGCCCTCGTCTCCGAGCTTCCGGCCGGTAGGTGGCTCGAAGTTCGGGGTGCGATTCTCGCCGCGCGCGGATTCGAGACATCGTGAGCCGAGTTCTGAGCCGCGAGCGCCGCGTTTCACGCGGAGAAGGCGACCACTCGCGGTAAACGTCCACTTGCACGTCGAGCCTGGGGACCACCGTCGACGTCACCGCTGTTTCCGGACTTGTCACGTCGACGACACCTGCTCTATTAAAGCCGTCCAATTGGGGGGGTCGCAGGGGCCGCCGAATCCTTCGAGGAGGGGAACACCATGTTCAAGAGCACGTTGTCATTCGGCTTCGGCAGCGCGATGGCGCTCGTCGTGACGTTCGCGGCACCGGCCGCGCACGCGCATACCCTTCGGTATCGCTATGTAGCGCTCGACCAGGTCCCTCTGCCCGCGCCCTACACGGTCTTTAGCCCGTCCGTCGTCATCGTCGGCAGCGTGTTCGGGACGGTGTTCGACAGTACCTTCACGATCGCGAACGTTGCCGAGTACCGCAAGGGGACGATCACGGTCGGCGCAGCGGGATTCGCTTCCGTCGCCAACAGTGCCGGCATCATCGGCGGCTCGGATCCGTCTTCCCAGGCGGCGCTTTTCAAAGGCAGCGTGACCACCCTCATACCCCGGCTCCCGGGGGAATCGTCCGCGTCCGTGATCGGGCTTACCGAAGACAACCTGTCGCTCGTCCAGTCGACGAATGCCGCGTTCGTCAACACGTTTGCTTATTTCCGTGCGGGGACGGAGACGGTCATCAACTTCGGGCTGCCGGATCCGGTCTTTGGCGCCTTCATGAACGAGGACGGCCTCATCGGCGTCACCAAGGAGGAGAGCCCGACGGATCATTTCCTGCGAGGGTACCGGTATGACCCGCGAACGGCGACGAGCACGCTGCTTCCTCCTTTCTCCGGGGACCCAACGGACGTCCTCGTCCTCGTCCAGGGGATCAACAAGCACGGCGAGGTTCTCGGCTACTCGTTCACCAATACTTTTGGCGCCACGTACCACGAGCGGGTCGGCGTGTGGAACAAGGCGGGTGCATTCCAGCCTTATGTCTACGAGACGATCACCACGAACACGCTCGTCTTCAACGACAAAAACCAGATCGTCATCTCGAACAGCAGCGATGGAAATAGCTATCTCGTGCCAGCGCCGGGCACGCGGCTCGACCTCTCGACCCTCGTCCGCAACATGCCCGCCGGCCTTAACCTGCTGCTAAGCGTCTCCATCGACAACGACGGAAACATCACAGGCTTCGCCACGGACGTAAACTTCAACTTCTTTCCGTTTCTGCTCCAGCCCCTGGGGCAAGACGAGGGGGATCCCGCCGAGGTAACCGTGCGGGGTTGCAAGTTGCCCGACGCCGTCGCGCACGATCTGGACAAGAGGCATCCGCACAAATAGGCGGCTCGGGTGCTCGCGCCCTGGCGAGCTCCCATCCATGCGAAACGGAGCATCCGACCCTTTCCCTTCGAAGCGTCCAGCGGAGTTCATCGGGTGCACGATCGCGAGGCAGAAGCGGCCTGCCGGCTCAAGCACGCGCGCGACCTCTCGCACGGCGCCCTCGAGATCGACGCTAGCGCGCACGCCGCCGGTGCGGCAGATCCCAGCCGCGAGGGGCTGCCCTCGTGGACTGCGATCCGGGAGGCCTTCGATAGAGGACGACGGAGGCCCCTCCGCAATGTCGAGAAAGAGCCACGGGAAGGTCCGCCTATTCACGGCGCTTGTGGGCCGCTCCTCGCGCCGTGCGATACCATCGCGATATGGCGCGTCTCCCTCTCCTCGCTACGGTGGGCCTCACCGTCGCCATCCTCGCGTTCGCCGCGAACGCCAACGCCCTCGGACCGGTGGACATCGAGATCGGCGCAAGGGCTGGCACGGCTACAGGCACTTTCGGTCCTCTCGGCTTCGGCATCGGAGGGCGCGGGGGCGTAACTCTTTCGGGTCTCTACGCCGGGATCGATGTCATCGACTATCTGGGCGCGACTTCCACGTGCGACGGCTGCTCTTGGCCGCCGGGGGGCCAGCCTGTCAAGCAGTCGCGGAGCGCGCTGCTCTACGGGATCGAAGTCGGCTATAATGTGAAAGTTTCCCTGGTGACGATTCGGCCCCAGCTCGGCTTGGGCGATTTTCGTTTGTCGAGCGCATATGGCGACCCTGCACCCCGCAACGTGGGCGACGTCTCGAACTATGTCTATCTCGAGCCGGGCGTCGTGGGACTCGTTTCCCTCGGAGTGCTCTTCGTCGGCGCCGACGTCGACGCGCTCCTTTTTCCGACTTGGCCAAACGCCGCGTTGACGGTCCACGGCCAGGTCGGTGTCACCTTCTGACCGGGCACGGTCCCCACAAATCGGCCCCTTGATGATCATGTCAACCGACACCGCTCGGTCGGACGCGATCGATCAACCGAGCGGCGAGGAACTCCGCATAGCTCGGCGCACCGCATAATCGGTAGAAGTTTGCTGAGGTCCGGCGAGCGATGAGCGTGCCGGTGGCCCTGCCCGTTGTCGAGCTCAAATGCAGGTCCTACCGATCCTGACCTCGTTCAAGACGAGGCGAAAGCGCCTCTCCCCCAAGCAGCCCTCAATCGTCACGCCGCCCCAGATCGCGTGGTAGCGTCGCGCCTTCACCATGGCGGCGATCTGCATGGAATGACGGAAGCCCCGCCATCCAATTCTGGCGGTCCATGTTTCAGCGGCGAGCGCCTGACTTCATCGTACTTCTTGTCCACGAAGTTGCCCCGGAGGCGGTCGCGGTACCTGGCCTGACGCACCGATTGCAGGCGCCGCGCCCGGGGCTTCACCCGATAGATCGCCGACGCGCGGCGCACCGACTCGCGTCGGCGTACCGGGCGACACGCCGGGCAAAGGGGCGCGTGCACGA
>CAZHED010000129.1:0-4420 GCA_964531095.1 uncultured Polyangiaceae bacterium | reverse complement strand
CGGTCGCACCGATCACCGCGACCGACTTCGGCGCGAAGAACGGCTCGAGAGGGCGCGCCCGCGCCAGTACGGCGCTCGGGATCTTCGGCGGTCTATAGGATTCCTGCGGCACGTGAACCTCCTATCCTTGCCCCGCTGTCCAGCCCGGCCGACACGTGCTCAGGCTCTCGACGTATCACGACATTTTTAACCGACACGCCCATGTCGAGAAAGTTGGCGAATTTTCCTTTGATCCCCAATTCCAGATCCAGAACGACCCCCTGCGCCGGCACCAATGCGAAAATTCGCTCTCGGTCTGTCACCGGGTACAAACGGAGGTCGACGCTTGTTCGACCAATCATCTCTTCGAGGGCGTACGCCAGGAGATTGATAGCGATGGAATTCGTGTCGAGGATGAAATCCTCCGGCGAACCAATGAGTATACCCAGCGACCGGAGGCGAAACAAAGCCCCGAAGCCGTCGGTCGCGTTGGGACTGCCCGTGCTCCCATGGATATTCATTGGCGTTCCCCCTCGTTTGTTGTCTCCCCGGGAATTCCACTTAACACTTTCCAGTATCGCATACCACATGTCCGTGCTGGTGGGGTAGCCTCGGCGTCTTGAAATCGCTCGTCACGACCGATTGCGCTCCGTTGGCCTCAGTTGGAGAGGCCCCCGTCGATTGTGACGGCGGCTTTCGGGTGTGTGCGTCGGAAACTGCCCCCCGCCACGAACGCGGGACAAGAAGGGGACTTCGCAAGGAAGTTTCGGCAAGGCATGGGGGAGTCTTGATGAACGCTGAAGCGACCATCCTCCTAGTCAAAGACGAGTAGATCATCGCCCAAGGACATCCGTCAGACGCTGATCGACCTTGGCGGCCGGGTGCCACGGACGGAAGCAGCCGGCACGTGGCGCCCGGAAAAACAAAGTCCCGCACGGGCAGGCACGGGTGGACAGCAATAAAAAAGCCGCTGAGGCGTCGCTCGAAACCGGCGTCTTTCCAATTAGCGGGAGAAGGGTTCCGAAACCGGCATCCACAGAGGGGCGGTCATTCACGCGCGATCCGCGAAAGTCTGCTGGTTTCGTGAACCCGGGCCCCGACCGGGGTACAACGCAAAACGATGCCGTGCGAGACCGCGTTGGGCAACTCAACAGCGCGCCGAAGCGCGGGCATCAGCCGGCGTCTGGCCCTGCCCCGAACGGGAGTTGGGGCGTGGCTGCTCGGTCGGGGTGATCCTCCCCCGTTTCCAACGGGAGCGCCTTGGGCGGACCTGCCGCGGCGTTACCCGCCGTACCAGAACTGCCACGATCGCTTCCCGAAGTGGGAGCGCGAGGGCGTGTTCGACCGGGTCCTGACCGCGCTGGCCGAAGACCTTCGGCAGCGCGGAAAGATCGACCTGACGGAGCCTCGTCCTCCGGCAGCAGAACTTCCGCGGTGATGTGCCCCGCGAAGGCCACTCGCACCGGATAATGAGCGCTCTCGGCGTCGGAGGAAGCCGCGTGGGATGGGGGTACGCCCACATCGGGAAAATCGTCCTCGCTCGTCAAACGAAATCGCGCCCTGAGCGCTTAAGCAGATGAGGGGCAGCGAGGGCACTTCGCCTCGCTCCGCTGTCCTCCGCGAGCGGGTCATTGCGTTTCGCAAGAGCGGCTCTGGCTCGACGAAGAGTCACTCGGGCTCGAGCCGGAGCGCCTTCGACTTCACCAACTGGAGCTCGTGCTTCGACGAGCCGAGCGCGGAAAGAGGCAACCGCCTCACTTCCAAGCGAGAACGACGCATTTTCTTTCAGGAGCGACGCATCGTCAACGAAGACCCTTTCGTTGTCTTCGAAGAGTGACGCGTTGATTTCGAGCATCGACACGTTGTCTTCGAGAAACGATGCGCTGTCATCCAGGAACGACGCATCGCCAACGAACAATGGCGCTCTGCGAACAAGAAACGATGATCTCAAACGAGCAGAGACGCATGTCCAACGACAAGCGAGTCGCTACCGGCAATCAGCGACACGTTGCCGACGACGAACGATGCTTTGCCAGCAAGCATAGACGAGCTTCTTACAATCAATGAGTCCTTGATCAACAAAATAGAGTCTTTGCCAATAACAAAAGCCGCGTCGCTGACTGCAAGTGGCGCTTCGCCGAGAAAAAGCACGCTTTGTCACAAGGAAAGGAGGGATTCACAATCGAACACGCAACTTTCACGAGACTCGAAGAGGGCTTTCTCGATCACAAAGCCGCTCGCTAAAAACAACGGTAGACACTTCACGAAGAGCACGCCGAATTCCACAAACCGAAAGATGGCTGACCAACCCACCCCAACTGAAAACGGAGAATGACCATGACCGACACGAACAAATCCATCCGCCGCCCGACCATCACGCTCGCCCTGCCGAAGAGCGTGCCCGCGCTCGTCTCGTATGCCCAGGGCATCGTGAAACGGATGACCGGAAACCCGACCTTCCCCAACCCCACGCCCCCGCTCGCCGCCGTCCTGGCGGCCATCAACGATCTGCAGTTCGCCGAGACGGGTGCGCGTCAAACGTGGGCTGGAAGGCAAGGCGGTGGAGAACCTCGTCGAGAGCGCGGCCTTCAGGGTCAAATGGTACTGGAGCGTCGGTCTGGAGCTCGGATGGCGCGCTCGATTTCCTGCCCGTATGCTTCTGCGATTTCCATGGAGAGCTCGACGGGCACCCGCGCGTTCCTCGCCGAGTGCCGGTGTCAGGTCGATCGCTGCATCCCGGTGGTCTTCGGCCTCGACCAGCCCTCGCCGTCGAGCCCAGGACGGAGCGAGCAAGGGTGCGGCGGCCGAGACGCGAGAGGCGTTCGACACGATCTTCGCCTTGCTCCGGCACATCGACGAAGGCAACGACGACGTCGTCTTCGTCGCGGACGAAGGCGGCTCGTGGCAGGTCGGCGTCGATTGGGGGAAGGTGGTCCCGGCTTGGTTTCGCTGCCTCTCCAAGAGTGCGGAGCCGAGCGAATTTGCCAGCGTGGTCGTGACGACCATCGTCGACCTCGACAGCGCCGAGGACGAAGAGGAGTGGGAGCGGCGCGTGATGGCACTCGCCGCTGTCAGGATCACCGCCGAGCGCGCGCGCCTCGAGGGGCTGGGCGTCATCGACGCGAAGGGCGAGCTCGTCTCGCACGAGCTCCCGCCCGACATGCTCCCCGAGTCGGACACGACGCTCGAAACCGGCTGACCCGCGATGCCGCGTCCGCGCATGATCGTGGTCGCCGGGCCTCCGGGGAGCGGCAAGACGAGGTACTTCCCGGTCACGGCGTTCGGCGTCGACGCGTTCAACATCGACGACCGGTGTGCGCAGATCCTCGGCAGCTACCGCGCCATCCCGCGCGACGTCCGCCGCGCCGTCGCGAAGGAGTGCGAGCGGTTCGTGCTTGATCACATTGACCGTGGGAGGCCCTTCGCGGTCGAGACGACGCTCCGGACGACGTCCGCGATGGAGCAGGCGGAGCTCGCGCGCAAGAACGGCTTCGCCACCGAGATGCGCTACGACTCGACACCTCGATGGGCGCCGCCTCGGCTCGTGGCCGTTGCGCGCGGGGGCAGACTGGCTCGTCAGGGGGCGACGCCCGCCTGGCTCGAAAGGGCATTGGCCGGGAGCAACGAGTGAGGTTCTTCGTGCCCGACGCCGCTGTCGTTGCCTGGGCCTAGGCCTAGGTCGACGCTCGCTGCGCGTCGCGCGCCATCGGAAAATATCGCGTCTCGTGCCGCATCCCAACGCTACGGATACGCCCTTGCTTGAGCCTCGGCATCGGCCGATTTCGCGCGCCGTCGCGCCGACCACCGGCACGATGACGGTCATCGCCTCGCCCGGCGTACGGCACACAGCCTCGTAGAGTCGCTCGCTCCTTCCCATCGCAGTACGGCTGTTCGCTCTGCGCGGGCGGGCCGCCGTTGGCGGGGCTCTGCTTTTCCCCGGCTAAACGCCGGGAACTTCTAGGGCGGGAGAAGGGTTCCGAAACCGGCATTCACAGAGGGCGGTTATTCACGCGCGATCCGCAAAATTGCGCTGGTTTCGTGAACCCGGGCCCCGACAGGGTACGACGCAAAACGACGCCGTGCGAGACCGCGTTGGGCAACTACTGGGAAACGGACCCCAGCGTCGGGGCGGGACGTTCTTCTGCGGGGTGTGGGGCCTTGGTGATCGCCACCTGATAGCCGAGGGCTTCAAGCCGACGAGTTAGCCGGGGTGCGCTTCTTGCTGGGTCGCGTCGATCGAAGAAATCGACGCCGAGGTCGTTCCAAGGAGTGCCGTCGCGCAGCATGAACCATGTAGCCACGAGCATCCAGGCGGCCACCGCGATCGTCGCCTTGTTCTTTCGTCGCCGAGCGGAAAGCCGGTGGTACTGGGCTCGCAAGTAGCTCGAACGCGTCCGCGCGCCCGCGCGGGCGGACTGCACCAAGGTCGACTTGAGCCAGG
>CAZHED010000128.1:0-4612 GCA_964531095.1 uncultured Polyangiaceae bacterium | reverse complement strand
CCGAGGCGGACCGGCTCGACGTGCACCAGAGCCTCTACAACCGCCGAGGCAGCAAAGACAGCCAGTTGAAGTAGAGCCTGCGATCGCTTGCGCGTTTTCGTTTTCGACGCGTTCGTGGCGCGCGTACGCCGCCCTCTCACGGCCGCACTTTCGAGCGTGAAAACGCCGCGCCCGCGGTAAGACGGGTTGGGCCACATGGACCAGGTCACGGCGTTCTGCGAGGCGCTCTGGAAGGGCGATACGAGGACCATCGCGCGCCTCATCGTGCGCATCGATCCCAATGCGGAGGACCGGTGGCGTCGAACCCCGCTGGGGATGGCCGCACAGTACGCCGACGAACGTCTCGTGCGGCAGCTCCTGGAGCGGGGCGCGGACGTCGACGGCGGACGTTCGCTTCTCACCCCCATCAGCCGTGCGGCGGCGCGCGGCGCACACGAAATCGTCGAGCTCCTCCGAGGCGCGGGAGCCTCGCTGTCGGTCATCGCGCACGTGTACTTCGGCGATCGTCGCGCCGTCGCCGCATCGGAGCTCATCGTCGACGAGGAGGGCACTCCGCTGCTTCTGCACGCTGCACAATCACTCCACGCCCAGATCGTCGGAGACCTGCTCGATCGGGGAGCGAACACCGCCGAGGCCGATCGGTTCGGCGAAACGGCGCTCCACCGCGTTGCGGACCTGCGACGCACGGATGGGCCAAAGGCCGCGCGGATCGCGACGTTACTCATCGAACGCGGCGCAGCGGTCGATGCCCGGAATCGCGATGGTGTCACGCCGCTTCACCAAGCGGTTCGCGCGCGAAATCTCGCGGTCGTTGAAGTCCTGCTCGAGCGTGGAGCGAACCCGAAGGCCGCCGACAAGCGCGGCTCGACGCCGCTTCATCGCGCGTCGTCGGCTTCCGGGGCGGGCGGGACTGCGGGCGTTGATCCGGCTCCCTTCGTCGCGGCGCTTCTCGCGCACGGGGCAGACCCAAAGCAGAAAGACAAGCGCGGTCGCACAGCCTTCGCCGCACGACGCTCGAAGCGATGACTCCGAATCGTCGAGCGACGCGCGAGCGCGTCTCGCCCTCCGTAGACAGACCTGTCGGTTCACCCCGCCTCGGCGTGGCGATCAGGGTTGCCAGAGGTACGAGAGGCAGTCGAGAAAGTTCGATCAATCTCAGACCACTCGAGCCGACTCCAGCGGGTCTCTTGCGGATTCCGGCTATGGGCGTCACGAAGACCGTAGAGTCCGGCCCGACCGTGCACCGATTGGGAGAGGAAATGCCCGCGACCACCACCGACGAACGCCGCCGCAGCTTCGACCAGATGGCCCAGCTCTACGCCCGCGCGCGAGGGGCTCCGCCGCCCGAGCTGTTCGATGCCGTGGCTATCTTCGTGCCCCCACCCGCGGACGCGCTCGAGATCGGCTGCGGGCCGGGCAACGCCTCGCTCCCGCTGCTCGAGCGTGGGTTTCGGATCCGCGCGGTGGAGCTCGGCGAGAACCTGGCGGCGTTCGCGCGGCAACGGCTGGCGGCGTTTCCGTTCACCGTGGAGGTGGGCAAGTTCGAGGACGCCTCGCTGCAGGCCGCGAGCGTGGACCTCGTCGTGTGCAGCTCCGCGTTCCACTGGCTCGAACGCGAGCGCGCACTGCGCCAAGCGGTGAAGGTGCTCAAGCCTGACGGCGCGCTAGCGCTCATCTGGGGCTCGGCGCGCCGCACCGCCGAGGACGACCGCGTGGACAAAGCGATCCAAATGGCCTACCGCGCCCACGCGCCCGAGATCTCGCGCCAGACCGTCGATCGCATGGCCGGCAAGGTCGACGAGATCGGACAGGCTGTGCGCGACACGCCCGAGCTCGCAGACTTCGAAGAGCGGCTCTTTCCGCAAACGCACCTCTTTGACCGCCAGCGCTACCTGGACACGCTCGCGACGTTCTCCGATCACGCGACGCTCCCGGCCGAGCAGCGCGCCCGGCTGTTCGAAGCGATCGGCGAGATCATCGACGGCGAATTCGGCGGGCGCGTGGAGCGCCATTCCATGGCGCGGCTGCAGCTCGCGCGGCGACGCTAGAGCGGCGGGCGCTCTGGCTCATGCCTCGGTTCCGGAACCGCTCGGCGTGGACGAGCCGGCCCGGGCAGCGCTCACACGACGCCTCCGGGCTTATCGAGATAGAGCCGGCCGAAACATCGTCATCGACAGCGCCCTATGCCGTTGCGGATTGGGGAGTGGACTTCGGGGCTCGATCGGCCGCCGCCCCGACGAACTCTCGGGCGAAGCGATCGACGGCCGCCCAATCGGTGAAGATCGTGTCGCGCGATGCGTCGACGGCCCCCATCTCCTTTTTCGCGATGGCCTTCATGGCCACTCGCCTGAAAAAGCCATAGCGCGAAAAGAGGAGGGCGCCCGGGATGATCTCGACAATGTCCGGCTTCCAGCCGAGCTTTGCCGGAAACTGTTCGGCGATTCGACGTGATGCCGCGCGCTCCTCGGGATTGTTCGAAAGGATGGACAGGCATACGGAGAAGAACCCGCTATGGCGCGAACGGAGCCCGTCGCCATAGCGCTGGACGAAGCGCTTCGCCGCGCGCTGGTAACCCTGCGCGTGCATCGACGCACCGACGAGGATGCGGTCGTAGCGATTCGGGTCGAAGTCTCGCGGCAAGGCAGCCGTATCGACGACATCGGCATCACAGCCGGAGGCGCGCGCCGCTTCCGCAATGCGCTCGGCAACGCGCGCGGTCATTCCATCGGTCGTGGCGTAGGCGATCAGCAGGTGCATCGGGCAGGCCTCACGCTGGACAGGTGCATGCCCGGTGCCGGCACGACATACGCGCCGATTCCGAGGGGCTGCCGATCGGCAAGGAGCGCAGCCGATGCGCGCCGGCGCAGGACCGGCGCGGGCGGAGGCTCCGAAGAAGGACTTCACCGGCACATCGCGGAGATCCCGGCCGGGCTGCGCGACCGCCAGCGCGATTCGGCGGACCAGCCGCGTGGTGACCCGTCGGGAGCCGCGTCGTGACAAGCTGAGTCATGCGCGCCGCCCGATACGAGAGCTACGGTGCCCCGGAGGCAATTCACATCGAGGACATCGAGACCCCCACGCCGGCCGACGGTGAGCTTTTGGTGCGGGTGCGTGCAGCGACGGTGAACCGGACCGACTGCGCGATCCTCGCGGCGCACCCGTTTTTCATGCGGATGTTTACGGGCCTGTGGACGCCTAAGAGAAGGACGCTCGGCACGGACTTCGCCGGTCGCGTCGAGGCGGTCGGCGCTCGCGTGACGCGCTACGCCGCAGGGGACCTCGTTTGGGGCTTCGAGGAGCTCGGCGCAAGCTCGCACGCCGAGCACCTCGTCATCGCCGAGGACGCCGCAGTGGCGCGGATGCCGCCCGAGCTCGACTTCAAAGACGCTGCCGCTTGCCTGGAGGGCGCCTTCTATGCGTGGAGCTTCCTGAACAAGGTCAAGGTTGGCCCCACCACGCACGTCATCATCAACGGCGCCACGGGGGCCATCGGTTCGGCGCTCCTTCAGCTTTGCGTGGACGCCGGCGCTACCGTCACGGCCGTCGGAGACACGAAGAACCTCGACCGCCTGCGGTCACTGCGCGCGACGCGGGTCATCGACTACCTGACAGAGGACTTCACCGATGATACGGCAACTTACGATTACGTCTTCGACGCCGTGGGTAAAAGCACCTTCGGTCGTTGTCGCCGCCTCCTCAGACCCGGCGGCGTCTATATGTCGTCGGAGCTTGGCCCCGGCTGGCAAAACCTGGTCCTGCCGACGATCACCGGGCTGTGCCGGCAGAAGCGGGTCATCTTCCCGATTCCCGAGGACAAGCCCGGATTCTTTGCGCACATGCACGAGCTCGCACGTTCCGGCCGCTTCTGTCCGGTCATCGACCGCACCTTTCGCCTCGACTCGATCCGCGAAGCCTATGCGTACGTCGCTGCCGGTCAGAAGACCGGCTGCGTGGTCGTCGACGTCGGCGGATGACGCTAACGAACGGGCAAAACGGGCGCCCCCTAGGCAAGGGTGAGGAGAGCCTCCTGGGCTCGCAATCCGGGGCAAACGACTTTCTCGCCAGCACAGGTCTCCTGCCAGCGATGTGCCCCGGCCACCGGCCCCGCGGCAGCATGCAATCCTCCATAATTCCCTGGCTGTCGCGCTTGCGAACGCGAAACTCCAGGATGTCTTGGTGAACAGCAGGGTTACGATGGCCGCGTTCCCGTCACTCGCACGGGCAGCAATAGTACGCGATGCCCGCAGGAACGGCGCCCGCGAAGCGACAGTTCGCTGGAGGGTCGGGGACTGGGCCCGGGCCAATCCCCCCGCAAGACACAGCGTACTCGCTCGCCGCGCACTGGTCCTGGCACGTGGCTCCCGTGCTGGGCCCACAGCCCGGGCATTCAATCGCCCCATCCGTGGTGCATCCGCACCCCGCGCCCGATGGATAAGTACACGCGACCATGGCGCGAACGGCGTCGCACGAGGTTCTGGAATCGTTCAGCGAAGCGGGCCACGAGCACGCGGCGAGTGGAGAGCCGGAGCTCGACGAATCGATCGGCGGTGCCCGGTTCTGCCAAACGCCACCCTCATGGGGCCAGGTTCTGAGGTTTTCGCCAACCTCATGG
>CAZHED010000127.1:0-4842 GCA_964531095.1 uncultured Polyangiaceae bacterium | reverse complement strand
CCGACGGCGCGCCCCGTCTGCCCGCGCGGGCGATGTACGGCCCCTGGGCGCGAGTCCTCGGCGCGGAGTACGACCAGTTGATCCGGGAGATCCAGGAGGGCCACCGGACATCGATCGATCCCTACGGCGCGACCAACCCGGCGGAGTTCTTCGCGGTAGTCACGGAGGCGTTCTTCGGCCAACCCTTCGCGCTGCGATCGAAGCATCCCGCACTCTACGATCAGCTAATTGCCTTCTATCGTCAGGACCCTGCTTCGCGTCCGGCGCACACTCCATCGCCAGGTCCTCCGCGGTGACTGTCTCGGCCCACGCCATTTCCGCCTCTCCCTACTGGACGCGAAACATGGTCGTAGGTTCGTCGCGCGGGCGCATCTCCCCGCGGCGCCCGTAAGCCCGGGCGTTTCGCGGTCGTGTTGACGCCAGCGTCCCCCCTCGGCCCGGAAGTACCAGAGGCCGTCGCACCAGTAGCTCGTATAGCCGATGTAATTCGCGGCGTTCGTGGTGGCAGGAGCGCGCGCCGGAAGTCATCGAGGCGCTCGCACGTGACCGAGCGGGACGACACCCCACTCCTTCATCGTCGTTGCTACGCGGGCGAGCTGGTCGGCGACCTGAACGACGACGTCGCATCGGGTTGGTTCTACGTCGCCGGAGCGGAGGAGAGTCTCGAGGGCATCCAGGAGGGCGCGTGCGCACGCCAGTTCGGTCGACACCGCACGGGGCGGCAGCCGCGTACCGGCGTTGAGGGCTTCCGACGGCCTTGTCTTGGAGTCGAATGGTGACTCTTCGTCGTCGCTCATGGGTTCGACCCCTTACAGCCGGGCGGCACGACGTGCGCTTGGAGAAGAAGAGATCGACGAACCGCTCGCCGCTGCGGTTTCTCGTCCGATTTCGCTGAGCATCTGACGTGCCAGCTGTTCGCCCGCGCGTTGCCCGGGCCGCCTCGGACTCCCGGTCGGAGAATCCGTTTTCAAAATGCGGATGTTTGGCAACGTGCGAATTCGCAGGCCGCACGCGCCACGCCCGACCGGGCGTCCTTTCCCGGCCAGGCCGCCAAACCAACCGGGCGACGCCTGCGACTCGACCGTCGAGGCCGGCTGTCGGGCTCCCTACGAGCGGAGACCCTAGCGGCAGGCGAAAGACTTCCACGGAGGGCACCACCGACGCGTACCAGTCTGATCGCAAATGGAACAAAGGCGCGACCCTTCCTTCATTGGGCGTGACGGCGACCACGATGCGCCTGGCTCGAACGGAGGCATGACGCCTGGTGGCGGACACCCCTGGAGGCGTTCGGTGCGTGCGCCGGTCTTACGACAACGCAGCTGAACGCGCGCGTCAGATCCCTCTCCGTCGAAGCACCGCCGAAACGGCCTATCCTAGCCCGTCGCGGCAGGTGTGTGGCACGTCTTTCGGCGCCGGTCGCGAACGGTCGTGCAAGCGGCGGTGCCGCCGCGGCGGCTGCGCACTGGGCGAACTACCTGATGGAAGGGCACGGACGGCAGTATTTCCATGACTTCTCGCCGGCGACGCCCTTCGCAAAGCGCCAAAGTGGCCTGAAACTTGTCCTTCTGCGGCGGCGGACCGCCAGCCGCGATCTCGGTGCCCCGCTTGAGAAGAGCGGTGGCGAAGGGATGCCGACCCGCTCACGCCGCGGGCGGTGGTGCAGATGGTGCTCGGTGTCTCGACGCGCAACTACGCCCGTTCGCTGGAGCCGACTCCGGCGGCCCTGACCTCGCGCGCCGCGAGCAAGAGCGCAGTCAGCCGGCGCTTCGTCTTCAGCGGCTACCCGCAAGACCTGCGGCCGGCGCGCGCTCGCCCAGAGAAGGGATGACCCCGCCCGTGCGGAGCGGGTCGCCGGACGTTGTCGGACACGCGAGCGGCACGTGCGGCTGGGCCGCGTCGTCGTACTGGTCGGGCCCGACCCAAACCATGAAGTCGGTCTTGATGAGGCCGCAGCACATGGCGCCGCCGAGCATGAAGCAGAGGCCCCGAACATTTTCTTCTCAACAGCATCGGTGCGCTCGCCAAAACGCAGCGCGGATGCGTGCCGACAGAGTCTCGTCGTAGACTCACGTGCCGATCCTACCGAGAAGATCGCGCGCGCGACAAGGCGAGCTATGCGCCGTCGTGTCCCGGCTACACGTACGCCTATGCCATTTTCGTCGCGCTTCGAACGCGTCCGCATGGCAGGTCGTGCTTGCCCCCTCACCGCGCACGGGTTCTGCTCGCTCGCTAGGCCAATTCTCGTGGCGCTCGAACCAAGCGTCGACTTCGGGGCGTTGCTACCCACGATCGGAGCGAGGCTACTCGGACTCGAGAATCGCTTTCAACTTGGCCAGATCCTTCCGGTTCGCCCGGCGCATCGCGGAGACCATGAGCGGCGCGACGAGTTTTCCAAAACCTCTTGGCTCACCGCGGTTGCGCAACGCCATCCGCGTCCCAAGGGGCGCGGCTTCCCAAGTGTAGGTCGTCTCCATGGGGAACGGCCCTTGGCTCGTCCGCATGACGAGGCGCTCCTCCGGTTGGAGCTCGACGATCTCGTAGGTGTACGCGAGGCGTCGCCCAAGGAAGTGCGCGACGAACGCGACCCGCGATCCTCGAGCGAGGGGCGGCGGCGTCTTCCACTCTACGGACTCGATGTTGACGTACCACTTCGGCGCGTTGTCCGGTTCCCGTGCGAACGCGGCCACGACGGCAGGCGGGCGAGCGATGACGATCTCGGTGAGGACATCGACGAGCATGTCCTTTCGATTTGTAGCCGCTCTGACAGATTGAGACAATGATGTGCCTTTAAGGCACGGTGTCCAATGAGTGAGACAATCCGAATCGAGGATATGCGCCTCCGCTGCCCTCGCGGGGCTCGGCATCGTTCTTTTCCCCGAGTTCGCGTTCGTCGATGGCCTCAGACGCAAGCGGCTCGTCCCTGTGCTTGGCGCGTGCGTGGTCGACGTCGGCGCGGGCTGGCTCCTCTACCCAGCGCGCCGCTTCATTCCCCCCTGTCTGCGCGCGTTCGTCGACCTCGCACGGGAGCGCTTCACGCGACCGCCACCGTGGTTACCGGCGGCGGCGGAGGGGGACGAGGTGGCCGCGCGCAGACGGCGCCGTGCGCGGCGTCGCTGACGTCAGCTCATGCCCTTGGCGAGGTTGTCCCAGTAGTTCGTTTGCCAGCCTTTTGCGAGGTGCTCCTTCATGTCCTCTGGGAACCCGTCGTGGTCGAACACGAGCTTGGTACCAGCGCCTTCGGCCGTCAGCTCGAAGCGGACGACCGAATACAGCCCCTCGGGCCACGTCTTCGCACGCCAGGCTTGGACGACTCGCTTACCGGGCACGAGCTCGATGTGCCGTCCGGTGATGTGACCGCCGAAGGCCGAGAACGGCGCGCCCTCGTTCGAGTCGCCGGTCGCCGGTGCGCCCATCACTTCGCTGAAGCGTTTCGAATCGACGAGCGCCTGGTAGATGCGCGCGGGAGCGGCGCCGAGGATCACTTCCTGATGAATGTTCGACATGACGGGCCTCTTCCTGGTGAGTCAATAAACCGTTTGGTATAGTCATTCATTGAGGATGTCAACGCGCGCGGCGGCGGCCACCCGAGACGCAAAGTTGGACGAAGTCTTTTCTGCGCTCGGAGACACGACGCGGCGCCGGATCCTAGCTCGCCTCGCCCGAGGCCCGGCGTCCATCACTGAGCTCGCCGCGCCGTTCTCGATGACGCTGCCGGCTGTGTCGAAGCACCTGCGCGTGCTCGAGCGCGCAGGATTGATGCGCCGCGAGCGCGACGGCTGGTATCACCGCTGCCATCTAGAGACGCGGCCGCTCGAGAGCGCGCTCTCGTTTCTCGCCAGGTACCGTCCTTTCTGGGCGGATACGCTCGAAGCGCTCGCGCGTCACGTCCAAGAGCCCGAAAAAAACAAGAGGCCCGACCGATGAACGAAGGCATCACGCTCATCACGAGACGCACGATCCGAGCGACCGCCGCGCGCCTTTTCGATGCGTGGACGCAGCCCGAGCAGCTCCGCGCATGGTGGGGCCCTCGGCCGGTGACGTGCTCGGGGGCGGAGGTCGATCTACGCGTCGGCGGTCGCTACCGGATCGCGAATGCGCTACCCGATGGCACCACGTTCGTGATCGAAGGCGAGTTCCGGGTCGTCGAGGTTCCGCACAAACTCGTCTACACTTGGCGCGCGGGCGACGGCGAAGCGTCGCGCGTCACCGTCCGATTCGAGCCGCGCGGCGAAGAAACTGAGGTGATCGTCGTTCACGAGCAGATCCGAAACGAGGTCGTTCGCGCATCGCACGAAGGCGGATGGATCGGCTGTTTGGATGGGCTCGAGCGACACTTCACCGTTGGCTGACGGCACGCCCGGACGTCGTGAGCGACTATGTGGCTGCGCTCGTCGCTCGACACTGACATGGGGGTCGGGCAGGAAGGCAGGCGTGGCTCCGGCGACCGGGGCGGTCTCGGGAGTGGGGTGCGGGGCATGGCTGTCGCATCCGGCCAGATTCGCTCCGAGGCCCGCGAGCGTGAGTGCGATGGAAAGCCCTGCCATTCGTTCCTCTCGGGCGTGAGAGCCGAGAGGCTTGGCGAAAGGTTATCTCGGTCTCAGTCCGGGGATTTCTGGCGCAGCGCCTGTCGGACGGCTTCCTGCACCTCCGGCGGGACGCTGCCCGCCTGGGCCGACCGGCGACAGAGCGCGAGCGTGCTGGCGAAGGGAGTCGCATCGCGCCTGGCAGCGCGGGCACTGGGCCACGTGACGCTCCATCGCTGCGCATTGATCAGGCCCGATCTCGCGCTCGAGATACTGCGAGAGAATGGGGACGAGGTCCGGGCATCCGGGCAACGCCGCC
>CAZHED010000126.1:0-5133 GCA_964531095.1 uncultured Polyangiaceae bacterium | reverse complement strand
AGGCCCACGCCGCCGATCGCGTGTCCGACCAGATCCATGCAGAGCATCATGTCGATCTTGTCGAGCGGGATTGTGGGATGGCGCGCGAAGTGCTCTGAACCCATAGAATCGCTCAGAAAGTAAGGCGGCTCCTCCGCGTCGAACGCAGCAAAGAGGACCCCACGGCCCTTGGGTCTTGTCCGTGCCATAGTGGTCGCGACGTCGATGAGAATCGCGACTGCGGCCGCGTTGTCATCGGCACCGCGATACGTCTCACCACCGGCTCGACCGAGATGGTCGTAGTGTGCCGCGACGAGGACCCACCGGTCGAAGTCGCCCCGGATGGGCGCAAGCACGTTACCGCCGTTGCAGCTCGGAATGGGCTGTTCGAACGGGTCAAGCCCAGCGCCGCGCAGTGCGGCAACCACCTCGGCACGCGCCGCGTTACCTCCCGGGGTTCCCGTCGCACGCCCGGCGCACCGATCGGAGCAAAGCTGCTGGACGACGGCGTGCATGGTCGAGAAGGATACCACTACTCGACCGCAAGAACGACACGCCTGGCTGCGCTTCGCTCCCGAAGGGCTAGATTGGGAATCTGGCCAAGGAGGCCGACATGAAACAACTGGTGGTCATGGTGGGGGCTTTGGTCACGGTCGCTGTTTCGTGCGGAGGGATCACCCGACAAGAGGGACATGCAGCGGGTGAAGACTCCGGGATGCCGCCTCCGACGAGCCGCAGCACCGGCTCCAGCAGCGGCACCGGCTCCAGCAGCGACGCGGGCTCCAGCAGCGACGCGGGCACCAGCTGCGGCACCGGCTCCAGCAGCGGCTCAGAAGTCATCTGCGATTTTCTTGCACCGAACCTCGGCGGACCGGGGTCTTGTACGTTGCCAACGGGCGTGCTGGCGCGCTGGATCGCATTCGACTCGAACGGCGCGAGCGATGACCGTGACATCTATCTGGTCCACCCCGACGGGTCGGGGTTGCTTCGACTCGTGACGGAAGCGACGACCGAGAAGGAGCCGGCGATCTCGAACGACGGGAAGCTCCTCGCGTTTGCGTCGGATCGCTCGGGGTCGATGCAAATCCACCTCATGGACCTGGGCACGCAGGCCGTCGCCCAGCTCACGTCGATTCCGGGCGGAGCTGACCAGCCCAGCTGGTCCAGCGACGACCGAACAATCGTCTTCCACAGCAGGGCCTCCGTCTGGATAATGGCCTCCGATGGCACCGGACAGCGCGTCGTCGGTTCGGGGCCGGATGTCTTCATGCCCTACGAGCACCCCTCGCTAACGGCCGACGGCAAGAGCGTCGTCTTCGACGGATTCAACGAAGTCGACACGATGTCGCTGGACGGAAGCGGATTCCGAAATGTCGTGTCCAACTCGGGATGGACGCTCGAGACGCCGTCGCTTTCTCCCGATGGAGTGAACGTCGCTTTCTCGGCCTTCGGGGAGGGCCGGAACATCTATCTCGCGCCGTTTGCAGCTCTCACGAGCATCGTCACGGCGGAAACGATCACTCCCCCCTTGGCCGGCGTCGCCGCCATCGCGCGCAAACCGGCTTGGGGGCCAGGGAATGTCATCGCGTTCGAGCTCGCTGTGGCCGAGTGGCCGACCCACCTCAACCCGACGACCATTGCACTCAGCGCGTCGCCGGGGAGCACGCCGTGTGAAGTGGTCGGCGGATCCGGGGACAACCGCAACCCGACCTGGGCGCCGTCGGCGTTCGTGCCGCCCGCGTTCGCGAGTGCAGCCGCGACCTTTGCGGCCGACGGGGGCGCGGCGAACGACGCCGCCGAGCCGGCCGACGGCGGCGCCGCTTCGTGCCCCGTGTCGCTCGACGCGTTCTGCTCGCAGCCCGGTGTCACCTGCCTGCGAACGGTCGTGGAGGCCGAGGCTGCCGGCGTAGTCGGCCCGGCAGGCGTGGGGCCCACGGCCGGTCTCGCGTCCCCGTCGATTTGCGGGACAGGGCAGACGCTGACGTTCGTCTCGAACGACTCCGAGACCGTTTTTTACTACGACAAGCACCAGTGGCTCGTCGGAGTCGTCACGCTCATGGGGGGCAAGGGCGAGGGCGGGATCCGCGTCGGGTGCGCCATTGGCGTGACGCCGCTTCCCAACGGGGGCTGCTGAGCAAAGCGGCTGCGCCTGACCGACGCAGAATCCGGCCCGCAACGCGTCGGCTTCTCTGGATTCTGCGCGGCGTGTCGCGCTTTGCCTCCGGGGTGTGCGCCTGCGGCTCAGTCGTGGCGGACACCCGCGGCCGCCGGAGACCCCGCATCCCATGGCGGGATCGAGCGAACGGCCGCCAGGCTCGGCTTTTGGTCCAGACGCCTCGGGCTAAACCGTCCGCCGTGCTTCGCGCGAGCCCCAGCCGGCGAGCCCATCGCGGCGTGGTATCCACTGGAATCGGATGCGCGACGACGAGCTTCTTGATCGCCTTCAGCGCGGCGCCTTCGACTACTTCGTCGACGCGACCAATCCCGACAACGGCCTTGTCGCCGATACGTCTCGCGGTGCCTCGCCCGCCAGCATCGCCGTCGTTGGGTTCGGCCTGTCGGTTCTGGCCGTGGCTGCAGAGCGCGGCTGGCTCGCGCGGGCCGACGCGGCTGCACGCGCGCTCGTGACCCTCCGCTTTTTCGCGAGTAGCCCGCAGAGCCCGGACCCCGCGGCAACGGGGTATCGCGGCTTCTACTATCACTTCCTGGATCATCAGGGGACCGGCCGGCGCGCGTGGCATAGTGAGCTCTCGCCGATCGACACGGCCCTGCTGGTCGCAGGAGTGCTTACGGCGGGCGCCTATTTCACGGCCGACACCGCCGACGAGAAGGAGATCCGCGCGCTTTCCCGGGACCTCTACGGCCGGGTCGACTGGGATTGGGCGAGGAACGGCAAGGCCACGCTCGCTCAGGGCTGGAAGCCCGAAAGCGGCTTCTATCATTACGGCTGGGAGGGCTACAGCGAGGCGTCCATCCTTTACGTTCTCGCCCTGGCGTCGCCGACGCATCCGGTGCCCGCCGCGAGCCACACGGCCTGGAGCGAGACCTATCAGTGGGAGCACATCTACGGCTCCGACCTCCTCTACGCCGGGCCGCTCTTCGTGCATCAGTTCTCGCACGCCTGGATCGACTTTCGGGAGATCAAGGACGCCTTCATGCGAGAGAAGGGCAGTGACTACTTCGAGAACAGCCGCCGCGCGATCGACGTCCAGCGGGAGTATGCCCGCCGCGACCCGAAGCAGTGCGGGTACGGCGTCGACTGCTGGGGTCTGTCGGCGGGCGACGGCCCGGGGAGCGGGACCAAGCCGGAGCACGGGCGCGAGCGCCTCTTCTTCAACTACACGGCGCGCGGCGTACCGTTCGGTCCGGACGATGGGACAATCTGCCCCGCAGCCGTGCTCGCGTCGCTGCCGTTCGCACCGGCACAGGCCCTGTCGGCCGTGCGCCACTTCCTCGAGCTCCATCCCGAGTGGACAAACACGTGGCGGCTGCCGAGCGGTTTCAACCGGGTCGCGCCAGGGCCGGACGAGCGCGGGTGGGTCTCGGAGGGTTTCTTCGGCCTCGATCAGGGGCTCGTCGTGCTGATGATAGAAAACCACCGCTCCGGGCTGATCTGGCGCTTGATGCGCGAGTGCGCTCCCATTCGGACCGGGCTGCAGCGCGCCGGCTTCGAAGGGGGCTGGCTGTGACGCGAAGCCACGAGCCGTACGACCTGCTCATCGTCGGCGGCGGCCCGGCGGGTCTCATCACGGCCGGCGCCGCGCTCGGCCAGGGCGCCCGCGTCGCGCTCGTCGAGCGTGACCTTCTGGGCGGGGTCTGCCTGAACGCGGGGTGCATCCCTTCGAAGGCGCTCATTCGCACCGCACGGCTGTATCGCGAAATGCGAAACGCCGAGGCGCTCGGGGGCCGGACCCCGCGCGGGATCGTGCTCGACTTCCCCGCGGTGATGGGGCGCATGCGACGCATTCGCGCACGCCTGGCCCGGCGCGAGCCGGCCGAGAGACTGACCGCGCTGGGCATCGACGTGTACGCGGGCCATGCGCGCTTCGCGGGCGCTGATTCGGTCGTCGTGGGAGACCTCACGCTGCGCTTCGAGGCGGCGCTCGTCGCGACCGGCGGACGGGCCGTGCGCCCGCCCATCCCCGGTCTGGAGGAGGCGGGGTACCTGACCTACGAAAACGTCTTCGATCTGACCGAGTGCCCTGAGCGGCTGCTCGTCATCGGCGGCGGCCCGACCGGATGCGAGCTCGCGCAGGCCTTCGCCCGCCTCGGATCACGGGTCACCCTCGTCCAGAACGAACCGATGTTCCTCGGCCACGAGGAGCGCGACGCCGCGCAGCTGCTGTCCGACGCGCTGGCGCGCGACGGGATCGCGATCCGCCTCGACACGGAAACGATCGGCGTCCGTACCGAAGGCAGCGGCAAGGTCGTGGATCTGAAGCGCGACGACACGGCGAACACGGTCGCCGTCGATCAGATCCTCGTGGGGGTTGGCACCCTCCCGAACGTGCGCGACCTCGGACTGGAAGCGGCGGGCGTGGCCTTCGATCCGACGGACGGGATCGCCGTCGACGACTTTCTGCGGACCAGCAACCCTCGCATCTTCGCCGCGGGCGACGTCTGCGCGGGGACCCGGTTCCCGCACATCGAGAGCGCTGCGGGTCGAATCGTCGTGGCCAACGCGCTAAAGGGCGGCCGTGAGCGGCTGAGTGCAGAGATCATCCCGTGGTGCACCTTCACGGATCCGGAGATCGCGCACGTGGGGATGTACGTCACGGAGGCGCGCCGTAAGAACGTCCCGGTGAAGACCTTCACCATCCTGATGCACGAGGTCGACCGCGCCATCGTCGACGGCGAGGAAGACGGCTTCGTGAAGCTTCACGTCCGGGAGGGCACGGCCGAGATCCTTGGCGCGACCGTGGTCGCCAGCCACGCGGGGGACCTCATCAACGAGATCTCGCTGGCGATGAGCGCCGGTCTCGACCTCCACGCCCTGACCCGCGCCAACCAGCCCTATCCGACCCAGTCGCAGGCCATCAAGATGACCGCGCGCGCGGGCGTCGAGCACCTCCAGCGCTCGTCCAGCTCGCTCAGTGAGCCCGGGCGCCCTCCGACGTTAGGTCGTCGATGACGAACAATGTCCGTTCGGACAAG
>CAZHED010000125.1:2236-5534 GCA_964531095.1 uncultured Polyangiaceae bacterium | reverse complement strand
CGCCGGGTTCCATCGCGAGCAAAACGACGCGGTCAAAGCGCAGGACGCCGCCCAACCGAAGATGTGACGCGAAGCCCGCGCCGCGGAGGTCTCTGACGAGCCAGCTGGGATCGGCGGCGAGCGCCGCCTCGGGTCACACGACGAGGCGCGCCCCGCGGGCGGCGGCCTCGCGCGTCTGATCAGAGAGGCGCGCGAGCATCGCGCGGTCGCGGGCCTCGCGCGTCGACCCCAGCTCGCGCGGGCGGACGCCCGGCTGGAGCACCGCGACGCGTACGATTGGTTCGCCCCGGTCGGGCGTGGAGAGGCCAAACGCGCACCACGCGGCCAGCAAGAGAAGGACGCCGCCGCACCAGCGCGCGGCGTGCCGCGGGACGATGGTCACCCGCGTCTCGAACATGCGGCGGCGATCGAGAATCGCGATCGCGGCCATCGCGAAGGCGTAGTTGACCAGCATGATGAGGAGATCGAGGCCGAAGATGCCGACGACGCGAACGGGCTGGATCAGCCAGGGCTGGCGGTAGAGCGCGTAGCCAGAAAAGCCCCAGGTCGCGAGCACGGGCACGTGCGCGCGCACGAGATCGATCACGACCCAGGTCATCGCGGCCAGCAGGGGCCACGCGCGGTATCCGGCGCGCTCCTGCCTCGCGCGCTCGCGGCGGCTCCCCACGAAGATCAGGACGGCCACGAGGAGCGGCAGAATCTTCATGTACCAGGCAGCGCGCCCGGGGAAGAAGTCGCCCCCGAAGTAGCCCTCCATGAAGCCGCCGAACCCGATCGCCGGGCCTAGCCCGGACCACGCCGCGGGGAGGACGCGGTACTGCGCGACGATCATGGGAACGAAGGCAAACCACACGAGCCACCAGGCGTCGTAGGGCGCGAAGCCGAGCGTCAAGAGCACGGCGCTCGCCGAGGCCAGCACACAACCGAGGACGACCCTGGAGCGACCCGCCGTGTGGATACCAAGCCCACGCGTGCCGTGCGGCAGCTGATCCCGAGAGAGAGTCGTCATGGTTTCTCGTGGTCGGGCGGCCGGAAGACGAGCAGGCTCGACGGGGAGACCGGCCGACGTCGTGCCTGAAGCTTTGGCCCCGTTGTTCTGCCGCCCCTCACGGAGAGGGGATGGGGAGCGACTTGCCCATGCTGATCCGATCTTTCACTGCGTATCCCAGTCGCCGATAGAACTTCCATTGCGTATCCCAGTCGCCGATAGAAGGCTATGACCTCCGCATTTCGCGGTGCGCGCCCGCCAATCAGCCCACTCACGGGCGCTCGCCCTTCGGGCCTCCGGTGCTTCTCGCCTGCAGTGCCGCGGAGACTGGTCGTGCGTTACCTTGCCGCGACCATGCCGTTGGATCTCCCGCTTCGGTGCCGATGCGGCCGCGTGCGCGGCGTAGCGAGCCGCGTCTCAGCGTCCACAGGCCTCCGCTTCGTCTGCTACTGCAAGGACTGCCAGGCGTTTGCGCGTTTCCTCGAGCGGGCCGACGTGCTCGACCCGGCCGGAGGAACGGACATCTTCCAGATGGCGCCGCGCCGCGTGAAGCTCACCGCGGGCACGGAGACCTTGCGCTGCCTGAGCCTCTCCAACAAGGTCCTGCGTTGGTACGCAGACTGTTGCAGGACCCCAATTGCCAATACGGCCGCCAGGCCGGGCTTTCCTGTCGCTGCCGTGATTCATTCGTTCATGGACCACGAGGGTGACGGCCGTCCGCGGGACGAAGTGCTCGGCCCGCGGGTCTGCCGCATCTTCGAACGCTCCGCCATCGGCCCGCTCCCAGCCGACGCGCCGCCGCGGGCGGCCATAGGGCTGTTCGTCAGGCGCGCATCAAAGATGCTCGACTGGTGGGTGCGCGGGTTCAGTCGACCGACGCCGTTCTTCGATGATCGGACCAAGTCTCCGCGTGCCGTGCCCCGCGTACTGACGAGCATCGAGCGCGCGGCTCTTTGACCCGTTATCGATACGGCGTAGCTTGACCGCGACCGCGGCACGATTCTCCACTTCGATGGACAGAGCGTTTCTTCCTCGGACAGCCAGACACTGCAAAGCCTTTTTGGCGTGTGGGCTCCCTCCGCGTCCATAACGCCAGGTACATCGTCCACGACGCAAGCTTTAGGGGGGTCCCGCTCGATGGCGTCGACCCCTACGTGTGGGCCACGCCCGCGAACGGGGGCCTTCTGAGTGGGACGGGAGCCGCTGGAGCTCACCCCCCGACGCGTCCGTCGGAGCCTTGCGTGCCGCCTGGGCCTCGGCCGGCGGCGACGTGTGGGCGGTGGGCGACGACGCGACGATCCTGGCCTGGCATGCGGCCGTCGCGCGGGCGCGCCGCTAGCAGCTCGCCGCGGCCCCACACCTACGCGACGTGACGCAGGCACGAATGCGACTCGTCGCAGACGGGACGCGCTCCGGAGCCCTCGAATCGCGATTCAGACCCGACGAGGGGCGCTCCGGACGTTTCGAACCGGGCTCCAGAGCGAACACGACGCGGTCACTAGGATTCCGAATGCGATCCGGAGCGGCCACGACGCGCTCATGAGCTCTCGAATTGACGATTCGGAGCGGACACGACGCTCCCAGCCGCTTCCGACGTGTGGCCCCGTTGGGACAAGATGCAGCCTCGCGCCTTCGAGCCGCGATCGAGAGCCCCGAGGATGCGGCCCCGAGCTTCTGGATCTCGCTCCGTGGCGGATGGGAGGCGCCAACGAGCCTTCTACCAGCGACTTGGAGGGCAAGAAGCGCGGTCGTGAGCGTCGGAGCCGCGATTCAGAGCCTCTGGATCGCGAAGGAGAGCGGATAGGACTCGATCAGGAGCCTCTCGATCGCGATCCAGAGCGGATGGATCGAGATCATGACCTTCTCAATCGCGATCCAGAGCGGATGAATCGAGGTCGTGCGCCTCTCAATCGCGATCCAGAGCGGATGAATCGAGGTCGTGCGCCTATCAATCGCGATCCAGAGCGGATGAGTCGAGGTCGTGAGCCTCTCGATCGGGATCCAGAGCGGATGGATCGCGATCCAGAGCGGATGAATCGGGATCCAGAGCGGATGAATCGGGATCCAGAGCGGATGGATCGCGATCCAGAGGGGACGAATCGCGATCCAGAGCGGATGGATCGAGATCATGACCTTCTCAATCGCGATCCAGAGCGGACGAATCGCGATCCAGAGCGGATGAATCGCGATCCGGAGCGGATGAATCGCGGTCGTGAGCCTCTCAATCGCGATCCAGAGCGGATGAATCGAGGTCATGAGCTTCTCAATCGCGATCCAAAGCGGATGGATCGAGGTCATGAGCTTCTCAAT
>CAZHED010000125.1:0-2136 GCA_964531095.1 uncultured Polyangiaceae bacterium | reverse complement strand
TGAGCTTCTCAATCGCGATCCAAAGCGGATGGATCGAGGTCATGAGCTTCTCAATCGCGACCCAAAGCGGATGGATCGAGGTCATGAGCTTCTCAATCGCGATCCATGGCACGTACGCGCGACTGACCCGCGGCGGCCCTCTACGGGGTGAGAACGACCTTACCGCCGGGCCCCTTCTCGGCCAGCTGGTGGGCGGCACGGACCTCGGCAAGCGGGAACCTTCTCGCGATCGGGATCACTAACTTTCCTTGCGCGACCGCTTGCACAAGATCCGCGAGACGCTTGGCGTCGGGGTGCGCGAGCACAGCGCGCACGACGAAGCCACGCTCTTTGGCCCCCGCCGGTTCACCCAAGACGCTCCCGATCGTGCCGCCCGACTTCACCCTTCCCAAGACTCTTTGAATCGTCTCGCCCCCGACGGTGTCGGCCACACCGTCGAGCGACGGCAGCTTTGCGATCTCGCCTTCGTCGTCCAGCACAACGACGCCGTCGGCACCGAGCTTCGCCGCTTCTTCCCGCTGCGTTCGCCGGACCCCAGCCCACACGGAGGCGCCGCGCGCCTTCGCCGCGAAGACCGCCACGCGGCCGACGCTCCCAGGCCCCTGTGACCAGCACGACGTCTTTGGCCCGCGGATTCAGCCCCTCTTCCACGAGTTGCGCACCGGTGAGGAGCACGAGCGGGAGCGCACCGGCGTCGACGAGATCGAGCTTCGCGGGAACCTCTGCCCAGGCATCCGCCGCCGAGACCACCAACTCTGCGTAAGCTGATTGCACGAGTCCCAGCACGCGCGCTCCGGGCTTGAAAGTGGCGACTGCCGGGCCGACCTCGACGACGGTGCCGGACGCATCCCTCCCGAGGATGGCGGGAAATTCGAGCGGCCTCCACGCCTTCATGGCGCCGCTCCGGAGCTTCCAATCGATCGGATTGATGCTGGCGCCGGCCACACGGACTTTGATGTCCGTCGGGCCCACCTTTGGCTCGTGAACGTCTCGGAGCTCGAGGTTGTCGACACCGCCGTAACCGGTCAATAGGGCAGCTTTCATTGGCAAATACCTCCTTTGGGACGCGATTGAATCCGCGCCGGCGAACGGAATCCTCCTACCGGTCGGAGAGCAGGTCCAATCGGGCAGCGGGAAGGAGCTCGCAGCGGAGTCAGCAAGAAGGTGGGCGACGCGTCTCGAGGTGGGTCAGGGCAATTCGCAAGGAGGACGAGCTCGGCGCGTGACCAAGAGATGACAGCCTGGCCCGGAGACCACACTACCGTGATGCGGTCCGCGAGCTCACATTCCTGCGATCCAAAGTCCTCGAGTGGCGGGACGTCGAGGAGCCCGCTCTGGCCTCGACGACCGACGCGATCGTGCGACCCTTCATTGCCGCGCGGTGCGACGGGGACGCTTCGTTTCTTCGGCACGATTTGGAACGGCTCCTTCGAGCTGGCGCGCTGATGCACGCGATCGACGAGGCCTTCCGCGGCCCGGCTACCAACCCGTTCTCCGCTCCCTTCGCCTACGGGCATGAGGGCGTCGCCGAGGTGGTCGGGTGCGGCACGGACGTGCGGCGCTTTGCAATCGGCGATCTCGTGATTGTTCCGTGGGCACTGTCTTGTGGGAGCCTGTCTGCCGTGCGCAGCGGGATTGACGACCAAGTGCGCCGCGGCGCGTGGCGACAAACCGCTGGCCGCCTTCGGTTTTGGCCAGGCGTTCGGTCGCCACGGTGGAATGGTCAGCGACGCACTCCGGGTACCGTGGGCAGACGCCATGCTCGAGCGCGTTCCGGGCGAGATCGATCCCTTGTCGCTTGCAAGTGCAAGCGACAACATTCCCGACGCCTACCGAACCGTCGGACCTTGCCTCGAACGGACCCCGGGTGCACCGGTCCTCGTCATGGGCGGCGCGGCGAAAAGCATCGGGCTCTACGCGGTAGGCATCGCGAAGGCGCTCGGCTCATCCCGGGTTGATTACCTCGACACGGACACAGGTCGTCTCGACTTGGCGGAGCAGATGGGCGGGAACCCGATCCAAGTTGAGAGGTCGGCGTCCTGGTACCGAAAGGGCACGCCTCCGCTTCATGGTGGCTACCCAATCACCGTCGAGGCGAGCAGTTCCACTGCGGGCCTCTCTTATACGTTGGGCGCA
>CAZHED010000124.1:0-5723 GCA_964531095.1 uncultured Polyangiaceae bacterium | reverse complement strand
GACCAGATGTTGAGGTTGAGGCAGTCCTCTCCTGCGACGGCGGGGTTTGCGAACATCGCATCGAGTGGCGGGTTGGGGAGCTGCGGGGGCGTCGGGCCGAAGGTCAGGGCATCGCGCACGCCGCTCCAGGGCTCGACCGGCTGCGGGGGTCGGAGACGGTTGGCGCCAAACGGCGGCGCTGCATAGGGAACGCCCTTGAACGTGCGGACCCCGCCGGTGACCGTGCCGCGCACGTCGCCGTGCCGAGTCTTGACGACAGTATTCATTGGCTTACTCCAGAGACAACGTCGCGCGGTAAGGCGCTCTGCGATCCCGAAGACGAGGCAGCCGGTACTCTCGGCAGGTCAGCAGCCACCACCGGCCGCACCAACTCCTCCATTGCCGCATGGAACTTGGCCGGTTCATCAACAAATGGTTCGTGGCCGGACTCCTCGAACCAAACGAGCTTCTTCGACGGCGCGGTCAGCGCGTCGAAGTAGGCCACGCTAGTCTCAGGCGGGACCCAGTGGTCGCGGCGCCCGAGAAAGAAGAAGATGGGCATTTGGAACGCGGGCGCGAGCTCCAGGAGATTCAGTCTCGAAACGTCAGCCCACATGGCGTCGAGAGAGAACCGGAAGCCGCGCAGGAGGTTGGGCAGGTCGAAGATCGATGATTCCGGCCGCCCGAGAACGATTCGTCCCATGTTCCACAAGGCCCTTGGGCCCAACTGCCCATCGAAATGTTGGAGGCACGTGCGCTCGGTCCACAACCTGCCGGCCGTGTGAGGAGGCGGGCCGATGGCGCGCAACTTCTTCAGGGCCTTGCGGTCGTGGAGACGTTGCGCTTCGGCGAGGACGAACGCGTACGAAGACGCCTCACTCGCCGGCCAGTCGCCAATCTGTCCGCTGCCGACGTACGCCGAGACCCTCTCGGGGAAGCGCGCAGCGTAGAGCATCCCGAGCGCAGAGCCCCAGGAGGGGCCGAAGATCGTTACCTTGCTCTGCTCGACGCGCTTGCACACCGCATCGACCAGCTCGTCGAGATCGGCGATGAACTGCTCGACCGTCATCGAGGACCTGGGGATCTTGCGGTCGAAGGACTTGCCGGCGCCGCGCTGGTCCCAATTGACGATGGTGAAACTCTTCTCTAGCGGCGCATTGAAGTGCCGGAAGAAGCGCATCTCACTCATGCCCGGTCCACCGTGCAGGAGGATCAGCGGCGGATTCGTGAGGCTCTCGCCACGCATCATCACCCACTGCTCGAGCCCCCCGAGACGGAGATAGTTGACCTCGGCGATGCTGCCGGGAACGACCTCGCTCTGAAGCCCGCGGAAGCGCGGCGTGTTTCCCAGATGTTTCATGCGCTCAACGAGCCTCCGTGCACGTGCCGTGCATTGGGCGGGCCACGGCTTCGCGTCGCGGGTAGCCAGACGGGGACGCCTTACGGCGAACGCCCGCGGTCGAATGAGGAACATCCTGCGCATCGGCGCACGGGTTGCGGACCCTCTCCGGCCCTTGCATGGTCGAGGCGCGGACGACCGAAGGCGACCGACGACACGTGTCGCTGCGACGAAGAGTGTGGAAGGATCCCGGCCCCACGGGGGCAGCTTCGGCCATCTCGCCGCCGCGCCGAACAGTCGGCGCCCGCTTGTCGTCTCAACACTCATTTTCCACCGTACCGGGCGCGTGTCCGCTCGTTCGCTCCCGGCCCGGGCGCCAGCACCATATCGCGGCCCGCGAGGGGCCGGCCCTCCTCATTGAGGATGCGAAGCCGTGGGATGGGTCGCCCGGTGCGCCGGTCGAGCGTCAGCAGCGGTTCGCGCCCTTCGCCGTAGATCCAACGATCGCCCGACTGCTGCAATGCAGTCATGAGCGTCGCAAGGTCCTTCCCTTTCGCCGTCACTCGTACGCGTAACGCGTGCCGTGGACGCCGGCGTCGACCCGGGCGAACACGCCGTGTGCCACCAGGTGCTCCAACCGCGCGCTCAAGATGTTCTTCGAGATGTCTAAATTCGCCTCGAAATCGGCGAAGCGGTGCGTCCCCACGAACGCATCGCGGCATTGGGCGACCCGCCGGCACGTTGACCGCTCGCCGCTTGGGTCGAGGTCGCAGCCCCCAAAACCGCCACTGCGACCCGTGCGCGCGCGGGCACCCGAGCACGCGCTCCCCAGCCTGCGGAGTGCGAGCTGCGCCCCACGCGGGTCGCAGGGACGGGCTCGATCGCTGGTCGCTGGACACCCCGGTCGGGCGTCCGCCGATGCTTGGCCGATGCATACCGAGGCGATCGACTACTCGTACGACGGGCAGGCGCTGCGGGGTTGCCTGGCGGTCGACGAGGCTCGGGCGGGGCGCGTGCCGGGCGTGCTCGTCGTCCACCACGCGGGCGGGCTGGGCGACGAGATGCAGGAGAAGACCCGCCGCCTCGCTTCGCTCGGGTACTGCGCGTTCGCCCTCGACATGTTCGGCAAGCGCGAGCCGGTAAGCGACGGCCTGCGGCGCACCGGAGAGATCGCGGCAGACCTGAAGCGTTGGCGCGGTCTCGCGACTGCCGGCCTCGAGGACGAGCGTTTCAAAAGGTAAACGGGGAGCCGCGATGATCGCGAGTGGAAGCTTCCGCGGCGGATCGAGTGATCATGTTCATTGACCTTTGCGGCTCGCAGAGATCGATGCACGTCGCGACGCATCGCCCTTGGCGTGAGCGGGACGAGCAGGCCAATGACCTTGGGCCAGCTGCTCGAACGGCTTGCACCGCGCAGGACGGCGCCCTAACGCGGCGGCGTAGGCGGAGAGGTTCCGGGGGGAATCCGGCCAGTCCCGTGAGTGGTCCGCTTATGTCAATTCGGCGTGCAAGCCCCGAGCAGAGGCGTGCACACCGGACCGCTGCAACCGGTCCAGGGCTCGCACGGATCGATACCGCTGGAAGGAAAGACGCAGGGCGTACCTTGCGGGAGCCAAGGCTTGCACGTACCGCTCGTGGCTTCGCAATAGCTTGTGGCCGGATCGCAGGTGTTCGTCCGGTTCACGACGATGCAAGGACCGGTCGAAGGCCTGTGCACGCAGGTGTGCGTACCGGATTCGTCGCAAATGATGTCGCTCGAAGTGTATTGGACGCCGCACTGGAATAGCGATGTGCACGCTTCACCCAACTTCGCTGGGGGCATGCACGTGGCGGTCAACGCGTCATCCGACTCGACGCAAGCAAGGCCCGATGCGCATGCGGGACCAGCAAATTTGGAGCACGTCGCGCCTGTGCTCGCGCTCCCACACGCAAGGCATACAGCGGGCGCAGGGCCGCCCGTGCAGCAAAGCCCGGACGCGCATTGGACCGGCATTCCGCAATCTTCGCCGTTCCCTCCCGGCGGAACGATGGCTTCGCACACCCCCGATCCCCAGAGTCCCGCTCCTTGTATTGGCACGGCCGCACAAAACTGGTGCGGAGGGCAATCACTATTCATGCGGCACGGTCCGCCGGAAGCCGGTCTGCAACTTCCTTCACACGTCGTTGTCGAGGTAACGATACACATTGATCCGCCAGGACATTCGACGTCGTCGATGCATGCGCCGCCGTCGGGCACACTGCCCGCAAAAGCCGCTGCACACGGCGCGGGGGGCGGTGCAGTCAAAAAGTCGACGGCGCAGTCCAGATTGAAGAGCGCAGTCAGGCACATCTTTGCCTGCGTCGAATCGAACTGTGCCTTTCCGTCCGACACTGCCTTGACGGCCGCCGACGGTACGTCGAAGTTGACCTGAGCGTACTGCGCGCCCATATACGCATCGCAGGTAGCTGTATCTGGGAATGTCCCGCATCGGACTGCCCAATCGCAATACGATGCAGTGAGGCCCGTCACCCAATTTTTGACTGGAAACGACGCGTCGGGACCGAGCTGGCCGATTGCATCGTCCGCGAAGCTCGCGTTCCCTGCGTCGCCTGAATCGCCTCGGCCATTAGACCCATAGAACTGCAATCCTGAGTCGCCCCCGCCGCTAGACCCGGCGCTACCGCCACTTCCACTGCTACTGCTCGGCGCTGCCGCACCCGAACTGCTCGACGCGGAGCTGCCGTCCGCCCCTGAACTCCCGCTAGTGCCGCCCCCATCGCTGACACCGCCGTCGTCAACGTTCTCTTGGGCCACGAGAACCCGCCCGCAAGCCGCCGCGACGAGCGGTGAAAGGAGCGCCAGAAAAAGACGAACGTGTCGCATCGGTCAGAGCGCCCCCCTCCGCCACATCGCTGCGTCAGCCCACCGCGCCACAGCCTAGCGTAGCAGCGCCGCCCACAACAGCCGGGGAATCTACTTTGCCGAGGCTACAGGCATTCCAACTTCGAGACCCTCTTGCCTCGAGCACCGACCGTGTAGGGCGCCGAGCATCCCTTCTCGTCAGCAATCCCTGGCTTCAGGTTTGCCGGCTTCACGTCGTCTGGTTCCATGATGGGCAGGGCGTTCAGCACGATTCCCTCGGCGGCTTGCCCCGCTCGCGTCGCCCCAAGCCGCACCCGCTCGGCCGCGTGCGAGCGATCGACGACGGCGCCGTCGGCTGTTGTGATGGAGCCAATGTCGTCGCGTAGCCCCGCTACCCCGCAGCAGGCTGATCCCCACCGCCACGGCGGCGTGCTTTCGCTTGCGGCGCACGCCGACGGAGCAATCGCTCGTAAGCACCGTGCCATCCGCTCTCGGAAGAAACGGACGCAGGACGCCGCTTCTATTTGGAGGAAGGCTTCCGCCTCCTCCCGGGCCATGCCGGACAGGTTGTAGAAGTTCTTTCCGCATTGCGCGCAGAATCGAAGGCGGTCACCGCGGACCATCCCGTCCCAGTCCGCCCTGCAGGGGCTGGCCACGCGGAGGTTGTCGAGGGAGGGCGGCGTGCGCGCATCGCCGCTCGCCAAAAGTCCGTCGATTTCCGCAAACTCCTTTTCCAGCCGGGGCACGCGTTCGACGGTGCGAGCCAATTCATCGGCGGCTTGGCGCGCTTCCGCCAGCTCGGCGACCAAACGCTCACGACGTGAGACGAGAGCGGAGGCGGATCGCGATAGCTTATGAGCGGTCCGACGATTCGGCGGTGACAGTCGGATACGTCGAGCCGCAGCGATGACGACACCGCGAGCATTCGTTCGAGCTCATGGTGCAAGGCTGTGAGCGTGGTGTCGCGCGGACCGTGCCGCGGCCCGGTCCATCGGGCTACTCGATCGGCTCCTCTTTCGCCCGCCGTTCCCACGTCTGGGGATCGCGAGCCCCGTGCACGATGCCGACGATCCTCACATGGTCGGCGCGAACGGCGAAGTGGACAGAATACGGCGAGCGAAGAACGCGCGCGCGGCGGAGCCCGATATCCTCGAGCACGATCGCGAAGCTGGTCGGCGAGGTCCCGACATTACGAAGCGTCGCACGAAGTCGCTCGAAGAAGAGGGCCTCGTACGGTGGCAGTCGATGCCGCCGGTACCAGAGCGCGATCCGGCGCAGATCGCCGAGCGCGCTCGGGTTGAAGACGAGCATCATCCGTCGGCGTTACCTGGTCTGCGCGCGTGTTCGATCGCCGCGTCGATGGTCAGAACGCGTCCGGGGCTGTCGCCGCGCGCCTCTGCCGCGTCCATATCGGACATCCGTCGGCGAAGCTCGGCCTCCCAGGCGGGGCTGAGCTTGTCAGGCACGCGCTCCCATAGCTCTTCGGCGAGCTCCAGTCGCTCGTCATCGGCAAGCTCGGCGGCCATTTCCAGCATTCGCGCGACGCGGGCGGTCGACATGACG
>CAZHED010000123.1:0-5836 GCA_964531095.1 uncultured Polyangiaceae bacterium | reverse complement strand
CCCAGCACGGGCATGCGTACGCCGAAGAGAGGCGCCGTTCTCAGGGCTTGGGCAGGTCCTTCTCGGGCGTCGGCCTGGCGCCTTCCGGGACCGGCTTCGTCGCGGGAGGCGCAGCGGTGGTCCCGCCGCCGGGCGTTTTCACGAACTCCTTGGTGGTCGTGTCCTGCTCCTCGATGTGGAATTCGACGCGGCGGTTGAGGGCCCGGTTCGCGTCGCTGTCGTTGGGCACCATGGGCGACTCCTTCCCCATGCCCACCGACGTCAGACGCTCCCTCGCAACGCCTTGGGCCACGAGCCAGTTGACGACCGACTGCGCACGTTGGCCCGATAGCTTCTTGTTGTACGCGGAGCTACCGATGCTGTCGGTGTGGCCTTCCACGCGTACGTGCTTCACCTCGGGATGTTCGTTCATCACCTTGGCGACCTCCGTGAGCAACGAATCGCTCTCGGGCCGGATGCTCGCTTTGTCGAAATCGAACTTCGGCTGCTCGAGAATCTGAATCTGAGAGTTCTTGATGAAAACGCGCGGGCAGCCACTGGTCCTCGGATCGTTGCTCTTCGGACCGGGGAGGTCCGGACAGGCGTCGATTTCGTTGGGGATGCCGTCCTTGTCCCGATCGGGGTCGGGGGGGCAACCGTTGGTCTTGGGGTCATCGGTACGTATGCCGGGGACGTCGGGACAAGCGTCTTCGCTGTCGATGATCCCGTCGTGGTCGCGATCCGACGGGCACCCGTTGGTCTTGGGGTCATTCGTTCGCACACCCGGAACGTCCGGGCAGGCATCTTCGTTGTCGGGGATCCCGTCGTGGTCCCGATCGGACGCTGGAGGCGGGCACCCGTTGGTCTTGGGGTCATCGGTCCGCACGCCCGGCACGTCCGGACACGCGTCCTGGTCGTCGGGAATGCCATCGCCATCGCGGTCCAGAGCCACGATCGGGCACCCGTTGGTCTTCGGGTCGCTCGTGCGCACGCCCGGCACGTCCGGACAGGCGTCTTCGTCGTCGGGGATCCCGTCGTGGTCCCGATCGGGCTTCGCGTAGCCCGGTGCCCATTCGACGCCAAAGAGCCCGCGATAGACCGGCGCACCATATCCTTTGACGACAAACGTTCCGAACCCCGCGTTGAGTCGCAGCTGGTCGGCAAGGTTCAAATGGATGCCGAGGAGAACTTCGATCGGGGTGGCCCGCTCCTTGAACGCCTGCTCATTCGACACCACCGTCTGGCCAAAGACTTCCGGCCCGACGAGCATCCTCTTCTCCAGAAGGCGAACGCCCACTGCGCCGGCGAACTGAAACGTGCTTCCTATGCGGGTATCGATGTAGTCCGCGTTGAGATCGCGCCACTGATAGCCTGCTTGCGCCGCGTACGCGATCATTCCGACATCGCCGGCCAGGAGCAAGTGCGGGGCAAAGCGCCCGGCCTCGTCGCCGTCGAATGAATCGCGCTGACCGATCGGAGCAAAAACCGATGCGCCCACGGCAACCGTGATGGGTTCGCCGTATTCGCCCAGGAGACGGAGGTCCGCGCTGATGCGAAGATCGCCCACGCTTTGCTCGTGTGCGGGGCCCGGGTATTGGAGTCCGTTGACGAACGCCGTGTGCCCGAAGGCGTCGAGCACTGTGGGCAAGCTAAGACCGAGACGGACTCGATCCAAGAACACGAAACTGGCACCAATGTGGATCACCGCCTGGTCGCGAAGGACCGACGCTTGCACCGACCCATCCGGGTTGTACGCACCGATGACGCTGCGATAGCCGTACTGACCCAATGCGCCGACGGCGAACCGGAAAGAACCTCGGAGATCGAGCGATTCGTTGGCGAACCAGTCGCTCCCGCTCTCCGAGGGCTCAAAGTTGTCGACCGCATAGCCCGATTGGACGCGCTGCGCGTTCGCCGGGGACGCCGCGGCGCTGATCGCGCCCAGAATGCACGCTGCTGCCAGGTGTCGTCGCATTCAGACCGCCACCACACAGATGAGCTTCATGACCCCGCACTGGGCAAAAACCGGGCCACCGTGGTTTGCCACAATTGCGCTGCAATGCATCGGTCCGCACGGCACTCTCGGGGATTGTGCAAAAGCATTGTGCCCATGCGAACGGGACGTGGCGGACCTACGAATCCGGCGACGCTACCTCCGTGCGTGGCGTGCGCGGTCGCACCGCGCTCGGTGGCCTGCCCACGCGCCCCGTCACTCGTTCTTCTTGCCCTTCTTGCGAAAGACACGGCGCGCGTCCTCGAGCGACAGGCCGCGGATGAAGTAGGCGCGCGCAGCCGCGCCGATCGCCATCGTGCCGCTGAACGCGATCGTCGCCGAAATCACCGGACCGCCGCCCGGGGCCACCACCTTGAGCAGGGCGCGCACCCCCTCCCGCAGCGCGAACGCAATCCCGACGTTCGCGCCCACGCCCCCCAGGAACTCGGCGGTTCCGCGCTTGTCGACCGAGCGGCCGCCGATCCACGCAATCCCTGCCACAAGGCCGGCCTGCAACGTCGTCAGCGGGACGATGTCCGCGACCGGGATCGGGGCCGCAGCGACGGCCGCGCACACGGCCGCGGTGGCCTTCGTCAACGTGGACGCCAGCTCTTCCTGCACCGCGCGGGTCCGCGTGGCGCGCGCGAGCTCCGCGCGCCCCGCGTCCGGCAAGTGCCGGAATAGCGCGACCGCGAGGTCGTCGATTCGCCAGCGGTCATCGGCGCGGAGCGTTCCGTCGCTCCGCCACGACATGTACGAGGAGACGCCGAGCGTCGCGACGCGGCGGTCTCGCAGGGCCGTCCGCGCGTCGATCCGGCGAGTCAACGCGTGCTCGGCCAAGGTGACGTGCCGCATCTTCTCGTCGGTGTCTTCTCGCGGGTGGGGCGGCGAGGCCCGGTCGCCCGCTCGGGGCAGCGGCACCGATTTCGGCTCGAGCAAGTCGCAGTGCGTGACGACGGCGACCAGCGGCGGCAGCGCGCGGTGGGCGCGGCGTACTTCGTCGTAGACGTGCTCCAGCGCGTCGAGGTCGGCGTCGATCGCCGCGTCGACGTCGGCCGCCTTCGCGACGAAGACGACAAGGTCGGGCATCTTGACGCGAAGCTCGACGGCGATCGACTCGAGCGCGCTCTTCGCCGAGTCGGCCTCCGCCGGCGCCGACCCCTCCTGGATTCCGCGCGTGTCGAGAATGGACATCGCGCCGCCGTCGCGCTCGTAGTCGTACCAGCGGCCGCGGCCCGTCTGGGCGGTCACGTGCCCGAGCTCGGCCACCTTGGCCCCGAAGAGCGCGTTGACCACGGACGACTTGCCCGCCCCCCGGCGCCCCACCAGCACGAGCGCAGGCGGGCGCTTGTCGAGCAGCAATGTGCGCAGAGTCGCGATGCGGAGGCGCACGTCCTTCGCGACGTCGAGGGGCAGGCGCTCGAGCAGCTCTTCGATCCGCTCGATCGCGCGGGCGAGGGCCTTCAGCGGGTCGTCGTTGCCGGACATGATCGACCGACCTCCTGGTCATCCCTCATGCCGGCCCCATGCCGGCGCCGCCGCGACGTGCTTCAGCCGTCTCTGGTCAGGCGCGCGATCTCTTCCTTGATCAGCGTCTCGGCGAGCTGCGGGACGACCTCCCACACCACGCGCTCGACGACTTCGCGCGAGAGCGCGAGCACGCCGTCGACCTGCTGGGGCGTGAGCCCGAGCTCGCCCAGCTTGCTCGCCAGCTGTCCGTTCGTCGCGGCACCCACGAGGGCAGCCCCTTCGGCGGGTCGTGGGGGCACGGCGGTTCGCACCATGTGCTCGATAGCCACGGGGGGGGCAGGGGGCGGGGCGGCGGCGCGGATCTGCTGCGGCTGGATGATCGGCGCGCCTGATGGGGCTGTGCGCGCGATCGAGGGCCCCGCAGGGGGGCCGCCCTCGAACGAGAGCGTGTGCGTGCGCTGCGTCGCGATCCCCGGGCGCTGAATCGCGGTCGGAGCGGGCGGCGCGCGTGGTGGGGTGCCGATCGGGCCAGCCACGGGAGGGGCGGGTGCCGGCGGGGCGGCCACGGGTGCGGGCGGCGCGGCCTGCTTCGTGGCCTCTCGGGCGACGATCGCCTTCTTCACCTTGTCGATCAGCGCCTGGGTGTCGAACGGCTTGTCGGCGTAGTCGTCGGCCCCCGCGTCCCGCCCGCGGTTCGGATCGTACGGGTTGTAGCGGCTGGAGAGCAGGACAATCGCGAGGCGCGGGTCGCGCGCTCGCAGCTCTTTGGCGAGGGCGTACCCGTCGCTTCCATCGAGGGTGGTGTCGATGACGGCGGCGACCGGGCCTTCGTTCATCGACGCCAGGGCGGCCTGCGAGCTGTCGGCGGCGACCACGCGGAAGTCTTCGCCGGCGAAGGTGATTTCGAGCACCTTGCGCATCGTGGTGCTGTCGTCGATGGCGAGCAGGGTCTTGGGCACGTGGGCTTCTCCGCCCCGCCAGGGAAGAGCGGGTTTGTTCGATTGTGCGGACGGGGAGCGCAGGGTGTCAAGAAACGGTTCTGGGGGGCCATTCCAGTATCTGGTCCGTACGCGTGCCCGCGGCCTGTGCTCGTGCCCGAAAATCGAGGTCCGAGGTCCGCCCGCGACGTCGTGCTCGAGCTCCGGCGAAAGACCCACCTGGAGTGGCGAGCGGCGAGCGGCGAGCGGCGAGCGGCCAGCTGCGAGCGGCCGGCGCCCGTAGAGCCAGCCTCAGCCCTTCGTGCCGGTGTCGGTCAGGTCAGCCCGGTGAGCGGCGTCGTGCCGTTCATGCCGAACTTGGTGGTCGGCACGCCGAGCGCGTTGAGCATCGCGATGAAGAGATTGGCTTGCGGATCGTTGTTGTAGATCGCGTGACGGCCCGTCTTGATCTTGTTGCCCGCGCTGCCGGCCAGCAAGATCGGTTTGCCCGTCGGCGCCGAGAAGCCCGTGTAGGTCGTGGCTCCCTGGTTGTGCGCATTGCCGTCCGAAAGCTCGCTCGACAGAAAGATCAGGCTGTTGTCGAGGACCGTTCCGCTGCCTTCCGAGATCTTGTCGAGCTTTTGAAGGAATGCCGTGAAGAGGCCGATCTCCCACTGTTCGATCTGCGCGAGCTGCAGGCCGCTCGTGACGTTGCCATTGTGGTGCGAGAGGCTGTGGTGGTCTCGGTTGACCGCAGGGGTCAGCCACGGGAAGCTCGAATACGACGAGTGGCCTCCGTTCATCTGCTGGTAGGCAATGACCCGCGTGGCGTCGCACTGAAACGCGAGGGCCATGAGGTCGGTGATCGTGTTCGTGTAGACGTTGGGATCGTAGATCTTGAGCCCGAAGCCGTTCGTGTCCGGCCCGACGGTCATATTGGGCCGGGTCATCGATCCCGGGCTGCAGGTCGATGCCGTCGTCGACATCGACTGTTGAACCGCCGTCTCGGCCGCGCGAACGCTCGTCAAGTACTGTTCTAGCTTGACCTGGTCGCTCTTCCCGAGGCGTCCGTTCAACGTCGTCGCCTCGGCCAAGACGTCGTCGAGAACGCTCTTGCGGAGGGCTTTTCGCTTCGCGAGCGCCGCCGCGGCCGCCGGGTTGGCCATCGTCGTCGCGTTCGTGGCGCCGGCGAATATCTGGTCGAAGATCAGCCCCGGGTTGACCACGGGCGGGAGCGGCTGGGTCGCGCTCGCCCAGGACGTAGTGCCGTTGTAGACGGCCGGATACTGGACGTCTGAAAAAGTCCCGTCGGTTCCGCTGATCTGCATCGAAGGGATGCGCGTCGCCGTGCCCAGCGCCTGGGCGTAGACTTGATCGATGGAAATCCCCATTCCAATCGCCGGCTTCGTCCCCTGCGTGCAGGTGGTCATGCCGGGGGGGCCGCAGCCGTGGGAGCCCTGGGAGTTGACGCAGGGAG
>CAZHED010000122.1:0-5861 GCA_964531095.1 uncultured Polyangiaceae bacterium | reverse complement strand
CATGCGGCCGGCACGTGCGACCCAACCACCGGCATGTGCTCGACTCCGAACGCCACGAACGGTACCTCGTGCAGCGACGGCAACGCCTGCACGATGAACGATACATGCCAGTCCGGTGCCTGCACACCCGGCACTCCCGTGACGTGTACAGCCATGGACGACTGCCACTCGGCCGGCACGTGCGACCCAGCTAGTGGTTGCTCAAACCCGACTCTGCCGGACGGCACCATGTGCAACAGCGGTGCGGGCACTTGCACTGGCGGCGTGTGCATGTGATAGCTGTCTCGCGCAGCGGATTCCGGAATGAACGTTAGATCTACCCGACTCGCCCTCCTCGGAGCGCTCGCATTGGCCGCCGGGGCGTGCGCAGACATCTGGGGTTTCAAAACCTTCGACGAAGGGAGCGACGCTTCGACCGATGTCCCCGGCATGAACGTCGAAGGCGACGATGCGACTATGGAAGAGGCGGGTCCCCCTCCCGACAACGTCCCCGAAGCGACGGTCGACGTCCTCGATTCCCCCGCGCCCGAGGAGGAAGTTGACGCGCGAGACGCAGCGGATGCCGGCACGTCCCCGTGCCTGGGCGGCAAGACGCTATGTGGCGGCCGGTGTTTGGATACGACCAGCGACCCCGCGCACTGCGGCGGCTGCACGGCGTGCACGGGGGACAATCAGACCTGCGTGGCATCCACCTGCGTATGCGCCGCGGGCTTCCACATGTGCAACGGGATTTGCTCAAGCAACCTGTCGACCTACTCATGCGGACCGACGTCGTGCACGGTTTGTGCGATACCGCAGAACGGCACGTCTGCCGCGTGCACTGACGCGGGCTGCGGAACGTGCGCGCCGGGGTACACCCTGTGCAACGCGAACACCGACGCGGCAGCCTGCGTCGACTTCACGACCGACCCGACCAACTGCGGCGGTTGCAACACGGCGTGTCACGTTCCAGACGCCGGCGGCACACCGACCTGCGTCGCGAGCGTGTGCGGCCTGACCTGCAACGCCGGGCTAACGGCCTGCCCGGCCGTCATCCCCACCGGCTGCGCGAACCTCACGAACGACATCCACAACTGCGGCGGGTGCAGCAAGAAGTGCCCGGCGCACGACAGTGGAGCGGCGGCAACCTGCGTCGACGGGGGATGCCACTGACTGGCTCGGGGAGAGAGCCGCCAGGGGCGCCAGGGGCGCAGAGCGCCTGCTCGTAGACCCCTTCGACGAAGCCGGCACGCGCGACGACCTACTCGTCGCCGAAGGTGAAGAACGTGACCGGCGAGGCACGGCCTCCGATCGCGCGGTAGAACGCGATGGCGTGCGCGTCCTCGTCGTCAGCCGGAACGAACGCCGCACGAAGTCCTTCCGCCTTGGCGCGGTCGAGGGTCGCAAGGACGAGCGCGCGGCCAATTCCTCGCCGCTGCCGATCGGCGCGCACGGCGAGATCGTAGATGAAGAGCTCGGCCTCGGGCGAGCGGGTCATCGGCAGCGCGTGCGCCGTGAGGCCGCCCACGACCTCCTCCCCGTCGAGCGCGGCCATCGCCCAGAAGTCGGGGCGCGCGAGCAACGTGGCGAGGTAGGCGGCACCGAGATCGGCCGCTCCCTCGTCAAAGACGCTCGTCATCATGGCGAAGGTGTCTCGCGCGAGGTCCTCGTCTCCGCATTCGAGTCGTCGGATCTGCATGCGTGTTCGAGTCACCGCGGGCTCATGAGCATGTCACTCGAGGGGCACTGGGACGCCAATTGCGCGCAGGACAGCCCGTTCGACTTCGAGCAGCCTTTTCGGCTGGAGGGCGGCGCCAAGTGATTGCATTCTGAGGTCCCCTTTGTACAGGGTCGTAATCTGCTCGCACTTGAGCACGGACGCCTCCGAGAGGCCCCCCTCTCCGCGACGCAGCCGAACATGCGTCGGAGCCTCCGAGAGCCGAGTGGAGCACGGGATCACGATGACATGTGAGGCCAGGTTATTTCGGACGTCAGGCGATAGGACCAGGACGGGTCGAAGCCTGTCGAGACTGGCAAGGTACAGGTGCCCGCGGCGTAGACCGCCGGCCTTCGCTGGTGGGCTCACAGCCGCCTTCGCACTCGGCGAGCTCCGGGAGCTTCGTCGTAGGACACGCGCCGCGTCGCGGCCGAGAGCGCACGCGCGAGCGCCTCGTCTTCGGCAAGCTCGTCGCCGCGCAGAGAACGATAGTAGGCGGCCGTAGCGGCTTCGATCTCCTTCTCGACGGCGGTGCGGGCAGCACGCCGGAGCCACTGCTCGACCACTCCGCTTCGTGTGTCGTTCAGCCGTTTTGCGTCCCGGTCGACGAGGGCGACGAGGTCAGCGGAGAGTGTGAGGCTGACCTTGAGCTTGGTTTCGCTCATAGGAACTATCCTACCATATATCCTACCCCTGGCGCTCCCGGCGTCCCTGGCAGCTCATCCTCTTCCATAGGCTGCCTCGATCTGCCTCGCAGGCGTGTGCGGCCAGGGCGCCGGGGCCGCCAGGGTCAGAGAGATTGACGGCTCCCAGGGGCAGAGAGTGAACGATACACCAGTACCCTTCGTGCGCTGGCCAATGGCCGGCCACAATCCGGCCATTCGGCGGTAGAGGGTCGATGGAGCGCGGGGTCGACGCCCGCAGCGAGGCGGAAAGCCGGCTGCCCGCTGAGTGGCATCCACGTTGCTTTTGGCTTCCATGTGCAATCACAACCCGACTCCTCGCGGCACTGCCTCGTACCGCGGTCGCTCCGCGATTCATCTGCATTGCGGCACTGGCTCGGAATCGAATTTCCAACACTCCTGCAAACGCAGGCTTCCACGATGTGACCGCATCGTGCGCTGCATTCTCCATGTGGCTCAGATACCGAGGTTCGTCGTCGGTTCAACCCGAGGCTCTGGTGCGCCCGGCAAGCCGCGCCGCATTTTCACTTTGAAGGAGGTCGCCATGTTCCGTTTATTGACACTGTCCTTTTGCGCGCTGCTCGCGGCGTGCTCCAGTTCCGGCCCGGACTCGTCGGGGCCATCGCCCCAAGACGGGACGTTCACCCATAGCGTCGTCACCGAGCAGTCGAATGGCACCATCGTGCTGTCGCCGCGAACCGCCACTGCGGGAGTCAGCTACGGCGTCTACGATCCCTCACGCCCAGTCCCAAGGCTCGTCGCTCCGTGCGACAGCGCGGGCGAAGCGTGCTGCGAGGCGGACGGCGATGTCCCCACGCCGCACTGCCTCGGTGGAGTCGTCGGCTGCAACGTCGTGACGGGCACGTGCGAGCCGTGCGGCGGCGCCAATCAGGTCTGCTGCGACGGGCCGCGTACGGCGTTCAACGGCAGGAACTTGAGCTACGAACCGGACCCCCTCGGCGATCCGGCGTCGTCCCCCGAAATGTGCGCGCAACCGGCGTCGTGCGACGCCCAACTCGTGGACGGCCGGTGGGAGGGCTCTCGCACGTGCCGCGCGTGCGGCACTACGGAGGGCGCCGCCTGCTGCGCCAAGGACGCGCGCTACGGTGTGGGACGCTGCGGTGGCACGGACCCAGCGAGCGGCGCACGTCTCAAATGCGCCGACCCGTTCGCCGCCGACGCGAGCACTTGCATCGAGTGCGGACGATGGAGCGGACAGCCCGCGTGCGACGACCCGCGACCGTGCGACGACGGCATGAACGACCAAAACGGCACCTGCGTCCTGTGCGGCGTCGACGTGGGCATGCAGATCTGCGATACGGGCGAGGAGTGCCGGTCGGTCAACCTCGTCCCCGACCCGTTGCACGTGACGTGTGTCCAAGCCGGCGGCTTGAACCAGCCGTGCGAGAAGGACGGCGCTTGCGGTTACAGCGGCCTCTCCTGCCAAGGCGGCGTGTGCCACAAGTACTGCGGCGTCGTCGGCCTCGCCTGCTGCGGAGCGGACGTCGGCTCCTCATGCGAGGCCGGCGGCGACTGCCGCGCGGGTACGTGCGAGGCGTGCGGCGACGACGGGCAAGTCTGCTGCGGCGGCGCCAGTTGCAACGCCGGCTTCGCGTGCGACCAGCGTGCATTCGATCCGGACCTCAACGGCCATTGCCGTCCGGCAGGTGGCGGTGGGGGCGGTGGGGGCGGTGGTGGCGGCGGAGCGCTCCCGGATTGCAGCGGCGCGCCGTGGACGAGCGGGTTGACGTTCCACATCTTCCTGCAGGTGTTCCCGAGCCGTTGTCTCGTGGACGCCTACCCTCCGGCCAACTCGCTCGCAGAGGCCCAGACGTGTGCGCTCGGCGCGAACCCCGGCACCGCCATCGTGAACGACCTCGTCAGCTTCTACGAGTATCACTCGTACGACGATCAGCAGAACTGCACGAACCATTCGCTCGGCGCGACCAACGACAACGACGCGCAGACCTGCGCGGTCTCGAGCTGGGGCCCGGACGTGCAGGGGGGAGACTGCCCGTAGTCGGCTCCGGGGTGGCACTGGGGGGTAGAGGGGGGCTCTCCAAGGTTATCGACCGCAATCGAGAGCGACTCAGCCGCGGCCCTGAGCTCGATGACCGCGGCCCTGAGCGTCTCGGTCGCGGTCCTAGCTCAACGACCGCGCGCTCGTGAGCGACTCGGCCGCGATTGAGAGCTTGATGATCGCGTTCCTGGGCGTCTGAATCGCGGTCCTGGGCTTGATGATCGCGTTCCTGAGCCTCTGAGTCGCGGTCCTGAGCTTGATGATCGTGTTCAAAAGCGTCTCGGACGCGGTCGTGAGCTTGATGATCGCGTTCGTGAGCGTCTGAATCGCGGTCCGGACCTTCATGACCAATGTCCGGAGCGTCCGAATCGCGGTCCCGACCTTCGTGGCCGCGGTCCGGAGCGTCTGAATCGCGGTCCGACGCTTCATGATCACGGTCCGGAGCGTCCGAATCACGGTCCGGCGCTTCATGACCACGGTCCGGAGCGTCCGAATCACGGTCCGGCGCTTCATGACCGCGGTCCGGAGCGGACGAATCACGGTCCGGCGCTTCATGACCGCGGTCCGGAGCGTCCGAATCGCGGTCCGGAGCGTGATGACCGCGTTCCGGAGCGTCCGAATCGCGGTCCGGAGCGTCCGAATCGCGGTCCGGACCTTCATGACCACGGTCCGGAGCGTCCGAATCACGGTCCGGAGCGTGATGACCGCGTTCCTGAGCGTCTGAGTCGCGGTCCGGAGCGTGATGACCGCGATCGAATGCGCTGCAGCCGCGTCTGTCCTGCCGTAGACGCGGTACCGCAGGCCATCCCCCCTGTCTCGTACCCTCTTGCTTCACGCACGCGAGCTACGACGCGCCGGGCGGGCCGAACCAGCTGGACAGGGCGGCACGAAGGCCCTGGTCCGTGCCGTCTCCGACCCACGCGACGTGCCCGTCGGGCCGTATCAACACGGCCGTGGGTGCCGCGACCACGCCGATCACCGGCAGCTCCCACGCCCCCGCGTATCGAGCGCCAACCCATCGAACCCGATCCGCCCATGGGGCGATGTCGAGGGCGCCGGGCTCACCGAGGTCGAGCAGCACCGGTCGCGCATCGTGCAGCAGAGTAAACACGCGTCGTGGCCCGCTTTCGGTGACCAGGTCGAGATCGGGCATGCGGCGCCCGAGCAGCGGGTGTCCCGGGCCGAGGTCGTAGCGAATGTCCAGACCCGACATCATCGCGGCGTATCGCTTGCGAGGCTCGTCCATCGACAGCAGCTCGGACACGGTCTCGCGCAAGGCCTTCGTCCGTTCGTCGCCGCGGTTGAGCGCCGTTTGCGCGAGGGTGTTCTTGAGCACGCGCGCACCGATCGGGTGCCGCTCGCCTTGGTAGGTATCGAGCAGGCTCTCCGGCGATGTGCCGCTCACCACCTGGGCCAGCTTCCATCCCAGGTTCACGGCGTCCTGGACGCCGATGTTGAGTCC
>CAZHED010000121.1:0-5895 GCA_964531095.1 uncultured Polyangiaceae bacterium | reverse complement strand
TCGCGACGATCAATCCCTACTGGAGCGACCCGCGCTCTCACGACATCACGCTCACGCCGACGCCCAAGAAGCTGTGGGTGGCAGCGGTCGACCTCAATGCCGCCCCGGGAACCGACCCCAGCCACCCCGCATTTTACTTGCCGGCTCAGGAGCTCTTCGCGGGAAACTCCCGCGGATACTGGGTCGTCGACGCATGTCAACCGAGCGGAACCTCGTGTCAGACGGGCGACGAGTGCTGCGGCGGGTATTGCCGGAACGTCGATGGGGGCTTCGCATGCAGCGACCAACCACCGGCGTGTGCGAACGAGTTCGACAAGTGCATCACGTCGGTCGACTGCTGCGGAGCCGCCCAGGGCCTGAAGTGCATCGGCGGCCGTTGCGCGCAGCCGACGCCGCAGTGACGCGGACCGCGGAAGCAAACGCTCAGCGTTTGCCCGCGATCTCCCGCACCCAGTTCCGCGCGACTGCGCAGCTCCCGGCGCTCGCCCATGCGCCGGCGCGCGTCGCGGTTTTCGCCGGTCCTGCCACGAATACGAGGTTCGCCCCCGCACGGGCGACCGCCAGCGGCCCTCGGTCCACTCGCTCGTGGCAATCGAAAGACGCGTCCCCCACGGACGGCGCCCCGAGAAGGTGATCGATGCCGCCAGCAATCGCGGGGAATGCCGCCAGCGCACGCGAATCGGTGGTCTTGCCTGGGTCGTATCGAAGCGTCCACGCGAACGCGGCGAGATCGCCATTTGAGACGAGCACCCCGCGATCGCCGCCCCAGCCGGCGCTCAAGTCCGCGGCCCTCGTCGCATCCAGCCATTCTTCGAAGGCGACACGCACGCCGAGCTCCCCCTCTGAATCCTCATCGACCACCTGCCAACCGCCTCCCAGAGTCGCGAACGTCGGGGCGTCCACCCTCATGGGAGGCTCGTGGGCGAGCCACTTGTCGACATGCATCACTTGCTCGCTCGTCGTGGGCGCGTCCGCCCAGGCCTGGTTGACCGCTTCCCACCCACCGCGGCGCCGTAGAACGTGCACGAAGAGAGTCCCGTAAATGTACGGGGCAGCGAGGGAGGCGCGCATCACATGAGGCGCCTGCGCTCCAGGCCCATGGTCCATGCTCTGTCGAATTTGTTCCGTGAAGACCTCGTCCGGCATGGAAAGCGCGGTTTTCCCGCCGTGGGGCGAGGCGCGCGCGATCAGCACGTCGAACATCGCGCTCGTGGCATCACCCTCGGCGAGCGCGCTCACGGCGGCCGACCGATCTCCCTCTCCGGCCCGATACTTCGACCGCTCCCGGAGATTCCAGCGCTGATCCTGAAGGGCGTGCACGAGCTCGTGCGCGAGCGTCGCCTCGGCTTCGTCGTCGGCGAGGTCGCTCGCCATGTACATCGTACCGTCGGCGGGTTCGTAGTATCCGGCCAGTTGGTCTTCGAGAAGACGATACTCGGCCGCCTCGTAGTCGAACTGCGTCGGAATGAATCCCAAGAGCTGAAGCGCGAGGCCCTCGTTTCGGATTGCCTCGGGCGGAAGTTCGCGGGCGACATGCTGCTTGACCTGGCCTATCAAAGCGGCGCGGCCCAGCAGCACGCCCGGCACGACATTGGACGAGTCCAGACCGCGCGCGAGCTCGACGCGCTTGAGCATGCGGTCGACGACGTGCGTTTCGCGCGCTTCGGCGGCGGAGGGCGAGGGAGCAGCCGGGGGTGCCGGCGCCGCTTTCGCGGCGACGACCGGAGAAGCGAGCGGAGCGCTCGCTGGCGAACCCGATCCACACGCGACGAGAGCCGGCGCGAGCAGCCACACGGCGCCGACAGCGCGCGACGACGTCGGCGGCCGCGGCTCGGCTCGTCCAGAGGCGGACCTCATCGTGCGAGCGCGATTCCGCGCGCTCCTTCTTGCCTCAGCTCCTGGATCGCTTCGGCATAGCTACTGCGCGAGAAAACGGCCGTTCCGGCGACGAGGACGCGCGCCCCCTCGGCAGTGGCGAGCGCTGCGGTGTCGTCGGCGATCCCGCCGTCGATTTCGAGGTCGATGGGGCGCCCCGCGCGATCGATCATGCTCCGGATCGCGCGTACTTTGGGCAACACCTGCGCGATGAATGGTTGTCCCCCGAACCCGGGGTTGACGCTCATGACGAGGACGAGGTCGACCGAGCCGAGCACGTACCGGATGGTCTCCTCACTCGTGGCGGGGTTCAGTACGACGCCAGCTCGTTTGCCGAGGTGTCGAATGTGCTGCAAGGTGCGGTGCAAATGCGTGCAGGCTTCGACGTGAACGCTGAGGACATCCGCACCTGCGTCCGCGAAAGCGTCGAGGTACCGGTCCGGGTCGGCGATCATCAGGTGAACGTCGAGCGTCAGCCTGGTCGCAGCGCGGATTGCCTTCACCACCACCGGACCGAGGGTGATGTTGGGCACGAAGCGTCCGTCCATGACGTCGACGTGAATCCAATCTGCGCCAGCGGCTTCGACCGCCCGCACTTCGTCGGAGAGACGCCCAAAGTCGGCCGAAAGGATCGACGGCGCGATGATGACGGGGTGCGCCAAGGCGGCGGAAGGGGCTGATGATATGGTCACGACGAGAAAGAGGTGGCGGAGTCGCGCGCGTCCGTCAAGCTCGGCGATGATCTGCGACATTGCGCGAAGCACGGAAACGGAAGACTCTACCTGGTAGCGAACCGATGAACGTGCGCCGCATCACCAAGCAGGACTTCGACCGAATCGTCGAAGTGATCGATCACTGGTGGGGCGGCCCCATCGGCACGTTTGCGCACCCAATCTTCTTCTACGAGTTGGGCGACGAAGCGCTCGTGATCGAGCAGGGCTCGGAGACGATCGGCTTTCTGCTCGGGTTCATCGTTCCGCGCGTCGATCCTCCGGGCGCGACCGTGCCCGATGTCGCCCGAACCGGGTACGTTCATCTCGTGGGCATCCACCCGGACTATCGCCGCCGGGGCGTCGGGCGGCTACTCTATGACCGGTTCGTCGATGCGTGCCGAGCGGCACGCTGCGTGCGCATGAAGGCGATCACGACCCCCGCCAACGAAGGATCGATCCGCTTTCACGTCGCGCTCGGGTGGAACATGCAGGATGTCGAGGACTACGCGGGACCCGGCCGGCGACGCATCGTGTTTACCAAGCCTCTGGCGGTTTGACCCACGCCTTGCTGGCGCGCGCGCCGTATACTGTGCGGGCCATGATGACTGAGCCCCCCAAGCCGACGCCCAGCGACGGGCGCGATCTGGCGGTGACGAGCGCAACGCTTCGCGAAATTGGCTTATTCGGGGCCCTTAACGACGACATCCTCGACTATCTCGCGCGCGCGTTGAAGACCACTCGTTTCTCCCCGGGTGAAACGATCTTCGTCGAAGGGGATGAGCTGGCCCGCGAAATGTATGTCGTGCTCGAGGGCGAGATGGAAGTGTCGAAGCGCAGCCGTCGGGGGAGAGACAAGCGGATCGCCATCCTGGGGCCCGACGACTGGTTCGGAGAAATGTCCATGCTCGACATGCAACCGCGATCGGCCACAGTGCGAGCTCTGGCGCCGTCGCGACTGCTTCGGATGACGAGCGAAGACCTCGACGCTCTCTATCGTTTTGACGTCAAGTCCTACGCGCTTACGGTCCTCAATATCGCGCGCGACCTGTCGCGTCGACTGCGGGTGACCGATGGAATCCTGGCCGATTTTGCGGTGAACGTGCTCGACGAATACGTCGTCGCGCAGAAGCTTTGAGCGCGCAGGCGCGGCGTTCCAAAAGCCGCGCGGCCGCTAGCGCTTTGCTTCGGCGGGACCGTCCTTCGCAGCGTCCCATTCACTCGACGCGTCCGCTCCGGTCATGGCGTCGGCATCGCTCGACGTGTCCGCCTGGCTCGACGAGTCGCCCCCAGTCTCTCTCTCGCCCTCCGCGTCGCTCGTGGCCGCGTCGGCGTTCAGCGACGCGCCCGCGTCGCGCGAACCTCCATCCGAAGACGCCGTGAGAGGCGCGCTGGCGTCAACGGCGCCGGCACTCCCGTCCTCGCCTGCAACCGGCGGAACGGCTCCCCCTGCGCCGGCTGCGGTACCCCCCGAGCTGCCGCCGCTCGAGCTGCCCGCTCCAAACTCGCCTCCGCTACCACCCCCGCGGCCCCCGTTGTCCGCGACGCCCGCCTGCGGGGGAAAGGGCTGCGGATTGAGGCTGCAGTCCGCGAGCCCGCCGCACCCGAGGACCAGGATCGCGCTGCAGAGGGCGCGTTTCATTCGCGCTCCTGGGCGCCCGCGTCCGTATAATCCCCATGGTCCGGTGCAGCGTCTTGATGCCGGGCATCGGACGCCTGCCCATCCTCTTCGCTCACCCCCGGAGGGATCGGAGCGTCTTCTGGGCGCGCGTCCCTCGGGTGGCGGCGGACGTGGTCCTCGGTCGCTTGGCCGTCGTTCGAACCGCCATCGGAGATTGCGGCGTCTTCGCGCGCTCCGCCGCCGTCCGCCGGGAACGAGGCGTCGATCCCGCTGCCGCCCATGCTGGGTGTTCCGCCGCTGGAACCACTTCCCCCCCCGCTGGACCCGCTGCTCGCAGCGCCACCCGAGCTGCCGCCTGTACCCGTACCAGTGCCGGTCGCCGCTCCGCTGGAGCCACCACCGCTGGAGCCGGTGCTCCCCGCATTGGCAGCGGAACCGGGCGCGCCGGAATTTGAGGCGCCTGCGCCGCCGCCCGCGGCGTTCCCGCCGGTGCCCGTCGGTGCGCCTTGGCCGCCCCCGTTAGCGCCGCCGCCGGTGTTCTCGCAGTACGGAGGGTGAGGCTGGGGATTCAAACAGTCGGGGGGAGCCGAAGTGGCGACGCAGGCCCCCAAAGACGCGTCCAAAACGAGGAGCGCCCCGAGAAACCACAATTCACGGGGAATGGATGGGAGCATGTCCCCTGAAGCTGAGCTGCACGGGTGATGCCGCGCCAATTTCTGCAGAAACGTTCAGGACCCACATGGGAGCCCCCGCGTCAGCCGCGTCAGCCCTCGGCTCAAAGTGGCACACCCTGCCTCGCATGTCTCGCGGCTTGAGCAGACTGCTCGGGCGTGTTAGCCGAAAAGCCAATGCCGAAGCGCCCCGAAGGTGCATCCGAGCTCGCGCCAAAGGTTCGCCGGACGCTCGAGCTCGTCTATGGCGTCGAGGGGGTAGTCGCCGCCCAAGTCTGGCAGTGGTCCGGCCGTATCGCGGTCGCAGTCCGCGGAGCGGGCGCAACGTTCTCGCAGTCTCTCCTATGGCAGGTGGAATCGGCCGTGGCCGGACTCCGCGAGCCTGGCGAGACGTGGGATTTCGGAATCCTCGACAGCACTCTCGAGGGCCCCCGAGCCACGGGTTCCCCAACCCACTGACCAACGGCTTTCCCGATGGACAAGCCCCGTCGTGTCCGAACGCTGCGCGCGCCCGCATTCCGCACCGACTACGGTCGCGCGCCCCGCGTCTCCGGCGCGCGATCGGTCGATGGTTGACGATTCAGTTGGCGACGAAGATGGCTTCGATCTCGGCCTTGACCTGCTCTTCGGTCTGTTTGCGAGCGATCGCAATCTCTTTGACGATGAGCGAACGAGCCGTATCGAGCATACGGCGCTCGCCGAAGCTCAGTTGCTTGTCCGTCTTCAGGCGGTAGAGATCCCGCAGGACCTCCGCAACATCGTAAATCGAGCCAGTCTTGATCTTGTCCATGAACCCGCGATAGCGGCGGTTCCACGTCTGGTTATCGAACGCGATCGTTCGCTCGCGCAAAATGTCGAAAATCTCCCGGATCTCCTGCTCGCTGATCACCTGCCGGAGGCCGACCGCGCTCGCATTCGCGACGGGGACCATGATCTTCCGATCGGTATCAAGAATGCGCAGCACGTAAAACTTCTGCCGGCTGCCCGCGATGTCCTTTTCCTCGATGCGGATGACCTC
>CAZHED010000120.1:0-6218 GCA_964531095.1 uncultured Polyangiaceae bacterium | reverse complement strand
GACGAGGAGGCCGGGGCGCGAGCGTTGCTCTTCGCCGCGTCGACCCCGCCGCCGGTGGTCGCGTGGGGCGAGTCTCCATCTTGAGCCGATCCGAAGGCGGCGCTGCCGTCAACGTCAGGCTCCGCGCAGTTTGGCATTCGCGTCCCACCGAGGCAATCCCCCTGCGAGCCGCACGTCCCACCGCTCACGCACGGGTCATCTGAGCATTGGACGCCGCTCGGGTTCGGAAACAGCGTGCAGCCCGGCGCGAATGTACCTGCATCAATGGTTGGAGCGTTCGCCGCCACGTTGCACGCGATGTAAAGGCATTCGTCGATCGCTCCCCGCCCATAGCTTTCGCAAGCTTGATTGAGCGCGACGCACGTGCCGTTACCGTCGCACGCACCGCTGCAGACGGAGACGGGAATCGTCGCAATGCCACTATCGTCGCGCGCGGGCATACAGGCCGCGCCCTGGGAGGCATTCTTTGCAACGCAGACTCCGCCGCTGCACGCGTGCGCACAGTCCGTTCCTGGAAACCCCGTCGGCGAGCAGCCGATGCCATCGAGGCTTGTCAGCGTCCACGTTGGGAGCGTCCCGGCTGTCGCGTTGAGGCGTGCCAGCGCCGCGGCGTTCGCCACGAGGCATGACATGGGAGCGTTCGCTTTTGAGAAGTCCGGCAGGCATACGCCCCCGCAGGCATTGCCGTCTCCGGGATCGCACGGCATGCCGTACGACGTTTTGGGACATATGCCGGGTCCGGCATCGTCCGCCCGCGCGGTTCGGGTGCCGAGAAATGCGAACGCGGAGAGCCAAAAGGCTAAAGCGAGGGGGCGCATCGGCGTTCTCTAGCGCAAATATCGTGCCCCGCCCTATCCGTACAGTTTCTGAGGGGGAGGCGGACGGCACGGCGCCGTGTCGCACACTCAAGTACGACATCGCTGGTCACGACTCGGATACGCCGACATCCGGTCTCTGACGCGCAGTCAGGGGCCACCTACGTCTTCCGGTATTGGGGCGGCTCGTGTGCGAACCGCTTCGTCGCCCGACTCCTGCGGTCACCATGAACTCGTCGACTCGGCCGGATCGCAGCATTCCGACGGTGTACGCTCGTGTGGCCAGAAGCTCTTGGCCGCTGGAAACACGGACGACGAAGGCCAGTCCTTCGGGACCCTCTGCGACCGAAATGTGGCCGTTTCCGGCGCCCAGAGGACTCCCCCCCACTCGAGGTAGGAAGAGCGAACGACATACACCCTCCGCCTTGAGCGAGAGCGAGCCCGCGCCAACCAGCAGCAAGAATGTCGCGCCGAGGAGCATCGCAAAGTCGACGCGCGACTCTTGCGCCATCGGCCCAGAAGCCGCCCTTCGTGAACAGCGGGACTTTCGTCGTGCCGATGGCGACGACCATGTCTGCGAGGAGCGGGAGGGCAGCGACGCGGGTCAGCAGTCCGACGACTACGAGGACGCCGCAAACGATCTCGACCACTCCGACGAATGGCGCCATCACCGTCGGCGCAGGAATGCCGACCCGAAGGAACCGGCCGGCGCCGAGCGCATCGGGGTAAAGAAACTTCTGGACCCCCTCGGAGACAAAGACCCAGCTGACGAGGAAGCGCACGAGGATCACGCTGGCGGGGGCGCTCGTTGCGAGGACCCGGCGCACGGGAGGAGACAAGCGCGTCACTCGAGGGACCCGTAAGCCAAGAACGCGCTGTACTTTTCCAAGCGGTGGAGAGTCTTGGCCACGACGCCGCCCTTTCGTTCGAGAAGGGCTTTGGGCATGGAGTACCATCAGCTTACGCACACCGCGCCCACGCGCCACCAGGCGAGAGAAGCCGACTATGATTGAATCGCTGCGGAATCCACGCTTGCACGGCGTGCGGCGCGCCGCGTGCGCGTTCCGCGTGGCCGCCCTCGGCGCGTTGCTCCTGACGGCCCGCTGCGGGGGCAAAGCGTCTGAGGAAGCCGACGCGTCACCGGGCTTCGACGGGGGCTTCGTCGCGGACGCGCCATTCGACGCAAACGCCGTCGGGGTCGTCGGCGTGGACACCGGTGCCGACTCGGGTCCAGACGCGGACGCAGATACCGGGGTTGCGGCCAATGCCCATATCGACGCGGGCGCGGCCATGGATGCAAGCGCGATCGCAGACTCCGCGGCGGCCCGCGACGTGGGCGCGGTCGTCGCCGTCGACGCGGTCGCAGGCACGACCAGCGACGCGAGCGTTGCCGACGGGCGGGCCGCGAGCCCCGCGAACTGCGATTTCACGAGCTGTCCGCTGGGGTGCTGCGACGCCAACAGAGCTTGCCAAATGGGCTCGCCCACGTTTTGCGGCACCGGCGGCAGGGCCTGCTCGTTGTGCCCCTCGGGCACCGAGTGCCTCTACAACGATCTGTGCGCGTGCACCGCGAGCTCGTGCCCCACCGGGTGCTGCGCGGCGCCTCCGCGGCCGGCGCCGTCCGGAGCGGGAGACGGAGCGCCCGAGCTTGCGTCGGTCTGTCGGACGCCGCCGTCGGACGTGGCGTGCGGCACCGGCGGCGCGACCTGCGCGGACTGCGCCGGTCAAGGCGGACGCTGCGTCGCCGGGCAATGCACGACACCGCCGCCCTGCACGTGCTCGACCGGCTGTTGCGACCCGACCGGCCAATGCCAACCGGGCGCATCGAACGTGCAATGCGGTGTGGCGCGGAGCTACTGCGTCGATTGCACCGCGTACGACGCCGACCTCCAGTGCGTCATGCAGCAGTGCGCCACGGTGACCGGCGATGCGGGCGTTTGCAACGGGCAGACCTGCGGTTCCGGGTGCTGCGACGAAAGCGGCCAGTGCCTGCAGGGGCTGACGGCCACGGCCTGCGGCAACTTCGGCGCGGCGTGCCAGGTTTGCCTGCCCGACGGGGTCTGCGCAAGTCAACGGTGCTTGTCCGCGGAGGGCGTGCCGCTTTGCGACGCGAACAACTGTCGCGGCGGCTGCTGCGATGCGGCCGGCGGCTGTCACGATCCCAACGACGACACCGCCTGCGGCGGCGCCGGAACGCGCTGCGTCGACTGCACGCAGCTCGGCGACCGCTGCGGATGGGGCGGCTTTTGCGTTCTGCCCGACAGCGGCGCGGCGATCGCCCTTCCGCCGCCGCCCAACGTTCTACCCCCGTCTTGCCCCGGTTGCTGGGACCGCAGTGGGACGTGCCAGCCCGGCTTGACCGATACCCAATGCGGGGAAGGCGGATGGTGCGCCGACTGTACGGCGCTCCAGCCGGCGCAGACGTGCGATCTCGCGGCTCCCGTGCGGTCTTGCACCGGCCCGCAGTGCCCCGCGGCGTACCGGGGTTGTCCCGCTCCCCTCATGGGGCCTGCGCCCGTCCAGCAGAAGGTCTGCTCGGCGTCGGACCTCATGAACGCGGCGTCGGCGTGCGCGGGCGGACCGATGACCTCGCCCTGCGCCGCCTTCGTCCAATTCGAACAACAGTCGAACGATCCGTGCGCCGGGTGCCTCCAGCCATTCGAGCTCGACTTCGCCGACCAAACGGGCGTTCTCACCTGCGTCGCGCCGTACGTCGACGCGGCGTGCAATCACGAGAGCGCGTGCGTCGAAGATTGCCTGGAGACGGCTTGCTACGGCTGCGCCGATGCCGCGACCACCGACCAGTGCAAGACGGCCGCCCAGACCGGGGCGTGCACGACCTACATGCAAGCCGACGCCTGCGCCGTACAGGCGCTCGCCGGGCCAGCCGCCTTCTGCAACCCAATGACGTACCAGGGAAACTACGGGGCATGGCTTCTGGCCGTCGGCGCCGCCTATTGCGGAATGTGACGTCCGACCGCCCAGCCAAGCGCAACCCGCGGACTTCGAAAGAGGACTCGCGAAGCTCAAGGCCCTTGCGGAGGCGTGAGTCCTTGCGCGACTCGCGATTATCCTGAACGGTGCGCCCGTTGCGCGCGGCACCTCGCCGCGCTTCGCTGCGCGAAGGCCGTCGCTCCTGCACCTCTGCGATGAATCAGCGGGCGTGCCACCCCGCGGCGCTCGGCGTTGCAGAGCGCGGCGCGACGGGGTGGCGTGCGCCACGCGGGCTCACGCTGGCGTCGGCAAGCTGACCATCCCCTGCGTCCCTAAGCGGTCAACGCACATGCCAGTGACGTCGACAAGTTGTCACATACCGGAGGGGCCGGAGGGCTCGTGACAGGCGATGGATCTTTCGGCCCCGCTTGATCCCCGCACGGCGCTACGACCACTACCCGCTACATGCCCGACTCTCGGTTACCGGCGCTCGCTGCCACGCATCCTTCGGCGAGCAGGACGGTCTGACGCTCCTCCGAGTCCATTCCCGACCAAAACTCGTCTCGCAGGCGGCGCACGTCCTCCCCGGTGGCGCTCGTGTAGTCGTTCCAGCGAGATGCCACGGCCAGCCGGACTCCGAGGACCATCTCGGCCGCGCGCGCCGCCGCCCATGCGGCACGGAACGGGGCGTTCGCGACCGGCACAACGGCGACGACCAGGTCCTCGTGCGTTCGACGACGCTAGGGCCAGCGTCATCGCGCTCGCGGAGGGGCGCGCGACGGGCGGCCGACGGGATCGGAGCGCTGAGCGAGCGACTCTACGAGGCTGTGTGCCGGACGCCGAACGAGGCGATGACCGTCATCGCGCCGGTGGTCGGCGCGACGGCGCGCGAACTGAATCGGCCGATGCTGAGGCTCAAGCAACCAGGGCGTATCCGTAGCGTTGGGATGCGGCACGCGACGCGATATTTTCCGATGGCGCGCGACGCGCAGCGAGCGTCGACCTAGGCCTAGGCCCAGGCAACGACAGCGGCGTCGGGCACGAAGAACCTCACTCGTTGCTCCCGGCCAATGCCCTTTCGAGCCAGGCGGGCGTCGCCCCCTGACGAGCCAGTCTGCCCCCGCGCGCAACGGCCACGAGCCGAGGCGGCGCCCATCGAGGTGTCGAGTCGTAGACGCGAACGCGATCGAACGCAGCGACGGCCGTCCGGAGGTTCGTGACGCTCGCTTGATGGATCGCGCGGATCTCGCGCTCCGACGCGCCGTGGCCGCCGGCTTGCGCGCGCTGGAGGACGCGTGCGAGGTTCTCGGCGATCGAGTCCGTGGCGATAAAGCGCATCTCGGTGGCGAAGCCGTTCTTGCGCGCGAGCTCCGCCTGCTCGATCGCGGACGTCGTCCGGAGCGTCGTCTCGACCGCGAAGGGCCTCCCACGGTCAATGTGATCAAGCACGAACCGCTCGCACTCCTTCGCGACGGCGCGGCGGACGTCGCGCGGGATGGCGCGGTAGCTGCCGAGGATCTGCGCACACCGGTCGTCGATGTTGAACGCGTCGACGCCGAACGCCGTGACCGGGAAGTACCTCGTCTTGCCGCTCCCCGGAGGCCCGGCGACCACGATCATGCGCGGACGCGGCATCGCGGGTCAGCCGGTTTCGAGCGTCGTGTCCGACTCGGGGAGCATGTCGGGCGGGAGCTCGTGCGAGACGAGCTCGCCCTTCGCGTCGATGACGCCCAGCCCCTCGAGGCGCGCGCGCTCGGCGGTGATCCGGGCAGCGGCGAGTGCCATCACGCGGCGCTCCCATTCCTCTTCGTCCTCGGCGCTGTCGAGGTCGAGATCATCGAACGGAGCGCTCGGGATCGGCGAAGGCTCGCTCACGTGCGCGTGCATGATGGGAAGAATGCCCGATTCGTAGCGAAACGGCCAGTCACAGCGTCAAGCTCAGCAAGCGTCGCCCAAGTCGAAGAACTCGAGCGACTCTGGCGGGCGACGTGATCCGCATTGTGCCTCGCGGGCTGCACACGCACGCGCGGCGAACGCTGACCGCCGCGGGCCCCGCTCTTCGACGCGGTCATCGTCCCGCACTCCATCGACGGTAGGCCTCGATCCACTCCGCCCCCGCGGGCATCGGCGTTGGAAGGGGGAGATCGGCGAGCCCGATCGCCTGCTCGTCGCGGCCACGCGCGCAGATCGCGACAAGGCGATCGTCGTCGCGGTAATCGATCCGCGTGACGCGAATCGAGACGCCGAGCACCTCCGTCTCGAACGGTAGCTCGAGGTGCTCCTCGATCATCGTAAACCAGCCCATCGTCTGTTCGGATTCGTCGTCCGCGTCGACGGTCGCTTCCTCGATCATCTCGGCGAGCCTCGTCGAGCTGATTGCACTCGGGGCCTTCCGCCCCGTGGTCTTCTTTCCTTTGCGCGGATTCATCACGGAACCCATTCGGCGAAATCGTCGTCGCGATCCGTCGC
>CAZHED010000119.1:0-6290 GCA_964531095.1 uncultured Polyangiaceae bacterium | reverse complement strand
CAAGACCGGCAACCCGCGAGACCGAAGGGCGAGCCACCGGAGTGCGAAATGGGAGGGGGCGCTCGAGCAAGAGTAGAAGCGCGGCGATTTTCGGCGAGACCGAGCGAGGCCAAGGAGGCGAGCGAGGCGTACGACTGTACGCCGCAGCGAGCCGACGCCGGCATCGCGAAGGGATCGCCGAAAAGCGCCGTGCTTCTACCAGCGGACGATCACGCTGGGCGGCGTCACGTGCACTTCGCACTGCTCGATCGAGAGCTGAACGGGAAGGGCGTCCGACCCATGGTCGGTTGCGGGAGTGACCTGCACGCGCGGTAGGATTTGTTCCGGGCGGAGCGCGCGCACGACCTCGGGAGGGCACGCGAGGCGCACGTCCACTTCTCCGGGCTGTGCCTTTGCGTTGCCGTGACCGATGACGGCGACCGGTACCCTCGTGAACGAGCGCTCGACCACTTCTCGTCCTATCTCGACCGTGGCCGCCACGCTCGGCGCATCCAGCGTGACACGCCCCGGCGGCCGCTCGACGGCGAGCTGCCTCGTGTACTTCCCCTCCGTGAGCCCACCGATATCGAAAGCGTCCGCTCGTGCGCGCTGGACGACCAACACTTCGCTCTTCGGGCCGCGCGCGCGCAGCACCCGCGGATCCGCCAGCGGCTCCCCCTTGACCACGAACCCCCTCGCAGGCGTGCCCACGACCCCCACTTCCACGGGCACGTCTCGCACGATGAGGTCCTCCCACGTCAGGTCGAGCTCCGGCGGATCGATCTGCTCGACCTTCAGCCCAGGCGGGAGCGGAATCATCGCCGGCTTGAAGGTGACCCGCGTCTCGCTACCGCCATGCAGATCGAGCTGCACGTTGGCCATGTCGTCGGCGTGCAGATCGTCGAGGGCAGACTTCGTCCCTCGGACGGTCACGCGAATCTGCGCGGGAATCGGGGTCATGAGCACTCGGTTCGACGAGCCTGGGGGTGTGAGGGCGACGACGCCGATGAGAAGCGACCGCTGCGCCTCTTGCGAGCCGTGCGCCAGCGAATACAGCACGAGCGCAAAGACCAGCGACAGCAGCTTGAGGTTCACGTTCTCGACGAAGATCGAGCGAACCTGATACGCGGCCGGGGACATCGTTCAATCCTCCCGCGGCCGCGGCCGCGCGTCTGCGACCGGGACTGGCTGGGGAGTTTCGATTGGCTTCGCGGGCGCCATCGGGCGACTGTGGAGCTGGGACGTCTCTTTGGCCTCGGACTTCGGCGCCACGTCGCCGCGCGCAGACGGCGGCGGCGCGATCGGGTGAGAGCCCGTTCCCTCGCGCGAGACCAATGCGGGCGGCACCACGCTGCTCCGTCTTCCCTCCCCCGAAGTCCCCGGCGGCGGCGTGATCCGAAAGCTCCCCGTCCCGGTCTGAAGCACGGCGCCCGCGCGCACGATGCCCGGCTTGGCCCCGCGCTTGTTCCGGCCCCGCTGCCCGAAGAGGCCGAGCAGGGCTTGGCGGAGCGACGTGCCGTCGAGGTTGGTCACGATGTTTCCGTTGAAGCAAAAGCTGATGCTGCCGCGCTCCTCGCTCACGACCACGACGACCGCGTCGGTCTCTTCGGTGATCCCGAGCGCCGCGCGATGCCGTGACCCCAGCGACTTGTCGAGCACTTTGGTGTCCGGCATCGGAAAGAACACGCCGGCCTTGGCCACCCTCAGGTTGCGGATGATCACCGCCCCGTCGTGCAGCTTATTGAGACTCTCCGGCAGAAACAGGCTGACGAGGAGCTCGCGCTGCACCGAAGCGTCGATCGTCGTTCCCTGTCCGACCACGAACTCATCGAGGTTGGCGTCCTGCTCGAAGGCGATGAGCGCACCCACGCGGTGGCGCGCGAGGTCCGTCGCGGCAGCCACCACTTCGTCGATCACTTTCGACTCCTGCTGCCGGGCGAGACCCCCGAGAAACGCGCGCGCGCCCACGCGCATGAGGCCGCGCCGAATGTCGTTTTGGAACACGACCACGACGATGAGGATCGCCGACGAAAGCAGCGCGTTCAGCAGATTGAATAGCGTGATGAATCCCGCCCACTTGGACACCACGTAGACCAGGCCGATGACGCCGAGCCCCATCCCCATCTGCATCGCGCGCGTTCCGCGCAGCACGAGAAGCGCGCGGTATACGACGTAGGTCACGACGAGGATATCGGCGACGTCCGTGAGGACGTCCCCGAGCGGTCGACCGGAGAAGAGGTGACGGAAACCCTCGAGAAGCTCGAGCATGGCTCACGCCCCCCCTGGCCCGGCCGAGACTTCGCCGGAGCTCGGAAGGTACCGTGCGAGCTGCCGCGAGAAGTCGATCGCCTGCCGCGTGATGCGTACGTCGTGCACGCGGACGATGGACGCTCCCGCTCGAGCCGCGTAGAGCGCGGCGGCGATCGACGCACCGACGCGCTCGGTGGGCTCCGCTCCGGCGTCGGCGATGGTCAAGAACGACTTCCTGCTCGCGCCGACGACGACCGGTACATCGAGTGACCGTACGATCTCGCCCAGGCGCGCGAGGAGCTCGGCGCTCTGCCGCGCGTTTTTCGCGAAGCCAAGCCCGGGATCCATCGCGATCGCGTCGGGGGGTACCCCCGCGGCCCGGGCGCGCTCGGCGGCCGCACCCCACTCCCGCAATACGTCGTGCAGGACGTCGCCGTACCCGGCGTCGGGGTACTGGCTGAAGCCGAGCATCTTTTCCTGAGTGCCACGCGCGTGCATCAGAATGAGCGCTGCCCGGCGATCGGCGACGACCTTGGCGAGGGCGTCGTCGCGGAGGCATGAGGCATCGTTGACGGCACATGCGCCTGCCTCGAGGCACGCGAGCGCGACTTGAGGGCTCGCCGTATCGATCGAGACGCACGCCCCGATCGACACGGCGTATCGCACGGAATCGAGCACGCGGGCCAGTTGCTCGCCCGCCGGCACCGCGGCAGCGCCGGGCCTCGTGGATTCGCCCCCGATGTCGACGATATCGGCGCCATGCGCGACCAGCTCGTCGACGCGCGCGCGCGCGGCGGCGGCATCGAAATAGCGCCCGCCGTCGCTGAACGAGTCAGGCGTCACGTTGCATACGCCCATCAACGCGACGCTGCGCATGGAGCGCGCGCGATCGAGCCTGCGCAGAAACGCTTCGAACGGTTGCGACACGGGTTTCGCCGACCTCTCGCATTGGCTAGCAACGGGGACCCTCCCGGGCAACGTCGAATCGCGGTCAGAGACGAGAAAAGCATTGCGCCGGCGTAGTGAGAGGCCCGAGGCTTCCTTCAGGGGCCCCCGGCGTCCGCCCCTCAGCAGCGAGAGAAAGCCCATGCGCGAGCGGTCGTTCATGAAAAGCCTGTTCTTCGGCGTCATCGACGAGGGGCTCATCTTCCCCTGGCCGCAGCCGAATGCCCAAGAAGTCGACACGGTTCGAGCTCTCCTCGAAAATGTCCGCCGCTATTTCGATCGAAACGTCGACTCCGCGAAGATCGACCGCGAGCAGACGATTGGCGACGACGTCTTGCTCGGCTTGAAGGAGCTCGGGCTCTTCGGAATGCTCGTGCCACAGAGCCACGGCGGGGCCGGCCTGACGAACACAGGGTATGCCCGCGTCGTACAGGAGGTCGCGGGGCTCGACGCAAGCCTGGCGGTCACCCTCGGCGCCCACCAGTCGATCGGAATGAAGGGCCTCTTGCTCTTCGGCTCGGACGAGCTGAAGGCGACCTATTTGCCCCGTCTGGCCACCGGAGAGATCGTCGCGGCATTCGCGCTGACCGAACCCGGAGCGGGCAGCGACGCGGCCGCGATCCAGACGCGCGCGGAGCGACGCGACGACGGGTATGTCTTGAGCGGCTCGAAAATCTGGATCACCAACGGGGGCTTCGCGGACCTTTTCACGGTGTTCGCGCGGACCTCGCCCGCCGACGAAGGGGTGAAGCCGAAGATCACGGCCTTTCTGGTCGAGCGTGCCTGGGGGGTGAAGAGCGGGCCGAACGAGCACAAGCTCGGCATCCGCGGCAGCTCGACGACCGAATTATTTTTCGATGCTGTGCGAATTCCCGCGAGCCACGTGCTCGGCGAGCCCGGGCGAGGCTTTCGCGTCGCCATGCAAGTTCTGAACAGCGGACGGCTCGGCCTGGCGAGCGGCTGCGTCGGCATGTGCAAACGCCTTCTGAAGCTCGCCGTCGAGCGGTGCCGCGAGCGGCGCGCGTTCGGGCGGTCGATCGGCGAGTTCGGGCTCATCAAAGACAAGATCGCGTCGATGATGTCGATCACGTGGGCCCTCGAGAGCATGACGTACTTGACCACGGGGATGGTCGACGCCGGGGTGGACGACTTCTCGGTCGAGAGCGCCATCTGCAAAGTGTACGGAAGCGAGACCTGCTGGCGCGTGGCCAACGAGGCGCTTCAGATCGCCGCGGGCACCGGGTACATGACCGAGTACCCGTACGAGCGCCTCCTGCGCGACGCGCGGATCAACCTCATTTTCGAGGGGACCAACGAGATCCTGCGCGCGTTCATCGCCCTCAGCGGGATGCAGGGACCGGGGCGCGAGCTCGCCGACGTCGCGCGCGCCATGCGCGAGCCCATCAAGGGCTTCGGCTTGCTGAGCGATTTCGCCATTCGCAAGGCGCGCGGCGCGCTCGGGCGAGAGCGGATGAGCCGGCACCACCCGCTGCTCAAGCGCGAGGCGGTCGTCTTCGAGGAGTACGCGCTGCGGCTCGGACAGGAAGTCGACCAGGTGCTCCGAAAGCACGGGCGCGACATCGCGGAGATGCAATACACGCAAAAGCGCACGGCCGAGCTGGCCATCGAGCTTTACGCGGTGGCTGCGTGCATCGCGCGGACCACCCACGCCATCGAGCGGCGGGGCGAAGAGGGAGCTCGCCGCGAGATCGACCTGACGAGCATCTTCGTCGCGTCGGCGGAGACTCGCATGGAGCAGATCGTCGCCGAAGTGGACAAGAACGACGACGAGCTGCGAAAGAGCGTCGCGAGCAGGACGTACGATGACGGGGGATATCCGTTCGACGCAGTGTGAGGTGCGAACGAAGCGGCCAACCAATGGGGCCGCGCCTGGCCTACTTGCGTGTTCGACGACAGCCGATGATAACCGGCGCTGCGCATCATGAGCCGCAGCGGCTCACTCGGTAGTCGGCTCCAGGACGCCGTAGACGACCAGATTCTCCATCCTTTGGCGGAACCGCCCCGAAAGGGACGAAAGGGCCCGCAGCAGCCAGGCATGGGGGACCTCACTCTCCCGACCGAGGCGACGTGCTTCCAGCATGAAGGGGCGCCTGACGGTCTCTGACCAGCCATGCGGTCGGAAGAAGTCGAACCCGTTCGCCGGCGCGAACTTCCATTCGGCGTTCGCTGAGGCCAGTACCTTTCCCCAGGCTCGCATGTTCCGCTCGAGGACCTCGGGCGCGCCGCTTTCGAGAATCCACCGGCGCATGGGCGCTCGCGCACGAAGGCCATCTGCCAGGGAGGCGACGCGCACCTCGTCGAGGTACACGAGGAGTCCTTCGGTCACCACCACGACCCGCGCGTGGGAACCAGCGACGCGGTCGAGAAGGCTTGCCCTGGCCTGGTCGTCCGCAAGATCAACCGCGACTCGTTCGACGATGCAAGCGGGTCTTGTGCTCGCGAGCACCTCCGCCTTTTCGTCGAGGATCGCCGCTCGGTCCGCCTCAATCCAGACGAGAGAGGAGGGCAGAGGCAAGCGGTAGGGGCGGGCATCGAGACCGGCCGCGAGGTTAAGGACGGCATCGGCGCCAATGCGCTGAACGCCGTCGAGGATCATCTCGTCGAAGGCTTTGGTACGCACCGCAAGCACGGAAGCGAGCCCACGTGGTCCCGGACGGGCTCCCGGAACCGCCGGCATCCCTTCGGCGATCCTCCGCCCGCGCTCCCCTGCCAAACGTCGTGCGAAAGGATCGACGAACAGAGCGTCGGGGCGCTCGGATTCCAACGCTCGATGGAAGGCAACCCATCGGGCGGTGTCCGAGACGTCCTCCATGAGCCGCGTCGCAGGCGCGCTCACGCGGCGCCCCGCGATCGCATGGCGGCACGCATCAAGGGTACCGGGGACTGAGCGGGGTAGCCACGGCGCCACAGCCTGGACGACGGCACCAGCACGGCGATCGACATGCCGTGCATCTCGATCGTGGCGAGGGCAAGCGGAATCCCGAAGTACGAGACGGGCACCAGATCGGTTTGCGGGGCGGCTAGCGAGACCCGGCGCGTCGCGACGCGGGCGTGCGCCTGCTGGTAGCTTTCACCCGTCGCCGCCATCCTGGCCC
>CAZHED010000118.1:0-6625 GCA_964531095.1 uncultured Polyangiaceae bacterium | reverse complement strand
ATCGGCGATCCCGCGAAATTGACACGGTAGGGGTCGGAGGTTCGAAACCTCTCGCCCCGACTAGTTTTTACGAATGACTCCGAGTAGTTGCAGAATCGGAAGTCTTCGTCTCCACAGTCTCTCCAAAAATCTCGCCGAAAGTGCGCGCCCCCTCGCCGCGCGTGTTGAGTAGACCGATCGCGTCTTGCCGCGCTGCCGGCGACAGATGCATGTAGCGCATCGTCGTCGTCAGATTGGCATGGCCGGCAAGCTCCTGGATGGCCTTCGCCGGCGCCCCGCGCATCGCCAGATGCGAGCAGAACGTGTGACGAAGAATGTGGAGCCCGCCGGTCGCGCGAAGGCAAGCCCGCTTCTGAGCCGCCTCGAAGAGCCGGCGTAAGTAGAAGCTCGTCGCCGGACGCCCGTCGTCACCGAAGAGCACGTGCTCGCCGCGCAAGTGACGATGTGCATGCAGGGCGTGCAAGAGCGCGTCGGTGAGGGGCACGACGCGCGACCGGCCGCCCTTCGGCGTGTCGGTTATGCGCTCGTGTCCTTTGCCGTCGCGCCGCTTGCGCTCCCACACGGCCTCTTGCACTTGGAGCTGACGTCGCTTGAAGTCGACGTCCACCCATCGCAGCGCCAACATCTCGCCGCGACGAAGGCCCGCATCTCCGCCAAAGAGGACCACGAGGTGCGCGCGCGGATCGACCGCGCGCGCGGAGTCGACGAGCCGCTTGTACTCGTCGAAGTCGTAGAACTTGGGCAGACCTATGCTTGCCTTCAGCATGGTGACCGCGCACGGCACGCGGTCGATGACCTTCCAACGCGCCGCGGTCTTGAGCGTGTGCCCGAGAACACCGAGGACGTTGTTGACGGTCTTGCGACTTCGGTCCGTGAGCTGGGCTTTCAAGAGCTGCACATCCTCGTCGTCGATGGAGTCGAGCCGCTTGTCCCCGAGCTTCGGGTACAGGTGGTTTCTGTAGGTCTTCTCGATCCAGTCGACCGTGCTCGCCTTCAATCGGTCGGCCTTCGCGTGGTTCTCGATGTAACGCGGGCCGAACTCGTTCAACGTCGGCACCTCCTTTCGCTGCTCCTGCGGCTTTGCGGGCGACGGCCGAACGAGCAGTTCGCGCTCCTTGGCCTCGCCCCAGCGCTTCGCGGCCGACTTCGAGTCCACCGGCGCCTTGATTCGCTGCCGCAGCAGCGTGCCGTCCGGATATTCGAAGCGGATGTCGACCTCGAAGCCCATCCTCTTACCCTTCGTCCACTTTCTGATCTTGACCGTCATCGCCGTGAACCTTTCGGCGATGTCGCTCGTGCTTCCGAGAGCGAGCGTAGCAGCTCGTCTCGCCGGACCAGCAAGCGGCGACAGTCGCGAACGACTCCGGGGAGAAGGCCGCGTTCCGCGCGCGCGTAGATGGCCTTGCGGCTGGTACGAAGCAGCGCCGCCACTTCGTCTACGGTCAGCAAGAACGGCAGGGTGGCGTCCGAAATCGGAGGGGGGCTCAAGGCGTCCGGCGTCGCGCAGGTTCGCGGAACCGCGCCGCTGGCACTCGCGGCTCGTTTGCAGGGACGGGAATTCGCGTGGGCGCCTCGTGCGCGAGTGCGGTCATGCCCGGCCAGTAGGGCAACGGGTGTACCGGCGAGCGCGACGTGGAAAGCCTGCCTAACCTCGCGAAATCACCGGTCTCAAGTCTGCTACTGGCTAAGAATGATCCACCCACCCCCCTGGCGGATTTTTAGCCACCTCCGGCGCCGCCGGCCGACCGGCACTGCTGTTGCTGACGAGCTTGGCCGCCCGTGAGACGCTCGCTCCTCAATGGCGTCGAAGAAACCCAAGGGCCCGACCTTCCTTCGCTTCGTGGCGCCCATCGTCGAGACCCTGCGAGAGCTCGGCAACTCCGGCACCGCGAGCGAGGTCGCCGACCGAGTCCTCGACCGGCTTGGCGTATCGGAGAGGGAGCAAGAAGAAACGACTTCCAATGGTCACTCGCGCGTCCGCAATCAGATCGGCTGGGCGCGGTTCTACCTCGCGAAGGCGGGCTACCTCGACGCCTCGCAGCGCGGGGTTTGGAGTTTGACGGAGATCGGTCGCGCCGCCAGACTCGAGCCCGACGCCGTCCAAACGATGTTCAGGGACGTTCGGAAAAAGTTCCCGCGCAAGGTCACAGAATCGGCCGATCCAGGAAGTTCCGTCGAGGAGGATGAAGAAGAGGACGCCGAAACCGCGGATGAAGTGAAGGACTACAAGGTCCGCCTGCTCGAAATTCTGCGCGCACTCCCGCCTTCAGGGTTTGAACGCATCTGCCAGAGACTCCTACGCGAGAGCGGGTTTCAACAGGTGGTCGTGACGGGAAGCTCTGGCGACGGCGGCATCGACGGGCACGGCGTACTCGAGGTCAATCCGCTCGTCACCTTCAAGGTCCTATTTCAGTGCAAGCGGTACGGCGATCGGCCCGTCACGCCGAGCCAAGTGCGCGACTTTCGCGGCGCGATGCAGGGCCGCGCCGACAAGGGTCTCATTTTGACCACGGGTGTATTCACAAGCGATGCCCGTAAGGAAGCCATCCGAGACGGCGTGCCGCCAATCGAACTGGTGGACGGCGAAAAGCTCGTCGCGATGTTCGAACGCGCCAGCCTGGGCCTGCGTCAGGTCAAGGCCTTCGAGGTAGTCGATGGCTTTTTCGAGGAGTTCCGAAGAGCCTAACAGAGCATCGATGAGCCCACAGTAGCCATTAATGTAACGTCACGGCGCAAGGCCAGCTCAATTCAGACGTCGCAACGGCGGAGAACCCCGCCATGGTCGCGTCGACTGGCTGGCGAAAGGCGCAAAAAACGCCGCTCCTTTCGCGACGCCTAGCGACTTCGCATACAGCCCCGCGACGGTGTTGTCACTCTTCAGGAGACTGGATCGCGTCGACGGAGCTCCTCCGGCGGCGCACCTCAGCCTTGAACGGAAACCGACGATGGCGAACCGGCGCTCCTGCCGCCTGTTCGACGAGGCGCCGCATTCCCGGTGGCTTCGGATCGGCCGCCGTCGCAGCGGTCAGTCCGCTCCATCGTCGCGCGCCGGTTCGCAGATCGGCGGATGTGCGAAGTCTCCATCCGGCGTGTAAGTCTGACAGACCCACGCCCCTTTGCTGCACGTACAAGAGTAGTTGGAGACGTGGGCCACGCAGGCGAAGCAGACTTGGTCCCCCAAGCAGGTCCCCGGGGGGAGATCGTCAGTCGTTGGAACCTCCATGTTGTCAGAAAGCGAACCATTCGGCAGCGGGCAGTAGGGCACCCCATTTGAACAGAAGAACGTGGAGCCCCCGTCGGGAAGGGCCGCGTAGGATGGGTAGCAGCCCGACTCGGGTGTGCACTCCGATGGTCCGACGCAGAGGCAACCGCCTTCGCAAGGCGGGTGCGGACGGTTGACGCACGCGGCCACAACGATCCAAACGAAGGCACCAAGGGCAAGGAGACAAGCTATACTCCGCACAGCATATTCCCTATGCCTCATCGGCTCACATCGGCAAGTGTTTTGGGAAACGCGGCCGATACAACATGGATACGCTTCGTAGTGTGCGTCTCCTTAGGCCATTCATCGCGCCGTCTCGTAAGCTGCCGATGCGTCGCTTGGAACGTTGATGGGACAAGTAACCGTGTGGTTGGTCGAGGCCGGTGGTTCCGATTGAAACCGCAACAGTTACCGCGCAGGCACGACCTCCCGTAAGCGCGACAGACCACGCGCGACACATAACGAGGGCGACATGGTGGCACTTCGAACTCCATGACGTCCAAAGTCTAGCCAGAAAGGTAATCGGTTACCGCGATCGTCTGCATCGACTTGCCGACATCGCCCGCCACGAACTCCGAAATGGCCGCCCGGTTGCGCAGACGGGCCCCAGACTACCTCTTCGGCAACTGGTCTCGATTCGGATTTCGCGCCTACTGCACGTCATGATCGCTTACTGGCTGATAGCCGGCGCAGCAGCCTCGTGCAGCCTCTTCGGCCCGCTTTTGCCGCTGACCCACGATGGCGCGCACGGCGGTGGCGAGGATGACAGTCGATGCGCTCGGTGGAGCGCAGTAGCGACCGCCAACCCGTGCGCATTCAGCCATGCAGCGAAAGCGCTCATCGTGGCATTGGCCTTGTCGACCACGACGATGCTCCGGATGAACTCAGAGTTGCCGTGAATGCGTCACCGCGGTGCCGACTACGGCTTCACCCGAGTTGTTCGCTAAGCACGTACCCGCGTTAGCATGCCTTCGCCGCGGCAGAAGTGCATACAGTGCTCCGCCGGATGTGCAAATACGGTGCCCGCGCAGCTACACGCCTGCAATGTACGTCGTGATCCGCGACGTGCTCAACGCCGCTATCAACCGATTCGCGCGACAGTGTTGCGCTGATGCCCTGCGCACTGCTTCCAGTGCGCTTGCTTCGGCACCGCGCGCAGCACAACGGCAGCGCTGTCGAGAGTGTAGAAAAGCCGCGCGGAAGAACCAACACCCTGGAGCGAAAAGCGGAAGGCAAGATAAAGGGCCGGCGTCAGGGGTGTTCAAGTTATGGATTCGACTCTACAAAACCCGTGTCACGCGGAGTCGTTGTGACGCCGACTACCAGCTAAGCCATCAATATGCCAAAGAAAATCGCGGCGCCGGCCCGGGATCGCGGGGTGCTTTTGCTGCTTTTTCGCATCTTTTGGCCGCTGCGCTTCGGTGATGTGCAGCACACTCCTCACGATGCCCCAGGTCCTGGAAGCGCCGTCCTCCGGACGGAGGTCGAGGCTCGACCGATGGCGTACGCGGCCCTCGCCGTCACGCGGGAGCTCGCGGGATCTAAAGCCCGCTGAACCCCAATCGATCAATGCCAGCCTTGAGGCCCTGCCCGAGCGTGACCGGGTCGTGTACCTTTGGATCATGAGCCGCGTTTCGTTGGTTGGGGCCGCTGCTCTCGCTCTCATGGCCTGCGATGGCGAGATCAATGAACAGCCCGGGCCCGGCCCGCCCGATTCGGCGTCCAACCGATCGGAATCGGGCGGGGGTAGCAGCTCGGGCGGTGGCAGCCCCGAATCGAGCACCGGCAGCGGTGTGGACGGAAGTTCAGCAACCTTAGCCGCGCTCCCTGACGGGTCAGGCGCAGGTAGCAGCTTTGGCGACGGGAGTTCCGCCGATTCCACGCCGACAGCGAGCAGCAGTAGCTCTGGGTCGGGCGGCAGCTCTGGGTCGAGCAGTTCGGGCACGGCAAGCTCAAGCAGCGGTGGTTCGAGCACGGGGAGTGGCAACAGCGGCGGCGCTGACGGGGGCGGCTGCACGCCTGGCGTGTCGCGGTGCTCGGGCGTCTCGGCGGAACAGACCTGCGAGGTGACCGGGCGGTGGGGCACGCCCTGGGCTTGCGCGGCAGGCACGTGTGGCGGCGGCGCGTGTACGGGCTCCACGACGGCGGCGGCAAGCTGCCTGGCCGGAGGTGGCCCTGGCCTGACCGACTGCGGCGCAGGCGGAGAGACCTGCTGTACGAGCCTAGAGGTAACTGGCGGTACCTACTACCGGACATACGATCTCGATCCGATGAACCTGCTGACCCTCTCGGCCGACGGCGGCCCGACGGACCTCGCCGATCCTGCGACGGTAAGCGGCTTCCGTCTGGACAAGTACTTGGTAACGGTCGGGCGGTTCCGTCAGTTCGTGAACGCCGTCTTTCCGCCGGACGGCGGCTCAGGCTGGTTGCCGACACCGGGGTCCGGCAAGCACCTTCACTTGAACGGGGCCAATGGTCTGAGCGGAACGGCGGGAGGCTACGAGCCGGGATGGTCGACGACGGACAACGGCCATATCTCGCCGACGGATGCGAACCTACTCTGCGACCCGATGTCCGCGACGTGGACGACTGTGGCAGGCACCCAGGAGACGCTACCGATCAACTGCGTGAACTGGTACGAGGCCTACGCGTTCTGCATTTGGGACGGCGGATTTCTGCCCAGCGAGGCGGAGTGGGAGTACGCCGCGGCGGGCGGGAGCCAGCAGCGTGAATACCCATGGGGCTCGACGGATCCGGGCGCGAACGACGAATACGCGATCTACAACTACAACTACATGGCCAACCCGACGTACATCGCGCCAGTAGGAACCGCAGCACTGGGCGCTGGACTGTGGGGTCAGCTCGATCTGGCCGGCGAGCTATGGGAATGGAACCTGGATTGGTCCGGTGCCTACGCCGATCCATGTACAGATTGTGCTGATACAACGGAAGACACCGAGCGGGTGGTCCGGGGAATGGACTTCGGCGTCCAGGGGGGCTTGTACCCCCCGTTCCGCACCAACGGTCCCCCTAGTTTGCGCCTTGGCCCGTTCGGGTTCCGTTGCGCGAGGACGCCCTGAATGCGAGCCGGTGTTGGAGTCAGGAAAGAGCTTCTTGCATGGTGGTGGCCCCCGAAGCGCAGGCTTGCAGTAGTGCGCGTCTCCAAAATCTCTCCACGACTCAGGTCGATTCCGGGAGACTGGTGGAGGCGGTCGGAGACTCGGATATGCCCCGATTTCAGTGTGGAATCGAACCCCTACGATGGAAACGCGAGCGACATCGCCTAGTTAGAAAGGGTCGCTTGCAGGGGTTCGAAACCTCTCGCGCCTACAAGAGAAGCGGGGAAAATAAGGGCCTTGGGCA
>CAZHED010000117.1:0-6683 GCA_964531095.1 uncultured Polyangiaceae bacterium | reverse complement strand
GTCGGGTCACCACGTGGGCCCGCCTCGTGCGCGAGCACGGCTGGCGCCGCCCTCCCATGCGCGTGCACCTGAACCGAGGATGCGTAAACGTCGGTCAGCACTTGTGCCCTCCGTGTTGACGCCGTGAAGGAACCGCCACTCGGTGGTCGCCCACGAGCGGCCAATTCCCGCGACAATCCGCCAGGATCGAGTTTTGGGACCGTACGGGATGGGCCTTGGGCTTGCTACACGTGGGCTATAGTCCGATCCGATGCGGAGGCGGGAACCGAGCAGGTCGTCGCCAGTGCTGGCCGCGACGATTGCTGCCGCGGCGATGATTGCACAGGTCGTGATCGGCAAGGCGACGCGCGACGCGCTCTTCTTTTCGCATTTCTCAGCGGCGCGCTTGCCGGTCGTGCTCATCGCCGGTTCGATCGTGTCCGGGGCGGTTGTGTGGCTGACGACCCGGCTGCTGGCGCGCTTCGGACCGGCGCGCGTGGCGCCGATCGTGTTCGCGGCCCAAGGCGTTCTTGTGCTGGTCGAGTGGGCCCTGGCGGCACCTTTCGAGCCGCAGATCGCCCTCGTCTTCTACGTTCACATGCTCGCCGTCAACGCCATAATCGTGTCGGTTTTCTGGTCCGTCGTCGGTGAGGGGTTCGATCCACACACCGCCAAGGACGTCATAGGCCGAATCGGCGCGGGCGCCACGCTCGGTGGAGTTCTCGGCGGCGGCATCGCGTGGGGCGCGTCCAGAGTCACGACGGTGCCGACGATGTTCGGGGTGATGGCGGCGCTGAGCGGCGTGTGCACGTGGGGTGTGGCGACCCTCGTGCGCGGCACACGCGCCTCGCACCATCGGCCGGCGCAGGCGACCGTGCGCGCCTCTGGGTTGACAGCACTCCGGCAGACTCCGTTCCTTCGCCTGCTCGCGATCGTCGTTCTCCTCGGCGGATTGGCGCAGTCGCTCCTGGACTATGCGCTCGGCGCGGAAGCCAAGGCGACATACGGCGAAGGTGCGCGGCTGCTCGCGTTCTTCGCGCTCTTCCAGACCGCGGTAGGCGTCTTCTCGTTCCTTGCACCTCGCGACGAACCGGTTTGCGTCCGACCGGCTCGGCATCGGCGCAACGATGGCGCTTCTTCCGGGCGGCGTCATCGCCTGCGGAGCCCTGGTGCTTGGTGTGCCATCTCTCGTGACCGTCGCACTCCAGCGAGGGGTTGACGCGATACTCCGTGCCTCGTTCTTCGGCTCGGCATACGAGGTGCTCTTCACACCGGTTCCGAAAACGCTCAAGCGAGCTACGAAGACGACGATCGATGTCAGCTTCGATCGCGTCGGGTTGGCGGTCGGAAGCGCGCTGACGCTCGGCATCCTCGCGCTGTTCCCGCACGACGCGTTGCGAGGCGTGATCGCCGTTGCAGTCGTCGCTGCGGCGGTGCACCTCGTCGTCATCTACCGCCTGCACCACGGCTACGTCGAGACGCTCACCGACCGACTGCGGTCGGGCGTGCTGGTGCTCGACCTCGCGAGTGTCGTCGACGCGACGACCCGGGCGACCCTTTCGCGAACGCTCGAGTCGCTCGATCGCCGCACGCTACTCGCGCAGACCGAAACGCATAGCGCGCAAGCCATCGCGGCGCTGAAGCCGGCTCCGGAGCACCCGCGTCTCGCGCCCGAACCGGTCGATGATGTCGTACGCGCGCTCGCGGATCTGCGCGCGCCCGACGCAGCCAGGATCCGCCGAGGGCTCCAGGGCGCCGACGCACAGCGCTTCCGCTGACGGTGTCGATCCTCGACCTCCTTGGGCGAGACGACGTGGCTCGCGATGCGGCGATCGCGCTGGCCCCGCTCGTGCCGCGCATCGTCGGGGCGATCCTCGACGTCGTCTTCGACCCGAGCCGTCCGCCCTCCGCGCGACGTCGCGCGGCGCGGCTGCTCTCCACGGTCTCCTCGCAGCGCACGGCTTCCGCATTGGATCTCGCGCTCGATACCGAGGATCTCGACGTGAGGTGTGCGTGTAGCCGGACGCTTCTCCGAATCCGTGAGACTAACTCCGAGCTTCGCTTCGACGCGGCGGCGACTCTCGCGCGGGCACGTCGCGAGCTCGAAACAGGCCGCGAAGGGCACGCTCGCGACGCGCTCGAGCTCGAGCACACGTTCAACCTCCTTTCTCTGACATTCCCGCGCGAGGCGATGCAGCTTGCGTACGGTGCAGTCTTTTCACACGATCCATTCCTCCGAGGCGTCGCGCTCGAGTATCTCGACGCCATGCTCCCGGCCGATCTCCGTGCCGCGCTCACGCCGAGGCTCAACGCGGCGACGACGCGACCGATCGCAGCGCAACGGCAGGGCACGCGGGCGCTCGACGATCTGCTCCAATCAAAGGAGACGATACGGGCGAGCCTCGACGAGCTCCGGCGCGCCCACGATCCCGACGCCGAGACGCCGCCCTGAGCAGCACCACCGGTTCAGCCGGCGCCAGCGAGCGCCTCGCGCCCACGGAGATCGACCGCCATCGTGGCCCCGGGCGGAGCAGCGCGCTTCTCCTTCGAACGAGCACGAAGGTCAGCCCCGCGGTTCTGCCACCACGCTCGCGCTGCCTGGACGTCGTACTTGTCGGCGTCGACGCACGCAACCAGCGCCCCGCGCAAGGCCTCGGCCGACGCCGGGCGATCCTCGCGCTTCTTTGCAAGGCACGCCAAGATGAGCGCCTCGAGATCCGGTGGAACGGCCCGACCCAGGCGCTGCGAAGGCGGCACAGGCGCCTCCAGCAGGTGCTTGCTGCACACCTCGACGACCGTCGCCGCGGCGAAGACGTGCTGCCCAGTGAGCAGGAAGTACCCGACCGCGCCGAGCGCATAGAGATCGGAACGCGCGTCGACGGAGTCGGGAGAAGCGATCGCCTCCGGCGCGAGGTATAGCGGCGTGCCGGTGATCGCATCGACATTCGTGAGCGCAGCGTCGCCCGGCGAAGTCTCGAGGGTCTTCACGAGCCCGAAGTCGACGACCTTGACGATGTCGGGTTCGTCCACACGCTCCGTGAGAACGAGGTTCGCGGGCTTGATATCGCGGTGAATGAGGCCCAGCGCGTGCGCTTCGGCGAGCGCGCCGCTCGCTTGCGCGAGAATGCGTATGACGCGTGCGGGCTGAAGGGGGCCGTCTTCGTCAACGAGCCGTTCGAGGTCGAATCCGTCGATGTACTCCATCACGTAGTAGAAGACGTCGTCGGCAGTGCGGCCGTAGTCGAAGATCGAGACCGTGTGCGGGTGAGTGAGTCGGCTCGTGAGCTGCACCTCGCGCTCGAAGCGGGCTAAGTTCTTCTCTCCGGCACGGTCCGGAAGCAGGAGCTTGATCGCAGCGGGGCGGCGCAGCATGGCGTGCGTCGCGCGGTAGACGACGCCCATGCCACCCTCACCGAGCTTCTCCTCGAGGGTGTACTGCCCCAGCTTCAGCACGGCGCCGATCCGGCGGCGAAGGCGAATGATGGTGTTGAGCGCCGTGACGATGCCGGCCAGCAAGACGCTCAGCAGGACGCCCAACACCAGGACGATTCCCGAACCGGGCGGTGATGGCATTGGACTGGACGAGACCAGGGCCCAGGTGCGACCGGCGAAGGGAAATGTGGACCGGGACAGCAGCACATGAGGCGCCGGCGCCCCGGCGTGCGCCACCCCGGCTTCGGTCTCGTACAGGACGGCCTCGTCATTCCCATCGGTCGCGTCGACCAGTCCCATGGCCAGTCCGGCGAAGTCGTCGGTCTGCTGGAGGCGCGCGATGAGTGGTGCGATCCGGAAGAGCTCGACGCCAAATCCCCGCAGGGTTCGGCGGCGCTCGCCGACCGTCGGAGGGATCCTTCCAGTCTCATACACGGGCACGAAGACAATGACCGACGTGACGTTGGGATTGTCGATGATCAACCGCAGGCGCGGTGACACGACCGCCAGCCCAGAATCGCGGGCTCGTTCCGCCGTGGTTGCGCGCCTGATCTCACTGGCCTCGTCGTACCCGAAGGACAGTGGGATGGGCGGCTCGATGTACAGGCAGGGCAGATATTCAGCACGGTCGGGCGCCCGAACCATCCGTCTCTGTTCATCGGATTCCGTGATCTGAAAGTCCGGGTATCCTTCCGCGCGTGCCGCTCGTTCGAAGGCCGAACGTTCGGCGGCGAAAACGCGCTTGGCCCAGATGAAGGCGAAGATGCTCGAGTGGCGCGAGAGCCCGTCGCGCACGAACGCCCGAAACTCCTGGCGGGTAACCTCCTGCGACGCCTCGAACAACGAAGGCAGCGTCCTCAAGACCTCCAACGACAGGTCCAGGCTGGTCTGCAGGGCGCGCGCCGCCCGGCTGGCCCGCTTTTCGAACGCCGCCTGCTGAGCCTGTCGAGCCCGGGATCGGACCAGTCCGACGGCCGCGGCCGAAAGAGCGATTCCGACGATCAGGACGACAATACCGGGAACGTGACGACGCCACGATGCCGGCGCCCCCGATCCGATGAGGGTGTCCGTGGCTCGGGCGCGGGTGGACACGCTCTCGACCTTACGCCTTGCGCATAGGAACTGCAAAGCCCATTATCCTGTCAAACCACGCCGTAACCCTCGACTAAATTCACCGTCGCTCACTCAGACGATGCCTGGCTGCCAGATTGGAGCAGCCGTGATCGAATCCAAAGCACACCATCGCCCTAGGCCGGCCGATTCGGTAACCATTAGCTACCTAGCGGCCGCCTGCCGTTCAGTCCGAGTCGGCGGGGAACAACTCTTGTAGAAGTCCGGTGACCGTGCTTTGGCCATAGGCGGCAGATCGGTTGGCAATCCCATACTCGCGAGGACTTCTCGCGCAGTAGTTGGCTCGGTGACGAGCTCGACGAACTTCACAACCCGCGCCTTTACCGCCGGATGCTGCGCATCGCTCGGTTCATCGAGTACGGCGGGCAGCTCTAGAAGAACGAGACGCGCGAGACGCTCGTCGAGTGCAAGCGCCGGCCGAAGGGCAACGCGTGCCCCGGGCTGATGTGGGTCGTGAAGACCGGCGACGACGGCATTTTCGCGCACTGCATCGTCTGCAAGATCGAGGAGGCCTTCGTCCAGAACTGGCAGGGGACCGAGTGGGCCGACGGGATGATGGAGCCGGTGCCGGTGACGCTGGGCGGGCCCGCCCTGCACTGAGCGGCTGCGGCGACTCGCTCGCGTTCGAGGGCCGCGCCACCAAGGCCGCTACGCCTCGCTGTCCAGTTAGAAGCGCGGACGCGAGCGCACCACCTGTGCTGGTGAAAAACTCATCCCTCAGAGTTCGGGCGGCAGGCACGCGCCTACGTCCACAGCATACCGCACCGACGGTGTGGATTCTCCGCTGACAATCCGGACGCTCTGGGCGAGCGTCCCAACGTGGTCGCGTTCCTCATGGCGGTCGTCGGCGCGCTCCGGGCGGCGCTCCGCTCGCGAGTGAGCCTGGTCGCCGAAAACCTCGCGCTGCGACAACAGCTTGCGATCCTGCGCCGTCAGACGAAACGCGCCCGTCTCACGCCGCTGGATCGGGGGTTTTGGATCGTGCTCTCGCGCGCCTGGTCGCGATGGCCGCAAAGCCTCGCGATCGTCAAGCCCGAGACCGTGATTCGGTGGCATCGGCGGGGATTCGCTCGCTTCTGGGCCTGGAAGTCGAAGCGCCGCGGCCGACCGCCGATCAAGCCGGAGATCATTAGGCTTATCGTCCGTATGGTCACCGACAACCCTCGGTGGAGTCGCAGGCGCATTGCGCAGGAGCTCGCGAAGCTCGGCTTCCAAGTCGATAAGAACACGGTAGCTCGCTACATGCCCAAGCCCGGTGACCGTCCTCGCCGACCTTCACAGACCTGGAGGACGTTCATCCGCAATCATCTTGGCGGAACGCTCGCCATCGACTTTTTCACCGTGCCGACCGTGACGTTCGATGTACTCTACGTTTTCGTCGTTTTATCGCTCGAGCGACGCCTCATTCTGCATGCGAACGTGACCGCGCATCCGCACGCCGCGTGGGCGGCCCAGCAGGTCGTCGAAGGTGTCGGCGAGAACGGAGCGTTCACGTTCCTCGTGCGCGATCGCGACGCGATCTTTGGTCGAGCCTTTGACCACCGCGTGAACAATCTCGGCATCCGGCAGCTGCGGATCGCACCGCGATCGCCTTGGCAGAATGGCTTCGCCGAGCGGCTTGTTGGAACGTTCCGTCGCGAGCTAACGGATCACCTGATTGTACTCAACGAGCGGCACCTCGTTCGGTGCGTTCGCGAATATGCGAGATTCTACAACAGCGACCGGCCGCACATGTCGCTCAGCGGCGACGCGCCCGCCGGACGCGAGGTTGAACCTCCTGATCGAGGGAACGTCATCGTTCTCCCGCGAGTCGGCGGCCTCCACTATCGATACACGAGGCGCGCCGCATGACTTGTTCACCACGACAGCAGAATATTCTCCGCCGGTTCGTATTCGGCAGCAGTGAGTTTGGCGATTGGCATGGCTCGGAGATTGGGAATCGTATCGCGTCTAAAGGAGCGTAAGCGAGGGCGCTGATCATCCCCGCAATCTTGCTCTCGTGAACCTCGTCGAGAGCAAGACGTATAAGGTCCGCCAGCACGTTCCTGATGCGTACGTGCGGGCAGCAGTCGCATTGCTCCTGTACCGCATTGCTCCTGTACCGCATTGCTCCTGTACCGCATTGCTCCTGTACGGCGCGG
>CAZHED010000116.1:0-6809 GCA_964531095.1 uncultured Polyangiaceae bacterium | reverse complement strand
CCTGGCTCAAGTCGACCTTGGTGCAGTCCGCCCGCGCGGGCGCGCGGACGCGTTCAAGCTACCTGCGAGCCCAGTACCACCGGCTGTCCGCCCGTCGCGGAAAGAACAAGGCGACGGTCGCGGTGGCCGCCTCGACGACGCGCGCTTGCCAAGCGCCCCGCATACGTGGATGACCTGGCTTTGCATCTCGCCCGAGCGAAAGGCTCGTCGGCAAAATCAGGACGGTCCGTCTCCCGAATAGGGGCCCATTCCCCCCGTGGGTGCGCCTCGGCGCGAGAGGGCCGAGTGTTGCCATATTTCGTTCGTCGAAATGTTTTTGAGACGGAGCCGGGCTCCCGCCCCGAGGGGATCGGATCGCACGGGCTAATTCTTCCTCCTCCCGAGGGGCGTGAACGAGCGAGCACGCCACCGGCCTGCTCGAGTGCCCTGCAATCGGCAACGGCGCGGTCGCCGGTGGCCCGTTTCCCTTTCCTCCTGCCGCACCCAGCGACGCGACGGGGTGGGGGCGGAGGTTCCAAGCTGCTGGTCTCCAGAGAGGCCGCTGTCCCTACAGGCATGTCGGTGCACCTTCCAGATCGCGAAGATTCTTCGAGATGAAGGTGGAAGGGTCGGACGGGGCCACGCGGCAGCGTGGACCTGCCCGCCGGGCCGACCGGCGGACAGCCACGTGCCTGGCGAACGCAGCCGCGACGGATCCGCTACGCTCACCGCCGTGGGGGACCTAGCCCGAGACCCGCGCGTCGACGACCGGCTTCACGTCCTGTCGGGGGCGTTGCGCGCGTTCGCCGAAGCGACAATGGACTACGAGCGCTTGCTCAGCGTCGTGGCCCGAACGGTCTCGGATGTCGTCGCGGACGGCTGCATCGTGCGGCTGCTGTCGGATGGCGGCTGGTTGACGCCCGTAGCCTTCCATTTCCCTCTGGAGGCATACGTCGCCGACGCCGACGCAGCCGACGATGCGCGCACGTTCATGACAGCTCCGCGCAACGTGGCGGAGTACGCATGGGGACAGCGCCTCATCGAGACGGGTGAAGCGTTCATGCTGCCCCGCCTGGACATCGCGCAATTTCGCGCCGCGGTCACGCCCGAGGTCGCGAAGGTCTACGAGACCATCGGCATCCACAGCATGCTCGTGGTCGTGCTCCGCTTGCGGGGCGAGTCGATCGGGACGCTCACGCTGTTTCGCTTCGACCCTGAGTCGCCATCCTTCGACGCCGCCGATCAGGAGATGGCGCAGGCGCTCGCTGACCACGCTGCGCTCGCCATCGGGAACGCCCGCTCCTACGCGGCCGAACGAGCCGCGCGGGATGCCGCAGAGAAGGCGACGGCGCGATTCAGCCGCCTGAGCGAGGCGGGAGTCATCGGCACCGTCGTGCTCGACCTCGACGACAAGCGCGTCGTCGATGCCAACGACACGCTCCTTCACCTGGTCGGGTACTCGCGCGACGAGCTGCTATCTGGACGCGTCCCCTGGGCGAGTCTCACGGCTCCCGAGTGGAGCGACGTGGATGCTCGTGCCATCGAGCAGCTCACGATGACGGGCGTAGCGGCCCTGCGCGAGAAGGAGTTCACCCGCAAGGACGGCACACGGGTCCCGGTTCTGGCGGGTTCAGCCATGCTCAGCGGCGGGACCACCGAGTGCATCTCGTTCGTCCTCGATCTCACGGAGCGCAAGGAGGCGGAGCGCGGGCGGCGAGAGGCGGAACGACGAGCGCAAGGGATGGTCGAGTCCGCGACGGTCGGCATGTGGACGGTCGGCGCCGACGGACGCACTACGTTCATGAACGCTCGCATGGCCGAGATTCTTGGCCGCGACGTCGCCGAGGCGGTCACCATGCCGACCACCGAGTTCTTCTTCGCTGAGGATCGACCCGCGATGGCCGAGCGGCTTGCGAAGCGAAGAGATGGCCTAGCGGGCCCATTTGAGCAGCGGTTCCGTAGACCGGACGGTGCCGTGGGCTTCCTCTCAATGGACTCGAGCCCATTGTACGACGCGCAGGGTCGGTACGAAGGTGTGCTCGGCATCGCTACCGACATCACCGAGCGTCGCCGGGTCGAAGAGGCCCTACGGGAGAGGGAGGCGCACTACCGGCTGATGTTCGACAAAAGCCCGCTCCCGAAGTGGATGTACGACCTGGAGACGCTGCGCTTCCTCGCGGTGAACGAGGCCGCCATTCGCGAGTATGGGTACTCCCGCGAGGAGTTCCTCGCGATGACGATCAAGGACACTCGCCCGCCCGAGGACGTGCCTGCGCTTCTCGAGTCCATTCGCCAATCGGCTCTCGCAAAGGTTGGCGTATGGCGGCACAAGAAAAAGAATGGCGACATCATGCAGATGGAGATCATCACGCACACGTTCACACTGGATGGGCGCGAATGCCGCCTTGCCGTGGGGCGGGACGTGACCGAACGACTCCGACTCGAGGAACAGCTCCGCCAGTCGCAGAAGATGGAGGCTGTGGGGCGGCTCGCAGGAGGCGTCGCACACGACTTCAACAACGTGCTGTCGGTCATCCTCAGCTACGGCGAGATGCTCCTCTCCGAAATGAAGCCGGGTGAACCGATGCACGACGACATCGCGGAGATCCGCAAGGCCGGACTGCGCGCAGCCGATCTCACACGGCAGCTCCTCATGTTCAGCCGCCAGCAGGTGCTCGCGCCGAAGGTCCTCGATCTCAACGACGTGCTCACGAGCATGGACAAGATGCTCCAGCGCATCCTCGGCGCGGATGTGGATCTCGTGTCTCTGCCCACGCGACCGCTCGGCCGTGTTCGGGCCGATCCGAGCAGTGTGGAGCAGGTCATCATGAACCTCGTGGTGAACGCGCGGGACGCCATGCCCACGGGTGGCAAGTTGACGATCGAGACGGCGAACGTCGTTCTCGACGAGGCGTACGCGCAAGCTCATTTCGGAGTGAAACCAGGACCCCACGTCATGCTCGCAGTCTCAGACACCGGGACGGGAATCGAGAAGTCGACCCTCGCGCGAATCTTCGAGCCCTTCTTCACGACAAAGGAGAGCGGGAAGGGTACGGGGCTGGGACTCTCGACGGTCTTCGGCGTGGTTCAGCAAAGCGGGGGAAGCGTCTGGGTCTACAGCGAGGTCGGAAAGGGGACCACCTTCAAGGTCTACCTGCCGCGCGTCGACGCAGCCGTCGAGACGGTCGGAGAAACAGTGCCACCCACGACGCTCCGAGGCTCAGAGACCATCCTGCTCGTCGAGGATGACGACCAGGTGCGGGTCGTCGCCAGGGGTATCCTCCAGCGCAGCGGGTACCATGTCATCGAGGCGCGCAACGCCGGCGAGGCGCTCCTGCATTCCGAGAAGCACCCAACGACGATCCATCTGCTCCTCAGCGACGTCGTCATGCCGCAGATGAGCGGGCCAGAGCTGGCGAAGCGACTCGCAAGCGCTCGGCCCGACATGAGGGTGCTTTGCATGTCGGGCTACACGGACGACAGCATCGTCCGCCACGGCGTGCTCGAAGCGCAAATCGCCTATCTTCAGAAGCCGATTACGCCGGAGGCCCTCACGACGCGCGTGCGCGAGGTCCTGGATGGAGCTGCAAACAGAAGCAGCGGGCGGGAAGGATGACGTGCAACCGGAACACGACGGGCCGCACATTCTCGTGGTCGACGATGGCGACGCGCTGCTGCGCATCCACGCTCGGGCGCTGGCCAGCAAGGGATACCGGGTGGAGACCGCGCCAGATGCGTACCCCTGCACGGACCCCGCTCTCGACGGGTCTCGCGGCGTGACCCATCTCCAGCTGCGTGGCGTCGATCCGCTCGGCCTTCGACGAAGATGCGACGGCGGAGCAGCTCGCGAAGAGGATGGGTCAAGAACCCTCGGAAATCAGTGGCCGCTTACACGCGGCGCTCGAGCTCCCGGTCCAGCGTCGTAAACTGAGCGTCGTCACGAAGATCGAGGGAGTTCGGGTCGAGAAGATGGAGGGTCACCAATGGCTCGCTGTCGCCGTCGCGCCGATGTGTACACTTAGGTCCCGTGGCGCCGATCTCGACAGATGACGAGCTCCTTCGCGATCTCGCGATGCGTGTGAAGGTCGCGCCACGTCGTCCGATGGGCGCTTACGACAAGCCCGAGGACTACCCACCGGCGTCGCCCGAGCACGTTCGGCTTGCCGAAGCACAGCTAGGGTTCCAATTGCCCGTGCTCCTTTCACGGGCGTACCAAGAGGTTGCGGACGGTGGGTTTGGACCTGGCTACGGGTTGTTCCCAGTCGAGATCGAGCGGCGTGGCCCGACACATGGGGAAACAATCGTCGAGGTTCGAAACAAGCTCGCCATCGACCCGCGCTGGCAAATGCACCTTCTCCCGCTATGTGACTGGGGGTGCGCAATCTGTGGAGCTGTCTGGACTGCAAAGCGGAGGATGGTCCGATCGTCACGCTCGACGGAGAGCAACCCTTGGCCAACACCGGACACACGCTCCGGTCCTGGCTATTGGCGTGGCTTGCGGGGCGGGACCTCTGGGCAGAGATGTTCGAGCCCGCTCCAAGGCGCATGGGGATCAACCCGTTTACGAGGCAGCCGATCGAACTGCCAGGGCTTGGCAGACCGAGAGGCAAACCGTGGCCTTGAGCGTCTGCTCAGAACGGGTTATCGGGGAAGTCGGCCTCGCGGCGATGCTGGACTACCTGATCGAGCAAAAGAGCAAGGCGGTCCTCGTCGAGTGCGACACGTCGAACCCGGACGTATGGAAGGCCCACCGGGAGCAGGTCGAGGCGGAGCTCATCAACCTCGACGAGGCCTACGGCTGGATCCACCTCGTCAACACCTGCGACCGCCGCCGCGAGGCGGTCGTGGTGATCAACACCGCGGCGCGCAACAACCTTGCGGTCAAGCAGTACGGCCGTACGCTCGACAGCAGCCTGGCGGAGTTCGGGACCGAGCTCGTGGCGATGTGGGTGATCAACCGGCAGCGCGACAGCCTGGAGCTCTTGCGCGAGTCGACGCTGTCCCGAAGGCGGCGGTGCACGTCGTGCGCAACGGATTCTTCGGCGACGAGAAGAAGTTCGAACTCTACAACGGATCCAAGGTCCGCGAGGAGGTCGAGGGCCGTGGAGGCAAGTCGATCACGTTGCCGGATCTTGCCGACCGTGTCGCCGACGACATCTACAGCAGGCGCATCTCGCTGGGTGTGGCGGCGAAGGAGCTCCCCATCCGCAACCGAGCAGAGGTCTGGAGATGGCGCGGCGAGGTCCGCAAGGTCCTCGCCGGAGTCTTGCCGTGAGCGTCGAGGACACGTTCGCGAAGGTCGTCGGTCGACACGGCTCCGACGAGGAGCGGCAGCGCCTCTACCGCCTGCGCGATGCACTCGGCCTACGCGACAACGACGCGTTCTGGAGCATCGTCATCGCGCTCGAGTGCGACGACTCGTTCTTCCGGAGATACCTGGCCGAGCTCGCGGAGCACGCGGAACGCTGCATCGAGGACGCACGCGCGGCATCCGCGGCAGCAGCGGAGCCAGAGGCCGCGCACGCGCGTGCAGTAGACGCTCTCGGGGAAGGTCGTGGCGAACATCGCCGTCGCCCGCCCGCCTGGACCGAGAGGCCGCTTGCGGCTTCAGCGGGTGACGATGCTCTCGGCCGTGGTGGTGCCGTTCGGCGCGCTGTGCGCGACCGCCGGGCTACAGCTTGGCGGGGCCCCTGAAGCCGTTCTGGGCGACGAGGACGGAGGCGGCAGCGATCTTGGCGGCACCGGCCGGGTGGATGGTGTCCACCCCCGCCAACGCTACCGCATCGAAGACACATAGGTCGTGATCCACGCCGCGACGCACGCAATGTCCGCTGCTGGGAGACCACCCGGTGGCATCTGGCCGTTGGGCCCTGCGGCGGAGGGCAGGAGCTCTTCGTAAAGGGCGCTCATCATTGGATTCCCAGGATCGACGATCCGCTGCCCCGGGTAGTCGTTGGACGTGATTGCGGCCAGGTTGCCGAGGTTTCCGATCGAGAGATCGAACGCCCCCCCTGTCAGGTCGACGTTATGACATCCATTCAACGCGCAGGAAGCGGCGAACAGCGCGGGAACGTCGCAATTGGCAGTCGATCCGCCGGAGCTCGATCCACCGCTTGAGGAGCCGCCGCTGCTGCCATTCGAACCCCCGGAGCTCGATCCCGAACCGCCACCACTCCCGCTGCTGCTGCTTCCAGTGCCGCTCGAACTGCCGCCGCCATGGCCGCTCGATCCAGAGCTGCCAGATGATCCCGAGCTCGATCCTGAGCCGCTGATGGCGCTTGATCCGCTGCTCGACGCGGACTTGCTCGACCCGTCGATGCCCGCGTCGACGACGGATTCCGTACGGCCCCCGCATGCCTGGCCGACACCGATGACGAGCGCCACAAGAATCGAGCCGCCGGTGCGCATGTTCGACTTGGCAGTAAGCACGTGGCCGCGTCCCAGCGTACGCCATTGCGGGCCACCGGCCAATCTGGGGGGTCGCTGGTAACAGACCGACCCCCCCGGGGCTACGTGACAGCCTCGGCCTCTGCGCCTACCAGGCGCCGGTCGTGCGACAGCCGGATGACGTAGCGGCTCTGCGCCGCCTCCAGCTCCGAGAGCAGGTCGTAGTTGTCGCCTTCGCGATCCATGACGTGAATGGCGCGGGTTGTCCCTTGCAGCCGCTGCTCACAGGCCCGCACTGCGCGTCCCCAACGCAGCGACTCCCGCTGTGGATCGGCGCGCAAGTGGCGCCGATTCAGGTCGCGCCCATGTCTCGGCTCCGAGCACCCCCAGCGGCGTACGGGTCGGCGTCACTGCCAGACTCGCGTGAAGCCGGAACCCGCGCG
>CAZHED010000115.1:0-7169 GCA_964531095.1 uncultured Polyangiaceae bacterium | reverse complement strand
TTGGGCGGCGTCCTGCGCTTTGACCGCGTCGTTTTGCTCGCGATGGAACCCGGCGGTCTGCACATGGACGATGCCGTGGATGCAAAGGACCGATTCGTGCGCGGCCTCGCGCACCTGTGGTACGGCAGGCGCATGGCGCCGTTCGTTCGTCTTCTCACTCTGGCACTCGGGTGTGCGCCGCTCGCTTGCACCATCAAGGCCGTCGCGAGCGACGCGGGCGCGGTCGACGCCGGCTCGCAGACCGTCGGCGATCAATGCACGGCGATCATGACCGAGCTTTGCGAGCAGGCGGCCAACCGTTGTGGAGTCGGGCTGGCCTACACGCTCGATCAGTGCGTCAACGCCAATGTGCTCACCTGCTGCACGGGTAGCGCGTGCAACGCAACGTCCCTATCGTCCACGTCAGTCGTCGACGCGTGCAAGCTGGCGCTCGACGCTCAGGACTGCAATTCAGTGGCCAACAACGTGACACCCGGCGCGTGCATCGGCGTACCTCAGAAACCATGACTTCGATCGAATCGTTTCTCGCGGAGATCGACGCGCAGAACCGCGCGGCTCTCGATCGCATCGGGGCGGCGGCGGCGTGCGAGCCGGCTGCCGAAGTGACCGTCGCCAAGCTGTTGATGGTGGCCTTGAAGAGCGAAATCGAGGCGACCGACTGCGCCGCCGGCTGGATCCCCACCACGCGCGAGATCGACGTCAAGCTCGCGCTCGCTCGGCAAGCCGGCGACGAGGCAAAGCACTACCGGCTGATCCAGAAACGCCTCGCCGAGCTGGGAGTCGACGCGGGTGCGTTCGACCCGGGACCGCCGTCACCGATGCTCGAATACCTCGCGTCGCTCACGACCACCGTGGAGCGCGTGGCGGCGGGTCAGTTCACCCGGGAAGCGCTGGCCGTCGTGCGAAACGAAGAGTTCATCCGATTTTGCGTCAGCCGCGACGACCAGGCCACAGCCGCGCTGTACCGCGACGTCATCCAGCCCGACGAGCGGCACCACCATGAGCTCGGGCGGCGGCTCCTCGCGGAGCTCGCGGTCGACGAGCCGGCGCAGACCGCAGCGCGACGCGCGGCGCGGCGGACGCTCGACCTCGCCGAGGAGCTGCAAGAGATCGCCCGCATGAAGCGGGGGCTCTCGCGCGCACCAGGTTGTTGATTCGCCGCGCTCCCAAGGCGGAGACACTCCCTCGCTCATCCGCGAGTGACGCCGGCTCGCAGCTCCGCCGCGATCGGCGCGCGGAGTCGGCCAACGTTGGCTATTGTTCGGTGATGGCTGACGGGCTCGTCACGTTGCGCAGCGCCTTTGACCCGGCCGAAACCAAGGCGCGCCTGCTGGCGATCCTGAAGGAGAAAGGGGTCACCGTGTTTGCTGACATCCCTCACGCGAAGGGGGCGGCCAAGGCCGGGCTCGTGCTGGGGCCGAGCGATCTGGTGATCTTCGGCAAGCCGGAGGGGGGAACACCGCTCATGCAGGCCGCGCCGACAGCGGGGATCGATTTGCCCCTGAAGGCGCTGATCTGGCGGGACGATGCCGGGGTGACGTGGGTCTCGTACAACGATCCGCGCTGGATCGCCGTGCGCCATGGGCTCGAGGCGTCGAAGGGGAATGGGCTGGCCGCGGCGATTGGGGCCTTTGCGAAGCACGCGACGGGAGGCGAGTAAGGAACCCCCCTCGCCCGACGCACCCCGATGGATGTTGAACCCATCGAGCAACTCGTTGAGAGCGCCTGACGCTACACGTCGCTCAGCTCCGAGCCCAAAGCTCTAGTGGGCTAAGCTCGCTGGTCATGTTCATCGGTCACTACGCGCTCGGCCTGGCGACGAAGCGTTTGGAGCCGCGCCTGGCGCTCTGGGCGCTTCTTGTGGCGCCCCAAGTGCTCGACCTGCTCTGGCCCATCTTCGTTCTCGCGGGCATCGAACACGTCGAGGTCGCACCCGGAGACACCGCATTCACGCCTCTGCGCTTCGTTTCGTACCCCTGGTCGCACAGCCTTGTCATGTCGATCGTCTGGGGCATCGCTTTCGGCGGCATCGTGCGGATTCGAGGAGCGTCGTGGCGCAGTGCGAGCATCGTGACGGCTCTGGTCGTGAGCCACTGGGTGCTCGACGTTGTGAGCCACCGGGCCGACATGCCTCTGTGGCCGGGCGGTGGCCCGCTCCTTGGCTTGGGGCTCTGGCGATCTGTGCCGGCGACGCTTGTCGTCGAGATCGCGGTCTACGCCGCTGGTGTCGTTCTCTACGCGCGCTCGACGGTAAGCAGCGATCGGACGGGCACGTGGGCATACGCTGGTCTCGTGGGATTCCTCTTCGTGGCGTACATCGCCAACGTGCTTGGCCCGCCGCCACCATCGGCGACCGCCGTTGCCGCGTCAGCGGTGGCACTGTGGCTGATCCCGCTTTGGGGGGTGTGGATCGAGAGGCACCGACAGGTGACGACCACGAGCAGCTTTTGAGAGCAACCGCGGTCATCGGCCCTCACCTCTGAGCGCGCGGCGAAACCTGAGCCGACGGTTCCGGAAGGTCGAATGGGCGGCGAGGACGTCTCGAGCCGCTACCCTGATCGATCACGGCACAACTCCCGGACGACCGTGTGGGCCGCCTCGATCTGCATTGGATCTACCTCACCTCCCGCCCACTCAACGATGACTTCTTCGCCGTCGACCACTAGTCGCAACCTCGCGCCAACCATTGGCAAGGGAAACCGTTGAAGCGCCATCCGCACGTTAGAGCGAAGGACCACCTCAACAGCGTGTGTGTCGAACGCGCGGACGTCAAAGACGCGGTCGAAGTGCGGGTCGCCGGTCGGCACCTTGAGTCCCTTGGAATCGCCGTCGCGTGCGCGACCCACCGTCGCAACGACGCGGCTCACGGGAGGCGAAGAAGTCTGCGCAACGAGCCGCGTAACGAGTCCGCCTCTTGTGTCGGTTTCGAGAAGGAACTCTTGTCCGTCGCGCGCTCCCTGAATGCGAAATGCCCGCTCGGGTGTTTGCCCCTTCGTAAAGGCGTGGCGGTTCCGCGCCGCATAGGCCCCCCACGTTTGGACGAGCCGAGCGCGGACACGGTCCGCCGAGACCGTGAGAAAGAACCCGCTGACGAGGAATATGCCAATGACGTAGAGGACAACAAGGGCGATGACTTCCATCGAATCTCTCTCTGATGATTGGTCACTTGTCGTACTGCGTCATCAACCCGGCGGCGTGAGCCAACGGGTTCAGCGCCGCGCCCGGGGGGGGGCGCTCAGGGGAAGCTTCTGCGCTCCGAGGATTCGACATTGCGTTCCATCCGTTTGCAACACGCTCTAAGCTCGGGGCCCCATGCCCGACCGCTCCGATCACATCGAGTCGCGACTGAAGGAAGACCGCCGCTTCCACCCGAGCCCCCCGTTCGTGGATCGGGCGCATCTCTCGTCTCACCACGCCTACAGCGCCCTTTACACACAATCGATCCAGGAGCCTGAAGTCTTCTGGCGCGAGCAAACGTCCGACCTTTCCTGGCGCACGCCGTGGAAGACGTTCTCCGAATGGTCGCTGGACGCTGGGAAGGCCAGAGCGAAGTTCTTCGTCGGCGCGAAGCTCAACGTGACGGAGAGCTGCCTCGATCGGCATCTTTCGACCCCGCGACGCACGAAGGCGGCCATCATCTGGGAGGGCGAGCCGGGCGACACGCGGACGCTCACGTATTTCGAGCTGCACCGGCACGTCGTCGCCGCCGCGGCAGCGCTCGCTGACCTCGGCGTGAAAGCCGGCGACCGCGTGGCCATCTACATGGGGATGGTTCCCGAGGCGGCCGTGGCGATGCTCGCTTGCGCGCGCATCGGCGCTGCGCACTCGGTGGTCTTCGGAGGGTTCAGCTCGGATGCGCTCCGCGATCGGATCAACGATTGCGGTGCCAAGGTGCTCTTGACGCAGGACGGTGCGTGGCGGCGGGGCAACGTCGTCCCGCTCAAGACGATGGCCGACGCGGCCATCCAGCAGACGCCGTGCATCGAGAAAGTGGTCGTCTTGCGTCGCATCGGACCGAGCGAGGCGCCGGTCGTCATGCAGGAGGGCCGTGATGTCTGGTGGGACGACTGGCTGGCCCGCGCTCCGACCGCGGCCAGCCTGGCGAGCGCGAAGTCACCGGAGGCGTTCGACGCGGAGCACCCGCTCTTCATTCTGTACACGTCGGGATCCACGGGAAAGCCGAAGGGGGTGCTGCACACGACCGCGGGCTACCTGGCCGGCACGCACGTCACGACCAAGTACGTCTTCGACATGCGCGACGAAGACGTCTACTGGTGCACGGCCGACGTCGGCTGGGTGACCGGGCACAGCTACATCGTGTACGGGCCGCTCTCGTGCGGCGCCACGTGCATGATGTACGAAGGCGCGCCCAACTTCCCCGATTGGGCGCGGTTCTGGTCGATCATCGAACGCCACGGCGTGAGCATCCTCTACACGGCGCCGACCGCCATCCGGGCGTTCATTCGCGCCGGCGAAGAGTGGCCGGAGAAGCACGATCTCTCGAGCTTGCGCTTGCTCGGGAGCGTCGGCGAGCCGATCAACCCCGAGGCCTGGATGTGGTACCACCGGGTCATCGGCCGCGAGCGCTGCCCGATCGTCGACACCTGGTGGCAGACCGAGACCGGCGCCATCATGCTCACGACGCTACCGGGTGCCGTCTTCACGAAGCCAGGGAGCACGGGGCTGCCCTTTTTCGGCGTGGACATCGGCGTGGTCAAAGATCGCGGCGAACCGTGTGCGGCGAACGAGGGCGGAAAGCTCGTCATCCGGCGCCCTTGGCCGTCGATGGCCCGCACCCTTTGGGGGGACGACGAGCGTTACTTCAAGACGTACTGGGATGTGATTCCGAACGTCTACTTCACCGGCGATGGCGCTCGTCGCGACGAGGACGACTACTTCTGGGTCGTGGGTCGCATCGACGACGTTCTGAACGTCGCCGGCCACCGCATCGGCACCGCCGAGATCGAGAGCGCGCTCGTGAGCCACGCCGCGGTGGCCGAGGCGGCCGCGGTCGGACGGCCCGACGACCTCAAGGGACAGGCGCTCGTCGTCTTCGTGACGCTCAAGCAAGGTCAGAAGGCGGGGCGCGATCTGAAAGACTCGCTCACGGCGCACATCGACAAGGAAATCGGCAAGTTCGCGCGCCCCGACTCGATCCGCTTCAGCGACGCGCTGCCCAAGACCAGGAGCGGCAAGATCATGCGCCGCCTCCTGAAAGAGGTGGCCGCCGGAGGCGAGACCAAGGGCGATACGACGACGCTCGAAGACCTCGGGGTGCTGGCGAAGCTGCGCGCGACGGAAGACGAGTAGGCACCGTTCACGCGGAGGGGGGGGCTTTGCGGGGGTGAGGCTTTCGAGTGGAAGGGGCTCTTGGCTCGGAACGGTGTCCGCCCGGTCGGAGGGGAGAGTCCACGCCGTCGGCGAGCGAGCCACAGGGCGGCGAAGAAAAACCCCGCCGGCGTCTCGCGCCAAGGCATGGGCTTGGCCGGTCTGGCTCCGACGATGCCGCAGGAGCAACCCTTTGCGGCGATGCTGCCGGTCGATTGCATCTGGTTGCTGTTCGCGGCACTGCCTCCGCCGTCTGCCGTCAAGGTACACATTCCCTCGTGACACGCGTAGCCCGTGTCGCACGGGCTCCGGATACCGCAGGGCACACACAGGAAGGTAACCCCCTCGTCGCCCGACAGACAGTTGCTCGAGCAGCAGACGCGGTTGTCGTTGCACTGCGCGCCGTTCGGCGAGCAGGCCCCGCTGTCCTCTGTGGAGGACGGCGGGCCACCGTCTGGGGCCGAGGGCGCGCCACTGTCCGAAGTGAGGGGTGGGCCGCTATCCGCGCCTGCCGGTGGGCCCCCCTCGCCGTCATCGGAGGCGCCACCCTCCCCGACTGCCGGCGAGCCACCCTCGGAACCTCGTGAGCCATCGTCGCCGTCCTCGAATGCGCCACCCTCTACATCCGCGAGTGGCCCACCCTCTGGGGCCGAGGACAAGCCACTCTCCGCGCCTGGGGACGAGCTGTCGTCGCCCGCGTCGACGGCCTGAGACCACGCACTGGCCCACCCGGGCGGACTGTAGCCAGCTAGCGAAGCGGCTCGGTTGGCGGCGTCGACGAGGAGCGGGCCCCAAGCATCGAAGCGCGTGTAGGTACCCTGGAGGCACGTACCACCGTCGGTGTCGACGCCGCCGCGCGACAAGACACCGAAGCTGAGCCAGTTGCCGCTGTTGAAGTTTCGTTGCTCGAAGGCGCTCGACCCCGAGTCGCCGCCGCAGGTGGCATTGCCGGACACGAACTCGTTCGCCGAAATCTGCTGCGAACCAAGCGGGAAGCAGTCGTCGAAGCTCGTGTCGTTCGGGATGCACACCAGGTCCACGTTTTCCTTGATACGGCGGATTCCCGAAGTCACGCCAGTCGTGTCCGACGGCGTGGCGATGCCGTAGCCAATGGCGGTCACGGTTGTCGTATAGGCTCTGTGGTCGGTCATCGGTGGACTGATGACCGGCGTCACGTACTGCGCAAGGGTGACCGCCTGCGATAGGATGAGGAGCGCGAGATCGTTGCCACAAACGAGCGTTTCGTTCGATCCCGATGGGACGATGATCTCGCTGACACTTTGAACCGGGCTGCTTGCGGAGACCGTCGGGTCGGTGGTCACCGCCAAGTTGCTCGCCGCCGTGACGCTGCCGAACGTCGAGGTGGCGCAGTCGATTCCGCCGCTGACCGTCGACGTGATCGGCGCCACGCAGTGACGGGCCGTGGCGACCAGGTTGGGGGCGAGCAATGCGCCGGAGCAAAGAACGACTCCTCCGCCGTCTTGTTCGATGATGACAGCCACGGCAAACGAATGTGTCGTGTCGCTCGTGCCGCCCTGGATCGGGCTCGACGAGGCCGTCGTGGCTTCGGGAGGCGGGCGTCGGCTGCTGCAACCTGCGGCGCAGGCAAGGGCTACAAAGCCGCCAACGACCAGAGATGTCATTGTCGCCGCAAGGCCGATGCCGCTCATAACGGTTCGCAGTCCGACCCTGCCGTGCTCGGCGTGTAGCAGGTCGAGCTCGCGGGGCACGCACTTGCATCCGAGCCGCCGCACCTCGGCAAGCAGTACCCGCCGAGCCCCGGGTTTTGGGTCGTGAAGCCCAAGATGCCGCTATAAGACGTCTGGAGAAGCGCATCGCAG
>CAZHED010000114.1:1471-7608 GCA_964531095.1 uncultured Polyangiaceae bacterium | reverse complement strand
AGGGGCGCGCCCGCAATCGCCGGACGGACATCGTTCTCATCAATCGGTAGCGAGGTGCGAGCCGGCGCGCCCAGGCCGGCGGGCGGTTGTCGGGGATCGCGCCTATAGTCGTGATGTCCCTGCTGGGACGTAGAGGGGTGCCCGTGACCGATCCCGATCCCGCGTCGACGCTCGTCTCCGCGCTGCCGTTTCCCAAGCACATCGGAATCAAGCCGAACGAGGACGGGGCGCTCGTCCTCGCGGAGAACCAGTCTCTCTACAACCACCTCGGTACTCTCCATGCGGGGGCGCTCTTCACCCTCGGCGAGAGCGCCTCCGGTGCGACCGTGCTGCGGCAGCTCGGGCAGGCGCTCGCGGGGGCGACGCCGGTCGCCAAGAGTGCCACGATCGAATACCGCAAGCCGGCGCGGGGTCGCATACGCGCCGGCGGATCGCTCGACGAGGCGGTCGAGGAGATCGCGGCGCGCCTGCAGCGCGACCGGAAGACGACGTTCGACGTCCGCGTCACGCTCCAAGACGACGCCGGTGTCGAGGTCGCGGCAATGAAAGTGACGTGGTACGTCCGCGCCGACGGGCCCGGCGGCTGAGCCCACGGCCGGGTCGGACGATGCCCGATCGGACCGCCGTAACCGCGTGGAAACACGCGACCGGTTAACTGAGCCTGGGGCCAAGGCGATCCATGTCACCGCTGCCGCTGAAGTTCGACGCCCAGGGACTCGTTCCAGTCATCATGCAGGACCACATCACTGGCGAGATCCGCATGTTCGCCTTTGCAACGGACGCAGCCGTTCGCAAGACGCTCGAGACAGGACGCGCGACGTTCTGGAGCCGTTCGCGCGGAGAGCTCTGGCAGAAGGGACGCGCAAGCGGTCAGGAGACCGCCGTGGTGCGGGTGCTGGCCGATTGCGACGCGGACGTCCTCATCTACTCGAGCGAGCCCGAGTGTCCCTCGTGCCACTCGGGCGCGCAGAGTTGCTTTTTTCAAGCGCTCGACGGCGATCGGCTGGGGCAAGCGAGCGAGCAGCCCCAAACGCTCCTGGCGTCGCTGGAGGCAAGCATCGAGGCTTCGCGGAGGTCCACCTTCGACGGAGGCGCGGGCGCGGGAAAGGGGTCCGTCGAGGCGGGCGCCCGCAGCATCGCGGCGAAGTTCCGCGAAGAAGCGGGCAGGCTCGCGCAGGCCTTCGAGAGCGAGGGCGAAGAGCGCGTCGTCTTCCTGGCGGCCGACACGATGTACCAATTGGTCGTGGGGCTGCGCTCGCGATCGATTGCCCTGCGTCGGGTGCTGGTCGAGCTCGCGCGGCGCCTGGGAACTTCCGCACGCTCCAACGCCGCCCGCTGATACGCTGGTGCACGTGCGTGCGCCCGCAGCCGCGTCCGTCTCGTTCGTCGCGTGCCTGGCCTGCACCGGTCCGGGGGCTGGGCCCGTCGTCAGCGCGCCATCGGCCGCCCATGCACAGTCGGCGGCGGGCCCGGAGGCGCGCGTTGCGGCTCCCGAGGCCCCGGCCGCATGTGCCTCGCCGTGGAAGCTCGACTTCGCCGGCGGCGACGCGCGCGTCGTAGTCGTGTGTGCCAACGACGTACGTCGGGAAGCGTTCGACGAGTCGAGCGTCATCGCGCGTTCTCTGTCACCGGCCCTCGTGCCGGCGCGGGACCGCGTGTGCGATTGCGCAGGTCGGGTGCGCGCGCCCGCGTTCGTCGACCTGGTGTTCACGGCCAAACCGGAGGAGGGGCGGGTTACGGTCAAAGCGGGCGACGAAGATCTCGATCCGGACTTGGGTCCGGCATTCGTCGCATGCGTCGGCGCGCTGGTGGCGGCGTTCGCGCCCATCCCGTCGGAGGCGTGCCCATCCGCCGGAAAAGCGTCTTTCGTATTTCCCGTCCGTCTCGGTCTAGAACCAGGCACCGACGAGGGGCGATAGCGTCGCTAGAGCGCACCCCGTAGCTCGGCGAGGATCCTCTCGGGGGCCTCGACGCCGACCGACAATCGGATGAGGCCCGGAGAGACGGCGTCTCCGCCCCAGCGCGCGCGGCGCTCGAGCGTGGTCTCCACACCGCCGAAGCTCGTGGCCTCTACGATGCGCGGAAGGCGTGCGCAGAAGTGCTCCGCGCTTTCTTGTGTGCCGAGATCGAACGTCAGGACGGGCCCGAAAGACGTCATCTGTCGCGCGGCCAGCGCGTGCTGCGGGTGATCGGGCAGGCCCGGGTACCGGACGGGGAGCCGCTCGCGGAGCCCTCGCGCGATCGCGAGCGCGGACTCGGAAGACCGCGCGACGCGAAGCTCGAGCGTCTTCAAGCCGCGCAGACACAGCCACGCCTCGAGCACTCCCGGGATCGCACCGCCGAGCGTGCGCGCCGTTCGCAGCTTGTCGAGGACGGCGGGGTCCTTCGCCCCGGCGAGGCCAATCACGGCGTCGCTATGGCCGCTCGTCCCCTTCGTCGCCGATACGACGACGACGTCGGCGCCCATTGCGAACGGATCTTGCGCCGCCGCCGTTGCGAGCGTGTTGTCGACCACCAACAGCGCCCCCGCGCGCCGGCACGCCTCGGCGGTTTCGCGGATGTCGACGACATCGAGCCCAGGGTTGGTCGGCGTCTCCACCCAGACGAGCGCGGCGTTCGCGGCCGCGATCGCGAACGCGTGCGGATCGGTCGACGCCACGAGCTGCGCGTCGATGCCGCGGGCGCCGAGCAACGAGCGAAGCGCGTAGTAGCCGTCGCTGGGCGCCACGACGCGCGCCCCGCGCGGGACGAGCGCGTCCACGACCGCCGCGAAGGCTGCCATGCCGCTCGCGAACGCGAGGCAAGGTGCACCCGCGATCGCTTCGTACTCGGCCTCGAGCGCCGACCACGTGGGGTTCGCGGTGCGCCCATACGCGAAGGCGGCCTTCGACGGATCGCCCGACAAGACGTAGGTGCTCGCCGGCACGAGCGGCGGCGCCAGCGGCTCGCCTTGTCGTCGCTTCATCGTGCGCACGAGGTATGATTCTCTAGCGCCTGGTCGCCCTGCTCGCTATACCCGCGCGCGTGACGACTCCGCGCGACGCTGGTTTTCGCATGCCGGCCGAATGGTCGCCGCACGCCGCGACGTGGCTTGCGTGGCCCTCGGATTCGAACCTCTGGCAGCAGCACCTCTGCCCGGCGCGCGCCGCGTTCGCGCGCCTGGTGGCCGCGATCGCCGAAGGCGAGACCGCGCAGGTGCTCGTGCCCGACGAAGCGCAAGAGGCGCGCGCGCGCGCGATGCTGCCCGGCGAGCGCGTCCGTTTGCATCGGGTACTGTTTGGCGACATCTGGCTGCGCGACACGGCACCGATCTTTCTCGTGGGCGAGGGAGGGGCGGGAGCGTCGGTGCGCTTCGCATTCAACGGATGGGGTGGGAAGTACGACCTCGCTCACGACGACCAGGTCGCCGAGCGCATTGCCGCGATCGCAGCGATGGTCTCCTACCGCGAGCCGTGGGTGCTCGAAGGGGGCGCTGTCGACGTCGACGGCGAGGGCAGCGCGCTGACCACGCGTCAGTGCATGCTCAACTCGAACCGAAACGGTAGCGTCGACGAGCTCGCAGTGGAGACGGTGCTCCGCCGATCGCTCGGAGTCGACAAGGTGCTGTGGCTCGGTGCCGGGTTGTTGAACGATCACACCGACGGTCACGTCGACACGGTGGTGCGCTTCGTTCGTCCCGGCGTCGTCGTAGCCATGGAGCCACGAGTGGCCGACGATCCGAACCGCGATGCCCTCCGCGCGCTCTTGAGCGAGGCGGATGGCCTTCGCGACGCGCGGGGCCGAAAGATCGACGTGGTCCGGATTCCGTCGCCGGGGCGGGTGCTCGACTCCGCCGGGACGATCATGCCCGCCAGCTACACGAACTTCTACGTCACGAACGCGAGCGTCGTCGTCCCCACCTACGGCGCGCCCTGGGACGACGAGGCCGTCGAGAGCATCGGTGCGCTGTTCCCGGGGCGGCGATCGATCGGCATCGACGCTCGCGCCCTCCTGACCGGCGGAGGCGCGCTTCACTGCATCACGCAACAGCAGCCGAGGACGTCGCCGTGACCACGCGACCGACGACCGCGGTGCGCATGGTGCGCATGGTCACCGTGGCCGCGATTCAATGTCCGCTGGGCGGGTCGCGCGCCGAGAACATCGCGCGCATCGAAGCGCACGTGCGCGCCGCGGCTGCTCGGGGCGCCCAGGTGATCCTCCCGCCGGAGCTCTTCGAGGGGCCGTACTTTTGCCGCGAAGAAAACGGCGACTGGTTCGCCGAGGCGCGGCCGGTCGACGGCGACGAGGCCGTGGCCCGTATGCGCCAAGTGGCGCTCGAGCTCGGGGTCGTCATACCGGTTTCGTTCTTCGAACGCGCGGGCCAAGCGTATTACAACAGCCTCGCGGTGATCGACGGGGACGGGTCTTTGCTCGGCGTGTATCGCAAGAGCCATATCCCCGACGGCCCGGGATACGAAGAGAAGTTCTATTTCCGTCCGGGCGATACGGGTTTTCGGGTATGGCGCACCCGCTTCGGAGCGCTCGGCGTCGGCATCTGCTGGGACCAGTGGTTTCCGGAATCGGCGAGGGCGATGATGCTTCTTGGAGCCGAGCTTCTGTTCTATCCGACGGCGATCGGAAGCGAGCCGCACGAACCGCAGCTCGACACGCGCGAGCCGTGGCAGCGCGCGATGATCGGGCATGCCGTGTCGAACGTCGTTCCCGTCGTGGCGGCGAACCGCACGGGCGACGAGGGCGGCCAGCTTTTCTATGGCTCGTCGTTCATCGCCGATCACCGCGGAGACAAGGTGGCCGAGCTCGGGCGAACCGAGGAAGGCGTGGTGGTCGCCGCGTTCGACCTCGACTCCCTGGCGCGAACGCGCGCTTCGTGGGGATTCTTTCGGGACCGCAGGCCAGAGCTCTACGACGTGCTCACGACGGCCGACGGCGTTCGTCGAAAGGATTGATGGGGGGGGCCGGACGGCCGGGACCGGGGACTGCGAACGCTTGTGCGCAGCGCCCGTGACCAAAAGGTGATGCCACGAGGGTGCCGGCCGGCGTACCCTCCCGCCCGTTTAGAGGTAGCCGCATGCTGGTGCGTCATCGTGCTGATTGGCGAACACTGATCTGGGCCTTCGTCTTCTTTCCGCTCGCCGGGTTTGCCCCCTATGCGTTTCCCCGGCTCGTGCCGTGGGTGCTCCCCGTCAGCTTGTACTTCGGCTTTTGCGCGGGCGTGTTCAGTCACAACCAGAACCACTGCCCGACCTTCAAGAGCCGTCGGGTCAACGCGTTCTACGCCGCCTGGCTCAGCATCTTCTATCTGTTCCCCACGTACGTATGGATCCCATCGCACAACCTGAATCACCACAAGTACGTGAACAAGGCCGGGGACGCGACGATCACGTGGCGCTACTCGAAGAAGAACACCTGGCTCATCGCGAGCACGTATTATTTCGTCTCGGCTTACTGGCAAAAGCCGGTGCTCGATGAGTACGTGGCGAAGGCGAAAGCAGGCAATCCGGGGCTCTATCGGCAGATCGTGTCGCAGTGGCTGACCGTAGGCGGCGCGCACCTGGGCCTACTGGCGCTTGCGCTGGCACTCCGCGGGCCCAAGGTGGGAGCGCTCGTCTACGGGTTCGGGTTCCTCATCCCAGCCTTCTTCGCGAACTGGTCGATGATCTTCATCAATTATATCCAGCACGTGCACACCGACCCCTGGTCGGAGCACAATCACTCGCGGAACTTCGTATCGAAGCTCGGCAATTGGCTGGTCTTCAACAACGGGTACCACACCGCGCACCATGAGAGCGCGGGCCTGCACTGGAGCAAGCTGGCGGCCGCGCACGAGAAGATCGCGCACCTCATCCACCCCGAGCTCAACCAGCCGAGCATCTTCGGCTACTGCCTCAAGGCGTACCTCTTCGGCATCTTCGACGATCGCTGCCGCACGGAGCAGGTGGGACGCGCGCCCTACGATCCTCCGGGCGGCGGCGAGATCTCGCTGAAGACTGCGGCGGTTTCGGCTGTGGAAGCGGGCGTCAACGCAACCATGGCGTAGAAGGGCGGCGCTTTTCGCCGATACCGGCGCGCTGGCGTCGCCGGCCGTAGAAGGGCGGCGCTTTTCGCCGATACCGGCGCGCTGGCGTCGCCGGCCGTAG
>CAZHED010000114.1:0-1371 GCA_964531095.1 uncultured Polyangiaceae bacterium | reverse complement strand
AAGGGCGGCGCTTTTCGCCGATACCGGCGCGCTGGCGTCGCCGGCCGCGCTCAAGATACTGGAGTATCCGTCGCGCGGCCGACGGCGCCATCGCTTGGTCTCGGCGAAAATCGCCGCCCTTCTACTCGTTCTGGCGAACTTTGTCGTTCCTCGATGGCGGTCGTTGTCGACTGGCGCGCCGCTGACTAGCCCCCGCCACCGCGCGGCCGGCCGTTGCTAGGTGATGAGCAGCTCGACGACCGCGCCGCGCGCGGTCGCCTTGCTGTTGACCAGCCGCGTGGCCGACACCTCGGCGATGTCGAAGCCCTCCGCGTAGAGCTTGCGAACGGACGGAGCCGAGGAATTCGAGAGCAGCACGCGGACGCCGCGTTTCTTCAGCTTGCGCGCGGTATCGCGCAGGCGCGCCTGTTCCGCCTCGCCAAAGCCCCGGGAGGTGTACGATGTGAATGAGGACGTCGTCGACAGGGGCACGTACGGCGGGTCGAAATAGACGAAGTCACCACGCTTGGCCTTTGGAGCGACCTTCGCGAAGTCCTCGACGAGCAGCTCGGTCTCCGCGAGCGCCGCCGAGCAGGCGCGGAGCGTCGGCTCGTCACAAATCGTCGGGTTTGCGTAGCGTCCGAAGGGCACGTTGAAGCGGTTGTCCCGGTTGACGCGATAGAGCCCATTGAAGCCGGTCTTGTTCAAGTAGATAAACCAGGCCGCGACGTTCGCGTCCGTTCCACCGTCGATCTTCTCCTCGCGGAATCGGTAGAAAAAGGCGGGCGTGTGCGGGAGCGCCCGAAGCTGGCGGATCACGTCGTCGACGTTGTTCTTGACCCCTCGGTAGGTACGAATCAGGCGCTCGTTCACGTCCGCAAGCACGGCGCGCTGGGGGCGCAGGGCGAAGAACAACGCTCCGCCCCCGACGAACGGCTCGAAGTACGTGGGCGCATCGTGAGGTGCGTGCTGGAGCAAGGAGGACAGGAGCTGGCGCTTTCCTCCGGCCCACTTGATGAACGGACGGCCGCCGTCCGTCTTGGAAGCCACCCTCAGCGGCACGCCGCCATCCTCGACACGCCTAGCCGCTGCTGTCTGCCTGGGCATCTTGCTGGCGATGGAAGGTACCTGAACGGCCGGGCACCCTCCAGTCAGGAGCTCTTGCGCGGATGCCCGCGAGCCTTCCCCGTGGACCGGTGCACGTACGAGCCGGGGCGGCACGCGTGCCCCGTGGACCGGTGCACGTACGTGCGAGGGAGGTACGCGTGCCCCGTGAACCAGTGCACCTACGAGCGAGGGAGGCGCGCGTTCCACGTGGACCGGTGCACCTCCGAGCCAGGGAGGCGCGCGTTCCACGTGGACCGGTGCACCTCCGAGCCAGGGAGGCGCGCG
>CAZHED010000113.1:0-8305 GCA_964531095.1 uncultured Polyangiaceae bacterium | reverse complement strand
CGTCGCCGAGGTGAAAACGCCAGCCGAGGTCGGCCAGCAGCCGCTCGCGCGGGCTGGGTGCGTCGGCGCCGGCCGCCGTGGTTGCGACCAGCGCGATGGCCCACGTGAAGAGACTGACAAGGAGGCGATGGCGGACAGCGTTCATGGTGGATTCATGGTGGAAGGGGGCAAGGTCACGGCGGACAAGGGGGGATCGGCGGCGAGCTTCGCGATCTCGGATCGAGCTTGTCAAGCGATAGCCGCGCCTCGCGGGGGGCCAGGCATCCTTGAATCGGGCCCGCGCCCGGTCCGGCGTCGCCGGAACATCGCTCGAGACGCTTACCCGTCTGCTCAGAGATTGAAGACCGGGCCCCCGTGCCACTCGCAATCCTTTCGGTCGCGTGGGAGGCGCTCGACGGCGATGTGCTTGTCGCGGCGCAAGCGCTGCCTCACCGCGACAAATTCTCCACCTCCGCGTGTCGGAACCCCGCCTGGTAGCGATGCCTCTCGACGAAGCTAGCGAACGCCGCCGCGGCCTGGTGGTTGTCGCCGACGTCGAGGGCAGCCATCGCGGCGCGAAAATCGACCGACGGATCGGGCGCGGGCGCAGGCGCGAGAGGCGTCGACGATCGCAGCGGTGGTGTGCTCTGCGCGGCCGAAGCGAGCCGCACACTCGGAGCTGGCACCGGAGGCGCAGCGCTCGTGCAAGCCGACGCTGGCCGCCGTGCCTGCGCGGTCTCCCTCCGTACGCTCTGACCATACCGCTGTGCTGTCAGCGTGGACGACGGCGCTTGACGCGTGCGCGGGATGCGCGCCGGGCCGCTCGTGTCGGAGGACGAAGGTGCCGGCGCCGATCGCGTGCCGTCCCCGAACCCAGGGGTGGAGAACCGGGTGAAGTCGAGATTTCGGGCCCCGAGAGGCGTAGTTTTGCGCCGTGCCGAAGTCGGTGATCAGATCACGCCGACCATTCGATTCGTGCGCCAACTCGGGTCTGGCGGCATGTCGAAACGGCGCGTGAGTCCGAGATCGCGTTTTTGGGACCATACGGGATCAGTTGCCAGGAGCATAGTCGAGCGTGATCCTACCGCAGCAGCTTTGCTCGCCAATGTATTTGAAGTAGCTACCGGCCGAGGAATGGAGGCAGATGACCGTGGAGTTCGGCTGGGAATAGTCGATCGAAATGCTCGAATATGTTCGTCCGTCCGACGCGTTACAATGCACCGACGCTAAGCTCGAAGCGGAAATGCCCGTGTCCACTTGCGTCGCGCCATTCGCGACACCAAAATTTATTAACTTGTAGAGGTCAACGGATCCGGAATTACGCGCCACGAGCATTGACGTATCGAAGTCGAACCCGTTGCCAAAGTCCGAGAGCGTCACGGACGAGATGAGTGTGCAGATCGTGCCGTCGCCACTGTATCCCGCGTTGCAGGTGCACGAGTTGGTGCCCGGCCCCGTCTGCGCGCACGTCGCGTTCGTGTCGCAGCCGCCATTGTTGGTCGGGCACGGGTTGACGGCGCTGCATGTGGTGCCGTCGCCACTGTATCCCGCGTTGCAGGTGCACGAGTTGGTGCCCGGCCCCGTCTGCGCGCATGCTGCGTTCGTGTCGCAGCCGCCATTGTTGGTCAGGCACGGGTTGACGGCGCTGCACGTGGTGCCGTCGCCACTGTATCCCGTGTTGCAGGTGCACGAGTTGGTGCCCGGCCCCGTCTGCGCGCATGCTGCGTTCGTGTCGCAGCCGCCATTGCTCGTGAGACAGTTGTCGATCGACGTGCAGGTGATTCCGTCGCCGGAGTAGCCGGCGTTGCACGCGCACGAGTTGGTGCCGGGGCCCGTCGAAGTGCAGCGGGCCGTGACGGCACACCCACCGTTGCCCATGGCGCACGAGTCGATGCCCGTACAGGTGAGACCGTCCCCGCTGTACCCGACGTCACACGCGCAGCTGTTCGTTCCGGGGCCCGTCGAGGTGCAGGTCGCGTTCGGGTCGCATCCACCGTGGCTCCTGTTGCACGAGTCAATCGCGGTGCAAACGGTGCCGCTCCCCGAGTATCCCGCCCGGCACGTACACGTGTTGGTGCCCGGGCCGGTGGAGGCGCAGGTTGCGTTCGGATCGCATCCGCCGCTGTTGGTGAGGCAGCTGTCGATCGGCGTGCACGACCTGCCGCTCCCCGAGTACCCCGTGTTGCAAGCGCATGAGTTGGTCCCCGGACCCGTGTCCACGCAACGGGCACTGACGTCGCATCCACCACCGTTAGCGGCGCAGCTGTCGACAGGAATGCAGGTGACACCGTTGCCGGAATAGCCCGCATTGCACGCGCACGTATTCGTTCCCGGCCCGGTGGACGTGCAGCGGGCCGTCAGGGCGCATCCGCCGTTTCTCGTGGCGCACGTATTGATGCCGACACACGTTGATCCGTTCCCGCCATACCCCGCGTTACACGCGCACGTGTTCGTTCCGGGACCCGTAGATGTGCAGGCCGCGTTCGGGTCGCATCCCCCCCGGTTCGTATTGCAGGCATTGACCGGAGCGCACACCGTTCCGGTCCCGGAATACCCGGTTTTGCAGGCGCATGTGTTGGTTCCCGGTCCTGTCGACGTACAAGTCGCGTTGACATCGCAGCCGCCGCTGGCGGTCGCGCAGCTGTTGATCGCAGTGCAGATCTTCCCATTCCCGGCGTAACCGGTGCTGCAGGCGCATGTGTTGGTCCCCGCGCCGGCGCCGGTGCAGGTGGCGTGCGGGTCGCACCCGCCATTGTTCGTCGCGCACGAGTTGATCGGAGCGCACACGGTGCCGCTCCCCGAATACCCGGCATTGCACGCGCACATCGCTTTGCCGGGACCGGCGGAGGTGCACGCGGCCGTGGTCGCGCAGCCGCCGTTGGCGACCGCACACGCGTCGACGCCCGTGCAGGTCTTGCCGTCACCGGTGTAGTTGGCATTGCAAGCGCAGGAATTCGTGCCCGGGCCCGTGGACGTGCACGTGGCGTTCGGGTCGCACCCGCCGTTGTTCTGCTCGCACGAGTCGACGGGGGCGCAGACCGTGCCACTTCCGGAGTAGCCCGTGTTGCAGGCGCAGGAGTTCGTGCCCGGGCCCGTAGACGTGCACGTGGCGTTCGGGTCGCAGTCGCCATGGGTCGTTGCACAGGCGTCAACCGGCGCGCATGACCGGCCATCACCTCCATATCCCGTGTGGCATACGCAGGAGACGAGTGCCGCGCTGGTCGACGCGCACGTCGCGTTGGGGGCGCAGCCGCCGTTGCCCACCTCACATGTCGGGGTCGTCGAGGCCTCCGCGCCGCCCGCAGCATCCGCACTCGGCGCCACCTCGGCGGACGTGTCCACTGCGAGAAGGGCGTCGGTAGTGCCGGCGTCGACCGCGTACTGCCCATAGGGAGAGCCCCCGGCGTCGGGGTCATTGCCTCCGCCGCTGCCTCCGCCGTCCTCGGAGTTCGTGGGACACGCGAAGAGAGTCGAGGTGAATGCCGCGAGCACAAGCGTCGATGCTCTGACCCTGAAGGGAACCCCCATGCACAGCCTCCAATACGTATGTAAGTCGCTACGGCCATCACCCAACCGAGTTCAGGGCCCGCGTACGATTCCACGATATCGCACGTCAGACCGAGGCAAACCGAGACTCGGGGCTTCGCACCGTCAATAGACCGTCGGCCGAACGTCAATAAACTGGCACTTCCACCCTCTACCCGTGCGATGGCTGCGGCCCGACCGCGATTTCGATAAACGTGGCGGTCGCGTCCAACGGACCGAGGACGCCGCAAGCCCTTGCCTGGATACTCACTCATGAAGATTATTGATGATACACGCTCGACAATGCCGCTTTGCGGTGTCCCTGAGTCAGACGGGGCGGCCCAGCTGGCACAGTCCTCCTCGCGATCATCGATGATGCCCGCTGGCGCCACCGTGGAATGTCGAACCGCGTCCAGAGCCCCCGCTGGAACCGATCGCAAACTTCCGCGGCGGATCGGTCGCGCAAGCGCGATCGTCGCCTGTGGGAACCGATGCGCGTCGCACCGTTGCCTTCGATGGCACGCCGCGCTTCCACGGATCGCGGGGTCGCGGTTTCGTGCGATCGCGTCCACTCCAGGGTCCCGTGATGAAAGACCCACACGACGACGCCAGGAAGGATCGCGACGGCCGGATTCGACGGGGCGAACAAGTCCGAGAGGGACCCGCAACGTTCCGCTCGATGCACCGGGCGCACACCGGCTGAGAGCGCCCTCCTGACATCCTGCGCGACCTCGTCGAACTCACCGCTCCAGTCGTCGCTACCGAGCTTGAGCTGCGCGAGCAGTACGCCCCCCTCGCATCGCGCGAGATATGGCCGTTCGACAGGGACGAATGCTCGTACCAGGTGACCGTCGGGCACGCGGTCATTGCGAGCTGCTCGCGCGCTTCGGGGGGGAATGGCCGGCGGAAGCGTTCGAAGATTCCCATCAGCGCGTGATGCACCGCCCGCCTCGAGCGCGAGCAGTGTGCGCCGGCTGCTCACGAAAACGGACCCAGACCCGCGCGGCGCCTGCCGCGGGCAAGGACTCGCCACGAGAGCGCGCCAGCGGACGTGCTGGGCCTCGACGGTCGGTCGCGCCATGGTGTCGAGGATGTTGAGGTACAGCCACTGGTGCTTGAGGGAGCGCCCGCCACCGGCCCGCCCACCGACGCTCGCCATCTCACCCGGAAACCTGCGATCCGCGCACAACCGATCTGCAGGCAACGGGCGCATATGAGTGCCCTAGACGAATTCATGGCCTCGAGTAGCCGCGCGTCAGGGCTTCACGAATTTCGCCACGAAGCGGTCGCTGGTTCCGCGCTTCTCACCGGCGTCACTCGGCGAGTCGCTCCAGTCGCGTGTGTCGGCGGGGTTACGCAGGAAGTCGGCGTCGGCGGCGTGCATGAAGCCCGCACGCTCCATGTCGCGGATCACCGACAGCTCGTCGATGCGGTGGAGCGTCTTCACGTCGGATTTGCCGTGACCCTCGAGGGCGCTGTGGTCGACGACGACGTACTGCCCGCCGTGCTTGAGCGAATCGAACACGGCCCTGTTCATCTTGTCCCGGTCGGCGCCCATCCAGATCGAGTCGTGGTAGAAGAGCACGATCACGACGGCGTCCAAGTTCTTGGCGTCGGGCGGCAGCGGGGCGTCGAGGTCGCGGTCCGAGCGCACCACGTTCTTCATCGCGGGCTTGGCCAAGCGCTCCGCCCAGGGCTTGTCGATGAACTTGAGAAACATCGCGTTGTTCTGCGCCCACACCTTCCCCGTGGTCCCGACGGCACGAGCCAGTAGCTCCGTGGTGTAGCCGCCGCCGGCAGCCAGCTCGGCGACGCGCATCCCCGGTCTTAGGCCGAGGAACGCCAGCAGCTCGCCGGGGTGCCGGCCCGCGTCGAGCTGCCGGTCGCCGTGGGTCCGGTCCTTCGCGTCGACGATCGCCTGGATCGGGGGTGGGACCGGAACCTTGGTTGACTCCGCCTTGTCTTTCGGTTGCGCGACGCTTGTCATGTGACTCTCTCCTTGATGACGGTTCCAGTTCTCTGCCTGCTCATGGGTGTGGTCCTTTTGGATGCGTTCGCACGCAGGTGCCTCGAGCCTGATCCGTCGGCGGTCCTTCACATCTCCTGGAGCGTGCGGTGCACCATCTGCACGCAGATCGAGCCCTCACCGACGGCGGAGGCCACGCGCTTGACGCTGTTCGATCGGGCGTCACCGATACAGAACACGCCGGGGATGCTGCTCTCCATGAGGTACGGAGGGCGGGGCAGCGGCCATCTGGGACTCGCAAGATCTTCGGGGCGCAGCTCGAGGCCGGTCCTCACGAACATCTTCTCGTCAAGGGACACGCAGCGTTCGAGCCAGCCCGTGTTGGGATCTGCGCCGGTCATCAGAAACAGACTGCGGATGCTGCGCGTCTCCCGCTCACCGCTGTCGAGGTGGCGCCATCCGATCCGCTGGAGGCCATCGTCGCCCTCGAGCGCGTCGATCTGGGTGCGCGCCAGCACGGTGACGTTGGTTGCGTCCTCGATGCGCTGGATCAAGTAGCGCGACATGCTGGCGGCAAGGCTGGGACCGCGCACCAGCATGGTTACCTGCTTGGCGAAGGTCGCGAGGAAAACCGCGGCCTGCCCCGCAGAGTTGGCTCCGCCCACGATGGCGACTTCCTCGCCTCTGCAGAGCTGAGCCTCGAGGTGGGTGGCCGAGTAGAAGACGCCGGCCCCCTCGAAGCTCGCGAGCGACGGAAGCTCGGGCCTTCGGTACCTCACTCCGCTGGCGATGACAACGCTTCGAGTTCGCAGGACCTGACCGTCCGCCAGATGGAGGCGGTAAGGCCGCCTGTCGCAGTCGAGGCGGGCGACCGTGCGGCCGATGGCGACCTCGGCCCCGAACCTTTCCGCCTGCACTAGCGCGCGCGCCGACAGCGCCTGCCCGGAGATCCCGGTGGGAAAACCAAGGTAGTTCTCGATGCGAGAGCTTGTGCCCGCCTGCCCGCCAGGCGCCGTGCTCTCCAGCACCAGCACATCGAGTCCCTCGGACGCGCCGTAGACCGCCGCGGAGAGCCCCGCCGGTCCCGCGCCGACGATCACAACGTCGCGCACGTCCTTTGGATCGAACTCCGCGCTCAGGCCGATCTGCAACGCCAGCGACTCGATCGTCGGGTTCTTGAGGAGGTGGCCGCCACGGCACACGAGCACCGGCACGTCGTTGACGCCGATGTGAAACCTGTCGAGCAGCTCCTGCACGCTCGGGTCTGCCTCGACGTCCTCGTACGTGAATGGTTGCCCGTTGCGGCTCAGGAACTCACGGATGCGCTGCGTGCTCCCCGACTGTCGCGAGCCGAGCAGCACCAGGTCGTTGTTGTCCGCGGAAATCAGCGCTCCCCGCCTCAGGATGAAGGCGCGCATCAGGATCTCGCTCAGCTCGGAGTCCCGCTGCACCAGGGTATGCAGGGCGGCACGGTCGACGACGATGACCTCTCCGTCGCTGGTCACACGCACGCGCTCCAGGTTGCGTCGCGCCGACAGCATGTTGACCTCGCCGGTAAACTCCCCCGGTTGGTACACCCGGACCGGCTCCTCGCGATCGCCGATCAATCGTACGACGGCGACCGCGCCGGACACTACGACGAAGAGAGGCGTGTTCTGTTCGCCCACGTCGAAAAGCACCTCCCCGGCGCGGACGTTGCGCCGCTGCCCGTTGCCAGAAATGCGGTCGATCTGAGCCGACGTGAGCCGGGGGAACATCTGCGCCGTGCGGTCCGTGATGGCCATGGTGTCCGTTAATCTCTCCCTCACACAACCGACTTTACGAATCGTTTCATGTGATATCGGTCTCGATGGATAAAGGCCTGGGGCTCGCAGCCGTCTCGGAGGCCCGCGCCAGTGCTTGTGTGTCGATATACTCCCGAATGTTCGTCAGTTTGCCCTTTCGAACGGTAATGGCGAAGACCCAATGGTCCTCGAACGTCCTATTCGTGGCTTTGATTCTTCCGCTAGCAAAGCCGACGACCAGAACCCGGTCTCCCTGCGCTACGTATTCCAGGGGTGTTGGGGATGAAATCTCCATTTCGGAAGCCTTCTGAAGCAACCCCTCCAATCCGGCGGGCCCGCGGTGCGTGCCGGCCAGCGGCCAGTCCTTTCCCGGAATGATCCACTCAATATCTTCGGCGGACCACGCCAGCAGCCCTTGCTTATCGCTGCGGCCCATTGCTGCAAAAAAATCCTTCACAGTCTGGACATTATCTTCGATGCTCATCGAATATTCCCGCTTCCGTTCACGTCGGATCGTGTGATGTCTGCGATCACGATTCATCAGTCGAACTCGACCAAGTCCATGTTCGGCAGCCTTGACGGCTTCCGCCAGCTCTTTGGGGATAATCGTAGGTCCGATCGCGGCCGCATCGGCTGCAAAGCTTTCCGGATCGCGCGCGGTTGCTACGGACACTTCGATACCCTTGCGGGCAAACGCCTTGGCAAGAGCGTCGCCGATCTTGCCGAAGCCGACAATTGCGTAGCGCATAATATTCTCCTTCAGTTTACCGAGCCCGACGGCGCTCCGAATAATCGAATGAAGTGCCGGGCGTAGCGCGTCAGAGTTGCGCTAGGCCGCCGTCGACGGCGACCTCGCTGGCGGTCATGAAGCTGCTGTCCGACGACGCGAGAAAGGCAGCCGCCGCCCCGACCTCCGCCGGATCGGCCATGCGCTGGAGCGCAGTCATCGCGCCGTAGGCCTTCAGGCCCTCCTCGCCCAGGGCTTCCTTCGCGAGTTCGGTCGCCGCCGCCCCAGGCGACAGCACGTTTACCCGGATGCCGGTGCCCTTCA
>CAZHED010000112.1:0-8586 GCA_964531095.1 uncultured Polyangiaceae bacterium | reverse complement strand
GAAAGCGGATCTTTGGGCTTCTCGAAGAAGCTGAAGATGTCGCGCATCGGTTCTTCCTTTTGCTGTCTGCCTACGGACGAAAACGGGTAACTCGTGACCGCTCCCTCATGGTCGCGGCACTTGGCGCGACGGCTTCTCGGCCGCCGCTGGAAAGCACGCCTACTCCTCGGCGGCGTGCTCAGCGCGCGGATTGGGCGCGTCGATGAGCTCGACGTTCAGGCACAGGGCCTGGAGCTCCTTGATGAGAACGTTGAAGCTCTCGGGAAGCCCCGGCTCGAGGTTGTACTCGCCCTTGACGATCGCTTCGTACATGCGAGTTCGCCCTTGCACGTCGTCGCTCTTCACGGTGAGAAACTCCTGAAGCGCGTAAGCCGTGCCGTACGCCTCCATGGCCCACACCTCCATCTCGCCGAGGCGCTGTCCGCCGAACTGGGCTTTGCCGCCGAGCGGCTGTTGCGTCACGAGGGAGTACGGTCCGATCGACCGGGCGTGGATCTTGTCGTCGACCAGGTGGTGCAGCTTGAGCATGTACATCACCCCCACGGTGACCTCCTGGTCGAAGGCGTCGCCTGTGCGCCCGTCGAAGAGCACCGTCTGCCCGCTGGTCGGCAGGCCGGCGAGGCCGAGGGTGTTCTTGATCTGGCGCTCCTGCGCGCCGTCGAAGACGGGGCTCGCGTAGTGGATGCCGCGCCGCAGCTTGAACGCAAGGTGGCGAACGTCGTCTTCGCTGAGCTTCGACAGCAGCTTGGCCACGTCTTCGTCGCCGTCGAAGATCTTCTTGATGTGGTCGCGCATCGCGTTGGCGCCGAACTTCTCTTCGAGCATGTAGCGGAGCTGGGCACCGAGCACCCGAGCTCCCCAACCCAGGTGGGTCTCGAGGATCTGCCCGACGTTCATCCGGCTTGGGACTCCGAGCGGATTGAGCACGATGTCGACGGGAGTGCCGTCCTGCAGGTACGGCATGTCTTCTTCGGGCAAGATGCGCGAAATGACGCCCTTGTTTCCGTGGCGCCCGGCCATCTTGTCGCCGACCTGGAGCTTTCTCTTGATGGCGATGTAGACCTTCACCATCTTGATGACACCAGGCGGCAGCTCGTCGCCTTTGCTCAGCCGGTCGATCTTGTCGCGGAAGTGGTCCTCGCGGAGCTGAACGATCTCTTCGAGCTCCTTGACCTTCTGCGCGATCTCCTCGGCGCCCTCCACGGGCAGCTCCGTCCAGTACTTTCGGGGAACGTTCTCGAGTCCGTCCGCGTCGAGGGTAACCCCCTTCTGCAGCAGGACTTTGCCCTTGTCGTCCACGAGCTTGCCGGTCGTCGTCGACCCGACGTGCTGGCTGCGGATCTGGCGATAGAACGAGTCGCGGAGGATTTTGATCTCCTCGTCGCGCATCTTCTCGAGGCGCGCGCGCTCGTGGTCCTCGATGTCCTTGGAGCGCTCGTCCTTCTCGGTTCCTTTGCGCGAGAAGACGCGCGCGTTGATCACGATGCCGCTCACTCCAGGCGGTACCCGCAGGCTGCTGTCGCGCACGTCCCCGGCCTTCTCGCCGAAGATCGCCCGCAGCAGCTTCTCCTCCGGGCTGAGCTGCGTCTCGCCCTTGGGCGTAATCTTTCCGACCAGGATGTCGCCCGGCTTCACCTCGGCGCCGATGCGGACGATCCCGCTCTCGTCGAGGTCCTTCAGAGCCTCCTCGCCGACGTTCGGGATGTCGCGAGTCACCTCTTCCTTCCCGAGCTTGGTGTCGCGGGCGACGCATTCGAACTCTTCGATGTGGATCGACGTGAACACGTCGTCCTTTGCGATGCGTTCGCTAACCAGGATCGAGTCCTCGAAGTTGAAGCCTTGCCACGGCATGAACGCGACCAACACGTTCTGCCCGAGCGCCAGCTCTCCCATGTCGCAGCTCGGACCGTCGGCCAGCACGTCGCCGGCCTTCACACGGTCGGCCGCTCGGACGATCGGCGCTTGGTTGTAGCAAGTCGACTGATTCGACCGCTGAAACTTCATCAACGGGTAGATGTCCGGGATCTCCGGCTTGTCACTGTCGGGGCGGACGACGATGCGCGTCGCGTCGACGCTCTCGACCACACCGTCGCGGCGAGCGAGCGTGCACACGCCCGAGTCGCGCGCGAGCTTTCCCTCCATGCCCGTACCGACGAAGGGGGCGTGGCTTCGGATCAGCGGAACCGCCTGCCGCTGCATGTTCGCGCCCATGAGCGCTCGGTTCGCGTCGTCGTGCTCGAGAAACGGCACGAGCGCGGCGGCCACGCTCACCATTTGGTTCGGCGCCACGTCCATCAGCTGGATCATGTCCGGCGTGACCATGTGGAAGTCGCCGTTGAGGCGCGCGCTGACGAGAGCCTCCTTGAATTTGTTGCGCTCGTCGACCATCGCCGAGGCCTGGGCGATGTACTTCCCTTCCTCTTCGAGCGCGGAGTACCACGCGACGTCGTCGGTGATCTTCCCTTCGGCGACGCGCCGATAGGGCGTCTCGACGAAGCCGAACTCGTTGACGCGGGCGAAGGTCGACAGCGACGCGATGAGACCGATGTTCGGACCTTCCGGCGTTTCGATTGGGCAGATGCGGCCGTAGTGCGTCGGGTGCACGTCGCGCACTTCGAATCCGGCGCGCTCGCGCGTGAGGCCACCCGGGCCGAGCGCCGAGAGGCGCCGCTTGTGCGTCACTTCGCTCAGCGGGTTGGTCTGATCCATGAACTGCGACAGCTGCGAGCTGCCGAAGTACTCCTTCACGACCGCGCTGACCGGCTTCGCGTTGATGAGATCGTGCGGCATCAGCGTGTCGATCTCCTGCGACATGCTCATGCGCTCTTTGATGGCGCGCTCCATGCGCACGAGGCCGATGCGATACTGATTCTCCATCAGCTCGCCGACCGCGCGTACACGACGATTGCCAAGATGGTCGATGTCGTCGACCGAACCGCGCCCGTTCTTGAGCTCGATGAGGTGCCGCACGGTCTCGAGAATGTCTTGCGGAGTGAGCACCGCCGTATCGAGCGACGGGCGCTGATCCTCGGCCAAATCGCGGTAAAACTTGTAATTGAGCTTGAGGCGACCGACCTTGGAAAGGTCGTAGCGTTCGGGGTTGAAGAACAAGTTGTGAAAGAGCGTCTTCGCCGTCTCGAGCGTGGGCGGGTCGCCCGGACGCAAGCGGCGATAGATCTCCATAATCCCGTCTTCGGTCGTCTTGACCTTTTCCGCGAGCAGGGTGTCGCGCAGGTACGAGCCGACGTTCAGGCCGTCGATGAACAGAATCTTGAACTGATCGATACCGGCCTCGCGCACCTTCTCGAGCTTGGCCTCGGTCACTTCTTCGTTCACCTCGAGGACCACCTCGCCGGTTTCCTTGTCGACCACGTCGTGCGCGGCGACCTTGCCAATTAGCTCCTCGACGTCGATCGGAAGGCGATCGACCTTGGAGTCCCGAAGCTTCTTGATGGCGGCCTTGGTGAACTTCGTGTTCTTCTTGACGATGACCTCGCCGCCCACCTTGATGTCGCGAGTCGCGCGTTGCCCCGGCAAGAGATCGAACTCGACGCTCTTGGAGTACTTCGCGCCCTTCTCGAGATAAATCTCCTCCGTATTGTAGAAGTAATTGAGGAGGTCCTGCGTCGAGTAGCCCAAGGCTCGCAGGAGGACGGTTGCGTGCATCTTGCGGCGCCGGTCGATGCGCACATAGATGATGTCCTTCGGGTCGAACTCGAAGTCCAGCCACGAGCCGCGATACGGGATGATCCGCGCGCTGTAGAGCACCTTCCCGCTCGAATGCGTCTTCCCCTTGTCGTGATCGAAGAAGACACCGGGGCTGCGGTGAAGCTGGCTGACGACGACGCGTTCCGTTCCGTTGATGATGAAGGTCCCGGTGTCCGTCATCAGCGGGATCTCGCCGAAGTAGACCTCCTGCTCCTTGATGTCGCGCACGATGCGTTCGCCGCCGTCGCGGGCGTCGTAAATCATCAGTTGCGTCGTCACCTTGATCGGCGCGGCGTACGTCATGCCGCGCTGGCGGCACTCTTCGACGTCGTACTTCGGCTTCTCGAGGTTGTAGCTGACGAAGACGAGCTCACTCGTCCCGTTGAAGTCTTTGATAGGGAAGACGCTCCGGAAAACCGCCTGGAGCCCGACCTCGGACCGCTCGGTCTGCGGCACATTGGACTGGAGGAACTTGTCGTACGACGTTTTCTGAATGTCGATGAGGTTGGGGACCTCGATGACCTTCCGAACACGTCCGAGATGCTTGCGAATGCGGAAGTTGGACTGGATGACACTCGCCATCGCTGCTCCTGACGATTTCGTCGGCGGCGGTGCCTTGCGGCCCACCGACACGGGACGGGACTAACTTGCGTGGATCGCCCGGCATGCGCTCTTGCCGGACGCGGGTCTTTGACGCGCTGGGACCTTAGTAGGAAATTCGACCGCGTAAAGCAAAAGGCACGCCGCCGGGTGAGACGGTAGCCTAGTCACTGGAAAGAATTGTGCAAACAGCTCAGGCGGACCGGGCGGGCTTTCGCCCGCAGATCGGTGGCCCAGCCGCCAAACCCGTTGCTGCCGGCTTTGCCGCAGCCGTTCGACGGGCACAAGCGGGCGGGGCGACCGCAGAGACAAACCGCCGCCCGACGTCCCCCGAGGACGCAACCGTCCCCGACGGTTTCTGAAATCTCCGCGAATTCCGAGCACCTACTTCAGCTCAGCCTTGGCGCCAGCGTCCTCGAGCTTCTTCTTCATCTCGTGGGCGTCGGCCTTGGAGACGCCCTCCTTCACGGTCTTCGGTGCCCCCTCCACCAGGTCCTTCGCCTCCTTGAGCCCGAGGCCGGTGATCTCGCGCACCACCTTGATGACGGCGATCTTGTTCGCGCCGGCCTCCTTGAGCTCGACGTTGAACTCCGTCTGCTCCTCGACGGGAGCCGCTGCAGCCGCCGCAGGGCCCGCCCCCGCCGCAACCGCGACGGCCGCCGGCGCAGCTTTGACGCCCCATTTGTCTTCCAGCGTCTTGATCAGATCCGAGAGCTGGATGACCGGCATGTTCGAAAGGAAATCGACGACCTGCTCACGCGTGATGTCTGCCATTGAAATTCTCCGTAATCTCGAAACGGGAAAAGTGGAAACGGACTAACCCTGGTCGCCGCGCTCCTTTGCCGACAACAAGTAGACAAAGTTTTGAGCCGGGGCGGCGAGAAGCGCGACGAAGCTCTGCAGCGGCGCTTGCATCGTTGCAAGCAACTTGGCGCGGAGCTCGTTCTTGCCGGGCATGCTCGCCAGCTGATCTTCGACGCCCTTTGCGTCGAGGAGCGAGCCCTCGATGAGCCCCGCCTTGATCTGGAGCTTCTCGCCGGCCGGATCTTTTCGGAAGGCCTTGACCACCTTCGCCGCCGCGCTCGGGTCCTCGTAGCTCCAGGCAATGCCGGTCATGCCCGCCAAAACGTCGTCGAGCTTCTGCTTGTAGGGCGCGTCCTTCAACGCGTGCTTGACGAGCGTGTTCTTCACGACCCGGTAGTCCACGCCCGCCTTGCGGAACTCGGCGCGGAGCTTGGTCACATGCTCGACGGTCATCCCTTTGAAGTCGACGAAGACGGCGGCCGTCATCTTGTCGAAGCGGGCCTTGATCTCCCCGACCTGAACGCCTTTTGCTGCACGATCCATGGCGCTTGCTCATCCCTCTTCGGCCTGGCTCAGGAAGTGAGCCGGGTCGATCTTGAATCCGGGGCCCATGGTCGAGCTGACCGTGATGCTCCGCAGGTAGGCCCCTTTGGCGGTAGACGGTTTCTGCCGCACGAGCGCACCGATGAGCGCCTTCGCGTTGTCGGCGAGAGCTTGATCGTTGAAAGAAACCTTTCCGATCCGCGCGTGCACGATTCCCGCCTTCTCCACGCGGTACTCGATCTTGCCCCCCTTGGCATCCCGGACGGCGGCCCCCACGTCGAACGTCACGGTTCCGACCTTGGGGTTGGGCATAAGACCGCGAGGCCCGAGAACGCGACCGAGCTTGCCGACCGCTCCCATCATGTCCGGCGTGGCGATCACTCGGTCGAAGTCGAGGAATCCCTCGGAGACTTTCGCGACCAAGTCGTCGCTGCCGGCGAAGTCGGCCCCGGCATCGCGCGCCTCGCGCTCTTTCTCGCCTTTGGCGAAGACGAGCACCCGCACGGTCGTGCCCGTGCCGTGCGGCAGAACGAGCGCGCCGCGGACCATCTGGTCGGCGTGCTTGGGGTTGACCCCAAGGCGAACCGCGAGATCGACGGTCTCGTCGAACTTCGCGTACTTGGCCTTCTTTACGAGGGCGCAGGCCTCCTCGACGCTGTACTTTTGCGCCAGATCGGCCACCGCGATGGCCGCCGCGCGCTGCTTCGGTACCTTTGGCATTCTCGTCCTTTCGGCTTTCGCCTCCCACCTTTCTCCGCGGTGCTTCTCGGAGCGGTGGTGCTTACTCCTCGATGTCGATGCCCATCGACCGGGCGGTGCCCATGACCGTCCGCATCGCTGCCTCGACCGCGGTGCAGTTCATATCGCCCATCTTTTGCTGCGCGAGCTCGCGCACTTGCTTCATGGTCACTTTGCCGACCTTGACCTTGTTCGGCTCCTTCGAGCCCGAGCCGGGCTTCTTGCCCGTCGACAAACCTGCCGCCTTTTTCAGGAGGACGCTGGTGGGGGGAGTCTTCAGCAGCATGCTGAAGGAGCGGTCTGAGTACACGGTCAGGACGACGGGGATAATCATGTCGCTCCCCTGCGTCTTGGCGTTGAACTCCTTGCAGAACGCCATGATGTTGATGCCGTGCGGACCGAGCGCCGGACCGACGGGAGGCGCCGGACTGGCCTTACCGGCCGGAAGCTGGAGCTTGACGATGCCTGAGACTTTCTTCGCCATGACGATTCTCTTCCGGGGCTACGGACAAAACGCGACGCCGCGGGCTACCGCAAGCCCGCGGCTCGAACCATTGGGGGCTATGGCCGCCTCTCGGCACCTGAGTCGGAGGACGAGCCGCATCAGACCCTCTTCTCGACTTGGCTGAAGTCGAGCTCGACGGGGGTCGCCCGGCCGAAGATCGAAACCTTCACTTTCAGCTTTTGCTTGTCCGGTTTGACCTCCTCGACCGTGCCCGAGAAGTTCGCGAACGCGCCATCGATGACACGAATCTCGTCGCCCGCCTCGAAGCTCACGCGCGGCTTCGGCTTGACGGCCCCCTCGACGATGCTCTTGCGAAGGTCGTCGATTTGAGGCGGAGTCACCTCTTGCGGGCGCTGGTTGCCGATGAAGCCCGTGACCTTCGGAGTGTCTTTGACGAGGTGCCAAATCTCCTCACTCATGTCCATCTCGACGAAGATGTAGCCGGGAAAGCTCGTTTTCTGCCGAATGCGGGACTTGCCGCCCGCCCGCTGCTCGGTCACCGTCTCCGTGGGGATGAGCACCTCGCCGAAGCGATCTTCCACGTGGTGCTCCTTGATGCGCTGGAGCATTGCCTCTTTGACCTTGCCCTCGTAGCCCGAGTAGGTCTGGATGACGTACCACTTCTTGGCCATGACGTCTCAGCTACCCCCGTACACGAGATTGGTGACAAACCCCCAGAACTTGTCCATGAGCGCGAAGAACACGGTGGACACGACGGTCGTCACGATTACCACGAAGGTGCCGTTCGTCACCTCGGTGCGCGTGGGCCACGTCACCTTCGACATCTCGACCGCAACTTCTTCGGCGAGCTGCCGCGCACGCGTCCGCTTCCAGTAGTAGACCGCCGCGATCGCGCCGATGAGCCCTGCGAGCGGCATCACGAGCTCGTCGCGCGGCTCGCCCACCGCCGGCTTCCAGTTCTGCAGCTTGAGCCACGCGAAGCTCAGCATCTTCGACATGAGAAACGCGATCGCGATCGCCCCGGCGAAGTAGGCCGCGTACACGAAGCGGCGCGGGCCGAGCTGCGTCGGCGAGGCCGCGCCAGCAGCGGCGACGTCCTGCGCATCCTCCTCGCGCTCCTCGCCATCGAGACCATCGACGCGGCCGTGCTCGTCGGGCTCGGGCGCGTCCCCGGGCGGTGCCCCCTCGGAAGAGACGCCCGCGCGCGGCGCGTCCGCGGATTGCCCGGGGACGTCCTCGTCGGCGCCTTCTCGTTTGATGTCTTCCTGGGTGGCCATGGCCTTCTTCTTACGTCGCGTGCAAGCAAAACAGAGCAAACAGAACGCCAACAGAACCGTGGGGCAGGGGCTGAGGGGCTCGAACCCACGACCTGCGGATTTGGAATCCGCTGCTCTACCAACTGAGCTAAACCCCTAAACTGCTGGGCTACCTGGTTCGTGCGTCTTGGGCGCAACGGGTAAGGGGCTGGGAACCTTTCCGCGTCGTGGCCGCTCGAACCTTGTTTCTTACTTCGTCTCCTTATGAGTGGTGTGCCGCTTGCAGCTGGAGCAGAACTTCTTCAGCTCGAGCTGACCCTTCTGGCTGGCTTTGCGGGTCGTCCGATAATTGCGTGCCTGACACTCCATGCAGGCGAGCGACACGGTCACTCGCCCCGCAGCCACGGCGTTATGCCAGGATCTTGGTGACGATGCCCGCGCCGACGGTGCGGCCGCCTTCGCGGATGGCGA
>CAZHED010000111.1:0-8642 GCA_964531095.1 uncultured Polyangiaceae bacterium | reverse complement strand
CCTCTACGACGCGTCCTACTTGGTCCCTTGGTACCGGAGCGGCGACGCCCCCTCGCTCCGAGCCAATGATGTAGGGATCCGCTGCGCCAGGACTCCCTAATTCGGGCGCACGCGGATCCGCCTGGGTCGGTCACGTGGGTCGCGAGGGGCCGGGCCACTTCTTCGGCGGTGCGGCCGCGGCCATCGCGCGGATGTCTTTGATCAGCCGGTACAGCGTGAGGGGCAAGTCGGTGAAGGACTCGAAGCCGAGATGGGCGTAGAAAGCGCACGCGGTGTCGTCCTTCGCGTAGACGACGAATGCGCGGATGCCGGCGATGTCGGCTGCCGCGATCGTTCGCCGCATCGCATCCTTGACTAGGGCGGCGCCGATCCCGCGGCCTTGCATGGCCACGCGAACGCCCGTACGAGCGAGCAGAATGATCGGAACCGGATGGCGCGCCAGGCCCTTGGTCAGGCGCTCGGACGAGCCGTCGTACGCAACTTCGCCGACGACGAGCGTGTAGAAGCCGATCACCGCATTGTCATCGAGGCCGACGTAGGTTTGCGACGCGTTGGCCTGCTGATTCGGCCACGCGAAGCGGAGCAGAAAGCGATTGAGGGCCTCGTGGCCGCAGTCGAAACCGTCGAGAACGTGCTGGCGCGTCAGCTTCTCGATGCGCAAGCTCAAGGGCGCTCAAAAACGCTCGGCTCACGCAGCAGCTTCTCCATGCGGGCATGCGAGCGCGGCGGCGCATCGAGCGCCTGCACGAACCGCGTCCACTCCGCCCGGGTTAGCCGCAGGTCCCGCTGCTCGCTCAGCAACTCCTCGGCGCGTGTGAGCGCCGTGGCCAGCACGAACTCGCTGACCGAGCGATGGGCCACTTCGGCCGCAGCGCGGAGCTTCCTCTTCGCTTCGGGCGTCAGGCGAAGGTCGAGCTTCTCGGTTCGAGTGCTACGGGCGGACATTGGAGCGGCCTTTGTGCAGGTTGCTACGCCGAAGCATAACAGGCCGCCCGACAATGTCATGACGAGCCGTCCGCTCGGCAGCTTCCAAGGTCAGCTGAGACGGGTCGGGCGCCGCGAAGGGTCCCTGCGAGCGAGGGGAACCCTGGACGCTGAGGGGGAGGCCTCTTAATGGGATCCGGGGAGCGCACTGCGCCCCACGACGCTCATGCTCAAGGGAGCCCTGCACCGACTCGGGCCGCTCGCGCTCTTCTTCGCGCCATTCGTGGTGATCGCCGGGTTGTTCGCCGCCAGCGACGCCGTGAACATGCATCAGCTGACAGCGACCCGCGAGGAGAACCTGCTGCTCGTCCGGAATATGCTCGCCAGCGTCGAGCTCGTGACGCGGATGAGCCGCGAGATCGATCGCACGCGGCTGCTGGTAGACGCCCACATCTTCGAGAAGGGCACGGTCGAGATGGCGGGCATCGAGCAGCAGCTGGCCTCCACCCGGTCGGACTTCGCGACCGACAGACGTGAATACGACCCGATCGCGACGCTGCCCGGGGAGGCAGCCACGTGGCAAAAGCTCCAGCGCGAGGTCGCGGGCCTCGACGCACCGCTCGAGCACGCGCTCGCCCTGTCGCGCCGCAACCGCGACGCAGAGGCGCGACAAGCGCTGCTGATGCTGGAGCCTAGCTTCTCCGCCATCGATGAAGATGTCACTGGCTTGGTATCGATCAACCGTGCTGGGGCCGAGGCCACGGTCGAGCGCGTACGCGCCCTGCAGCACTTGTCGTCGACGCGCACGCGAACGTTGGGGCTGCTTGGCATCGCGTTATCGCTGGGCATCGGCGCGGTGACCACCGGCCTTCTCAGGCAGCGCCAGGCGAGGATCGAGCGGTCCTCGGCGATCCTCGAGGAGAGGAATCGCGATCTGGACGCGTTCGCCGGACGAGTGGCGCACGACCTGCGCGGACCGCTCGGGGCGGTGAGCCTCGGCGTGCAGCGGCTCGCCCGGCTCGCGCCCGCCGAAACGGCGATCGTCGCCCTGCTCCGGCGGACACTGGCTCGGATGGACGCGATCGTGGGGGGCCTCCTTGCGCTCTCACGGAGCGAAAGCGCGCCTGACGCGGTCTGCGACCCGGCCGTGGCGGCGGCCGACGTGACCGAGGACCTGGCGCCGCGAGCGCAAGAGGAGCATGTGGCCTTGCGCGTGGAGGTCGAGCCGGCGAGGGTGCGATGCCTGGAGCCCCTCCTGCGCCAGGCGCTCTTCAACCTCGCCGACAACGCAATGAAGTACCGACGAGCCGACATCCCCGCCGCGGTCGAGATCGAGGGGCGCGCCCTCGACGACACGTACGAGCTGTCCGTGCGCGACAACGGCACGGGTATGTCACCCGAGGACGCGCGACGGGCCTTCGATCCATTCTTCCGCGCGCAGCGCGCGCAGAATCATCCGGGCACCGGCCTGGGGCTCTCCATCGTCAAGCGAGTGATCGAAGGCAGCGGGGGCACCATCACCGTCGACTCGCACCTGGGAAGGGGAACGACGTTTCGGACGAGACTCCTGCTGGCCGACGAGGCGCCTTCGCACGCCGCGTCGTAGAGGCCTGAGACGGTTAAAACGTCGCCGTCACCCCGAGGGTCAACGTGTTCTGGTGAAGCGTGGGGAGCGCGTCACGCACCGGAAAGACGGCGCGGTCGGACTGGTCGCGACGATATTCGAGGCGTCCGATGACCGACGCGTCGCCGACTCGGGTCTTGGCCTCCAGCGTGGCCGTGCCCTCGTCGATCTGCTGCGGCGTGCCGGTCGTGAAGCCGTCGGGGTCGTCGAAGTACTCGCCGCGGAGCGTTCCGCCGACGGAGGAAAGCGGCCAATACTGGACGTATCCGCCGATCCCCCAATACCTCACGCCGCCGGACGCCGCGTCGATCCCGTAGTCGGCCGTCGCGGTCAGCTTCAACGCGTCGGTCGGATCGTACTCCACGTAGCCGTCCACCACGTTGCGGAAGGAGAGCGTCGGGTTTCCGAGCTGCGTCGGGGCCCGCTCGAGGCCGCCCGCGTAGACGAACACGAGTTCGAGCTCGTCTTCGGGCTTCGCCGTGACCGCGACGGCGAACGAGCGCATCCCGTTGCCGTCGATCACGTTGACGTTCCACCCATTGAGCCAGAACACGGAGAAAGCAAACGTGGTGGTGGCCGGGTAGGTGGCGCGAACCCCCATGTGGTAGGTGGGTTCGGCGAGCGCGAAGAGCAGCGACCGCGAGTAGTTCCAGTTCGGGGGCGATTCGTTGTCCTCGAAACCGACGGGGGTTCCGAACTTGCCGACGTCGATGGCCACGCCGCGACCTGCCGGCATCGTCGCTGTGGCGAAGGCCTGCTCGAAATACGAAAGCGCGCGGGCCACGCCGGGATTGCTGACCGAGGCGGGATCCGAGCGAAAGTAAGCGCGGGGTGTGTCGCCGATCCCGGCGTCGACGCGAAGGCCGATTGGGTCGGGGGCGTGAGCGACCCTCAAGCGCGCGAAATTCAGCGCGAGGCCAGTGCTCACGTCGAACGCCCGATACCGAGGGGGATCCCCCGCCAAGTCGCGCTGCGCGTACACGTCGAGCAGCGCGTGAAGGTCGACCGGCTCGCCCTCGCGAATCCCGTCATACGCGTCGGTCGCGGCGCCGCCGGCCGCTCGCCCGCTCATTGCGGTGCCGCAGATGAGCGAAACGGTGGCGACCGCGACCCAACGCGGAGCGCAGCCGAGCCGCGCCGCGTCCGTACGCTCGCGCTGCCGGGGCGGACGTACGGGCATTGGCAGGGCGGCACGGAGCACGAAGCACTCCAGTCTGACGCTCGCGCTGGCCAGTCCTCCCCTCGCCGATCCCGCTGCGCCACGAAGCGGTCACCCGGCGGGCGGTCACTTCGCGAGCTTCATCACCGCGCCGTTGTACACACTGAGATCCCGAGAGACCCCGGTTGTCCAGTAAACGCTCGTGGCGTCCACGGCGATGCCGTCGGGGTAAAGCTGATCCGCGGCGAGAATGGTGGGCGTGCCGCCGCCGAGCGATACCATCATGACGGCGCCGAGCGCACATGACCCGGCGCCCGCGTAATTGGTCCAGTAGACGCCGGTGTCGTCCACGGCGATCCCGGTGGGGTAGCTCTGCAGCAAGGCGAGGATCACAGACGCACCGCCGTCGAGGGGCGCCTTCATCACCGTGCCATCGTTCGACGCCGTCCAGTAGACACTGGTCGCGTCGACCGCGATGCGCTGGATGCCGTTCTGGGAGGACGCCAGTGTCGTCGGCGCCCCTCCGCCGATCGGTGCCTTCACGATGGTCCGCTCATCGGGGCTCGTCCAATAGATGCTCGTCGCGTCGACCGCGAGATCCCCCGTTGCCCCGTAACTCGGACCCGGGTTGAATGTGACCGCGTCGCCGCCGCTCAATGGCATCTGCCGCACAAAGCCGTCTGAATTCGTCCAATAGAAGTTGCTTGGGTCCACCGCGAGGCCGCCCGGCATGTAAATGGGGGAAAGCGACGGTGTGAGCAGGACGGCCGTTCCGCCACCGAGCGCCACGCGCCAGAGACTGTCGGAGCCTTGGAAGTTGGCGGTCCAGAACACGTTGGCCGCATCCTTCGCGATGTGGGCGGGAGAGTCTTGGCCCGAGGCGAGGATGACGGCCGTGCCGCCGGCTATTGGAGCCTTCATTACAGCGCAGAGCCTTTTCCCATGTAGTCGCGGGCCAGACGTGACATCGACCTTCCGCGCGGGCACAGATTGGCACAATCGCGAGCTCGCGAGCTAGAGCAGCCGCCGGGTCCGGGCGCGGCCGCGCCCTCATTGCAAGCCACCAGCCCGCCGCTTGCAACCGCCCAGGTTACGGATGGGGGGTCTTCGGGGGGAGCGGCCGCGCTCCCCCCGAGTGCAAGTCGTTCGATCGCGTCAGCCGGAGTCGGAGCCCCGGACGGACGCCGGCCAAGTCCACGCCGGAGGGGCGGAGCGGAGGCTGCACGAGAACCCTGCACGAGAACGAACCCTGCACGAGACCAACCAGTCCTTGACGTGCTCGTTCGTACTTCATTAGCCTACGCGGGCTTCGCCCCCGCGTGCGCGCCAAAAAGCGAACCTTTTCGCGCAAGTACCGCCACGCATCACCCCTCCCGCACCTTCAGGCTCTGCCGCCTGCTCGTCCATGGCCCCCCCCGGCGCGATGCCGCCTCGAACCTCCACTAAGAAAAAGGCCCCTGCTTCTTCTCCTCCCGTGCCTCCGAAGAAGGCGCCGTCCGTCGAGGAACGGACCGCGTACCTGGAGGACCGGCTGAAAGCGGCACCGGTGGATGTTCAGGCAAAGTACCGCGACGACTTGGATGTCAGCTGGGTGGCGCACGACAGCGCGCTGGAAGGCGTGGTGTACACGCTCACCGAGCTTCGCACGGCCATTGGCACGGGCGAGGCGAACGCCACGTTCGATTCGAGCGCGCAGCCGGTCGTCGAGGAGATCCGACGCCATCGCGAAGCGCTCAACTTCATCCGCGATCTCGCGATCAAGCGGCGCCAGCCCATCACCGTCGATGTCGTCAAGAGCATCTACTGCGTACTTCACCCGGAGGAAGGGGACGTCAAAACGGTCAAATACCGGAAGGACATTCCCCAGCATCGCCTCTACTTCCACGAGTACGCGCCTCCCGACAAGATCGCCTACAAGCTGCGGCAAATCGTCGACTGGGTGAACGACCCGGAAACGCGCCGAACGCGCCCGCCCGTGCGGCTCGCCGCGCGCGCTCACTACGATATCTTGCGGGTTTTTCCGTTCGCGACCGACAGCGGCAAAGTGGCGCGTCTGGTGATGAACCTGCTTCTTTTGCGCAGCGGGTGCCCCCCCGCCATCATCCATTCGACCGAGCGGCAGCGGTACTACGAGGCGCTCAAAGGCTCGAGCGCGACGATGCTGGGCATCGTGCAAGACGCGATCGAGAACAGCCTGGCCTCGATCGAGAAGCTGCTCGATCACTACGGCGCCGGCGAACCAGCGAAAGCCGACCCCACGAGAACCGATCGCCGGTCGTCGCGGCCGCCGGTGTTGTAGCGAATGATCTTGTGCGGCGTCTGCTGCGCCGCTTCTCCCGTGCAGCCTCCGCTCACGCCCCCCCGCGCGGGGCCAGTGCTGCAATCCCTTCGGTGCTCCGCTCCGGCTGCGCTTTACGAAGTGCGCTTCGGCGGGTAAGCCTCGGAAACGATGCTCGCGAAGCGGGTAATCCCGTGCCTGGACGTGCAGGGAGGGCGCGTGGTGAAAGGCGTTCGCTTCGTCGGGTTGCGCGACGCAGGCGATCCCGTGGAGCAGGCACGGCGCTACGACCTGGAGGGAGCGGACGAAGTCGCGCTGCTCGACATCGGCGCTTCCCACGAGGGGCGAGGGACATTGCTCGACGTGGTGGCCCGCACCGCCGACGCGGTTTTCGTCCCACTTACCGTCGGCGGAGGCATCCGCACGCAGGAAGACGTACACGCGCTGCTCGCGGCAGGCGCCGACAAGGTCAGCATCAACACCGCCGCGGTGAAGACGCCCTCCCTGCTGCGGCGTTGCAGCGACGCCTGGGGGGCGCAGGCGATCGTCGTGGCGATCGATGCGAAGAAGCGCGAAGACGGCAGCGGCTGGGGCGTATTCGTGCACGGCGGCCGCACCGACACGGGCCTCGACGCCGTAGCGTGGGCGGCAGAAGCGGTGGCCCTCGGTGCGGGCGAGGTTCTCCTCACCAGCATGGATCGGGACGGAACCCTATCGGGCTACGATCTCGAGCTCACGCGAGCGGTGTCCGATGCGGTCGCGGTCCCGGTGATCGCCAGCGGCGGCGTCGGCACGCTCGACGACCTGCGAGCGGGCCTCGTGCAGGGGCGCGCGAGCGCCGTGCTCGCCGCGACCATCTTTCACGACGGCACGTGCTCCATCGGCGACGCGAAGCGCTTTCTCGCGCGCGCGGGGGTTCTTGTCCGCCCGGTCGCCGAGTCGGAGCATTCGACATGAGCGGCGGCGCCCTCGACGCGTCGGTGACTCTCGAGGAAGTGCTCACGGTGGTCGGAGCAAAGCGCGTTCCGCTCGCACCAGAGCTCGCCGGCTATCTCGTTCTCGAGATCGCCGAGCGTGCCGACCCGACCAGCGGAGACGTCGACCCCAAGAGCGTGTTCGTCGGCGACGAAGGAACCGTGGCCATCGTCAAGCCGCGGCGGGAGCGCGCGAGCGGGGACGCGGAGGCGTCCATTCGCGACGTCCTCGCGCGCCTCCTCGAGGCGAGCGGCTCGCACACGCCCGCGCTGGCGGCGGCCTGCAAACGCAAGAATGGCGCGGGCTTGCCCGCCCTCGCCGAAGAGCTGGACGCGGCCCTCATTCCGGTCAACCGCGCCGCCGGACGGCGGGCGCTCGCGCGCTTGGCGCGCGAAGTCAAACGGGTCACCCTCGGCGTCGGCCGCCATACCCTCCCCTCTTCCACTCCGCCCCCGTCGCCGCGCCGACCCCCGGCCTCGGCGTCGGCCGAGGAAGACCCGCCGCTCGAGCCTTCGCGGCGATCCAAAGACGGTTCGAAGCCCGCGACCCCCGCCAACGCCAGCGAGCTGCCGACGATGGAGTTCCGCCCCCACCGGCGCGATCCCCCCTCCCCTTCGGACGAGGACGTCGACTCGCTCATCGCGCAGTTTGGCGTCTCCGGGGGAGGCGAACAGCAGCACGCCCGGGCGCTGAGGGCGATCGCCGGACTGGAGCCGACGCCGCCCACTCCGCCGAGCGAGTCGGATGTCGAATCGCTGCTCGCCATGCGCAGCGAGCCCGACGCCGCACGGGCGCCGGCATCGAACCCGCTGCCAAAGCCAGCGCCGACGCGCTCCCTCGGCCCGGCGCGGCAACTGCCGACGCAGCCGTCGCACCTCACGAAGTCGCGGGCGACCTCCGCGAGCGCGGCCCACAGCCGGCAGGGGGGAGCAGGATGGTCGCTCGCCGCATTGGCCCTGGTGGCCGTCGCGGCGGGGTCGTACGCCGTATGGCGGCTGCGTCCGGAAGTCGTCACGCGTCGCGACGCACCGCCGGCCGACTCGACCGCACCGGGCCCTCCCCACGAAGCGCCGCCGCCCTGCGTCGGGGCGCTGGTGATCACCGACGTGCCGGCGCGCGCCGAAGTCCTGCTCCGCGAGGGGCAAGCCCCCGTGGACATTGCGCGCATGCCCGTCGGTGCCCGGCTGGAGTTCGTTGCGACCGCCGAGGGGTACGCGCCGAAGCGTGTGGTCGTTCCCGCCGGAGCCGGCTGGGACCCGGGGCCGGACGGCAAACCGCGCTACGAAGCGGCCGTGCAGCTCGATTCTTCCCGCGCCCGCCCGGGCACGAGCGACCCGTGGCCGGCGGGCGAGCCGGGAAGCGCGGTCGGCGGCGAGGGGCCGCCGGGAACCGTCCGCGTCGTGGCGACGCCGCGGGGCGCCGAAGTGTGGATGCTCGCGGGCATCGCGCCGGAAGCGCGCATCGAGCGTCTCCGGTGCGATCGAGATATCGACGTGCTCTTGGCCGGGCCGACAACGTACCGCAAGCGCCTGCGCGTCGGCACGGGCGATTTCGTCGCCGAAGAGGCCCCGGGCCCGAAACCGGCGGTCGGAAAGACCAGCGTCGCCCGGATCAGCGCCAGGTGAGGACGGGCACGGGCACGGGCACGGGCACGGGCACGGGCACGGGCACGGGCACGGGCA
>CAZHED010000110.1:0-9049 GCA_964531095.1 uncultured Polyangiaceae bacterium | reverse complement strand
TACCTGCGCGCGGACATCTCCGGGGTGATGCGCCGCTTGATCCCCGAAGACACGCGGGTGCTCGAAGTGGGCGTCGGGGGCGGTCATGTGCTCTCCGCCCTCCCCAACGAAGTCCGCCACGGCATCGATGTGTTGGGCGAGGCCGTGAACGCGGCGCGCCGGCTCGACCCGGCGATGCGAATCGACCTCGGCGACGCCCTCACGTTCCACTCCTCGACTCGGTACGACACGATCATTTGCGATCGTCTGCTTCATTCGGTGAGCGACGTCCAGCGGATGCTCGACAACCTCGTCGCGCACCTCGAAGAGGATGGCCGGATCTACCTCACTTGCTTCAACTTCCTCTGGGGCCTTCCTCTCGGAATCGCAACGCGGCTCGGACTGATCGAGCGCTCGCCGCCGGAGAACTGGTTCTCCGAGAGCACGCTCGACAACCTCTTCGTGCTCTCGGGCCTCGAGCCGGTGTACTTCGAGGACCGCATCCTGGTTCCATTCGACGTCCCCGCGCTCAACACGTTCGCCGCCCAGCTTCCGCCGTTCCGCTTTGGCTCCCTCTACCGCACGTACGTGCTCCGGCGACGCCGCGTGCATCGGGAACCCAACCCCACGGTTTCGGTCATCGTGCCCGCGCGCAACGAAGAGATGAACATCGCGGGCGCCGTCGCTCGCACGCCGGTGATGGGTGCGAAGACCGAGATCGTCTTCGTCGAAGGCGGGTCCACCGACGGCACCTGGAGCGAGATCCAGCGCCTGATCGAAACGTACCGCGGGCCGCTCCAGCTCAAGGCCTTCCGGCAGACCGGCAAAGGAAAGGGGGACGCCGTGCGTCTCGGCTTCGAAAAGGCCACCGGGAGCATGCTCATGATCCTCGACGCGGATTTGACCGTTCCGCCCGAGGAGCTCCCGAAGTTCTACGACGCCATGGCGAGCGGCCTGACCGACTACGTCCACGGGACGCGCATGGTGTATCCGATGGAAGACGAGGCGATGCGCTTTCTCAACAAGGCGGGCAACGCGTTTTTCGCGCGCACATTCTCGTTTTTGCTCGGGCAGGCGCTCAAAGACACGTTGTGCGGCACGAAAGTGATCTGGAAGCACGACTACGAACGCCTCGCCAAAAGGCGCGCGTACTTCGGTGAGCTGGACCCGTTCGGAGACTTCGACCTCATCTTCGGGGCGCGCAAGCTCAACCTCAAAATCATGGAGATCCCCGTCCGCTACAAGAGCCGTGTGTACGGCGAGACGAACATTTCGCGGTTCCGCGACGGCGCGCTTCTCCTGCGGATGACGGCGCTCGCGGCGCGAAAGATCAAGTTCGCCTGAGCGGGACCGTCAGATCCGTTCGACCACGATCAGCGCGAAGATTCCGAGAAGGCCATTGCCGGCGGCGATGCGCCGGTCCCACTCGACGAGTCGCCGGGCGATGAAGCGCGGGATGTGCGTATTGAGCTTCAGGCCCCCGCTCATCAAGTAGAGCCATTTGTGAAACGGCTCGAGCTTGCGAACGCGGAGGGCCGGAAACTCCCGGCTGAATCGCTCGACGGAGTCGCGAAAGACGCTCGTCGGCAACCTCGTGTTCGCGGCGGTCATTCGCCCCTCGCCGACGAGCCCCCAGAAATTCGGATCGGCGACCGAAGGCTCGTGGTGGATCCGGTGGAAGAGCTGCCCGAGCGGGGTGAACCAGGGCTCGATGAGGACCAGGCGTCCATCGGGGCGCAGAACTTTCGAGACTCCGCGCAAGAACGCAGCGGCGTCGGGCACGTGGTGAAAGACGTTGACCGCGCAGATTGCGTCCAGCCCTCCGGCGTCGAACAGCTCGGCGATCTTCGTCGCGTCGACGACGCGGTCGATCCCCGGCACCGCGACGCACTCGCTCGACTGGACGTGGGGCGCGAGCTCTTTGAAAAAGCCCCCGCCCGAGCCGAGCTCGAGAACCCGGGGGAATTGATGCGGCGGGATCTCTTTCAGAATGCGGTCGTAGAAGTCGCGGTAGATCGCTTCGAGGAGCCTGTTCTCCCGGATCCTCTGCGCGTCGCGGCCGATTTCGGTCGTCGCCGCATCGTAGTCGGGGCTGTATGCCGTCACGGCGAGGCCTTTTCGAGCAACCATGTGTAATAGATCGTCGCGCCGGGAACGCCGAGTCGGTCGTCGCGGACCCGAGTGAAGCCGGCCCCTCCGAAGCGACGCGCCACGTCTGCCGGAGTCGCCACGTGGTGGTCGCCGATTCCGCGAAAGCCGATCGCGCGAAACCCCCACTCCATCAGCTTGTTCACGGCGGGCATGCCCAGTAAGAACCGGCCCCCCGGCCGGAGGACGCGGGCGACCTCGCCGAGGGCGCGCTGGTATTCGTGCAAGTGCTCGAATACCGAATAGCTCACGACGAGATCGAAGAACGCGTCTTCGTACGGCAATTCGTATACGTTGCCGTTGCGCAGATCGGCCCGGACACCGCGGCGCGCGACCACCGCGCGCGCCTGTTCCGGGTCCGCGTCGAGATCGATTCCGTAGAGCTCGCGCGCGGCCGGCGCCAGCGCGAAGAGAACGGCCCCCGCGCCGAACCCCACTTCGAGGACGCGGTCGAACCGATCGCCGCCCAGCAGGCGCAGCCCCATGTTGATTCGCTCGCGAAAGAGGTAGCCAAGGAGCGGACGCCGATAGAACTCGATCGGGTCGGTCGGACCGCTCTTGGGAAGCCCGGCCAGGAGATCGATCGTGAGCTCGGGCATGCGCCCGGTCGGATAGCACGCTGACGGAGGGTGGTCGAGCGCGTGGCTAGGCCACCCGGCGCTCCAACAAAGCCGACATCGAGGCTTCGGACTCCAATGTTCGCTCGCACCACGCCGCCAGCGAGAACGCATGCCATAGGAGCTGCGGCTCGGTCCGCGCCCAGTCGCGCCAGCGGCCGTCGGCAAACGCTTCCGCGCGAAGAAGGCCATGGCGACGGATTCGCGCGCTCGAAAAGAGCTCTTCGCAGACTCCAGCCAGGGCGGATCGAAGCCACCGCTCGACGGGGACCATGAAGCCGTGCTTGCGGCGGTTCGCCAGCTTCGCGCCGAACGCCCGCTCGTGCAGGTCGCGCAGAACGGCCTTTCCACCGTGCCCCGCGGTGAACGCTTCCGGCAGCCCCGCCCCGATCGCAACGAGCTCGTGATCGAGAAACGGCACCCGCACTTCGAGGCTGCAGCGCATGCTCGCGCGGTCCACTTTGGTGAGCATGTCGTTGGGGAGCGGATTGGCCAGATCGCAGAACTGATATCGCTGCAGCGGCCGGCCGTTCGCGCCCGCGTAGCGCGCTTTCATGGCGCTCACGAATCGCTCGGCGGGCCGCGGCTCCTCGACCAGCGGCGCGGTTCGGGCGAGACTGGCTACTTGGGTGAGCGCCACGTACGCGTCGGCGTCGTCTTCTTGCATTCCCTGGGAGAGGCGCCTCGCGCTGCGAAGCGCTTCGGACCACCATCGGGTCCGGTCGGCGTGCTCGGGAAGGGCCGCGCACGCCGCGCGGATGGCGTCGCGAACCGGCGGCACGTACTCGAGCATTTCTCGCGCGCGCACCACGCGGTACTTCCGGTACCCGGCGAACGCCTCGTCGCCCCCGTCGCCGCCCAGGGCCACTTTGTGCGTCTTGGCCACTTCGCGGCTGACGACGAACGTGGCGAGGCTCGACGAATCGCCGAACGGCTCGTCGTACGCCGCGAGCGCTTCGCCGAGGTGACGCAAGAGAACCGCCTCGTCGAGGTACGTGACGTGAATCGGCGTCCCGAGCACCTCCGCCGTGGCGCGCGCGTACGGCGCTTCGTCGAAGGCCGCATCCTGAAATCCGATCGCAAACGCCTGGATCGGTCGGCGCGACGACTCGACCGCGTATTTGGCGACGAGCGCCGAGTCGATCCCGCCGCTCACGAACGCGGCGATCGGCACGTCCGACTCGAGGTGCTCCTGGACCGAGCGCCGAAGGATCGGCTCGACGAGCGCGCGGGCATCGTCCATCGAGCGCACGCGACTGGCTTCGATCGACGGCCGAAGCGTCCAGTGCGTCGTCGTCGAGCGCCGGCCGGTCGCGAGGTCGATCTCCATGCGAGCCCCGGGAGGCACCCGCCGCACGCCGGAAAAAATCGTTTCGTCCTCAGGCACGTAGCTCCAGGCGAGAAGCGCGTGCGCCGCCCCCGGGTCGAGCGCGAAGAGGCGCGCGAACCGATCGTGGCCACGAATCGCGGAGAAACAGCCGAGCTCGGACGCGAACGCGAGGGCGCCCCCCGCGTCGGCGACGAAGAGCGGTTTGATGCCGAACCGGTCACGGCTCAGGACGAGCTTGCGCTGGGCGCGATCGTGGATCGCGAACGCCCACATGCCGCGGAGCAACGACTCGACCCGCCGCGAGTCACGGGCGTAGAGGCGCAAGATCACTTCGGTGTCGCAGCGCGATCGGAACTGCACTCCATCGCGGACGAGCGACTCGCGGATCTCGGGCGCGTTGTAGATTTCGCCGTTGAAGACGATGACGACCGAGCCGTCTTCCGTGGCCATCGGTTGGTGACCGCCGGCGATGTCGACGATCGAAAGACGGCGCATCCCGAGATGGACGCCTTCGTGCGACGTCGTCCCTGCGTCGTCGGGGCCGCGGTGCCGGATCCGCCGGCACATCGCTTCGACCGTTTCGACGCCCAGATCGGTCCCCGCTTCCCCGGCGACGATGCCGGCGATCCCGCACATCAGGCCCGTCCTACGGCGTGCGCGAGCGGCGCTTCGCGCCGTGCCCCGACGGCGACCCGGATGGCCTCGGCGAAGAGCGCCGCCGATCGCGGGGCCGAGAATCGCTCTTCGACCGTTTTTCGGCCCGCGGCCGCGACCCGCGCGCGCAAGTCACTCGACGAGGCCAGCTCGTCGAGAATCTCCGTCCATTCCTGGTCGGTCGACGCCAAGAATCCGTTCTCGCGATGCCGGACGATATCCGCGTTGACGCCCACGGGTGCTGCAACGGCGACGCGGCCCGCGGCCATGTACTGCAGCGCCTTGCACGCGCACTTGCCGCGCGCGAACTCGTCGTCGGGCAGCGGCATGATCCCGACGTGGCCGGTACCGATCGACTTCGCCTCTTCGTCGGCTCGCCAGCGAATGAAGCGCGTTTCGACGCCGGCGAATGGCCGAGGAAGCGGCCGGTCGCAGATCACGTTCAACCGCACGGCGCGGCGCTTCGCCAGAGCTTCCAGCGGGGCGCGGGCGAGCTCGAGATGCGGGAGGGTGGAGAACGTGCCGGACCAGACGACGGTGAACGGCTCTTCTTGAAGCGGCGGCTCCTGGACGGGATACGCGTCGAGATCGATGGTGGTCGGGACGACGCGCACTTCGCGGTTGTGCCGGCGCGCCCACGCCGCGAGGTACTCGTTTCCAACGGTCACCACGCTGGCAAGCTTGCAGATGGTCGCCGTTTTTCCCCGGAACTTCAGCCTTCGAAAATGCTTGTTGGTCGAGACCATCGAAGACTGCCGCGCCAACCAGATGGCGTCATCGAAGTCGTAGACGATCGGAACGCCGGTCTTCGAGAGGAGCCACTCATAAATAGGCGGTCCCATCAAGGCCGCTTCCAGATAAATGATGACTACGTCATAGCGGCGGGCCTCCGCCACGACGGACCTGCGCCGCGCGGTGTCTTGGAGGAGGAACATCGCCTTCTCCGCCACCTTCCCATTCTGGTAGAGAATGCGCGTCAAGGCGGGCGACTCGAAGGGGCGGTACTCGACGTCGATGCCGTGCTCGCGGCGAAGGTGCGGCTCCCACTGCTCGATTCGAAATCGTTGACCCGGCGATATCCCCCGCGCCTTGTTGACGAGCACCAGCGCGCGAAGCATCGGCTGCCCTGCATAACACAAATGGATTGCGTTGCCCGTCCCCGCCGGCTGCTTGCCGGCCGATTGGGCGAGTGTATCATACGCGCATATGTCTCAGGAGACGCTGCTCGTCACGGGGGGCGCGGGCTTCATCGGTTCGAACTTCATCCTCTCGACGCTGGAGTCACGCGCCAGCTGCCGCATCGTCAATCTGGACAAGCTCACGTACGCGGGCAACCTCCGCAGTCTCGACGCGATCCGAGACGAACCTCGCCACGTCTTCGTTCACGGCGACATCGCCGACCGCCCGCTCGTCGCCAGGCTCCTCGACCAGCACCAGGTCACCGCGGTGCTCAACTTCGCGGCCGAATCGCACGTCGATCGGTCGATCTCCGGCCCGGGCGACTTCGTGCAGACGAACGTCGTCGGCGCGTTCGAGCTCCTCGAGGCGTGCCGGGCGTACGTGGGCCGTCTGCCCTCCGATCGCGCGGCGGCGTTCCGGTTTCTGCACGTGTCGACCGACGAAGTGTTCGGGTCGCTGGGTCCGACGGGCCACTTCACCGAAGCGAGCGCGTACCGCCCAAACTCGCCCTATGCGGCCTCGAAGGCGGCGGCCGACCACCTCGTACGGGCCTATGGCAAGACCTACGGCCTGCCCACGCTCACCACGAACTGCTCGAACAACTACGGCCCCCGGCAGTTTCCCGAGAAGCTCATTCCGCTCATCATTCTGAACGCGCTCGAAGGGCGACCCCTGCCCGTCTACGGCAGCGGGCAAAACGTCCGCGACTGGCTCTACGTCGAAGATCACTGCGACGCGCTGCGCCTGGTCCTCGATCGCGGTCTGCCGGGCGAGACGTACGCGATCGGCGGGCGCCACGAGATGGCAAACATCGCTCTGGTCGAAGCGATCTGCGACCTCTTGCAAGAGCTCGTTCCGCCCGGGCCCGCGCGCCCTCCGGCGTTCCGCTACCGCGATCGGATTCGATTCGTCCCGGACCGGCCGGGGCACGACCTGCGCTACGCGATCGACCCGTCGAAAGTCGAGCGGGAGCTCGGGTGGAGCCCCCGGCACACGATGGCCGCCGGTCTTCGCAAGACGCTGCTCTGGTACCTGGATAACCGCGCCTGGTGCGACGCCATCACGCAGGGTGTCTACCGGCGTGAACGCCTCGGGCTGCTCGAGCACCCCACCGTCGAGCAGCGCAGCACGCAAACATGAAAGGACTCGTCCTCGCGGGCGGCACGGGCACCCGCCTGCGACCGCTCACCTACTCGGGCGCCAAGCAGCTCGTCCCGGTGGCCAACCGCCCGATCCTGTTTTACGTGCTCGACAACCTCGCCGAGGCGAACGTGCACGACATCGTCGTCATCGTGTCGCCGGAGACCGGCCGCGAAGTGCAAGCGGCGCTCGGCGACGGGTCGCGATGGCATGCGCGCCTGACGTTCATCGTGCAGTCGCACCCCGGCGGGCTGGCGCACGCGGTGAAGGTGGCCGCGCCGGCCCTCGGAAAAGAAGACTTCTGCATGTTCCTCGGCGACAACCTCATCGGGACGAAGATCCGGCAGGCCGCCGACGAGTTTCGCGCGGCCCCCGAGCTCTCGGCGCTCGTGATGCTGAAAGAAGTTCCGAACCCGTCGAGCTTCGGAGTCGCGGAGATCAACGCTGCGGGCGAGGTCGTTCGCCTGGTCGAGAAGCCGGCGAATCCGAAGAGCAACCTCGCGCTCGTCGGCATCTACTTTTTTCGCCACAGCATCTTTGGCGCGATCGATCGCATCCGGCCGTCCGCGCGCGGCGAGCTCGAGATCACCGACGCCATTGGCGAGGTGCTCGCGAGCGGCGGGAGCGTCCGCTTCGCGCGCGTCGGCTCCTGGTGGCTCGACACGGGGAAGAAAGACGACCTCTTGCTCGCGAACGACACGGTCCTCGACTCGTGGCTCGCCCCCGAGGTCCTCGGCACCGTGGACGCCGACAGCACGATCATCGGCCGGGTGCGGATCGAGGCGGGCGCACGGGTGGTCCGATCGGTCGTCCGCGGTCCCACGATCATCGGCGAGGGGGCGGTCATCACCGATTCGCGGATCGGGCCGTTCACGAGCGTCGGGCCCGCCGTGCGCGTCGATCGGTCCGTCGTCGACCGGTGCGTCCTCATGGAGGGGAGCGCGATCGAAGGGGTCGAGCGGCTCGAAGACTCCCTGGTTGGCCGCCGCGTCGTCGTCCACCGGGGGGCTCGACCCGGGCAACGCCTGTCGTTGCTCGTCGGAGACGATTGCCGGGTCGAGCTCTGAGGACTACGTCTGTCCGGGACCACGATGACCACCCTTGTCTTTGGAGCCGGATTTCTCGGCGAACGCCTCGCCACGGCGCTTCCTGGCGCCGTCCTGGCGCGCGGCGTCGACATCGGGGATCGGGCGGCGGTCCTTGCCGCGCTGCGAGCGCACGCCCCGGTCGCCGTCATCAACGCGGCTGGCAAGACAGGGCGCCCCAACGTCGACTGGTGCGAGGAGCATCCCATCGAGACCACCCGCTCGAACGTGGTCGGGCCGCTCGTCCTCGCCGAGGCGTGCGCCGAGCGCGGGGTGTACCTCCTTCATCTGGCTTCCGGATGCATCTTCTACGGTCCGTCGCCGTCCGCGGGCGGCTGGCGCGAAGACGACTTCGCGAACCCTACGTCGTTCTATTCGCGGTCGAAATACGCCGCCGACCTTGTTCTTTCGGGCCTCCCGGACGTCGCGATCGTTCGGCTGCGGATGCCGATCGACACGGTGCCCGGGCCGCGCAATCTGATCACCAAGCTCGCGGGCTACGCGCAGGTCGTCGACGTCACGAACTCGGTGACGATCGTGAGCGACCTCGTCGGCGTCGTGCGCGCGCTCGTCGATCGGCGGGCGACCGGCATCTTTCACGCGACCAATCCCAGGCCCGTGCGCCACGCGCAGCTGCTCGGCCTCTATCGGCAGTTCGTCGATCCGGGCCACCGCTTCACGTTGATCGGCGAAGACGAGCTGGTCAGCCGCGGGCTCACGACCCGTGCGCGCTCCAACTGCATTCTGGCGAGCAGCCGCCTCGAGGCGCTCGGCGTGCGCATGCGTTCGAGCGAGACCGCGTTGCCGGAGGTGTTTCGCGAGTACGCCGCCGGGGTGAAGGCGGGGAAGAGCCCATAAGGGGCCCGATCCATGTTCAGCTTCGTCCTCATCGTCCTCCTCGCCGGCCTGCTCTTCGC
>CAZHED010000109.1:0-9481 GCA_964531095.1 uncultured Polyangiaceae bacterium | reverse complement strand
TGGGGTCGCGGAGGCGGCGTCAGCGGCAGCTGCAGGCGCGTCGGAAGCTGACCCTTCGGCGATCCTCAGTGCCCCGTCGAACAGCGTGTCGGATCCCGCGGTGGCTCCGCTGCCGCAGGCAACAATCGGCATGGCCATGGCAAGCGACGCGATGCGACGAAGGTGAAGGGTTAGAGGCAAGCGCATGACGCCGGCGCGTCGCACGAGCCGTGCCATCGCAACGCCCCTCGTCCGAGCGATTCGAACGCGCCGCGTGTGCCATCGTGAGTCAGAGACCGATCACCCGATCACCCCTTGTGAGGCCGCGGGTGGCCGTTTCGCAAGTGATCGCAATCGCTGTGGATAAAGAGCCGACCATAGGAGGTGCGAGACCTTCCGGTGGCTCCCGCGACAGTAGAGTACTGTCGAACGAGGGATTGGGGGGAGCGCGGACGGCGTCGCCCGAGGGCGCTACGCCGGGCAGTGCTCGATCTCTTCAACGCGGGCGTGTGCCCCGCGTCGGGCGCAGAGGCGACGGGCGCCCCGGCCGACCTCGCTGCGCAGACTAGCCCCTGCTTCGTGGTCCTTCTACGTGTGCCCGTCCTGCGCCGCACGCTTCCGGCACGACGTGGGGGCCCACAATGAGAACCGCCACCCACGAGCTCCATGGTCACGAATCGTCGGCGAAAGGTAGTGGAGATGGGGACGCAGCGCGCGCAACTTGCGTGGGTCGTCGGCGAGAGGGCACGGATCATCGGGCCGCCGCAACGAGGACAGATTGCCAGGTCGACGCCGGTCAGCGCGGTGAACCGGGCCGGCCCTCGAGCGCAAGTGCCTCTCCGACCTCGTCTCAGTTCAGAGCTTGGGTTGCGCTTCAAATTCTCACCTCGGGGGCGCCCCGTTCGCCCGTTCGTCAGTCAGGTGCATCACGCCGACCGCCGCGAGCCTTCGCGCCTCGAGCTCCTTGGCGAGCTGCGCCACGACGTCCCACCGCTCCGCCGAAACGGCGCCCGTATGGTCCCGAAAGTCGATCGGGCCGAATTTCGCCGAAAAGTCGGAAGTTCTCGTTCGAAGGCGGTGCGGCTAGACAGGATTGGGCGACCGTGAGGTCATCGGCGCCGCTTCAGTTCATGATTTTCCTCGTTGCGAGCTGGCTGGCTCGTCAGCAAGGTGAAGCGATCGAGTACTTGCGGGCGGAGAACCGCGTGCTTCGCGGCCGCCTCAGCCCAAAGCGACTGCGCTTCACGGACGCGGAGCGTTGTCTCCTCGCCGAAAAGGGCAGAGCGCTGGGCCGAAAGCGGCTGGCGGAGGTGGCATCGCTGGCGACGCCCGAGACGATCTTGGGCTGGTACCGCGAGAAGGTCGCGGCCAAGTACGACGGCAGTCGTGCCCGACCCGCGGCAGGCCGTCCCCGCTCGCCCGACGACCGGGTCGGGCAGCTGCTGACGATGGCTCGCGAAAATCCGTCGTGGGGGTACACGCGGCTTCGCGGCGCACTGATGAACCTCGGCCTGGACTTGGGCCGCTCGACGATTGCGCGGATTCTGAAGGACAATGGGATTGAGCCGGCGCCGTTGCGAGGAAAGACGTTGCCGTGGAGGGCGTTTCTGAAGGCGCATTGGGACGCCATCGCCGCGGCGGACTTCTTCAGCGTCGAGGTTCTGACCGTCGGCGGCCTCGTACGCTACCTGGTGCTATTCGTGATCGAGCTGAAAACGCGGCGCATTCACATCGCAGGCATCACGAGCCGGGCCGACGGGGAGTGGAGGGCGCAGATCGCGCGCAATCTCACCGACTCGGTAGCAGGTCCCTTGAGCGGCTTCGTCTACTTGATCGTGGACCGCGACCCGCTGTACACCGCGCACTTCAAAAGCGTTCTGGCTTCTGCAGGTGTGAAACTCTTGCGGCTGCCCGCTCGCAGTCCGAATTTGAACGCTTTTGCTGAGAGGTTCGTTCGCTCGATTAAGCAGGAATGTTTGCAGCACATCGTCCCACTGGGCGAGCGTCATCTGCGACGAACGGTCAGGGAATTCGTCGCGCACTATCACTCCGAACGGAATCACCAAGGCCTTGGCAATGTCATTCCCTTTCCAGCGCCCGGTACTCCCGACGAGTCTGGTCCCATCCGTCGCCGCGAACGGCTTGGCGGACTCCTCAACTTCTATGAACGAAACGCCGCGTGAGTCCGAGATCGTATTTAGGGACCATACGGGATCCGATTTCCTGGCGACAGCACGCTGAAATCGCGACGTAACAGCATGGAGAAGGGAGTTCCGATCGACGAGGCCATCTGGGCTGACGTACTGGCCTTTGGTGCGTAAGCATCGTCCGCGACTCTGTGAGCCCGCTGCGCGTTCGCTTGGGGGCGAAGCCAGGCGCGCGAGCACGATGGCCCGATTCGCTGCGAGGCGTTAACTGTTCACGTGCGAGGAATGGTGAAAGCAAACGTGCTGCCACGACCCGGAACGCTCTCGACCCAGATGCGCCCGCCGTGGGCGTCGACGATTCCTTTCGCGATGTAAAGACCCAATCCGGCGCCGGGCCGCAGCCCCGCTTTGTCGCCTTGCGCGTAGCGGTCGAAAATCCGCGCCTGCTCGGAGGGCGAGATGCCCGGTCCCGTGTCTCTTACGGAGAACCGAGCGTTGTCGTCGTCGGAATGCACGTCGACATGGATCGACCCAGCGGCGGGTGTGAACTTGATGGCATTGCTGAGAAGGTTGGACAGCACCTGGTACAGCCGCTCGCGGTCGCCCATAACCCGCACCTCGGACATCTCGGAGCACACGAGGAAGATCCCGCGTTCTTCCGCGAGTGGTGCGTGCATCGCGACCGCGTTCGATACGAGCTCGGTCGCGTCGCAACGCGCCGGATGGATGGGGAGCTTGCCCGCCTCGATCCGCGCGAGATCCAACAGATCCGAGATGAGCGTATTCATCTGAGAAACGGCCTGCTGGATGCGGCCGACCATCACTCCTGTGCGGAGCCGCTCGCTGTCGCGTGAAATGAAAGTCGTGGCCACCCGGATCAACGAGAGCGGGCTTCTGAGATCGTGAGACACGATGGCGAGGATCTCGTCGCGGGCCCGGATCGCCTGCTCGGCGCGGACGACGTGGCGGGCGAGATCGATCTCGACGGCGTGTCGTCGCAGGTCTTCGGCCACATCGATCTCGGCGCGGGTCCACGGCGACGAGATGCCGCGAACGTTCTCGAGCCACGCCGCGAATGACCGACGCGGGTGGATTCGCTCGCTTTCGCCTGCCGACTCGGCCGGCTTCGAAGGGTCCCCGCTCCAGGTCACCGTCCGCGGCGTTTCGTAGCGGAACCACAAGACGTGCGACGGCGTCGGCTTCGGAATCGTGATGGCAAGAAGCCCGCCGGCCACTCCGCTGTATTCGCGGGCGGGCGCGTATGCTTGCGAGAGCGCATGCGTTTGGAAGCTGCCGGACCTTCGCTGGTCGAGCCAGGCGACGAGGCCCCGGATCTCGCCTTCGGTGGGCGTCGCGCCGACGCGGTGGACGCGGTCGTCGTCGCAGATGGCGACGCCCGTCGCGGTCACGATTCGGAGGAGCGACGAAGTCCGGCCCAGGAGCCCGGCCGCCCACCCCTCGGGGTGGCCTCGGACCGCCTCGACGAGCTCTACCTCGGCGTCCTGGATGGCGCTCCGCTGCGCAGTTGCCGCCAGTTCGAGGAGCGCCGCCGCCTGCATCGATACGAAACGTCCAATCAGCTCGCAAGTCGCGCGTAGGACGAACGGGACGCGACGGGGCTCCCGATGGTGGCACGCGAAGAGGCCCAACAGCGCCTGGCCGCGGACCACGGAGATGCTCATCGAGGCGCGAACGCCCATGTTCCTCAGGTATTCGACGTGGACAGGAGACACGCTCCGAAGCGACGCGCCCGAGAGATCGGGCGGCTCGCCGGTGCTGGGCGAAACGCTGGAGACGAGCGGCACGGGCTCGTAGGCCACATCGGGGATGATCCTGAGCCAGTTGAGGACGTAAAGCCGACGCGCCTGAATCGGGATATCGGTCGCTGGATAATGCTGACCCAAGTAGGGGTCGAGGTCCTGAGCCCTCGCTTCTTGGACGACTTCACCGTGACCATCTTCGAGGAAGCGATAGGCCATGACACGGTCGAACCCCGTGAGGGTTCGGATCTCTTCGACCGCGATCGCCAAGAGCTCCGAGAGGCGCGTCGCGGCCTGCAGGCGAGTGAGCACCGGCCGAAGCAATTCGTCGTTCTTCGCAGCGGGCGCTTCGTTCGGCTCCAGTTCGACGATCGTCGTCGGGCCGTTCCGATGGAGGATCGCGTCGAACGCCCGTTCGCCCACGACCACCCGGATTGGATTGAACGCGGAAAGGGTACCGCGGCGCAGCCCGGCGGCGACTGTGGACTCCGCGCCCGGGCCGATGAGCCTCGCGAGCGGCCTTCCAATCGTCGCCAGCGGCTCCACCCCAAAAAAGTCTCGAACGTTCACGCTGACGTTCGCGATCGTCAGCTCCGGCTCCACCACGATGATGAGCACGCCATGGCCCTGAATCGCGCCGGGAATGTGGATAGGCTCCCGGTCGCATTCCGTCAGATCCATTTTCGGAGTCCCGGACCGGATCACTTCTGCCACGTCGGCGCTCCTCGAGCCACCAGCCAACGCTCGAGGCATTCGAAAGTCTCGACCGCGGCCGCTACAGCGCCGTCGAAGGGCGGCTCTTGGCGGTTCAGGTGCGCCACGAACGTGCGCCACATCGTCCCCGTGGCGGCGCCGTAGGCGCGGAAGAATGCGCAGGACTGGGCACCCATCGCGAGGTGCTGCTCGAGATTCCGCGCGATGATTTGCCCACCCAGGGTGGCGCCTTCGAGCACGTACATACAGCCGAAAGCTCGGTCTACGGCATCCACACGCGGAAGATCCGGGCACGTCGGGATGGCAGCGAGGTCCGATTCGCTCGCCCCGAGCGCGCACAAGTCTTGACGGAGCCACGAAATCTTCTCGCGACCGATCAAGTTCAGTTCGGCGGAGCAAGTGGCGAGACGCACGAGCCCCGCTTCGAGCGGACCGTAGAAGCCGAGAAACGCGCCGAGAATGCGACGATAGGCGTCGACCGTGAGCTCACAGCGAGTCAGTGGAAGCGCGCGCTCTACCGACACGTGAAATGGCCCGGTGGCTTCGCGGAGGCGCTCCGCAAGACGTGACGACACAATCCCCACTACTGCGCGCCGACGTTTCCAGCAAGCGCCCTCACCCGTGAGGTCAGGCGTGCATTCTCTGAGCGGCGGGAGCAACGTCAGGTAGGAATCGACGACTCATCCCTGGCGGGCAGGTCCGTCGGGAGGTGGTGTAGGCGCTCCCTTTCTCTCGTGATCCACGCCGCCTCGCACGCCGGATTGCTCTGCCGACGAATCGCCTGAGAAGGGGCGCGATCGCGAGAAGCGGAGTCCGAGAACTTTCCCGGATCCTTGCACTGCCGAGAGGATCTCTGTCGCGACAAGACGGGCGGCTTCGACGCGCTGAAACCGAAACCGCGCAAAGACATCGGACGCGCGCGCGCCATCGACGAGGGCGTCGCCGATCTGCTCGTGTCGATCAAGGACGAGCACCGCGCGTGGTCGGTCGCGATGGTCATTGATAACGCGAAGAACCAAAGCGACGCCGCGCGCGCCACGACGCTGCCTCTCTCGACGGTGCATCGCATCCTGTCGCGCGCAGGCGTCATGGACAAGCGCCCCGAAGATCCGACGAGCAACGTTCGCCTGCACTTCGCGTACGAGCGCGCCAGCGAGCTGTGGATGAGCGACGTGATGCACGGGCCCGCCGTGTACATCGCCGGCCGCCGCAAGCAGAAGACCTATCTCATCTGCTTGGTCGACGACGCGAGGCGCGTCGTGCCGTACGCCGCCTTCGCATTCTCGGAGAGCACGAGCGCGTTCCTGCCCGTGCTCAAGCAAGGGATCGTGCGGCGCGGGATCCCGCTGCGTCTCTACGTCGACAACGGGTCGGCGTTTCGCTCGCACCACCTCGCCCTCGTGTGCGCGCGCCTCGGCATCACGCTCATCCACGCGCGCCCGTACAAGCCGCAGACTCCAAGGAAAGCCGACGCCGAGCTCGAGGAGGAACTCGCGCGTGCTCCACGAGGCCGCGCTCTTGCGCGTTGGGGGGCGCGACTTCCGTCGGCCGCCCTTGCCGGTTATATACGAACGGATATAATGACGCTCAAGCCCCTGCGATTTCTCGGCGACTCGCTCAAGCGCCTGCGCGAGTTTCCGAAGGACGCGAAGCATGACGCCGGCTATCAGCTCGACCAGGTACAACGGGGAAGACAGCCCGCGGACTTCAAGCCCATGCCGTCGATCGGCAAGGGCGTTGAGGAGATCCGGGTGTGGGACGATTCGGGAGCCTACCGGGTGATGTACACGGCGCGTTTGACTGAGGCGGTGGTCGTGCTGCACGCGGTTCAGAAGAAGACGCAGGCCACGCCAAAGCAGGACATCGAGATCGCCAAGGAACGCTTCGAGCAGTTGATGAGGGAACGACGATGAGCAAGGCCACGGAAACTTTCGCGAGTGTGTGGGACGCGATCGCCAACACGGCGGAGGAGGGAGCCAACCTGCGCGTGCGCTCGGACCTGATGGGCAAGCTTGCGGCGATCGTCGAGAAAAACGGCTGGACCCAAACACAGGCGGCGAATCGTTGCGGCGTGACACAGCCGCGCATCAACGATCTGTTGCGCGGCCGGCTGTCGCGCTTTTCGCTCGACGCGCTGGTCAACATCGCTGCAGCCCTGGGGCGGCGCGTGCACGTCGAGCTGGGCGTTGCTTCTGGTGCAGGCGCAGCACGCGGTAGTCAGAAGGAAAAGGCAACGGCCTCCATGCGGCAAGCGCCGCGCGAACGAAGCGTGCCTCGTCGCGGCCGAAAGGTCGCATCAAGGGCAGCCACGCGCGCCGGTGCCGAGAAAAGGAAAAGCACCCACGCGGCGTGACGACCCCGAGGGATCTTCTCAGCTCGATGGTGTCCGCTTTGCCCACTCATCAGCGAGGAGCATGACGCCGACCGCCGCCAGCCGCCGCGCCTCGAGCTCCTTGGCGAGCTGCGCCACGACATCCCACCGCCCCGCCGAAACGGCCCCCTCGATGGCCCTCGCGAGCAAAAGTGTGACGCAAGATGTGCGCGTTTCTGGTTGCGGGAACCCCGGCTCGCCGTTGTGCACGTTGAATCCAGTCCCGCAGCGCGTGCCCGGCTACGGGCAACCCATTGTCGAGCGTGAGGACGCGCTCGCCGCGCAAGTGACGGTGCTTCTGGAGCGCCGCGAAGAGAGCCTCGGTCATTGGAACGATGCGGCCGCGACCGCCCTTCGGCGTGCTCACGATCCCCTTCCAGTCTGATTGCTCGACCCGGATCTGTTGGCGAGCAAAGTCGACATCGCACCGACGCAGTGCGCAAATCTCGTCCCGTCGGAGTCCTGCGTCGCCGCCCAGAAGGATGGCGACCGACGTCCCGGTGTCGATCTTGACCGCCGCGTCCGTGAGCCGCGCGTATTCGGAGAACTCGTAGAACTCTGGGACGACGTTGCTCACTTTGTAGAGGTCGATCGCGCAGGGCACCGTCGCGATGACCTTCCACCTGACGGCAACACGGAGGGCGTTGCCCAGCACGGCGAGGACGTTGTTCGCGGTCTTGCGCTCGCGTCGTCATGCGCGGCCCGTCACGAGCGTCTGCCGCCTTGCGATTCGACGAACCTCGCGTCAACGCGGGCAGCTTCGGCCACGGCTTTCGCGAATATCGCTCTCCCAGTGTCCGTGGTCCCCTTGATGAAGACGTTTCGTGAGCCTGGCTCCCTGCGGCGCTTCCGTGGACGGGTGGACGGATCGATTTGCTCATGGGCGTGTGGATGGGTGTCAATGGCACCTCGGGACACAGCGATGTCGAATGCTTCGGACTACCGAATTGCCGGATGGGCAAAGCGGATGCCGCGCCGCTTCGGCCGTCTTTCCCCGTGTTTTCGGCTTCCGCGTCGAGGGAGTGGATAAAAAGGCGCCGGGGGGCCCCCCTGGCAGAGTTTTGTCCACTTTGAACGGGCGTGACCGGAGCTAGCCGGGCGCCCGCCGACGAGCCGCAGACGTCGGCCTTCGGATCGCGAAGAGGTGTCAAGGCGATTTTGGGCATGACAACGCGATCGAGTCATTTCATTGAGTGGTCTGCCGTTCTCAGGCGCCTGTCCTCGGCGTTAGGCTGCCAGGATGTCTGCTGTGAATTCTCCGACGCTTCTCGCGCGAGGACATCTTTGACCAGCACCGGCTCGTCAGCCGCGCCGTGCGCGTCGTCGCCCCGCGTGCGATCGGCTGAGGTCGCATGGCGTTCGTCTGGGATCCGCGCAAGGCGGCGTCGAACCTGCGCAAGCATTTGGTGACGTTCCAGGAAGCAACAACGGTCTTCGACGACGAGCACGCTTTGGTCCAGCGAGATTTGACCCATGCGGATCGGCTGCTGATCGAGCTTCAACCCGCCGGACCGTGGAGGACGCGCGGGCGGCCGGGTATGGCCCTGGGGCAGGCGTCGTAGGTTACCCCGCTCGGCCGCGTAGCATCGCGCTCACCGTCGACCGTCGTTCCGACATGACGCGCTTCGAGGGTTACGGCTCTCACGGCGGCGGGCTCGCATCTCCAACACAAGTGCTGTCCGCATGGCAGCTTCCACCGCGACAACATACAGCGGACAACTTCTACCGTTGCGAGGCGGCATGAGCGCGCCGATGGCTTTCCGGAGAACGGGTCCCGAGGGGCTCACGACGACGGCTCGGTCTGTGCTGTATCCGCGGCGGCTGACGCGCGCGCGCCGAGATCGCCACATCATCGAACAGCTCCTACGACCGCGCGGTCGCGTGAAACGCCAAGGCCACGCGACCTCGAGGCTGCGCCCCTTATTGAAGGGCTGATTCGATCATGGCGATGAGCGCCGGCGCCTCCTGACGCCGCGCCTCCGGAAGCCGTCCAGCGGGGTCGCAGAACTTCATGAGCTCAGTGGCCATGCCACGAGCGAGCGACGCACGAGGATCAATTGCTTCGAGCGCTCCCGTGATTGCGTCCACGGAGCGAAGCGTGGATGCGTCGTCGTGTGCCGAGGCGCGAAAGGCGACGCGACGCTCGGGGCGCTCGCATAGCGCGCGCACGAAGCGATCAAGCCAGCGGGCCGTCGCAGCCATCTTTGCGTAGTCGAGGTGATCCGGCGTGTCCCCTGGCGTATGGTAACGGCGCGAGCGACCATTCGTGAGAAACATGAACGGCACTTCGCGGCGCCAGAACGCGTCATAGTCCGAGAGAGGCGGGACGATCCCGGCGTCGGCGCGGCGGATATGCACGCCGGGCACCGCGCTCGCGAGCTCATCGACGATTGCGGCGGTTCCTTCGCTTCGTTCCGCACCCAATGCGAAGACCGACTTCGCCACCGATTCGGGCAGGCCCACGCCGCCGATCGCGTGTCCGACCAGATCCATGCAGAGCATCATGTCGA
>CAZHED010000108.1:0-9699 GCA_964531095.1 uncultured Polyangiaceae bacterium | reverse complement strand
CCGCGTCCACGGCTGGGGGGCTCTTCGGGGGGAGCCACGAACCGCGTCCACGGCTTGGGGGGCTCTTCGGGGGGAGCCACGAACCGCGTCCACGGCTGGGGGGCTCTTCGGGGGGAGCGGCCGCGCTCCCCCCGGGTGCAAGTCGTTTGATCGCGTCAGCCGGAGCGGAGCCCCGAAGGGATTGGAGCACAGGCCACGCCGGAGGGGCGGAGCGGAGGCTGCACCTGGGGACGCTGCACCTGGGGACGCTGCACCTGGGGACGCTGCACCTGGGGAGGCCTGGGGAGCTTGGCTCTTCGGGCCCCGAGGCGCGATGATAGGAGGGAGCCATGGAGGCCACCGAATCCGTCTTGCGCGCGGGGTACCGGCTCGACCGCTACGAGCTGCTCTGCCCGATCGCGTCCGGTGGAATGGCCACCGTGTGGCTGGCGAGGCTGCGCGGCAAGCGCGGGTTCGAGAAGCTCTTCGCCGTCAAAACGATACGCACCGAGCTCGTCGACGACGCCCGCTTCCAGGAGATGTTCCTCGACGAGGCGCGCATCGCCTCGGGCATCCAGCACCCGAACGTCGCCCAGATCCTCGACCTGGGCGAGCAGGACGACGTTCTCTTCATCGTGATGGAGTGGGTCGACGGCGATTCGCTGGCCAAGATTCGCAAGCTTCTGGCCAAGCGTGACTCCAAGCTCCCGCTCGGCATCGTCCTTCGCGTGATCGCCGACGCGTGCAGCGGCCTCCACGCAGCGCACGAGCTGCGCGACGACCGCGGGGAGCCCCTCGAAATTGTCCACCGCGACGTGTCCCCCCACAACATCCTCTTGTCGAGCTCCGGCGCGGTGAAGGTGATCGACTTCGGGATCGCCAAAGCGCAAAACCGGCTCCAGGGTGAGACGCGCACCGGAATCGTCAAGGGCAAAGTCCAGTACATGGCGCCCGAGCAGGTGAGGAAGGGGGGATCGGTCGACCGTCGCGCCGACGTGTGGTCGCTCGGGATGTGCCTTCACGAGCTCGTCATGGGCAAGCTGCCGTACGGCGACGAAGACGAAGTCGGCGTGATCCGAATGCTGATGGCCGACGACGCGCCCGCGATCTCGCCGGACGTGCCGCCCGCGATCGCGCGCCTGCTCGAGCGGTCGATGGTGGCCGACCGGGACGAGCGGTTCCCCACGGCAGCGGGGATGCAGCGCGCCGTCGAAGCCGCGATGAAAGAGCTCGGCGAGAGCGCGACCGCAGAAGACGCCGCGGCGTTTCTCCGCTCCGAGCTGCCCGAGCCGGCCCGGAGGCGCCGCGAGGCCGTCGGGAAGGCGATCGACGACGCACGCGAGCGCGGCACCCCCATCACCGAGCCGCGCGACGACGTAGCGTTCGCTCCGACCGTCGTCGGCGAGCGCGACGCGCGCGGGAGGGAGCGCGAGCGCGAAGAAGAAGGCGGCGCCATCGAGCTGACGAAGATCAAGGGAGCGGGGTCGGAGCCCGGGCCGCGGGAGGAGTCCCATATCGCGGCCCTCGAGCAGGAGCCCATCACGATTCCCAAGCGAAGCCATGCCTGGCTCTGGGTGGTCCTGCTGCTCGCCGGCGCGGGCGGCGGTGCCGCGCTGAAGTGGCCGGAGGCTGTGAACGGCGTGATGACGGCGATCGGATGGAGGGCGCCCGCTCCTGCGTCGCTGCCGGAGGAGGCCTCGTCGCGAGCGGGGGCCCCTGCGGTCACCGAGCCCGAGGCCCGTCCCGCGGTGCCGACTTCTGCGCCGACCGCACGGGTCGCCCCGCGAGAAACGTCGATGCCCGTTTCGAGCGCGGGCGGCGTGCGACCGCCGCCTGACACCGCCGCGCAGCGCACCGCCGCGGTTCGCGTGGTCGCTGCGCCGAGCGCTGCGCCGAGCGCTGCGCCGAGCGCGAGCGTCGAAGCGACGGATGCGTCCGGGCCAGTGGGAAGCGCTTCGGCCGCGCCGCCTCCCGCGCCCGCGGCGAGTGAGGACGACCCGAACAATCCGTACAATAACTAACTAGCCGCTGGCCAAGCCTGGCCACCGCTCGCGTGCTACACGAGTCGTGTGCTGGAGCCGTCCCTCCTTCTGCCCGAGCGGCCGCGCCCTCTCAAGCGTTCGGAGTACGATCGCCTCGTGGCGATTGGAGCGTTCGAGGACGAGCGGGTCGAGCTCCTCTACGGTACGCTCGTCGCGATGAGCCCCCAGGACCCGGGGCACACCAGCCCCATCGGGCAGCTCACCATGCTCCTCGTACCGGCGCTCGTCGGACGCGCCCTGGTGCGCGTGCAGTCGCCCTACGTCGCGGCCGATGAGTCGGAGCCCGAGCCGGATCTGGCGATCGTGGCACTCGGCGACTATCGAGAGGCCCACCCCGACCGAGCGCACCTGGTGATCGAGGTTGCGTTGTCGTCCGCCAAGAAAGACCGGCTGGTCAAGGCGCCGCTCTACGCGCGCTCGGCCGTCGCCGAATACTGGATCGTCGACGTCGCGGCCGCTCGAGTCGAGGTGTACCGCGACCCTTCGGCAAACGGGTACCGACAGAAGTCCGACTACGGACCCGGCGCGACGATCGCGATCGAAGCGTTCCCGGATGTGGCCGTCTGCGTGGACGCCATTTTCTCCTGACGACACGGAAAGGGGCTGTTCCCCGAGCGCGAAGCTCTGCCTCGAGAACGTGATCCCCCGATCCGCTCGCCGATCGTTCTGATCCGACGGCGCAAAGGCACAATCCGGCCGCGAAAAGCCCTGATCCGAGTGCCGGATCCCCTGATCCGAGTTGGTGATCTTCGCATCGGACCGCGTGAAGCTCTGATCCGAGTGCGTGATCCCCTGATCCGAGCGCGTGATCCTCCTATCGGACCGCGTGAAGCCCACATCCGAGTGCGTACGCGCCTTGATCGATTCGATGGGGCGCACATCCCGCGTGATCACACGCTTTCTGCGTTCGATAATGAACGCATTGCACGGCGTCGCGCACTCCACGCGTCCGATCGCCCTCTCCTCGCACGCGATTGTGAGCTTCACGCACGCGATCACGAACGTCGCGCGTTCGATCCAGGCCTTCTCGTGGTCGGATCCGAGGATCAGGCACTCCGATCCGAGGACCACGCACTCCGATCCGAGGATCACGCACTCCGATCCCGGGATCAGGCCACCGAAACGAGGCCCTTGCCGAGCCGCCGCGAGGCTCGTGCGCTCCGAAAAGGGAACAATCGCCATCGACCCTGTCATGGAATGACCGCGAAAAAGCATAGGGAGAGTGAAGGGGGCAAGAGACTCGGCGACTGAGCGCCGGGTCGCCTGTCCTCGCTTTGTCACCTCACCGAAAAGGAGGCCCGTCATGGCCGCCAACACAACGATCAGCACCCAAAAAGTCGACATCGAAGCCGTTTACGAAAGCCTCATTGCAGGCATCAACACCGAGCTCGCCGGGATCGACTCGTTCGTCCTCGGCAAACAGACGATCGCGCGCGCCGATCTTCTGAGCCGCTTCCAGGCGCGCATCGACGCCGCGCATGCCGTGAAGACGAGCCGCGCGGCCCTTCAGAAGTTGGTCGCCGACGAGCGGGCGGCCGACGCCAGCGTCAAACCGGTGCGCGCGCTCATGAAGTCGTATCTGCAGGCGCGCTATGGCAAAGCGAGCCCGGAGCTTCAGTCGTTCGGGTTCGCGCAGACGCGGGCGGGCAAGGCGACCGCCCAGGTGAAGGCCACGGCCGTCGTCAAGGCCAAGGCAACCCGCCAGGCGCGCGGCACGAAGGGCCCGAAGCAAAAGAAGGCGATCAAAGGCACGCCCGCGACCACGGCTACCGCCCCGGCATCGCCGGCGACGGCGACCGCGGCAACGACAGCGCCCGCGTCGCTGCCCGCTCCGGGCGCGCCGCGCACGTGAGTCGCCGCGTGTCCGAGCTCCCCTCCCCGCTCGCGGACGCTTGCGGGGAGGGCGGAGCGGAGCCGGGAGCGTGCGGCGTGACGAATGCACGCCCCGATCGCCCTGCCGGTTGCCCCCCGCGGCGATGGAAGTTACTTCGAAGTACGTCCCGATGCCCACCGACGGAAATGCTCCCCGAGCGCCGTTCGACGAAAAGTCGAAGGCGTCGATTCGAAAGGTCCTTCGCGCGTGCGGGGTGCCGGAGCAAGAGCACGACGACAAGATCCACGACGTCTTCCTCGCGGTGCAGCAGTCGGCGAGCATTCCCGCCACCGAGCCTGAACGCACGCATTACATCCACGGCATCGCGCGCAACGTCGGGCGGGCATACCGGGCGGTGAAGGCGAAGCGAGGCGAAGCGGTGCCGTTCGACGAAGACGAGCACGCGATCGAAACGGACGCGGCGCGGCACGAGTCGGTCGACCTTGCCAAGAAGCTCCACGCCGACGCGGTCGCCCGCGATCCGCAAGGCGCAGACTGGCTCGTGCGCGCGAAGGTGCACGGACAGAGCGAGACCGGGATTGCCAACGAGGACGGCGTGCCGGTCGACCGCGTCCGCAAGCGCATCCAGCGGCTCGTCGCGAGCATGCGCGCGAACCCGCGTGCGATCGCCGCCCTCGCAACGCTCGTGCTCGTCGTGACGTTCACCATCGTCTGGCAGGGCCAACCCGAGATCGTCTCCCACGCTCCGCCGATCCCCAGCGAGGCGCCCCTTCCCAGCGCCGCGCCGATCCCCAGCCCGCCCGCGCCCGTCCCCAGCCCGACGACGCCGCACGAGCCGACGGCCCGCGAGCTGCGCCGGCTGGCGTTCATCGCCTACGAAGACAACCGCTGGGCGGAATGTCTGGAGTACCTGGACAAGGCACGTCGCATCGATCCGGCGGGCGACGCGACCGAAAAGGTGCAGACGGCCCGGCAATTCTCCGAAGAGCAGCTGCGAAAGCGCGACGACAAGGCTGGACCGAGCGGCAATCCGAGCGGCAAGTAGAAGCGCTTGCCTGCCGGGCAGGCCGCGACCGCGCGACGAGAGTGGCGGCGTGCTAGTTTTTCACCGTGTCGGCCGCGGCATCACCGCTCGTCACCACTCTGGAAGCTTGGGCTGCGCTCGAGGAGGACGACTCGCGCGAGCTGGTCGATGGGCGACTGGAGGATCCGGAGGTGCCGAGCGCGATCCACGAGGCCGTCGTGCGATGGATCCTCGTCCTGCTCGACGGCCATTTCCGACCGGCGGGTGGTCTCGTCTTCGGCTCGGGCATCAAGCTCGCCGTGCGTGCACGGAGCGGGCGACTGCCCGACGTCGTCGGTTACCGCAAAGGAAGGAGACCGGAGGCTCGTGGCGTCGTGAGGGTCGCGCCGGACGTCGTGGTCGAAGTGGTCTCCGCCTCGCCGCGCGACGAGCGCCGCGACCGAATCGAGAAGCCCGACGATTACGGCGCGTTCGGCGTTCGATATTACTGGATCGTCGATCCGGATCTCCGCAGCGTCGAGATCTGGGAGCTGGGCGACGACGCGCGCTACGTCCGCGCCGCGGCCGCGACCGCGGGCAGGATCGAGCGCGTCCCGGGTTGCGACGGACTCTCTTTGGACCTCGACGAGCTGTGGGCGGAAGTCGACCGTCTGGAAGCACCTACTCCGTCAGCCGAGTGATCGCCGGCAGCCGGAGCCCCTCGGGAATGACCGTCCGGTCGAGGGCGGTGAAGATGGCCTCGACGACGAGCGCCAAGAGGGCCGCGGGAATCGCGCCCTCGAGGATCATCTGCGTATCGTCGAGGTCGAGGCCCGTGCTGATGGGTGCCCCGAAGCCGCCCGCGCCGATGAACGCCGCCAACGTCGCGGTCCCCACGGAGATCACGGCGCTCGTCCGGATCCCGGCCAGGATGGTGCGCGAGGCCAGCGGAAGCTCGACGCGGACGAGCTGCGCCCAGCGGCCGAGCCCGAGCGCCGCGGCCGACTCCCGGAGCGCGGGCGGAATGGCGTCGAGCCCGGCGACGGTGTTGCGCGTGATGGGCAGAAGCGCGTAGAGAAACAGCGCCGCCAGCGCAGCGACCGCTCCGGTGCCGAAGAGGGGGATGAAGAAGCACAAGAGGGCGAGCGAAGGGATCGTCTGGACGACGCTCGTCGCCGCGAGCACGACGCGACCGACCCGCCGCGTCCAGCACGCCCATATGCCGATCGGGATGCCCACGAGGGTCGCGAGGGACACCGACAGCGCGACCAAACGGACGTGGCGGGGGCCTTCCGCGCGGACCGTCTCCACGATGCCGCGTACGAGCGACGGCCTGTGGTCGGGGGCGGACGCGCGGCGGCCCGAGCGCGACCGCAGGAAGGCATCGGCGATGGACGCGAACCTCTGGCCGTCCAGCTCGGCGCGCGCGTTGAGTCCGATCATCGTGGGGTTGTCGATCGCGCCGGAGAGGGCGGCAATCGCCCGGATGGCGGCGGGCGCGCGGCGCGCGGCGTCTTCGCGATAGAGAAAGACCGCCTGGTACGAAGGGAAGAACCCGCGGTCGTCGGCCAGGACTTTGAGCTTGTAGCGCTCGATCTGCGCGTCCGTGGAGTACACGTCGGTCACGTCGATCGCGCCGCGCGCCAGCGCCTCGTAGGCCAGACCGTGGTCGAGCGCCTCCACGTGCCCGCCGGCGATGCCATACCGCGCTGCGAGCGCCGTGAACCCGTCGCTCCGGCCGAGGAACTCGTGGCTGAAGCCGAGCTTCATCGCCGAAGCCGCGGCGAGATCGGAGATCGTCTCGAGGTGGCGGTCGAGGGCGACCTTCGCCAGGACCGCGATCCCGTACGTGTTCTCGAAGCCGAGCGGGTCGGTGATCCCAATGCCTTCTTGCGCGAGGGCGCGACGCAGGCTCGGTACGTCGACGCGCCCGGGAACGTGGAGAACCGCCTCGGCGATCGTGCCCGTATACTCGGGGTAAACGTCGATGGATCCTTCCTGCAGCGCGCGGTAGACGAGCGCCGTTCCGCCGAGGCCCTGCTCGTGCGAGACTTCGATGCCGGCAGGGCCCGCGCTTCGCGCCGTGGCTGCCGCGATCTCGGCCAAGATGTACGATTCGGTGAACCGCTTCGAGCCGATTCGAATGTGGGGCGGCCCGCTGTCGTCGGCGCGCGCTCCGAGCGCGACGAAGAAAGCCGCCACGAAGAGGGCGAACGCTATGCGCACGGCGCTCGCTGCGCTTCGATGAACTCGCGCACGAACGGGTCGGCGGGGGCGTCGGCGAGCTCGCGCAACGTCCCTCGCTGGATCACACGGCCGTCGCGCATGAGAGCAACTTCGTCACCGAGGTAAGCCGCCTCGTCGAGGCTGTGCGTGACGAGGAGCACCGTCTTTCCGAGACTCAGGACGATCCGTTTGAGGTCGATCTGAAGGCGCGCCCGGACGATGGGATCGAGCGCGCCCATGGGCTCATCGAGCAAGAGCACCGGCGGGTCCAGCATCAGCGCGCGCATGATCCCCACCCGCTGCCGCTGCCCGCCACTCAGCTCGGCCGGGTAGCGACGGAGAATGCCGGAGTCGAGCGCCACGAGCGCCGCGAGCTCTTCGGCGCGCCGGGCGATGCGATCGGCGGGCCACCCGAGGCGGCGCGCGAGGAGCGTCACGTTGCCGGCGGCCGAGAGGTGGGGGAAAAGGCCGCCCTCCTGAATCACGTATCCGATGCGACGGCGCACCGCGATCACCGTCGACGGCGTGACCGCCACCCCGCCGACGAAGACGCGTCCCGCGTCGGGCGCCAGCAAACCGAGAACGAGGCGGAGGATCGTGGACTTTCCGCACCCGCTCGGACCGACCAGCGCGAGCGACCGGCGGTCGCCGATGGTGAGGGTCGTCGGCGCCACGGCAAGCCGGTCACCGTAGCGCTTGGAAATGCCCTCCATCGCGATCACAGCGCGCGAGGATAGCTCGACCGGTCGGTCCCCCGATACCGCCTCCCCCGCTCATTTCACGAGGCATCCCCGTTCGGTGAACGATTGATGAACCATGTCGCCGCCGACGCCGAAGAGACCGCCCAGCGCGGCGAGCGACCCGGCGCTGATGCCGAACGCAATCGCACCGCCCGTGTTGTTGTTGCCCGTCAGGTAGGCGCCGCCGACCGTCACGCCGGCGGCGATGGCGACCATGACTCCGCCGGTCCACGTCAGGGCGTTCTTCCACATGTACGCCGACCGACACGAGTGGTTCTCCTGGTCGACCGCTTGCAGTTCGCTCGAGGTCAACGGCGGAGCAATCACATTCAGGACTTCGGCGGGCACACCCGATCCTCGCGAGCGGGCCAAGAGGAGCTCCCTCTCGTCTCGTTGGTGCTGCAATGGGCCGAAAACACGGCAAGGCGTGCAGCCTGGCGCGGTCGCCAGCCCGATGAGGAGCCCGATCGTCGCGAATTTGGGGATCATTCGGGCATTGTTCCTTCGGTCGAACGGGCGAACGGTTGAGACAGGCCGCCTGCTCCATCTCGCTCCATTGCACCCTGAAGAGCCAGCGCCTTTTTCCGGAAGGGGCGATCGCGTTACACTGCGAAGCTCAACGGAGGCTTCATGCGCGGGCGTAGTGTTGCGGTATTGGGGGCAACGGGTGTGGTGGGCCGGGAGATCCTCGCGATCCTCGAGCAGCGGAGGTTCCCGGTGCGTTCGATCAAGGCGCTCGCGTCGGCGCGTTCCGCGGGAACCATGGTGCGGTTCGCAGGCGAGGAGATCCCGGTCGAAGTCGCCGGGCCGGCGAGCTTCCGGGGTGTGGAGCTCGTGCTGGCGAGCGCCGGGGCCACCGCCACGCGAGAGCTCGCGCCGGCCATCGCGGCGAGCGGCGCCGTGATGGTCGACAACTCCAGCGCCTTCCGGATGGATCCGCACGTTCCCCTGGTCGTACCCGAGGTGAATGGGGAAGCGATCGCCACCCACCGCGGGATCATCGCCAACCCCAACTGCGTCGCGATCATCCTCTGCGTCGCCGTCGCGCCCATCCATCGCGCGGTCGGCATCGAGCGCGTCGTCGTCACCACGTACCAGTCGGCAAGCGGCGCAGGCATCGCCGCGATGCGGGAGCTCGAGCAGCAGACACGAGCCGTCCTCGCGGGCGAGACGCCGGTTCCCGTGGCCCTTCCTCACCCCATCGCGTTCAACGTCTTCTCTCACAACACCACGGTGGGCCCGGACGGGTACAACGGCGAAGAGACGAAGGTGATGCAAGAAACCAGGAAGATCTTGGGGTCGCCCGGGCTTCGCATCACGGCCACCTGCGTGCGAGTCCCGGTGATGCGCGCGCACACCGAGTCGATCAACCTCACGCTGCGCGACTCGCTCGACGAGGCGCGCGCCCGCGAGATCCTGATCGGCTCAGCGGGGGTGGAGGTCATCGACGACCGCAAGCACAACACGTTCCCCATGCCACTCACGGCGTCGGGCAAAGACGCCGTGTACGTGGGCCGCATCCGCAACGACCCATCGGTTCCGGATGGCCGGGGCCTGAATCTCTTCGTCTGCGGCGATCAGCTCCGGAAGGGAGCCGCGCTCAACGCGATCCAGATTGCGGAACGATTGGGGTGAGATCGAACGCTACTAGGGTGAGTCCCTGAACTCTCCCCCGTAAACGTGCCCGTGCCCGTACACGAAGCCTCGTGCGACGAGGTGCCGCGACCTTTGACCACTGCCGCTCGTTCAGCTGACCTCGGACCGTCCTGGATACGCCATGGAGCACGCCCGCGATCCCATGGACAACTGTATGGCCTCGACTCGGGCACGGGCACGGGCACGGGCACGGGCACGGGCACGGGCACGGGCACGGGC
>CAZHED010000107.1:0-9734 GCA_964531095.1 uncultured Polyangiaceae bacterium | reverse complement strand
CACCATCTGCGCGCCCATGTTCTCGAAGCGGTTCTCGAGCTCGATCTCCTTCGCGACCGTGACGCCGTCCTTGGTCACCGTCGGCGAGCCGAAGCTCTTCTCGATGACCACGTTTCGCCCCTTGGGGCCCAACGTCACCTTGACGGCGTCCGCCAGCGCGTTGACGCCGGCGAGGATCAGGTTTCTCGCATTTTCCGTGTAAACGATTTCCTTTGCAGCCATGGCTGGATCTACCTCTCTCTGAAGCTTTGGTGGCGGCTGGACTACTTTTCGAGGACGCCCAAGATGTCGTCCTCGCGGAGGATGAGCCGATCCTCCCCCTCAACCTTCACTTCGGTCCCGCTGTACTTGCCGAAAAGAACGCGGTCACCGACCTTCACGTCGAGCTTGCGGACGGTCCCGTCCTCCAGGATTTTGCCGTTGCCGACGGCGACGACTTCGCCCTCGATCGGCTTCTCCTTGGCCGTGTCGGGAATGATGATTCCGCCTTTGGTTTTTTCCTCTTCCTTGACGCGCTTGAGAAGAATGCGGTCGTGGAGTGGACGGATGTTGGCCATGTACGTCTCCTCTTGAGTGAGAAACCCGGTTGCGGTGCGAACCCTTGCGGGTCCGACCAGGTGTCGATTGCTGGCACTCACGTCAGGCGAGTGCCAACTGTCGGCGCGCAACGTAACCCCGGGGCGTCGGCCGTCAAGGGGCGCGTGCGCAATGGGACAAGTGCGCGAAATTCCGGCGGTTGGGGTCGCTGGGCCACCACTGCTCGCCCGATGCGCACTCAGGCCCCTCGCTTGCCAGCGCACCTTGTAGCAGCCGCACGTGAGGCGGTGGCCGCGAATTTGCGAGGTCCACAGGACTCATTCACGAAAAGAGCTGAGCGTACAACGGATCGGGAAACAGCCGCGTCCGTGGCTGCGCGCGGGCGCAGCAAAGAACTGAGGAGATGAGCGGAGATGATGGCGATAGTGGCAGCCCAGTCGGTCTCCAACTTCTTCGGCGAAGTCGTCGAAGATGCGCTTCGGGCGCGTCGGGTCGACGCGACCGGCGGCGCAACGCGCTACCTCGTGGGTCTGCTTGCGGACTACGCACACCCCGATGGCCGCGCTGGCGAAGCGCTCGAGCGACCGCTCACGCTGCTGCTCGACGAGGCCCTTCGCGTTCCGGATCCTGCCGAGCGCTTTGAACGTCTGCGGACGATCGGCGACGGCGTCCTCTACGGTTGCGGTTTCTTCGGAGATCACTTCGAGGCGCGAGGGGTCGACCCGAAGTACCTGCACGGCCTCGGAACGCGGGCGTACGGCGCGGCGAGCTCGATGCTCCGAACGAGCCCCGACGACGGCGGTCCCGATCTGTTCGAAGAGCTCGCGCGCAACTTCGGCCTCTTCGTCGGCGTTCTCACCGACGTGGCCGACACGACGATCACGATGGGCATGGAGAATTCGCGCGGGCTGCTCAAGGTCTACGAGCGCTGGCTTCGGACGGGCAGCGAGCGCCTGGCCAATGCGCTCACGTCGCGCGGCGTCATGCCGACACGCGGGACCAAGGGCTCCATTCAGTGAACGCGACGCGGCGCCTCGACGGCAACGGGGTCGAGCTGGTTCGAGAGCGCGCACTCGCCAAGCGCGTGCAGGGAGGGCTCGAGCGTGTCTACGGGCTGGAGCGGGTGGCCGACGTCGGCGACTTTCTGCACGGGGCGGAGGCGGGGGAGCGCGAGGCCCTCCTCCTGCGCGAAGCCGACGGCGGCGACCTCGAAGTGACCTTGCGATTGCCGCAGCTCGAGGAAGGCGACGCGGGCCTCGACGCCCTCTGTCAGATCATCGAGGGCGTCAGCCACTTCGTCTACGTCGTCGAGCGGGCTCGAACCAATCGAGAGACGACCCAGCTCGAGCTCGAGCTGCAAGCCGAGGTCGACAAGTGGGTGGTGCTCGGCGCGTCGATCCGCGCGTTCGACGCGGTCCGCAGCGCGGCGCTCCGAGCCCAGCTCTACGAGCGCGTCGTCTTCGAGCACGAGGGCGAATTGGGCGAGCGCTACCGCCTGGCGAACGACGCGGCGAACCGCTTCGTGCGGCGCCTGGAGCGCGAGTACGTGGACCGCGAGCGCTACGGCGACCTTCGCGCGGAGCTGCGGCGGTTCTTCCAGGTCGGGCAAGAAGAGAAGCTGCGCCTCGGCCGCGCCGCGTGAGAGTGAGAGAGGGAGTACGGGACTCTCTCCGTTTGGGATAAGACGAGCTCGTTGAGATCCCAGGTGCTGGCACGCGACGTCGTCGACCGTCTGGAGATCCCGTTCGACGCCCTGGGCGTCGACCCGTACGGGGCCTCCAAGCCGCACATTCGCGTGGCCCTCACCGCGCTCGCCGCGCTCTACCGCCACTATTTCTCGGTCGAAACGCGCGGAATCGAGCATGTGCCCGCTCGCGGCCGAGCGATGCTCGTCGGCAACCACTCCGGCGGGATCGCGATCGACGCGGCGATGGTCATCGTTTCGTGTTTGCTCGAGATGAACCCCCCGCGCCTCGCGCAGGGAATGGCAGAGAAGTTCATCGCCCGGCTCCCCTTCCTGGGCGAGTGGGCGACCCGCGGGGGCCAGCTCCCCGGCCTTCCGGAGCACGCCGAGCGCCTGCTCGAAGACGACCGCCTGCTGCTGGTGTTCCCCGAGGGCGCGCGCGGAACCGCGAAGCTATTCCACGAGCGCTATTCGCTCGTCGACTTCGGGACCGGTTTCGTGCGCCTCGCGCTCAAGACCAAGACTCCCATCGTGCCGTTCGCGGTGCTCGGCGGCGGCGAAGCCTTTCCGACCGTGCTCAACGCGTACAAGATCGGGCGGGCGTTCGGTCTCCCGTACCTGCCGATCGTCGCCTACGGCGTTCCGCTTCCCCTACCGGCGAAGATCGAGATCGAGTACGCGCCCCCGATATGGTTCCAGGGCACCGGGAACGAAGACGACGAAATCGTGTTCGATCATGTCCGCAAGGTGAAGGCGACGATCGCGCGCATGCTCACTGCGGCGGAGCGATCCCGCCGCGGTGAGAACGGCGGCGCGCGGTGAGGGTGCTCATTGCGGGGGTCTCGGGCGCGATGGGGCGCAAGCTCGCCCTGCGCCTCGTGGCCGAGGGGCACGAGGTCGTGGGCATCGACCGCCGCCCCTGGGACGGCGCGCCGATCGAGTTTCACGACGTCGACGTGAGGAAGCGCGCGGCCGAGGAAGTCTTTCGCCGGACGCGCCCCCACGCCGTCGTGCACATGGCGACCGTGACGTCACTCGCGGTGCCCGGCGAGGAGCGCCACCGCATCAACCTCGGAGGAACGCGGGCGGTCTTTGGCTACTCGCGCGACTACGGCGTCGAGCACTGCATCTTCGTCAGCCGGCACACGTTCTACGGCGCCGGCCCCGACTCGCCGCTGTTTCACACCGAAGACGAGCCGCCGATGGAGCTCAATCGGTTTCCCGAGCTCGCCGATCTCGTCGCCGCCGACCTTTACGCCGCGACTGCGCTCTGGCGATCGCCCCAGGTGGCGACGACGGTCCTGCGCGTCTGCTACACGCTCGGACCGTCGGGCGACGGGACGCTCGCGCGGTTCATGCGGGGCAAGCGTGTGCCGATCAGCCTCGGCTTCGACCCGCTCTTTCAGTTCATGCACGAGGACGATGTCGTCGCGGCGCTCGTGGCGACGCTTTCGAAGCGACCGCGCGGCGTTTTCAACGTGGCCGGGCCGCAGCCCCTCCCCCTCTCGTGCGTCGTGCGGGAGGCGGGCCGTATTCCCGTGCATCTGCCGGAGCTCGTCATCGCGGGCTTGCTCGGGCGGTTCGGGTTGCCCAAGCTGCCCACAGGAGCGCTGTCGCATGTGAAGTACGCGGTCGTCGTCGACGCGCGGGCGTTCCGAGAGGCGACCGGCTTCGCGCACGCCTACGACGAGCTCGCGACGATACGAAGCTTCCGCGCGGCGTTCCCACCGCATTGATGCGGAATCGATGCGCGGGGGCATGCTCTCCCAGGTGCCCGCCTCCCCTTCATCCCCGACGCGGCCGACCGGAGCGCTCGATCGCACGGACGTCTCTCCGGTCTTGAGGGCGTCCGGTAGCGAGCTTGTTGGCGATCAAGTCCTTTCGACCGATGACCGGCAGGCGCAACCCCTCGACCTCGATTTCCACCCGGCGGGGCCACGCCGCGTCGAACTCGACGCCTGGAATGCTGAGGAGGAGATCCACACGGGCTGGCACGCGACCCATCCATACGATTTCGTCGGGCGCGGCAGTTCGCAAGTCGTCGACAATCGACTGCGGCGCCCCGAACGACCGAAGCCCGCGGCACGCCCGCAAGATGTTTTCGCGTCCCGGGTCGAGCCACACGTCCAGATCTTTTGTCGTCCGTGGTCGAGCGTGCACCCCCACGGCGTGTCCGCCGACGATCAGGTACCTAACTTTTGCGTCGCCGAACGCCGAAAGCATCGCGACCAAATCGGGGGGGAAGATCATTCGGATGTGCGAGCCTCCAGGACTGGAACGCGAGCTCGATCGACGCGAGCAAGCGCTCTTCGGGCCCTGCCCGCTCCCAGAATGCCTGATCGGCCGCGTCGAGCTCCGCGTGGCTGCCGACCTTGCCTCCCTCCCACGCGCGCCGTTTCAACGCTTCGAAGCATAGCACCGCCGGGATCTCGGCGGCGCGCTCAGCAGACGACACACCCCCGGACCCGTGTCACGCGTCCGAGAGTCCTGCGCAGCCTGCCCTTTCCCGCGCCCTTTCCGGGCGGCGTCGTTCTCACAGCCCCATCAGCTTGGCAAGGTAGTAGCGCATCGTCTCGGTCGTCCCGCCGCCGATGCGAAAGAGGCGCTGGTCGCGCCACGCCCGCGCGATCGGAAACTCTTCGATGTATCCCCAGCCGCCGTGAAGCTGCAGGCACTGGTCGGCGACCTCGGTCATCGCGTCACCGACGAAGACCTTCGCGAGGCTGATGACCTTCACCGTCTCGAGCGAGACCTCGCCGCGCTTGACGTACTTGTCTTCGTTGTACCCGTCGGCGCCCCGGTACGACAGCGCCCGCGCCGCCTCGAGCTTCGCCGTGAGGTCGACCACCTTGTGCTGCCAGTACTCGCGCTTGATGATCGGCTTGCCGAACGCGACGCGGTTGCGCCCGTATCCAATGGCGTCCTCGAGCATCCGGTCCCCGCTCGCCACGGCGCTCGTGCACGCGATGATGCGCTCGCTCTGGAAGTTTTGCATGAGGTACATAAACCCCATGTTTTCCTCGCCGAGCCGGTACCGCGAGGGAATGCGCATCTGCTCGAAGTGGAGCTCCGCGGTGTCGCTCGAGTGGTTGCCGATCTTCTTCAGCTTCTTGGTGACGAGGAACCCCTTGGTGCGGGTCGGCACCAGAAAAAAGGTGCACCCGTGAGCACCGGCCGCGGGATCGGTCTTCGCGAGGAGGGTCACGAAGTCGGCGCGCGTTCCGTTCGTGATGAACGTCTTGGCGCCGTCGATCACGTAGTCGTCGCCGTCACGTTTGGCGACGGTCTCGATGGCTGCGACGTCGCTGCCGGCGTTCGGCTCACTCACGGCCAACGCGGCGATCTTCTCGCCGTGGATCGCAGGTGTGAGAAACTCCGCTTTTTGGTCTTTCGTGCCCAGGTCGTTGATGACGGGCGTGGCCATGTCGGATTGCACGAGAAGCCCCATCGCGAGGCCGGCCATGCGACTTCGCGGGAGCTCTTCGCTCTTGGCGACGCTGAACCAGAAGTCCCCGCCCGCACCGCCCACCTCGGGTGGGTAGTGTGCGCCAAGGATGCCAAGCTCGCCCGCGCGCTTGAACACCCAGTTGGGAAAGAGCTCGTCTCTTTCCCACTCGATGGCGTGGGGAGCCAGCTCGCGCTCGCAGAACTGGCGCACGGTGCTGCGGAAGTGCTGATGCTCTTCCGCGAATGGGCTAGGCATGACCTCTCAGGCCATAGCCGAGCCCCCGCTCGAAGCAAGCGAGCGTGCATCCCCCCCGCGCGTGCGCGCCGGTGCACCCGATCGAGCGGTCCCCCCCTGGGGCGCACCGCGGACGGGTGCGCTCGCTAGCCGCGCCCCTTCTTTGCGGCCTTCTTGGCCCCCTTCTTTGCGGCCTTCTTGGCCCCCTTCTTTGCAGTCTTCTTCGCCGCCTTTTTGGCGCCTTTCTTCGCAGCCATCTTCCACTTTCCTTTCTCCGCCTTGGCGGGTCCATCCGCTTTCCACTTGGGATTGGTCTTTTTGGCCGGCGCGGACGCCACCCTTGCCGGTGTCCGCTCGGACTCGGGCCGGTGCGGCGCCAGGCCATTGCTGCTCGCCGACTTCGCGCGTCGCTCGCCAGCCCGCGGCCGAGGGACCGCCGCGCGCTGGGCCGCGCGCCTGCGGAGGACGCTCTTGACCTGTTCGTCGAGCTTGTCGAAGTCGAACGGCTTGTCGATGTAGGCGTCGGCGCCGAAGAGCGGACTGGTCGCTTCGTTCAGGTTCTCGCCGATTCCGGTGAGCATGAGCACGCCCGTGTGAGCCAGCCCCGCATCCTGGCGGATCTTGCGACACACCTCCCAGCCGCTCATGCCGGGCATCATCACGTCGAGGACGACGAGGTCCGGCAGCCGCTCGCGAGCGAGCTTCCAGGCCTCGTCCCCATCGGACGCCTCGATCACTTCCAACTTCGGCTGCTCGACCGACCGCAGGTGTCGGACAACGAGCTCCAGCATGGTCGGCTCGTCATCCGCGACCAGCACCACGGCAGGCGCTGCGTGCGCATTCACGATCATGATGATCGAAGAACTCGTGGGCTTTGGTCAAGTTCTGTTTCGGATCGATCACTCATCGACGAACCGGGTGGGCACCCGCGTGGTCGACTCGACGAGCTCTTTGTTGGCGGTGACGTACTTGACGATCGTCGGCATGTGGCCCTTCGTCAGCTTCAACTTGTTCTGCATCATGCCCTTGGTCGGATCGAGCTGCTTCTTGATCACTTCTTTCCAGCGCGCGTGGCTGGCGACGATGACGAAGGCTGCCGCATCGGCTTCCTGGCGCGAAACCAGGCGGCCCGACCTGCACTGGCCGCGGTCGACGTCGAGCCACATCGCCATGTCTTCCGCGATCCCGATCGCGGGCTCGGCGGTGACGACCATGGCGACCGCGCCGTGCGTCCAGTCCTTGGCCGCGGCGCGGTAGCCCGGGTTGTCGTTGATGGCCTGCGCGAAGGCTGTGCACCACTCGGCGGAGGGAAAGGGGATGGCCGCGGGAGTCGTCATGGGGCGCCGACGGTAGCATGTCACGTGCAGCCTCCGCTTCGCCCCTCTGCCCGATGATCCTCCTCGACACTCACATCTTCGTGAGGCTCGCGGAGGATTCGCCGAAGCTCGGAACAAAGGTCCGGCAACGCATCGACCGCGCGATGGCCCGGCTGCCGAGTCGGCCCTACAGCGACGAGCGATCCGACGAGGAGCCGTCCGAAGGCGCGGCCGAATCCGAGGGACGCTCGTCGGTCGGTCGGGCGTCGCTCGGAGCCGTGGCTCCGTCTGGGCCGGAGGCGTCGGGCTCGGCCGGCCCCGAAGAATCGGAACCGCATGCGACGCCAAAGGGCAGGCAAATGACGATGGCAGCGCAGCGCACGAGGCCCATCAGGAAAGCAGCGTAGGTCCGTCGGAAGGAGGCTACAACGCCGGCCCAGTACCTCCTGCCGGAACGGGGCTACACGCCCGCGCCTTGCCACCGCTCCACCCTCGTGACGCGGCACGTCGCCCCCGAACGCGGGCCCCACGGTGCTCGGCGAGGCCCTGCACATGGCATATAGTCTGTGCGTGACTCCCGCGTCCCCTCGCTCGCCGGCACCGCCGGCACCCGAGGAGAGCGCGCCTTCCCTGTCCACAGGCAACGACGACGGCGACCGCGAGAGCGTCACGGACGTGAACGGGAGCGTGGCGCGATTCGAGATGTCGTACTCGCCGCCCAGCGCGGCGCGCACCAAGTTCGGCCCGCCCCTGCGAACGCGGGTGCCTTCCGCTCTCTATCTGCTCGCCGCGATGGGGCTTGGCGCCGCGGTCCTTTACGCGTACACGGCCGCGCCATCGAGCTCGCGACTCTTCGTGTGGGCCGTCGAGGGCGACCGCGACCGCCCCGTCCCCGCGAGTGTCCTCGCCGCGGTCGTTCTCGTCAGCGCCCTCGCCACGGTCTTGCGAACCCACATGCGCGGCGTGCTCGTGAGCGAAGAATGGATCGAAGCGCGCTACCTCTTGCCCCTCGGCATCCCGAAGGCGCGCCGCTGGGGATGGGCGCAGGTGCTCCGCGTCGTCGTGGACGACACGCGGATCGCGCTCGAGCTCTGGGACGGGAGCTTCGAGCGGCTTCCCGACGTCGCCCGCGCGCGCGACCTCGTGCAGCTCGTGGTCCGGCAGGCGCAGCGGCGCCGGATCGACGTCACCGCGCTCGATCGCGCCACTCGGCGCTGACCGCCGTCCGCAGCGCCGCATCGGCGATCAGGTCGACGGCGGTGCGCGCCATCGCCTTGGCCGCAAGAACGGCCGTGCGTCCCGCCGTATCGGTGCGGGCCGCCTCCGCGAAGCGATGCTCGTGGCAGAGCGCCGCCCCTTCCTCGACGATGGCGAGCCAGGGATGAATCGACGGGACCACATGCGAGACGTCGCCCATGTCGGTGCTGCCCGCGCCGATGCGGTCGTCGCGTTCGCGGGCCGCGCGACCGAGGGTCTGCAGGTGCCCGCCGAAACGGCGCGCGAGGGCCATGTTGTTGACCATGTCGCGGTAACCCTGCCGGGTGTTGATTTCGACTGCCACGTCGCTTGCCATCGCCGCCGCGCGGGCGCACCGCTCGACGATGCCGCGCACGCGCTCGAGCTCGCGCCCGTCGAGCGCCCGCACGCTGATCTCGCACGCCGCGCGCTCGGGGATGATGTTGACCGCCTGGCCGCCGTCGGTGACGAACCCGTGCACGCGAACGCCGTCCCGGAAGTGGACGCGCTGCCCGTCGATGAGCCGGAACGTGTCGAGGCACGCGGTCAGCGCGCTGTGCCCGGCCTGCGGGGCGAGGGCCGCATGGGAGGGCGTTCCGTGGAAGTCGAGCGTGAGCCAGACCGAGGCGAGCGCCGTGTGTGCGAGAAGGTCGCGGTCGAATGGGTGGAACATCATCGCGGCGTCAACGCCCTCGAACGCTCCCGCCTTGATCATCTCGATCTTCCCGCCTCCTCCTTCTTCGGCGGGTGTTCCGAGAAAGACGACCTCGCCTCCCTGCGAGCCGGCCGCGACCGCGGCGCCGACAAACGCACCCACCGCGCCGGCGGCGATGAGGTTGTGCCCGCAGGCGTGGCCCACGCCCGGAAGCGCGTCGTACTCGGCAAGGATCGCGACGCGCGGTCCCTTCCCGTGGCCGGCGCGAGCCCGGAGCGCCGTGGGCATGCCGGCGACCCCGCGCTCGACCGCGTGCCCTCGGGCGGCGAGAAACTCGCCAATCCAGGCGCTTGCCTTGTGCTCCTCGAAGCGCAGCTCGGGGTTGTCGTGGATGCGACGGGCAAGGGCGAGAAGGTCGTCCGCGCAGTCGTCCACTGCGCGATCGATCGTCGATTCGATTTCAGGGGAGAGCGCCATCGGGATGGTTGTAGAGCTTGTGGCCGCTCTCTTCCACGGGACCGTGCCCGGCGAACGATGGGTCCCCTCTTGTGCTGCTCTCTTCCACGGGGCCGTGCCCGGCGGACGATGGGTCCCCTGTTGTGCTGCTCTCTTCCACGGGACCGT
>CAZHED010000106.1:5086-10165 GCA_964531095.1 uncultured Polyangiaceae bacterium | reverse complement strand
ATCGCGCACATCGCGCGTATCGAGGCCGTCGAATGGTGGCGACACCCGTCGCCGCGCCGCGATCTATTGGCCGCATGGATCGACGGGGCGCTCGCATGGCTGGAGCTCTCGGCCCACCCCGGAGCCTGTCCGTTGCTTCGCGGTTGGATCGATTGAGGCAATTTGCCACGGAGGATGATTCGTTCGACATGGCGTTCTCGTGCGGCATATTGATGGATCCATGCGTTCGACTGGTTTCGAGAAACGGGCGTCCGGCCGGGCGCTTCTCGTCGTCGAAGATGACGCCGACATCCGCGAGACGCTCGACGGGTTGCTCTCGATGGAGGGCTTTCACGTGACCGGCTGCAGCAACGGCCGCGAGGCTCTCGAATGGCTCCATTCTTCGCCCAAGCCCGACGTGATCTTGCTCGACCTGATGATGCCGGTGATGGACGGCTGGCAATTCCGCGTCGCCCAGAAGCACGATCCGGATCTCGCCCAGATTCCGGTCGTCGCCCTGAGCGCCGATGCGACGGCGAAGGCCGCGGCGATCGACGCCGACGCGTACCTGAAGAAGCCCGTCGAGTACGAAACCCTCATCGACACGCTCGATCACCTGCTCGTCGCGAGCGAGCAGCGCGAGCTGCAAGCTCGCCTCGCGCAGACGGATCGCTTGACGTCGCTCGGTACGCTGACCGCGGGAGTTGCGCACGAGATCAACAACCCATTGGCCTACTTGCTGCTCAACCTGAGTTACGTCAGCGACGAGTTGCCGAAGCTCCTTGCCGACCAACGTCCTGGCTCGCCGTCGGACGACCGCGGACGCGAGGTGTGTCTGGCCCTCGACCACGCTCGAAACGGCGCGGAGCGCATTCGCGACATCGTCCGAAGCCTCAAGACGTTCTCGCGGCCGGAAAACGAGTCGCTCGCGCCGCTCGACGTGGCGCAGGTGCTCGACTCTGCGCTCGCCATGATCGCCAACGAGATCCGCCATCGAGCCCACGTGGTGAAGGACTACGCGCTGACCTCGAAAGTCGTCGCGAACGAAGCCCGCCTCGGGCAGGTGTTTTTGAATCTGCTCATGAACGCGGTGCAAGCCCTTCCGGAGAGGCAGTACGAAGCGAATGAAATCCGCGTGGTCCTTCGCGCGTCCGCGTCCGAGCATGTCGTCGTCGAAGTGCACGACAACGGCGTCGGCATTCCGCCTCAGGTGATCGGACGCATCTTCGAGCCGTTTTTCACGACCAAACCGGTAGGGATAGGCACCGGTCTCGGTCTGGCGATTTGCCACGGCATCGTCACTTCGCTCGGCGGAACGCTCACGGTCGAGAGCGAGGAGGGCAGGGGGAGCGTCTTTCGCGTAGAGCTTCCCACCGCCGGCCGAACGATCGGCGCGATTGCCGCCGCGCGTGCGGGCGAGAGCATTCCCATCCCTCCCATGTCGAAGTCTCGAGGACGGATTCTGGTCGTCGACGACGAGCCCATCGTCTGCTTCTCGCTCCAGCAGCTGCTTTCGAAGGAAGGGGAAGTGGTCGGTGCGACGAGCGCCCGCGAGGCCCTGGCGCACATCGAGTCGGGCGAGCGGTTCGACGTCATTCTCTGCGATCTACTCATGCCGCAGATGGACGGCCCGGGCCTCTACGACGTGCTTCGGAAGATCGCGCCCGGGCAGGCGGATCGGATGGTGTTCGTCACGGGAGGAGCGTTCACGCTGCGCGCTAGCGAGTTTCTCGAACGCGTGCCCAACGTTCGCCTGAGCAAACCGTTCGATGTCGGCGCGCTGCTTGATCTCGTCCGTTCTCGGACCGCGTGAGGAACGCGTGTACGCGTGTCCGTCGAGCTCATCGCCCGAACCAATTTTTCATTCCTCCGGGGGGGATCACCGCCGCGGGCGGTCGTCGAGAGGGCGGCGAAGCTGGGCTACGACGCGGTGGGCATCGCCGACTGCGACGGTCTTTACGGAATGGTGCGCGCGCTCGAGGCTGCCGAAGAGCTCGGGGTGCGGCTCGTCGTAGGCTGCGAGCTGGCAATCGACGGCGCTCCGCTGTCCGCCGTATGGCTCCACGTCGCCACGGGGGAAGGCTATGCAAACCTATGCCGCATTCTCACCGAGAGCCACGCACGCCACCCGAAAGGAAAGCCGCGCGCAATCGACGAGGGAGTCCCGCGCAACCAGTTCGCGGGGCTGCCGGTCGAACGGGTGTGCGCGAACGCCCGAGGGCTCTGGTGCACCGCGCCGCCGGAAGGCGAGGCGGCGATCGCGGATTTGAAAGACGCGTTCGGCGAGCGGCTCTCGATTGCCGCGTGGCGCCACTTCGACGGGGAAGACGGCGCGCGAATTGCCCGGGCAGAGGCGATCACGCGAACGCTTGGCGTCGAAGGATGCGCGACCAATCGTGCCTTGTTCGCCGTCTCCGAAGATAAGCCGATATTCGACGTTCTCTGCTGCATTCGCGAAAATTGGACGTTGGACGAAGCCGGGCGCGCGCTCCTGCCGAACGCCGAGGCTCATCTGAAGTCGTCCGACGAGATGCGGCGCCTATTCGCCGAACAACCGGCTTGGCTTGCGCGGTCGCGCGAAGTCGCCGACGCGTGCCGCTTTTCGTTGCGCGAGTTGAAGTATCGCTTCCCGAGTGAAGTCGGCGCGGCCCCGGGGAGCGAAACACCCGACCAATCGCTGCGCCGGTTGACGTACGAGGGGGCGCGCAAGCGGTGGCCCAAGGGGTTGCCCGAGCGGGTCGCCGTGCAGATCGAAAAGGAGCTTTCTCTCGTCGCCGAGCTGGAGGTGGCGCCCTATTTTCTGAGCGTCGAGGCGATCGTGGCCATTGCCCGGGGAAAGGACATTCTCTGCCAAGGTCGCGGCAGCGCCGCCAACAGCGCCGTTTGCTATTGCCTCGGCGTGACGGCCGTCGATCCGTCGCGCAGCAATCTCCTGTTCGAGCGCTTTCTCTCCAGCGAACGTCGCGAGCCGCCCGATATCGACGTCGACTTCGAGCACGAGAGGCGCGAAGAGGTCATTCAAGCGATCTACGACAAGTACGGCCGTGACCGCGCCGCGATGGTGAGCGAGGTCATTTCGTACCGCGGAAAGAGCGCGCTGCGCGAGGTGGGCAAGGCCTTTGGGTTGTCACTCGAGCAGGTGGACCGGCTTGGCACGCTCGTATCGTGGTGGGACAAGGTCGGCGACGTTCAGCGCCGGCGGGTCGCCGAGTCCGGCTTCGATCCGGGCGATTCGCGCGTGCGGCAGGTGGTGGCGATGGCGCAAGCGATCCAGGGGTATCCGCGACACCTGTCGATCCACGTCGGCGGGTTCGTGCTCAGCGCCGAGCCGCTCGTTCACGTCGCGCCGGTCGAGCCGGCGACGATGCCCGGCCGCACGACCATTCCCTGGGATAAAGACGACCTCGATACACTCGGCTTCTTCAAAGTCGACGTTCTGGGGTTGGGGATGCTGACCGCGATTCGAAAGGCGCTCGCTCTGGTCGCGGACGACGATCGGGTGCGCGCTCCGACGGCGATCGATCGGCTTGCGCGAATCCCGGCGGAGGATTCTCGCGTGTACGACGCGCTGTGCGCGGCCGACACGGTGGGCGTGTTCCAGATCGAGAGCCGTGCGCAGATGGCGATGCTGCCCCGGCTCAGGCCGCGCGCGTTCTACGATCTCGTCGTGGAGGTCGCGATCGTGCGTCCCGGGCCGATCCAGGGCGGGATGGTCCATCCCTATTTGCGCCGCCGAACCGGCGAGGAGGCCGTGAGCCTGCCGCACCCGAAGCTCGCCCCGATCCTCGAGCGCACGCTCGGGGTGCCGCTCTTTCAGGAGCAGGTGATGCAGATCGCCATCGTGGGCGCGGGGTACACGGGCGGGGAGGCGGATCAGCTCCGGCGGGACATGGCGGCGTGGCGCAGGAACGGCCGGCTGCAGCGACATCGCGAGCGGCTGTTGCGCGGGTTCGAGCAAGGCGGGATCGCGCGCGAGTTCGGCGAGAGGCTCTACCAGTCGATCGAAGGCTTCGGGGAGTACGGCTTTCCCGAGAGCCACGCCGCGAGCTTCGCGCTCCTGGTGTACGCGAGCGCGTGGCTGAAGGTGCATCACCCGGCGGCGTTTGCGGCGGCGCTCGTGAACAGCCAGCCGATGGGATTTTATTCGCCGGGCTCGATCGTCAAGGATGCCGAGCGCCACGGGGTCGAAGTGCTCCCTGCGCGCGTCGACGCGAGCGATTGGGACTGCACGCTGGAAAAGGGGCTTCAAGCGCCGGGCTTGGAGTTTCGCGAAGAGCAGGTCTGGGCAGGAAGCTGGAGTCCGGAGTCCGGGGCGCTCCGCCTCGGGTTGCGGCTCGTGCGCGGGCTTGGCGAAGCGGCAGGGCGGCGCATCGAGCGGGCGCGAAGGCAGCAGGCGTTCGTCAGCGTCGAAGATCTGGTTGCGCGCGGGGCGCTCGACAAGCGCGAGCTCGACGCGCTCGCCCGGGGTGGTGCGCTCGCTGGCTTCGGTCTCGCCCGGAGGGAGGCCATGTGGAAGACGCGTGGACCGCAGCCCCAAAAGGGGAGCTTGTTTGCGGGGGTCGAGCCGAACGAGGAGATGCCCGATCTGCCCGATCTGACGCGTGCCGAGCAGCTCGCGCTCGACTATCGAACAACCGGCGTGGCGGTCGGAGACCACGCGATGTCGGTCGTGCGGCCGACGCTTCCCGAGCGCTACAAAAGCGCGCGCGACCTCTCGTCGATTCCCCACGGTGCCCGCGTGAGCACCGCGGGCGTCGTCATTTGTCGACAGCGACCGCAAACGGCCAGCGGCGTCGTATTCGTGACGCTCGAAGACGAGACGGGGTTCATCAATCTCATCTTGTGGGCGAAGACGTTCGAGCGCTGGCGGCACGTCGCCACGACGAGCTCGATGCTCGTCGCGCACGGGAGGATCGAACGCCAGGGCGACGTTGTATATGTGATCCCCGACCGACTCGAGCGGCTCGGGCTGCACGAGATGCCGTCGATGAGCAGGGATTTTCGGTAGTACCTTCAGGGTTGAGCGCTACGAACCGCGCACGCGGACGTGGACGTGGACGTGGACGTGGACGTGGACGTGGACGTGGACGTGGACGTGGA
>CAZHED010000106.1:0-4986 GCA_964531095.1 uncultured Polyangiaceae bacterium | reverse complement strand
ACGTGGACGTGGACGTGGACGTGGACGTGGACGTGGACGTGGACGTGGACGTGGACGTGGAGGACGTGGACGTGGACTCCCGTAAATCGTTCCCGGCCATTCGACCTCGTTCTCGTGCGCGGGGTTCGCTCGGGCGTGCCAACGACCCGGCCCGCTGCCTTACCGTCCCGCCACGCTGTAGAACCGGCGGGGTCCCCTGCGATCAATTCATCGGATGCACGGCGGAAGCTGCGAGTGCGAACAGGACAGCCGCTGCGCAGGCAACCCGACGGGGCCACGATGCGTCGGAAATGCCGCCAATGGCGCCGGCGTCTGCGGGTGCCTGAGCGATGCTGATTGCGGCTCGAACAAGTGCAACCTCGTCGGGGGCGGCCCGGGGTTTCCGGGCGGGTACTGCGAATGAGGACGCCTCGGCCGTCCGATCGCGGGTTTACTGAAGCCAGACCTCGGGTGGAAGGACTCGTTCATCGCCCGGAAGTGGGCCTCGGCAACCGGAAGCTGAAGGCTCGCCAACGGGTTCCGGCCGTCGGTGATCAGAGCGCCCGGGGGAACGGTCGTCAGCACTTCCCATTGTTGGAAGGAGCGAAGGACACGCTCGCACGCGCCATTCTCGAAGCGAACGCCTTCGGGTAGCGGGAACTCCAATGGTGGAGCATCGGCCGCGAAAAAGATGAGGTTACTAGGCTCGCGGGGCCGTGTGCCTGGGGGGCTATCTCGAAACGTCCGGACCCTAGAAAAGACGGCTCGGACGGTGCGCGCCACCAAAAACGTAGCCTCGGCGTGCGGACCGTCCTCGTAGCCGACAAAATTCAGCGCCAGGACACCGCCTGGGTGCAAAAGGTCGTGGATTTTTCGCAAAACTTCGAGCGAGAGCAAGTGCTCCGAGACCCAAGAGTCTGGGGCTCGGCGCTCGATCGACCAGCCTTCCGCCCGTGTGGTATCCGATCGCGAGTGAGCCGAGGGTCACGGCGAGAAGAGCCGACCAGACGAACAGGTTGACGCCAAATACCGGGCCGATGATTCGCGTGCCCAGAATTTCGATCACCATGACCGCCGCGCCCGTCAGAAAGACGGTCCCAAAGAGCTCTCGTCTTGTCAAAGGCGCGACGGCTGCTGCGGAGTCTTTGTGCACGCGCGAATGCTAGCCGAGAGGGCGGGCGCGCGCGCCTCGCCAGAGCCCTCGCTGCCGCGTCTCTCGCTCGCGAGAAGCCGCGCCCCTACCTTCCGGCTGCGCCGAAGAAGCCTGGTGTCGCGCGCGCGATCTGGGCCGCCTGCCCCGTCGTCGCGTCGACCGTGAGGATCCGCCCCTCGCACGTCAGTCCGTAGATGACTCCGCCCAGAGTTGCCAGGCCCCACACGCAGCGGTAGCCGAGGTCGCCGATCACGCTCGAGCCGCCCGTCGACAGATCGACTCCGACGAGTGTGTCTGTCGACGGACGCGCCGTCGACGCCGCCGCGACGAGAACCCGCGCGCCGAGGGCCGTCACGTCCCCGCTCGCACGGTAACCAGACGGCAACGTCGCGCGGGAGACCGCCGCGCCATCCGTAGCCCCGACAGCGAGAAGTTGCGGAACGTCCGCCGTCGCGAGGAGGCCGCCGTTCGCCGTGCCCAAGCCGTTGTACAGATGAAGCGGCAGTATGGATGCGATGGTCGTCGTTGCGGCGGTGGCGCGGTCGATGCCGTAGAGAACGTAGCTGTCCGTCGCATAGAGAATTCCATTGGAACCGAGGGCGACGTCGCCCAGGCTCGCGGGGGGCGCGCCGAGATCCACGAGATCTCCCGACGGGACGCGGGCCTCGTACACGTGCCCATCGGATGCGATCACGTACACGAACGCGTCGCAGCCCCGCTTGCTCGAGCAGAGCTGCGTGTCCGGGCACAGCGAATCCGCTGGCGTGTGGGTGCAGCGTCGCGAGACATCGGAGCATTCGTCGCGGGTGCAGCCGACGCCGTCGTCGCAGCTGCGCGGGGCGAGAACGCACCCCATGACGGGGTCGCAATGTGCCGAAGTCACGCAAAAGCGATCAACCGCGCAGTCGGCATCGCTGGTGCAGGGGCTCCCGGCCTCGACGGGCAGGGGCCCTTCGGGCGCGTCGAGCGGAGCGCTCGCGTCGGCTGGCTCGACGCGTAGCTGCGTTCGACTGCCGCAGGCCGTCGAGACCGGGCCGGCCGCGATGAGAAGCGCTAGGGCGACGCGCATGCTCGGGCCGATGTCCTAGCGCACCCCCCCACGCTACGCTAAGCGGCAAGGACCGTGATCGCACGCGTGCTCTTGGCCGGCTGGGTCTGTGCGGCTGGTCCGGCCGCGGGCGGCTGCGGCGGTGTGGTCGCAGACCATTCGCCGGGTGCCGGAGCGGACGCGGGCGGCGGGGCATCGCGCGCGAAGCCCGACGCCGCCGCAGGGCGAGGAGGGGCCGCGCAAGACGACGATGGCGGGGCCGTCGCATGCAGTGGTGGACCCTGCCCGTCGCCGGCCGACGTCTCCGGCTTCGTTCCCACTTGGCGGCCGCCGATTGGCGCGCATCAGGGACGATGCACGCCTGCCCTGATCGACGAATACTACCAGAACTGCCTCTCGATCGGCGGCGCGCAGGCGTGCGATGCATTCGGATCCGCCGCCGACCAAGCGCACCAGGCCTGCGGCGCGTGCATTTCGAGCGACTTTGGCGATCTCGGGTGGGCACCGATCGTGCGCAGCGCCCACGTCGTCGAGGCGAACGGCGCGGGCTGCATCGCCCTCCTCGATCCGAGCGCGATTGATTGCGCGAAGGCCGTGCAGGCGCTCGACCAGTGCGAGCACGCGGCGTGCGACCCGGTTTGCGGCGCGGCAAGCGCGATGGCCTTCGACGACTGGGACCAGTGTACCGCGGCGGCGAACGCCTGCGGGTGCAAGTCCTGGTTCGGAGCAAGCGACTGCATCAAGCAGATCACCGCGGACGGCGGGCCCGCTGCGCAATGCCTGATCGGGCAGACGTTCGAAGACTTCTTTTCGGTCGCGGCCGAAGTGTTCTGCGGAAACTGAGTACAGCTCCCCGCAACAGGGTATCCAGCAGCTCCGGGCGGGGAGCTGTACTTGAATCGCCGGGAGGCGATTCGGGGTTTGGGGCGAAGCCCCAAGGGAATCGTCTTAGTACAGCGCCCGCCTGCGAAGCAGGCGTGCCCAGCGAAGCTGGGTACCATTGAATTGGGCGCTGTACTAAGGGCCCGCGCAGAAATGAGGGATGGTCCGACTACGCTTCGGCGCGACCTTTTGGGAAAGGTCGAGCGTCGTCTCGACGAATGCCTCGGCGAATAGGAAAATGACATTTGTGTCTTGGGAGAGACCCCGTGCCTCCTGTCAGAGGACATTTTCTTCTTGGTGGAGGTCCTTTGCCTCTTGTCGGAGAACATTTTTTTCTCGGTAGAGGACATTTGCCAACTCGTAGAGGTTCGCTTTTTCTTAACAGAGGTCCGTTGTCTCTCGTTAGAAGATCTTTTCTGGTTGGAGGAGGACCTTTGCCAATCAGTAGAACACCTCACGTCGTTGGCGGAGGTCCTTTGTCAATCGGTAGACGACCGTTGCTTGATTGCAGAGGACATTTGTCTCCTATCAAAGGACCTTTTCTGCCTGGCCGCGGATCTCGGACAGTTGTCAGAGGGCCTCTTCCAGTCCACAAGTGGCCTTTTCCAGCTGACAAAGGGTCTTTGCTCGCGGCAAGAGGTACGGTTGCTCCTCTCCGAGCGCGCTTCGTCGACGTCGGAGCGCCTTTCGCGCGAATCAAGCCGCTCCGGTTCGAGTCCAAGAGACCCTTCGTCGAGCCGGAGCGGCTTTTGCGGAAAGAACGATGCCAAACCCGGACCGATGCCTCGCGCGCTTCTATCGCGCAAGCTCCACGAGTCCCCGCACTTCGTGTGCGCGCTCGCGCAAGCGGGCCTTGGGGCGCACCGCAACCCCCTGGCGCGCGCTCGCCAGAAGCGCCACGTCGAACGCGTTGTCGCCGAAGGCCGCGTAGAGCGCGCGTGTAGAACCGATGCGCTGGCGCAGGCGCTCGACCTTGCCCTCGGCGTAAGGGATGGGCCGCTCGACCTCCGGGATCATGACGTCCCCGTCGAACCGCGGCCGGGCGGCGACCACGTCGTCCTCGCCGAAGCCAGTGCGCCGCGCGGCTTCGATGACCACGTCGATCGGCGACGCGCTCACGATCACGACCAACATGGCCGCCGCGCGAGCGCGCTCGAGCACGCCCAGCACCTCGCCGTGCAGCCGCGAGGGCAGCCCGGCGTCGTCTACCACGCTCCCCGCGAACGCGCGCACGTCGCTGCGCGTCCAACCGGCGAACGCCCACGTCATCAGCTCGCACACGCGTTTCTCCGGGAAACGCCCGTCGATGTACGCCGCGTAGATGCGCCGCGCGATGTCGGGCCCGCTGCCGGCATCGGAGAGGTCGTGGTCGCGGGCCTCCCGGCGCATGGCCTCGATCGCCGGAGCCTCCACCCGACCGAGCTTCACGAACGCATGAAACAGATCCTCCCCGACGTCGCCGCTCCAGAGCGTCCCGTCGGCATCCATCGCGACGGCGCCACCAGGCTCGCTCTCTGCGAGAGCCGCCACGCGCGCCCAGACCCGATCCGCGCTCCAGACTTCCACGCGGTGAGCATAACGGATCATCCGAGCGGCGGCTTGAAGTAGGCTCCCCCGGCGGCGTGAGCAGAAAGCGATCGAAAGGGATGGTAACGATGCGGACAAGGATCGGCTCGGGCGGCGTTGCCGTGCTCGTGGGGACTTCATTGTGGCTGGGCACGCAGGCGGCTCGCGCGCAGGAGGCGGTCCCTGCGACCACGCCTGCGCCCGCCGGATCGGCGGCGGCCCCAACGACGGGCGACGACACGGCGCCGCTGCCGGTCCCGACCGAGCTCGTTCGTGCGCAACCGGGCGGGATCACGGCCGATGCGGTGGGGCTTCGCGCGGGCGCCACGAGCTGGAATGCCAGAGCGTCTCTCGAGAC
>CAZHED010000105.1:0-10495 GCA_964531095.1 uncultured Polyangiaceae bacterium | reverse complement strand
AGCGATGGGTTCGGCGGCCGCGCGACGAATACTCCGGTATTTTGAGCGCGGCCGACGAAGCCAGCGCGCCGGTATCGGCGAAAAGCACCAGGCTTCTGGCCTGCACTTCCGTACAGCACTCGGCGCCACGGCGCCGTCCTGGTACCATGGGCACGGTTCCGCGCTGTCGCGTGGTCCGAGGGAGGTTTGTTCCGTGGACAAGGCTCGAAACGACTTGAGCGCGGCCGTACCCAAGTTCTGTTTGGCGCTCGAGGAACACAGGCGCACACCCGAGGGGCGGGTGCGCACTTCGCAGGAGATGATTGCCACCTTCTTTCCGCACGACGAGAAGGTCTGCACCGACCGAATTTTCAAGTACCTGCCGAACGAGGTGCGCGGGCCCATCATCGCCGCGTGGGGCATCCGAGGCATCAAGGCCGCGCTGCGCGACAGCGACGAGAAGGTGCAGAGCGTGGTCCACGACGCCCTGGTCGCGGGCGACGTCGACCCCTCGGCCTTCGAGGACGGCCTGACCGCGGAGACGCTCGTACGATGGTTGCCGCTGGCGGATCTGTGGGCGTTTTGGCGCGCAGGTAAGATGACCAAGCAGGCGCTGCACAAGGCCCTGTCAACAGCCTACGAGCTCTATCTGTTCGATGCCCGCTGGTTTCTCGACACGATCACGGCGAAAGGCGGGTCGATCAAAGGGACGGACGTCTTGGCCGACGGGCTCTCCAAGGAAGAGCTCAGCCAGTGGATTCACCGCATCCACGAGACCGGCGACGGCACGCCGAAGGGAATCGTGGCCGCGCTCGGATGGGACAAGATCGTCGCGAAAGGCGCCAACGAAGTGCTGGTAGCGGTGCTGGATGCGATGGTGGCCAAGGTCGGCCTGGTGGTCGTGCAGCCGAGGGAATCCTCGCCTCGGCTCCCCATGGAATCGTCGCCCAAGCTCGACCAGAGGGTCGAGGTCAAGCCGGAGGCGAACAGCACGCTGCCTGGCCTTCAGCTCCTCCCGCAGCCGCCTCCCTCGGAGACCCAGACGCCGAACGGGGACTCCGGTCGCGCCGAAAAAGGACCGCTCGACGACGGTGCATGGTCGGTCCCGCCCACGCCGCCCTCGACCGAGGAGGGAATTCACGTCGTCGTGGACGACGAGCTTATCCTCACCGAGGCCGGCGGCGCGACGACCGCGCCGCGATCGCGCAGCGGCGGCCCTGCCGTCGACGAAGAGGAGAACACGCCCAAGCCAGCGCCTGCGCCGCGGTTGCGGTTCGAGTCGCCCTTCAAGCCCAAGCGGTAAAGCTCGCGTACTACACGCTCAACGCGAGCATTCGCTCGATTGGCCTCCGGGCCCTTTCGATGAGCTCTGCGGCCATCTCGATGCGAGGGCTGAGGTCGCGGAGTGACAGGAAGACCTTCTCGAGTGTGTTTTTCCTCATGAACGGGCATTCGTTGCACGCGCAGTTGGCGTCTGGTGGCGCTGGCACGAACGTTTTGTCCGGCGCCGCCTTTCGCATCTGGTGAAGGATTCCGCTCTCGGTCACGACGATGAACTCCTGTCGCGGGCTGGCGACCGCGTATTTGAGGAGGGATGTCGTTGACCCGACGTAGTCCGCCAGGGCGAGCACGGGCTCTTCGCATTCGGGGTGGGCGATGACGAGGGCGTTCGGGTGGCGCTCTTTCAGGCCAATGAGCTTGCGAAGGCTGAACGTCTCGTGCACGACGCACGAGCCCTGCCAGAGGATCATCTTGCGCCCGGTCTTCTTCTCGAGATATCGGCCGAGGTTCTTGTCGGGCGCGAACAGGATCTTCGCCCCCGACGGGATGCTGCGGACGATCTTCTCGGCGTTGGACGACGTGACGATGAAGTCGGAGAGCGCCTTCACCTCGGCCGTGCAGTTGATGTAACTGACGACGACGCACTCTCCCGACTCGTCGCGGTGCTTGGCGATCCACGCCGCAAACCGGTCGGCGGGGCAGCCGCTTGCGAGCGAGCAGCCAGCCTCGAGGTCGGGGAGAACGACGATCCGCTCGGGGTTGAGAATCTTGGCGGTCTCCGCCATGAAATGCACGCCAGCGAAGCAGATGACGTCGGCCTTCGTCTTCGCCGCGGCCTGCGCGAGCTGAAGCGAATCGCCGATGACGTCCGCGACGTCCTGGATTTCGCTCTCCTGGTAGTAGTGCGCCAAGAGGATTGCGTTGCGCTGCTTTTTCAGGCGCTCGATCTCGCCTTCGAGATCGTAGGCGTCGCTGCCTACGGCGACCATGGCGTGCAACGTAGGTCGTCCGAGGACGACGGTAAAGCGGCCTAAGTCTAGAAACAGGTCTAGAAACTGGTGCTTTTCGACGAGAGCAAGGGAGGCCGGTGGCGAGCGCGCGGAGCGTACTTCTGTAACTTCCGTACGCGAGCACGCTCGACGCCGGGATCGCGAAGCTATCGGCGAAAAGCGCCAGTTTCTAGCTTCTGCCCAACAGCTTGGACGCCACCAGACCGCCGAGCTTCTCGGACATCAGGGCCGAGACGAACTGGTCGAGCTGCTCTCTCTCGGCGTCTTCGGCGAACCGGAAGCGAATCCCCATCCCCGCGGGTCGATCATCGTTCGCCTGGCTCTCCGCGACGATCCACATCACTTCGCCGCGCAGCTGAAGATGGTCGGCCTGGCCGGGGATGGAGAGGACGAACACGAACTCCGTCCCGATGTCGAGCGGCTTGCTCGTGCGGATGAAGGTCCCCCCCTTGGAGATGTTCTTCGCGTAGTCCGCGAAGAACGTGTTCATCCGCTTGTAGTCGACGCGCAGGGTGATGGCGTGGCGCGCCGAGCTGCGACGATCCGACCATCGCGCATCGTCGTCGTTCGACGGGACCATTGATTGGTCAATGATATCACGCGCCACGAGCGAGGCGAAACCGCGTTAGCCGTGCGACTCGCGGGCTGCGCGCGCACGGAGGCCGCTGGCAAAAGTCGCGCGCTGCGCCGGGGTGAGGACCGGCACCATCGCTTGGGCGATCTTCTGCGCCCGGTCGCCGCGATGCTCGACATGCACGAGTGCGTGGGCGTCGAACGAAGCCGCGCGGAAGGCTTCGATGGCCTGCTCGCGACCTGCGTCTCCGCGCGCCCGATGCTGTCCGTGAGACGCGTCGCCCGCGCCTCCTTCGGCCGCCAGATTGGCCGCGATTTGCGCTTTCTGTTCTGGGGTCAGGCCCAGCCTATTTCCCCACATCCGAGTCTTGCCCGCCGTTCCGCGGCCTTGCGGTCCCGCGTCGTGATCGCGCGGAGCCCGCCCGTGGGCGGCTTCGATTGCGTCGACGAGCTGGCCGCGCTGCGCGGGCGTGAGGATCGCGTGCAACTGGTTCAGCGTGCTCGCATCGACCGCGGTCTCTGCGTCCGCGGCGGCGTGTTCCGCGCCGAGGGCTGGCGCGAGGGCTTGGCCATCGACGGATCCTCGCTCGACCTCCTCGGCCAGGAGGGTGAGCACTTGTGCGTCCGCGGCGCGCACCGGGGCTGTCGCGGCGCGACGCTGCTTCTGTAGCCCTTCGATGGCGGCCCGCTGGTCTGCGGCCAGAGAGTCCAGCTTCAGTGCAGCGACGAGCAGGCCAGCGCGATGTGCGTGGGAGTACTCTTGGTGAGCTGCCGGTGCATCCTGCGCAAGCGCTGCACTTACCGGCACCAGGGCCAACGCGCTGACGATCGACGCGCACGTGACGACCTTACGGGCATATCGGTTCATGATTGTCTTCGACCTCCGCACCGATAGACGTGCGGGCCGCCCGGGTCCATCCCAGACCAGCGGGTAAAGAAGGGTAAACGAGAGCCAACCTCTTAGGGCGCCCCAGGCGAGCGGCACTAGAGCTCGGCCCGAACCAGCACGAACTTGTTGCAGAGCGTCTTGTCGGTGATTTCGCGGTACGCCTTTGCGCCCACCTCGCTCTTGAGGCCGCCGATGCGCCCGTGCTCGGTGATGAAGTACATCACTTTGGCCCCCTGGTCTCGCTTCTGCTTGAGCCAACTCGTGAACGTCGACCCGGTCGAGACAAAGGCGGGAATCCGGTTGCCCGTGTAGAAGTTCTCGCCCTTCCAGTTCATCTGGTACGCGACGAGCGTCTCGTCCGGCGACGCGCGGTCGGCATAGTACGCGGCGATCACTTCGTGCTGGCCCCAGTGGGGCGCGGTCTCGGTCATGTACACGTCGAGGCCCCACAGCGCCCATACGAACGCGACGGCGCATACCGCCGCCACCGCGTGCTGGCGCATCGCACGGACCGCCAACGCGAACGACAGCACGATCGCGACCGCCCCGAATCCGGTGAGGGCCGCCGAGAAGTCGAGCGACTCCGGCCACGCCCGCCGATAGTTGTACGTGAACAGATGCAGCAGGCGAATCGCGCCCGGCTGATCGGCGTTCTCGGGCTTGATGACCAGGTCGCGGGCGACCAGAACGAGAAGCAGGGCGCTGGCGACGGCCCCGGCGGCCAGCATTCGCGATGCATGCGCCCTCCGTTCGCCGTCCGCGGGCGCGCTGCCGCCGTCGGCTGCATCGGCGCTCGCACCTTCTTTGCTGCCGAAGAACCTGATGAATAGCGCGCCGATCCCGAGCCCCGCCGCAACAAGCACCACGCCCCAGGCCACCGACGGCTCACCCAGCCTTCCGTCCGGTTTGATCCCGAAGAACGAGCCCGCCTGCGTTCGCGCGATTCCTACGACGAGCAATGTCGCGCCGGTGGTGATGCCCGCGAGGTACGCGGCGAGCGAGCCGCGCTTCGCGAGGTGCTGCGTCCCGATCATGTCGTCGAGGACGACCCCGATGAGCATCGCAACCGGTGGCACGGCGGGGAAGATGTAATGGTGGAACTTCGTTCCCATGAACGAGAAGAGCGCGAAGCCAACGATGAACCACATGCACAGAAGCACTGACGCGTCGCCACGGTCGCTGTCCGTCTTCGAGTCACTTCGCCGCAGCCACCACAAGAGCCCGAGGGGCGCGAGCCCAGTCCACGGAAAAAGCGCGTAGCCGAGCTGCCAAACGTAGAAGCGAAAGCTCGTGTCGTCGCCTTCGTTCGTGTCGTGAACGTGCTGGAATGCCCGATTGAACATGTCGTGGAAGATCAGCCGGTCGGTGAAGGGCGCCCCGTGCCGCACGTACATCGCGATGTACCAAGGAAGGGCGACGACCGGGACGATGAGCAAGAGGCCGCTGCCGATCTCGAACTGCGTCAACTCGCGCACGATGCGCCGAACGCGCGTGAAGAGGTCCTCGCTCGGGCGCGATCCAGCGAGATACAGAAACGTCACCAGCATCGGTAAGCCGAACCCGGCGGGCCCCTTGCCGAGCGTAGAGATGGCGGCGAAAAACCATGCCGCCAGATAGTAGAGGCGCCGGACGCGTCTCTCGCCCCAGCCCATGTAGAGCAAGACGCCGAGCAGCACGGCCCAGACCAGCGCCTGCAGGGCTGGCTCGAACGCGCCGACGGTTCGCCACACGGCGGCGCCCAACCCGTCCGGACTCGACCCGGTCGAGTGCGGAATGCTGGCCGGCGACGTCGAGCGACAGTCCTCGTTGCCCGGAAGCCCGCAGTTGCCGCCGCCCGAGCCGCTTCGAAACTCGTCCCAGTGCGGGTGAAAGCCGTGCGGCCCTCCCGGGCGCCAGATGAGCTCGATGTTGCGCGAAAGCAAGTACAGGATTTGCGGAATCGCGCACACGAGCACCGCCCCGAAAACGAGGTGCCACGCCGTGAGGCGCAGACGCAACCCGCCGACTTTCACTTCGTACGAACGCGCCTCCTGGTCCTCGTCGGTGCGCAGTCCGAGGAGGACGAGACCCATGCAAGCCGTCATCGCGCTGACGAACGGCATGTCCGTCATGGTTTGATGGGCGATGAAGTACCAGTCCGGCATCGTCGCGAGCACGAGGCTTCCGAGGAGCGCGGCGCGCCGACCGAACGTCTTCGCCACGCCCTTGTAGAGGAGGTAAAGGCTGACGATCGTGAGCAGGACGACCGGCGCGCGCACCGCCCACTCGGGGTGCATGACCGGCTGCGTTCCGTCGCCGATAAGCATCTTGTCGGGCTCGTAGTGGACGCCGAGCGTCGCCATCGCGATCGCTTGCAACCACATGTCGAGCACTGGCTTGCTCCAGAACCAGCCGTCCTGCGCCCACCAGAGGCTGATCCAGTCGTCGCGCGCGAGCATCTCGCGCGCGACTTCGCCATAGTGGGTTTCCCACGGGTCCCACAGCGCGTAGCTGCCCATGAACGGGAAAAGGAGGGCCGCGCTGCCGACTACGACCCAGAAGCCGTGGCGTTTCCAGAGCGGGCGCTCGAGACCTTCCTCGTCGGTCGCCCACGCGCCGAGCTTGCGGCCCAGCTCGAAAAGAGCGGCGACGCCGCCGGCGAAAGTGACGGCGACGAGCAACCCCCACGCCGCCTGGGGCAGCCCGCGGCCGGCGGTCGCGAAGGCGAGCGCCGCGCAGAAGAGGAAGGACGCGACGACGAAGCCCACGAGGGGGGCAGTCAGCGACCGGAGCGTGATCGAGGAGGCCACGCGGTCGTCGGGGTCGTCGAACGTGCCGACGAAATCCATGACGCCCCAGGCGGCGACCGCGATGAAGAGCGCTCCGAGCGGAACCCCCCAGCGCGCGTGCCCCTGACGCGCCATCAGCACGAACGCGAGCAACGAGCCGAGCAGTGCCGTTCCGCCCCCGCGCACGATTCGCATCGGGTTGCCGCGCCGGACGAGCGGCGTGTGCTCCGGCGGCTCGCGGTCCGCAACGCCGACGAGACCCTTGCTCGCCTCGGTCTTGTCGTCGACGCGGGCCTGAACCGCGCCCGGTTCGGGCGCCTTCTTCTCCGCGGGCGCAGCGAGGGCCTCCTGGCGCACGTTGGGCTCGAAGAGGTACATGACGAACGACGCGAGAAAGCAGACCGCAGCGATCCCCCAGACCACCGCCGGGAGCGCCGGTCCAGCCGAGCGCAGAACACCGGTCACCATCGTCACGAGGTTGATCGCAGCGAGACCGATGCCGGCGATGGTCAGCCCGCGGCGGGCCATTGCGAGAGCAAGCGCCGCTCCGTCGTTCTTGAGGGTGGACGCGACCTTGGCTGACTCGCTGGTTTTTGTATCGCTCATGTCCCCAGGCTCGAAAGTGCCCCCGTACGGGCCGAAGGGCGCGACCGGGATTGCGCCCGACGCATTAGCAACTTTGGGGGCCCGGCACTAGGCGCATGCGAAAGAAGCGGCTCATCGGCGACGCGGCGCGTAGCGAGCCCACCGCCGTCGAGGTCAAGTCAAGGTTTTGCCGCGGCGGCGACGCGCTAGAGCTCCGCCGCGAGCTCTCTTGCCGCCTCCAGGCGCGCTTTCGCGTCGACGAGCGCGCTCCGCTGTGCCTTGGCCTCGTCGACCACCTCTTTCGGCGCGCGATCGACGAACCCCGGTGAGCCGAGCTTCTTTTCGAGCAGCGCCAGCTCCTTTTCCAGCTTCTTCAGCTCGCGCTCGATCCGCGCGAGCTCCGCTTGCGGATCGACCAGGCCCCTCAAGCCCACGAGCACCTCGATAGGGCCGCGCGCGCTCGGAACCACGCTGAGCGTCGTGCCTGCCTCGCGGCTTCCACCCGGAGCCTCGAAACCCGGCTCGCCGCGGGTCTTCACGAGGAAGCGGATCGCGTCGGCGTGTCCGCGCAAGAACGCGATCGCCTCGGGGTTGCCCGACCGCACGCGCATCGGCACCTCCGCCTTCTTGTCGACGTCGTGCTCGCTGCGCACCGTGCGTGCAGCGGAAATGACCGCCTGCAACGTCTCCATCCACGCGTCGACGTCGGGGTCCCGGCTCGCGCTCTCGCTCGCTTCCGTCGGGTACGGACCGAAAGCGACGCTGGACTTGCGCGAGCGCGGCCTGGGGACGCGCTGCCAGAGCTCTTCGGTGATGAACGGGGTCAGCGGGTGCAGCAGCCGTAGGCTTCCCTCGAGCACGTAGGCGAGGGTCGCCTGGGTTTCGGCGACGAAGGCCGGGTCCGCGGGCGTCCCGCTGCCGGGCGCAGCCGGCGACCGAAGGATGGGTTTGACGAGCTCGAGGTACCAATCGCAGAGGTCGTTCCAGAAAAAGCGGTAGGCGGCGTGCGCGGCTTCGTCGATGCGGAACGCTCCGAGGCCATCCTCGGCGGCGGCGCACGCAGCGCCGAAGCGCGACCGGATCCAGCGATTGTAAAATCCTTGCGGGCGGACGGTCACCTCGGGCCATTCGAATCCGCCGATCAAGTCGAGGCTGAGCCGCGTCGCGTTCCAGATCTTGTTCAAGAAGTGACGGTTTCCCTCGATTCGCTTGGGCGCGAGCGCGATGCGCTTGTTGCTGGGCGGGTACGTGGCGAGGGTGAATCGCACGGCGTCCGCCCCGAAGGCGGGGAAGCCGCTGCCCATCGCCGCGGCCGAGGGATAGGCCTTCTTGAACTTGGCGAGCGCCTCCGCTTCGGGCGCGCCAGGGAGCGTCTTCTTGACCATCTCGGAGAAGCTCGTCCCGTTCACCAGGTCGAGCGGGTCGATCACGTTCCCCTTGACCTTGCTCATCTTCTCCCCGGTCTCGTCGACGATCAGGCCGGAGAGGAGCACGCGCCGGAACGGCACGCGGCCCGTGAAGTGCAAGCCCAGCATGATCATGCGGGCTACCCAGAAGAACAGGATGTCGTAGCCCGTCTCGAGGTCGCTGTCGGGCGCGCCGTAAAACCGCTCGAGCGCGGGCGTCGGGTCGGGCCAACCGAGCGTCGAAAACGGCCAGAGCGCGCTCGAGAACCATGTATCGAGCACATCGCCGTCCTGGGTCCAGCCCTCGCCGCACTTCTCGGGTCGCTCGCGGGCGACGCAGATTTCGCCGTCCGGTCCGTGCCAGGCGGGGATGCGATGTCCCCACCAAAGCTGCCGCGAGACACACCAGTCTTGGATGTTCTCGAGAAAGTGGTCGTACGTCTTGGTCCACTCGCTCGGGATGATGACGGTCGCGCCCGAGTGCACGGCCTCGAGCGCCTTGTCGGCCAGCGGCCGCATCTTGAGAAACCACTGCGTCGAGATCATCGGCTCGACGACGCCGCCGGACCGCTGGCAGCGGGGCAACGTGAGAACGTGCGGCTTGCTCCCGCGGGCGAGTCCCTTCTTCTCGAGCTCGCGCTTCACGGCGCGCCGCGCGTCTTTGCGATCCATCGAAGCGAAGGGGCCGGCGTTCGCGTTGAGGGTCCCGTCGAAATTGAGGATGTTGATCTCTTCGAGACCATGACGCTTGCCCGTGGCGAAGTCGTTGAAGTCGTGCGCCGGGGTGACCTTCACAGCGCCGGTTCCGAACTTCGGGTCGACCAGGGTCGCGTCCGTGATGATGGGGATGGTGCGCGGGACGAACGGATGACGAACGCGCCTGCCGTGAAGCGCCTTGTAGCGGGGGTCGTCCGGGTGCACGGCGACCGCGGTGTCGCCGAGCATCGTCTCGGGGCGCGTCGTGGCCACCACGATCTCGCCGCCGCCGCCGCCGTCTTCGACTTCGTAGGCGAACTCGAAGAGCTCGCCGTTCGCGCCCTCTTCGTTCTCGACTTCGAGGTCGCTGAGCGAGGTCATGCACTCAGGGCACCAGTTGATGAGCCGCGTCGCGCGGAACATCAACCCCTCTTCGTAGAGGCGAACGAACGCTTCGACGACGGCGCGGCTCATCGTCGGGTCCATCGTGAACTTGGAGCGCGACCAGTCCGGCGATGCGCCGAGGACGCGCTGCTGCATGGCGATGCGCCCGCCGCTCTCGGCCTTCCACTTCCAGACACGCTCGGTGAAAGCCTCGCGCCCGAGCGCAAAGCGCGACGTTCCCTCGCGCTCCAGCTGCCGGGACACGACGAGCTGGGTGCCGATGCCGGCGTGGTCGATCCCCGGCTGCCAGAGGGCGTTGTACCCTCGCATCCGGCGCCAGCGGACGAGCGCGTCCTCCAGCGTGCAGCGCTGGGCGTGCCCCATGTGAAGGCTACCCGTCACGTTGGGGGGCGGCATCGGCAGGAAGTACACGGGGCGGTCGTCGCCTGGCGCGTCGCTCGCGGCAAAGACGTGGCGCGCTTCCCAGAACGCGTACCAGCGCGTCTCGACCTGGGCCGGGTCGTACGGCTGGTCGAGCGCGGGCGGGGGGCTCGAAGCGGGCGTCATAGAAGCCTTCTGCTTTTCGCCGATACCGGCGCGCTGGCTTCGTCGGCCGCGCTCAAAATACCGCAGTATTCGTCGCGCGGCCGCCGAACCCATCGCTTGGTCTCGACGAAAATCACAAGGCTTCTAGTCTGACGTACTCCTACTGTCCACGGATGGCTGTTACCGGGGCTGTCGCCACACGACTCGCCGAAAGGCTCCCGTAGCGGGCGGCGCGGAGCGGGGGTTCGGGGGGAAACGCTCACTGCGCCGAACATTCGCCTGGCTACGTCGACCATCCGTGCGCGCATGACGAGCAACGGCTCACCTGCGCCGCTCCGTCACGCGAGTACGGCGAACGCTCGCGCGCACGAGCCGAAC
>CAZHED010000104.1:0-11041 GCA_964531095.1 uncultured Polyangiaceae bacterium | reverse complement strand
TTCGATCCGAACGCACCACGCCGGAGGCGTGGAGCGAGAAGACTTGAACGCCCTCCGGCGTGCCGGTCGCGCAAAGCGCGACCGAGTACGCCCGGAGGGATTCGAACCCCCGACATGTGGCTTCGAAGGCCACCGCTCTATCCAGCTGAGCTACGGGCGCGTGAGACGGCGCATCGACTACCACGCGGCGGCACTTGCCCGCCAGCGCCCCCGAGCGTACCTCTGGCGCGTGGGCCCAGCCGTCCGTCCCGCCGACGCGCGCGTTCCGCGCTTGCAGCCCGTCCGGCCGGACCGGCCGTCCTTGCCCGTCGAGGCGCCGGAAGTCTACGGCAGCGCGGCAATCGCCAAGATCGTTCGCGCGCTTCCTTTGGTCGAGGGAATGTATTCCCTGGTTCGCTTCTCGATTCTGCGGCCGAAGATCCTCAGCGTCATGGACTTGCTCCTCACGGACCGAGGGCGCGTTCTCGACGTAGGCTGCGGTTTCGGTCTCTTCGCCGCCTATTTCGGCCAAACGCAGCGACGCCGGCGCATCGTCGGCGTCGATCCCGACGCCCGGCGCATCGGCATCGCGCGGAACGTCGCCGCATCGCTCGGGTTGCGAGACCACACGTTCGTCGTGGGCGACGTCCGCGACGCCGCGTTCGAAGGCCTGTTCGACGCTGCGTACGTGCTCGACGTGATGCACCACCTGCCGAGAGCGGACCAGCGGCGCGTGCTCGATCGACTGCGCGGGCTCCTCGTCCCGGGGGGGATGCTTCTGGTCAAAGACATCACGACCGAGCCGCGCTCGGGGCTCCTCTTCACCGAGGCGCTCGACCGCGTGATGGTCGGCTGGCGCGAGCCGCTCGCCTACCGGCATCATCGCGAGTGGGGCGAGATGTTGACCGAGTCCGGCTTCTCCGTGCGCATGGTCCGCGTGCCCGACGTGCTGCCCTATCCGCACGTGGTCATCGCCGCCACCAAGGCGTAGAGCGCCGCGCTATCCCAGCCGGCCGCGGATCGCCTCGAGCCGCAGCTTCCAGACCATCGCGACCGCCTCGAGGAAGATCGTTCGGCTCATCTTGGATCGCCCGAGGGTTCGATCGACAAACACGATGGGCACTTCTTTGACGCGCATCCCTTTGCGGGTCGCGCGGTAAGTCATCTCGATCTGAAACGAGTAGCCGTTGGAGTGCACGCTCCCGAGGTCGATCGCCTCGAGCGCACGCCGAGAAAACGCCTTGTAGCCACTCGTCAAGTCCCGGATCGGCAGCCCGAGGATCGTCCGCGCGTACAGGCTTCCCCCCTTGGAGAGCAAGTAGCGTCCCGGGCCCCACCCCTCGATGCCGCCGCCGGGGACGTTGCGGGAACCGATGACCAGATCGTAGCCCGCGTCGAGGGCGCGCTCGAACTCCGGCAGATGCCGGACGTCGTGCGACAAGTCGGTGTCCATCTCGTAGAAGCGGTCGTACCCTTCGGCGAGCCCCTTCTTGAAGGCCTCCACGTACGCGGTGCCGAGGCCCAGCTTGCCCGGGCGGTGCATCACTCGGACGTGCGGGTCGCCCGCGCCGAGCGCATCGGCGATCTCGCCGGTGCCGTCGGGCGAGCCGTCGTCCACGACGAGCAGATCCGCGTCCGGGAGCGACGAACGCACGGCTTTGACGAAGCGTGGCAAATTCTCGGCCTCGTTGTACGTCGGCGTGATGATGAGCGTACGCGGCATAGGGCGGGCAGGCGGGGTAGAAGGCTTGTCAGGCCTTGTGGAGCCGGGGACACTAGCGCGGAGATGAGCTCCGCCGCAAAGGCAAGCGGCGTGATCGTTTCGGGGCAAGAAGGGCTCTCGCGCGCCCCAGCCCCCGCGGAAAGCGGACGAGGGGCACGTTGCCGCTGACCCGTCGTCGCGCCTCCCTGATAGGATGGTGGCGATGGCGTTGAAGTCCAACCCCGCTCGCTCGCTCGACGCCCGCTTGGCGGACGCCGAGGCGGCGCTCTCGCGCGAGATGCGCGTGAGCAAAGCACTGCGCGAGGTAGGGGTGGCGCTCGGAACCACGCTCGATCTGGACCGATTGCTCGAGCTCATTCTCGCCAAGATCACCGACGCGCTCGAGGCGGACCGCGCGACGTTGTACTTGCTCGACGAGACCAACGACGAGCTCGTGTCGCGCATCGTTCAGGGGGACGAGGTCCGCTCGATCCGGCTGAAGATCGGCCACGGAATCGCGGGGCACGTCGCGCGAACGGGCAAACCGCTGCACGTGCGCGACGCGTACAAAGACCCGCGCTTCAGCCCCGAGTGGGACATGCTCTCCGGCTACCGCACGAGGTCGATTCTGGCCGCGCCCATCAAGAACCACCTCGGCAAGACGATGGGCGTCGTGCAGGTGCTCAACAAGAAGCGGGGCGAGTTCTCCGACGACGACGCCGAGATCCTCGCGGCGCTGGCGACCCAAGCGGCGGTGAGCATCGACAACTCGCGCCTCTTCATGTCCGTCACGCAGAAGAACATCCAGCTCCTCGACACGAAAGAGCAGCTCGAGCACCGCGTCGACGATCTGAAGTTGCTCTTCGACCTCGAGCGCGCGATGGCTCGCGCGACGTCGCTCGACGAGCTTCTCATCGCGGTCCTCGGCGAGGCGACGCGCGCATGCGAGGCCAAGATGGGCGCGGTCGCGCTTCGAGACCCCGAAGGACGCGCGGGCGCGCTCTACATCATCGACGAGCGAACGAAGAAGATGAAGCGGCTTGCCTACCCGGACGACACGGGGCTCATCGGGTGGGCGATTCGGAACAACGAAGTACTGGTGACGAGCAGCGCGGAGAGCGATTCGCGCCGGGATCCCGCGCTCGACGAGCGAATCGGCGGAGGGGCGACGAAGACGGCGCTCATCGTCCCGCTCGAGGGGGAGCACAAGGCACCGATGGGGGCGCTCGCCATCTACAACAAGCGAAGCGGCCGTCCTTTCAACGAAGAAGATCGCGAGCTGCTCGAGCTCGTCTCCGCGAACGCATCGACCGCGATTCTTCTGCAGCTCTCACGAGAGGGACGCGAGCGCGAAGAGCGTCTGACGACCATCGGCCGCCTGCTCTCGAGCGTCATCCACGATCTAAAGACCCCGCTGACCGTCATCAGCGGGTACGTTCAGCTCATGCAGGGATCCAACGACCGCCGTGTCCGCGGACGGTACGCGGACCTCGTCTTGAGGCAGTTCGACCTCATCGGGGCCATGCAGCGTGAAGTGCTCGAGTTCGCGCGGGGCGAGAAGAGTGTCCTCGTTCGCAAGATCTACCTGCAGAAGTTCTTCGACGATGTCCGCATTCAGCTCGAAGCCGATCTCGCCCGGCGCGGCATCGAGCTCGTCGTGGACGTGCAAGAGCGCGGCACCGCGCGGTTCGACGAGGGGAAGATCTTGCGCGTCGTGCACAACCTGGCCAGAAACGCCGCCGAAGCGATGGGCCGGCGCGGCGGGAAGTTCGTCATCAAAGTCACGCGCGACAAGGAGGACGGAGCGATCCTCTTGACCTTCTCCGACACCGGTCCCGGCATCCCGAGGGAGATCGAGCACCGCCTCTTCCAGTCGTTCGTGACCAGCGGCAAGAAGGGTGGAACGGGGCTCGGCCTCGCCATCGTCAAGAAGATCGCCGAGGAGCACGGTGGCAGCGTCACCGTGCAGACGTCGAACCGGGGGGCAACCTTCAAGCTGCGCATTCCGCAGCCACCGGTATCGTGAGCATGCGAAAGCTTTTGCGGGCCTCTTTCGGGACGTGTACGGCGGCTACCATTCTAGCGCTCCTTGCGACAGGAGGCGGCTGTGGGAGCTCGGGCGCGACGTCTTCGCGTGCGCAACCGGTCGTTGCGACGTGTCCGGGCACGATCGCGCAGACCGTTGGCGCGGGTTGCACGGCCGCTGGTCTCGTCTGCGGTCCGTCGTACGCCTGTGGGGCGACCGACGTCCCCCTCTTGTGTGTCTGCGACGGGCGCACGTTCCAGTGCACCGATGGCGTCGGCAACCAGATCCACAGCGCGGACCAGGTCAGCTGCCCGACGCCGATCGACGCCGGTTCGTCGTGTCCCCGGACCGAGAGCGCCGCGCCGCTCGCGCCTTGCCGCTCGCCCGGGCTGCTCTGCGAGTATCCCAGCAGCTGCGCGGGCACCTTCGACCAGTGCGAGTGTTTTGCTGGCGCGACCGCCGACGGCGGATTCGGACTGCGCTTCGAATGCCGCCCGTCCGTCTGCGGACCGTCCGACGCCGCCGGGGTCACCGTCGTCGATGCCGGTCTCGACTCCAGCCTCGTCGTCGATTCCAGTGCCCACGCCGACTCGGGCAACGCCGACTCCGGCCCCGCCATCCGGCTGGACTCGAGCGCCGATGAGGGCTCCGCCCCTCCCGTCGACGCAGGCGACGCCCAGGTCGGCGACGCCGATTCCAGCACCGACGCGGCGAACGACAGCGACTCGCCCGCCGGCGATGCTCGCCCCGAGTGACGCTCGTTCGGCCCACGGGTGCTCGTGCACCGCGGCCGGGCTCTGGCGCCATGACCCGGCGTGCGCCGGGTCGCCCGATCAACCCTTGGCGAAGCCCTGAAGGAAGAACGCGATGACGAACGCCAGAAGGACCAGCGACTCGATCAGGGCGAGGCCGAGGATCATCGGCGTCTGAATGCGGGCGGCCGCGCCGGGGTTGCGCGAGATGCCTTCGAGGGCGGCGGCTGCCGCGCGTCCCTGTCCTAGAGCGCCACCGAGCACGCCGAGCCCGATCGCGACGCCCGCACCCGCGGCGGCCCATCCCCTGACGTCGAATGCGTTCGAGCCCGAGTGGTCGTCCTGCGCGAACGCCAGGAGCGGCAGCAGGAAGGTCGCGGCGAACGACAGCGCCGCCAGAGCGAGCTTCTTCGGGATCGACATCGTCAATGACTCCTTCTTCTGGGCAATGGGTTTCTCGAGCGGGCTTGTAGTCGCTTTCAGCTCATCAGGCCAGTACGACTTCTACGCGGCAGCATGCGCCTCGGTGCCGCCGTGGTCTTTTGCTTCCGCCCCGTGGTCCTCGTGCTCGGTCGCGAGCGCTATGTAGATCGACGTCAAGAGGCAGAAAACCATGACCTGGACGACGACGACGAGCGTGCCCAGAACGAGCACGGGCACGGGCATGAACAGCGCGACCATCCCCAGGGTCAGCGTGACCAGCAAGTGATCGACGGCCATGTTCAGCATGAGACGGATGCTCAACGTCAGCGGCCGGATCAGCGTCGAGACGACCTCGATGACGAACAGCAGCAGGTTGATGGGGATCCCCCACCAGCCGATGTACGGCCCGAACAGATGCTTGAGGTACCCGAGGCCGTTCTCTTTGAGCCCGTAGTAGTTGAACATCACGAACACCACGACGGCGCAGCCCATCGTGATGTTCCAGTTCGACGTGGGCGGTACGAAGCCGGGGATGAGCCCGATCGCGTTTGCAAAGAAGATGAAGCACGCCAGCGACCCGACGAGCGGGAAATATCGCTTCGCGCGGCGCGGCCCCATCATGTCTTTCATCGTGTCGTACCAAAAGCCGACGAACACCTCGAGGAACGTGCGGAGGCTGAGCTTCGCGTCCGGGATGACCGACTTGTCGTGGTCGACGAGCTGACCGCGGACGCCGAGCGCGAGGCCCACGACCAGCAGCATGACGAACAAGCTGGCGAGGAGAGGCTCGAGGCCGTGCGCGGTCACCGGTTCGCCGAACAGCGAGCTCCCGAAGATGCTCATGTTGTGGCCGAGCGCCGGGAACTGCGCGATGAGGTAGCTGAAAAAGGACGTGTGCTCGGGCATGATTCGGACCTACGGGTCTCTCGGCAGGCTGTTGAAAACGGACGCTCGCATGGCGTCCCTGGCGTCCTGGCGGTTCATCTCTCGTCTTTCAACGGCCTGTTAGCGCGCTTCTATCGCTCACCAGCGCGCCGAAGGCAATCCCTACGGGAAGCGCGGCGAACCCCACGAGCATGGGGAGGGGCGATGCGACGGCGGAGCGCAAGAGCAGCCAGACGACGACGAACAGCCCGAGCATCTTCACGGCGGCGAGGAGCGACCACGCGGCGGTCGACGCGGGGACGCGCGCGGCCGGCTCGACCCCGGGCGTGCTCGACGGGCTCTCGCCCGCCCCCGTCGAGCCCTCCGGCAGCAGCGCCGCGACGACGCGTGCCAGGGCCCATAGGTTGGTTACCGCGACGGCCGCGCCGATGCCAACCGAAAGCGCGGCGCGCGGACCGCTCGTCGTTGCCCCCGCCAGGGTCAGGCCTGCGCCGCTGACGAGGACCGCCAGAATGGTCGTGCGCAGCCTCGCGTCGAGGGGGCGTCGGGCATCAGCTCGGGCGATCATCGCTGTTTTTTTTTGGCTCGCTTGGCTCGTTCAGCTCGTTTGGCTCCGGCTTGTGTAGCCAGCTCTCGTCAACGGTCCAGCGGTTGGCTTCCGGGTCCTGCGCTTCGGCGCGCTCGATGTCCCGCTGCATCCCCTTGGCCACCCGAACGAGGTTGCGCACGCCCACCGCCACGCCGAGAACGAAGCCGATGCCCATCCCCCAGCTCCGGCCGCCCCAGTAGCGCCCGTCAAGCCAGTGGCCGACGCCTCCGAGAATGAGAATTGCGAGCACGAGCTCGATCCCCACGCCGCCGTAACGGCCGAGGTCCTTCCACGGCTTGGTCATGTCACCTTACCCCGTCTCTCGTTTGCGTAGGTCGCCGCTCCCCCCGGGGATAGAGCGTTGCGCCGCCGGCATGCGCCGAGGCGGCCCGTCGCCTATCATCCATGAAGTGCGCCTCGCTGCGCACGTCTTTTCCATGAGGTCGGCCATGCGCACGAGTCTTCGGGGGGCCGCTTGTATCGGTGCGACTCTTCTTTTCGCCGGCGCCGCACACGCGCAGGAGGTGCTTCCACCCCTTCCCGCGCCGGCCGCCGAGCCGCCGCCGTCGCCTTCGCCTCCGGCAGCGGCCTCACCCGCGCCGCCAGCCCCGCCGCCGCCCGCCGCCCCCACCCCGCCGCCCACTCCGTATGCCTATGCGCGACCGCCCCACGGGCCCGCCGGGGTGTCTGCCGCGGAGCCCACCCATGCCCCGGCGTACGCGCTGTGGCTCGGCGGCAGCGCAGGCTTTCTCGCGTACAGCGGCGGGCTCTACATCAACGACCCGCTCAGTCCTGCCGGAGTCGAGACCACCGCCAACTTCGTCCGCCCGGGCCTCGCGCTTCAGGCGGACGTCGGCGCGCGCCTCGCGCGGCGGTACATCCCGTACCTCACCGTCGAAGTCGGCCTGGTGGGCGCGGGCCGCCGCTTCGAGGGGGTGCCGACGAACGCATCGACGTCGTTCATCGGAATCGGCTTCCGCTACCTGGCGGGAGACGTCGACTCGGTGTCGTTTGCAAGCGACATCTCGTTCGGCTGGCGGAAGTTCGAAGTATCGAACGCGAGCGGAACGTGGAGCGCCAGCGGGTTCGAGATCTTCCGACTGGGCTTCGGCGCGGAAATTCGGCTGAGCACCCGCGCCACCGTCTCGCCGATGCTCACCCTCTCGGGCGGAACGCTGACGGACACCTCCGGCAACATCCAGTTCGCCCCCAATCAGCCCGACCTGCAAACGCAGCCCTTGTTCGAGGGCTCGCCGATTCCTTCCGCATACCAGCAGACCTACTTCGCCGTCGTCCTCGGGTGCGGCGTGCACGTCGATCTCTTCGGAAAGTGATCAGCCGCGCGGTTCGCCGAGCAGGTGAGCGAGCAGGGGCTTTAGCGCGGCCAGCGCGGCGGCGCGGTGGCTCACGCGGTTCTTCTCGGCGCGCGAGAGCTCCGCCATCGTCTTGTCCATCCCGTCGACGACGAACAGCGGGTCGTATCCGAAGCCGCCGGCTCCACGCGGCGCGCGCGCGATCGTCCCGTGGCACACCCCCTCGACCGTCCAGGGCCCCAAGTCGGGGGAGCGGGGGTCGACCAGTGCGAGCATGGTGCGGAAGCGCGCGTGGAACGGTGCGGACTTGGCGGAGTCGTCGAGCGCGGCGAGGAGCGCGGCGCAGTTCTCGGCGTCGGTCGCCCGTTCGCCTGCAAATCGTGCGCTTCGCACGCCGGGCCGACCGTCGAGCGCGTCCACTTCGAGCCCCGAGTCGTCCCCGAGCGCGAGCATCCCGGTGACGTCCGCCGCGATCCTGGCCTTCTTGATGGCGTTTTCGGCGAAGGTCGCTCCGTCTTCGACGACGATCGGCGGCTCGGACACCACGTCACGCAGGCTGCGGACATCGGCCGGCCATCCCGCGAGGAGGAGCTCAAGCTCTTCGAGCTTTCCGCGATTGGTCGTCGCGACGACCAGCCCGACCCGACGCGTCGAAGTCACGGACGCTCTGCTCTAGAGAGTGAGACTCTTCAGGTCGATGCCGGCACGGGCGAGCGCATCGCTCTGCACTCGCGTCAGCGTTGCGATCCCGGCGAGGGCCAGGTCGACCATCGCGTCGACCTCCCGCCGTTCGACCGGCTCGCCTTCGGCCGTTCCCTGGATTTCGACGATCTTGCCGGTCGCCGTCGCGACGACGTTCAAGTCGACGCGAGCCCGCGAATCTTCGGCGTAGCAAAGGTCGAGCGCGTTCCCGAGCCCCGCGAGGCCGCCGACGCTCGTGGCGGCGACCGCTTCGCGGAGCGCGCGCACCCCGATCTTCGATAGCGCGATCGCCAGGGCCACGAATCCACCGGTGACCGACGCCGTGCGCGTCCCGCCGTCGGCCTCGAGCACGTCGCAATCGACGGTGATCGTGCGCGGGCCGAGCTTCGCGAGGTCTACGGCCGCTCGCAGCGCGCGGCCCACGAGCCGCTGGATCTCTTGCGTTCGCCCGCTGGGCGCCCTGCCGCGACCGTCGCGTTCTTGGCGCCTGGCGTTCGCGCGCGGGTGCATCTGGTACTCGCCGGTCACCCAGCCCTGGCCTTTTCCCTCGAGGAACGGCGGAACCTTTTCGTCCACCGAGGCCGTGCAGAGAATGACCGTGCCGCCGGCGCGGTAGAGCACGGACCCTTCGGAGGGGCGATGGAAGCCGAGGGTCATCTCGACGTGGCGAAGCGCGTCGAGGGGACGGCCGTCGATACGGGGCATGGGAGGCGGTTCTTAGTACAGCGCCCCATCGAATGGTACCCAGCTTCGCTGGATACTCGGTTGCAAGAAGCTCTACAGCAGGGGCCGACGCGTCAACGGGCGTGCGCGGTCGCGCTCGGGAGACGGGCGCTCTTGGCGGGCGCGATCGGGAGCGCGACGCGAAATCGGGTGCCGCCGTCTTCGCGCGGCTCGCAGGTGACGGTGCCGCCGTGCGCCTGCACGATGTGACGCGTGATCGCCAGGCCCAGCCCCGTGCCTTCCCCCTTGGTCGAGAAGAACGGATCGAACACGCGCGCACGAATCTCTTCGGGAATCCCCCCGCCGCGATCGTCCACGTCGACGACCACGCCCATTCCCTCGGCCATGACGTGCACGTCGATCGGCCCGCCGCCCGGCATGGCCTCGCGCGCGTTGCGCAGCAGATTGAGCAGCGCCTGCCGGAGCTGCGCTTCGTCGAAGAGCGCCGCGGGGAGCGGGTCGGCGACGTGGAGCTCCACGGTACAGCCGTCGCGCTCGATCTCCGGCCGAGCGAAGGCCACGATCTCGCGCACGACCGCGGTCACGTCGTCGGCCTCCATGCGCGGCTGCGGCAGGCGCGCCACACGCAGGTACTCCTCGCTCAGCTGTTCGAGTCGCTGCACCTCCCGTTGGATCGCGACGAGGAGGCTGCTCACTTCGGCCCGCTGCGTGCCGTCGTTCCCTCGGAGGCTGCCGAGCTCCTCGGCGAGCAGCTCGACGTTGAGCCCCATCGCGGACAGGGGGTTGCGGATTTCGTGCGTCACGTGGGCGGCCATCTTGCCGATCGCCGCCAGTCGCTCGTTCGACAGCGCGAGCGCCTGGGCGCGCGACAGGCCGGAGACCATCTTCTCGAACGCTGCTTCGAGCTGCCCGATTTCGTCGTCGCTCGTGTCCACCTCCCGGGCGGTGAGGTCGCCCCGTGCCACGGAGCGCGCGCGATCGGTCACGCGCGCGAGCGGCGCGAGGAGACGCCGGACGTGCAGCGAGACGACGACACCGACGGCGAGGGTGAGGGCGGCGAGGACGGCAAGGGCCCAGATGGACCGCAGCTCGCGCTCGCGCGCCTCGGTCGAGAGGGCGTCGATCGAGCCGGACACGCGACCGGCGAGAACGCGCAACCGCTTGTCCGCGTCGTGCTCGATCGCGCCGAGCGAAATGATCGTCCGGTTGATGCCGTCGCGATCGCCGCTCGCGATGGCCGCGAAGAGGCGCTCGAACAGGGCCGGGTCCGGCTCCAGGGTGGACTCCACCGCGTCGAGCTCCGCCGCGAGCCGCGGCGCGAGCGCACGCGTCGCCTCGCTGCCGACCGCGGGGAGGGTTTGCCGCATCGCCGCTTCGGTCTCGACGAACATCGTGCGTCGCGCGCCGGACAACGTCTCGAGCAGGGCTCGCGTCGAGCCGGGCTCGCGTTCGTCGGGAATCCCGTCGACGAGGGTCGACAGCGTCGTTTGCGCGGCCCGAAGCTGGGCCAGGCGCATGGCGACCGGGACGTACCCGCGCGCCAGCTCGACGCTGTCGTCCGCCGCGCGCCGCTGCGCGACCACGCCGAGGCCGAGCGTGACCGCGAAGGCGGCGCCCGTGATCGCGAACGAAAGGAGCACGCGGCGGGCGACGGTCGAGCGGGGCTTCGGGGATGAGGGAGGCAGCAACGAGTCGGGTGAATCTAGCTCGGATCGTGGTTGTGGACGTAGCGTGGACGTGGACGTTACGACCACGACCACGACTGTCGACGTGGAGCGCACTTGCCTCATCGGGGGAAAGAACGTGCGCCACCGGTACGCGCCCTGCGTCGAGCGACCGCCATCGCCTGCGCATCGACCGTGTCGTTCCTGCGACCGTGCGCGAATGACGAGCAAGGGCTCTCCTTCGCCGTGCAATCGGGTGCGTGCGCCGCTCAATCAGGTGCGCACGTCGCTCAATCAGGGGCATACGCCGCGCAATCGGGTG
>CAZHED010000103.1:0-11362 GCA_964531095.1 uncultured Polyangiaceae bacterium | reverse complement strand
TTCGATTCCCGTCAGCTCCACTCGAAACCCCTTGTTTTGGGCTCTTTCGTGACGCGGCAATCGCCCCGGGGCGATTCGGGGCGATTCCCAGAAGGCGAGCCGGGAGGGTAGGGAAGACGGTTCCGAAGGCCTTCGCGAGGTTCTCTGCCTCCCTCAGGTAGATCTTCGTGGTCTCAAAGTCCGCGTGCCCGGCGCGCTGCATGATCCGTAAGGGATCGTCGCCCCGTGCCGCCATCCACGTGATTCCCGTGGCCCGCAGATCGTGGAAGGTGACGGCCTTGCGGGTCGCGTCGCTGGCGAAAAGGTCCGAGCGCTCGACCCCGGCGCGCTCCAAGTAGCGTTTGAGCTTGTACGAGAGCACGCCCGCCGATGGCATCCGGAAGACGAGCCCCTTGCCGCCAGCCTCCCGACGCATGGCCGCGAGAAGGGGGGCGAGTTCCGGCTCAACGGGTATGCGCCGCGCCGTCTCGCTTTTGGTCGCCTTGATGCCCCGCTTGCGCACGCGATCGTTCGATTGGTGCACGTGGATGGTCCCGTGCTCCAAGTCGACGTCGGACCACTTGAGCGCCGCGAGCTCCCCCGCGCGGGCGAACGTGTAGACGGCCAGCGCGAAGAGTCGACCCCACCGAACCGGGACGCGCTCGCTTCCTGCGAGGGTGAGAAATTCGCTCGGCCACAGGTACGTCTTGGCCTTCTTTGCGCCGACATCGGGGCCGGCCACGCCTTCCGCAGGATTGTCCTCGCGCACGCACAAGGTGACGTCCTTGGCTTTTTGCGCGTCGCGGAAAAGGGCGCGGGCGACTCCCCACGCGTTGACGGCCGTCTTCCAGGCGAAGGGCTTGCCGTCGGCGCTCTTGCCCCTGGCTGCCTTCTTGTCGAGCGCGGTGATGAGCCGCTTCAAGTCGTCGCGGGCGATGGTGCGGACGTCTCGCTTGCCAATGGCTGGAAGGATGTGGCGCGCAAGGAGCTGGCGATCGCCGTCGACGCATCCGAGGCCCTTGCGTTCGCGCCACACGCACCAGCGAACCGAGTAGGCCTCGACCGTCTCCAGTGGTGAGCTCCCCGCCGCGCTAGCGGCCCTCACCTGCGGCGCGAGCGAAGCGGCGTAGGCCTTCGCCCCTGCCTCATCGTCGAGCGCTAGCGGAGGGTCGCCCTTCGCGGGAATGGGCACCCACCGCCCGCGCTTGCCGCCGGGCAGTGTGAACTTCGCATGCCACTGGCGATGACCCGTCTCGGCGTTCGTGAGAACGCGAACCGTTCCGGTGCTTGCTCTGCTCATCGTCCTGCCCTCCGCCGGGTCGAGCTGCGCCCACTCGTCGCGGTGCGCCACAACGTCACGGATCGTTCTTGCACCGAAAGAGAAGCGACGTCCGCTCCCGATGACGGATGACCGTGACTGTTCCGATGCGCGCCGCCGTTGCGCCATCGTCCTCCGTGGCTTCGTCGAGCACCTTGTAACCAGATGGACACTGCCGCGACAGCTCTTCGCGGCATTCCATCCTCGTCGGGCACTCAAGTTCCCACCACGTCCGCCCGTCCGGGCCGTGCACTTTCGGCAGGTACGTCGGCTCACTTGCACAACCGACGATGATCGCTGAGACGATCGCGACGGTGCCATAACAGCGCATCTGGCCCACCCGCACGCTGCCGAGAATATCAGAAACGTCGGTGCGGTTGCCGTGCGTCCGCCCTGGTGCCCGCCCCTCGGTTTCACCGCTTTCCCGAGACCTTGATGCCGTACTCCGGCTCCAAAGCGTCGAGCCCACGCGCGAGGACCGCTTCGAGCACGGTCGTCCGCGGAACGCTCGCGCCAAGCTTCGTGCACATGGCTTGCTCCAAACGGGCGAGCCGTTGCCGCTGGTCTTCGTTCGAGAGCCGCACGACGTAGGGCCATTCGCTACCGCCGATGTCCTTTGCCTTCGCCATAGGTAGCCAAGTGTACAGGTACGCCTCGGAGTACGCAACCGGTTGCCTACAGGCCTTGTACGATGCTTATTGTCACGCATCGAACGAAGTGTTACACATAGGTCATGAGCAAGCGCGTCAACGTCGGTTCGCCCCGGGTCGCAGTCGCCTACGTCCGTGTCAGCAAGGAAGAACAGAAGCTCGGGCCCGAAGCGCAGCGCGCGAGCATCGAAGCATGGGCCGCCCGCGAAGGCGTGTCCGTGGTCGCCTGGCACGTCGACCAAGGGGTGTGCAGCGTGACCCCCATCGACGGGCGTCCGGCCCTCGTGGCGGCACTGGCGAGCTTGCGCGAGCACGGCGCGGGCGTGCTCGTCGTGGCGAAGCGCGATCGCATCGCCCGGGACGTTGTGCTGACCGCGGGTGTCGAACGCGCTGCGGGGTCGAGCGGCGCGGTCGTGGTCAGCGCGGCGGGCGAGGGCAACGGCGACACCCCCGCCGATGCGTTCATGCGGACGGTTATCGACGGCGCGGCCGCCTACGAGCGCGCGCTCATCCGGGCCAGGACGAAGGCGGCCCTCGCCGCGAAGTCTGCCCGGGGCGAGAAGACCGGGGGCGATGTCCCCTACGGGTTCGCCGTCGACGGGTCCGGCGGCCTCGCCGCCGTCGAGAGCGAGCAAGCGGTCATCGCCCGCGCTCGGGCGCTGTCGGCCGAGGGCCGGTCCCTCCGGGCCGTTGCCGCTGCTCTCGCTACTGAGGGCCACGTCGCCCGGACGGGGAAGCCTTTCGCCGCGATGCAGGTTTCGCGGATGCTCGCGAGCGCGGCGCCGCAGAGCCGAGCGGCGTAGCTCCCGAACACGTCCCGCCGCGCGCCTACATTCCGTGACCACCATCGGGCTTCGCGATGGGACACCACGCTCGCGACGACGATAAGCCGCCCCCCCCTCGCGTCAGTACGCACGCTTCTCCGAGGGTTACGGGGGCACGGGCTCGGGGCGAAAGGAGCGGATAAAGCGAATCGCTTGAAGCTCATCTGCATCGCTCGTGAGCTCTGCTCCGGCCACGCAAAAACGCCCGCCATAGTCGACGAACAGGGTCAACCGTTGGGAGCCATCCGGCAAGCGGATGTCGGCCTCGTAAGCGCTCTCGCCGTAGAAGTCGGGCGAACTCTCGGAAAGGATGCGCCCGGCTTCGGCCGCGCCGTCGTGCGCGCGCTTGACCCCGCCATGATCTTCTGGCTCCGGGCTACAGACCACCATGAAGATGGAACCGGCAGCGTTGTGCGCCTCGTATGTGACGCTCGGGGCGACGTCGGTCGCTTTGGGTGGGCCCGGGAACTGCGCGGAAAAGTGGTGACTGTCGAGGTAGTATCGCTTCCAGGGGTCTGGGGCCGGCTCTTCCTCGATAGCGCTCAGGCTTGTTCGTGGCGGCGCAGTTGAAGGAACGGTTGGGTGCGCGACCTGCGTGGAGGTCGGCGGCTGCGAATTCGCGCAAGCGCAAAACAACTGCAAAATGAAAAGTGGCGGCCGAGTGACGCGCATTGTCTGAACCACTACGGACCTCTTGCCAGCTCGCCCGGACGGGGAAGCCTTTCGCCGCGATGCAGGTTTCGCGGATGCTCGCGAGCGCGGCGCCGCAGAGCCGAGCGGCGTAGCTCCCGAACACGTCCCGCCGCGCGCCTACATTCCGTGACCACCATCGGGCTTCGCGATGGGACACCACGCTCGCGACGACGATAAGCCGCCCCCCCCTCGCGTCAGTACGCACGCTTCTCCGAGGGTTACGGGGGCACGGGCTCGGGGCGAAAGGAGCGGATAAAGCGAATCGCTTGAAGCTCATCTGCATCGCTCGTGAGCTCTGCTCCGGCCACGCAAAAACGCCCGCCATAGTCGACGAACAGGGTCAACCGTTGGGAGCCATCCGGCAAGCGGATGTCGGCCTCGTAAGCGCTCTCGCCGTAGAAGTCGGGCGAACTCTCGGAAAGGATGCGCCCGGCTTCGGCCGCGCCGTCGTGCGCGCGCTTGACCCCGCCATGATCTTCTGGCTCCGGGCTACAGACCACCATGAAGATGGAACCGGCAGCGTTGTGCGCCTCGTATGTGACGCTCGGGGCGACGTCGGTCGCTTTGGGTGGGCCCGGGAACTGCGCGGAAAAGTGGTGACTGTCGAGGTAGTATCGCTTCCAGGGGTCTGGGGCCGGCTCTTCCTCGATAGCGCTCAGGCTTGTTCGTGGCGGCGCAGTTGAAGGAACGGTTGGGTGCGCGACCTGCGTGGAGGTCGGCGGCTGCGAATTCGCGCAAGCGCAAAACAACTGCAAAATGAAAAGTGGCGGCCGAGTGACGCGCATTGTCTGAACCACTACGGACCTCTTGCCAGCGGGGTCGGTCTCGCTAGCGGGCGACGAGCGCACTCGGTCCCCCTGGCCCCCCCCGACCCCCCTGGCCGCTGGAGGGCCCCCGTCACCGGAAGCCTACCGTCATTGTCTACCAAGGCGGCCCCTCGCGCAATCGTCGCCGCGTCACCGGGCGCTCTCGCCGAGGCTCCCGGCGACCGCGCCCTCCTATGCGGCGGCTTGCGGGCTGCCTGGCGCTGTGGCTGGCCGGGGCTTCCCACGCGCCACGCGCGAAACAAAATGACGTTCGCCGCCACTTGGAGAAGAATGGCAATCGCTAGGAGGTCCTTCGTGACGCGAAGCCGTTTCGCATCGTCACAACAGGACGCCGTATGATCCGTGGACAAGAATTCGTCTCGCAGCCACCACAACGTGAGCTTGGCCAACGTCGGCGTTGCGGCGATCGTTGCGATCAGTTCGGTTGGAACACTTTGCGGTCTCGCTCCAATTTTTACCGCGTCGCTGGGCGCCATTGGTGCGGTAACTGCCGTATGGGTGGCGATTGCCGTACATAAACTCGGCGTAACTTCCGCGATAGCGGATGCAGGGTTGACCGCTGCCGTGGCATCTGCCGAGGCGAAGCTGGCAAACAGGACGATTGCTAGCGACCAACACAAGGAGATGGTCCACGCGCTCGCTCCGTTCGCCGGCACCGGCATCCTATTTGTGAGGCCACCGGATCTCGAACCGATGACGCTGTCAGAATCGATACTCTCGGTGCTTCGAGACTCCGGATGGAGTGCCAGAACGTGGACGGGGAGAAATCTGGCGCGCGTAGTTGCGGGAATTCTGGTGGAGGTCGAGCCGTCAGCCGACAGAACCAAACACGAAGCAGCGACGGCGCTTGCCAAGGCGCTCGCGTCTGCGAGGTTAGCCGTTTCGGGTCCACTCGATAGACCGCGCGGCCATGTGCTGCGTGGACACGCCGTCCATGGGGACCTCGGTCCCGAAATTGGTGGACCTACATGGATCACGCTTGAGATCGGCGCCAAGCGATAGGGCTGACTTTTGAGGCAGCCGCTGGATGGACTTACGAGGTAGCGCGCCCTTCTGAGGCCAAGCCGGTACGGACGACAATGCATAATCGCGATGAATATTGCTGCATGGCCCGCCTCCGCGCAGCGTCGGCGCCCGTCGGCAGTCCGCGAACCCGGTTGAGAGACCGCCGAGCATGCGGCATCGGTTGCGCACGACCCGCCACAGGTCGCCCCGCTTGTTCGTGAAATGGCGGACCACGACGGGGGCCATGCAGGGCGCCCCGCCCTTGCTACGGCATCGCGCACCGCAGCGTGGTAGGTCCGGCTTGCGGATCGCGGGGCCAGGTCGGAGCGGGCGGCGAGCGGCCCAAGCGAGGCGTCGAAGTTCAGAGATTTGCATCGGGACGGGGTCTTTGCGCGCGCGCACGCATCATGGGGTGCCTACGTCGACGGGCGTGTTCCCAGTGCGCGCACGATGGGGCGGCATCGGGGGCCGGCGCTGGAGGTGCCTGCGGAGATGGCTCCTTGCCGCCCGACCTTGGCCAAGGTCCGGCCGTGAGCCGCTCCGCAAGCACCCCGGGCTCCCGCGCCACGTGGCCGGCTGCCCCATCCTGCACACGGAGCTTCAGGCGCGCGCGCACGGGGAGAGCCCCGGGTAAAGTTGGTCCCATGAAGAACATCAACCCGGCGCTCGGAGTCATCATCTGTGTCTTGCTGGGCGTGATCGCATACGAAGGCAATCAGGTTGTCGAGCGCACCGGCAAGGTCGAGGAGGCGGCCCGCGTCTTGATGGAGGCCATGGAGTGCGTCGACAGGTGTCCACCGCTCAGTTACGCACAGGGTCACGACAATGAGCCCTACACCAAGTGTTCGAGCGCGTGTGGAGGCGCCGCAATGCAGCAGTATCGCCAGATCCTAAAGAAGTGATTCACGGCAGCAGGCGGCCATTTCGCCAGGGGCCCAGTCCCTCCTCACGGTCACCAGGGCTTGCGACAACCTCGCGCGCGCCAATCGGGCACGAGGCGCCACGCGCGTCGAGCTTTTCCTGTTCGAGCCGCTCCCGGACCATGGCTATCAAGTCGGGGTCCGCGACGAGTAGCTCGCGGAGTTGATCGTCCGAAAGGTGGCTTAGATCCTCCTCCTTCGGAGGTGCCTCCCGGGCCATGATGGTGGCGCGGTCCATGACGTCGATGGCCTTGCCCGCCGCGGCGATCGCGTCGCGCCACTCGTTGGCCTTGTACGCGGCCCGGGCAATCTCCCGGAGCATCTCGACCATCTCGTCTCTCGCCGTCACGATCGGCGTCACGATCCGTGTCACGTCGTTCGTAAGCGCCTTGGCTCGTTCCGCCCTTCGCGCGCGGCTCCTACGCTGGCGTTCGACGTCGGTCAGAGCCATGCGGCGCAGTCTGTCACGGGGTTCGCACCCGGCCAACGCCTCCAGCGGTCGCGCGTCGGTGGGGGCAGGGTTGGGGGCCGGAGGCCCGTGGTGCCCTGCGGAGCGGGCTCGTTGCCTTGGCGAGCCTTGGCGAGCGGGCTTGGCCAAGGTCCCGAGCAAGCGCGCCGCTGGCACCCCTGGCCAGGCCCCCTGTCCAGTCCCCCACGTCTCGGGCCCAAGCCGTCGAGAAGACCGCGCCCGTGCGCCGGTAGACGGCCGCCGTGGGGGAGCCGCGTTCTGACGCGCGCGCTGTCCGGCAAGCCGCTCGGCTGGCCGCCCCCGGCCGCCGGCCCCTGACGCTGCCCCATCCTGCCGCACGTAGCATGCGCGCGCGCGCATGGGGGCGCCTCGGCCGCGCTGCAGTCCGAGCTTGCGCGCGCGTGCGCGAGGGGGGTCGGAATGCTGGACGCTCCCTCCGCCCCAATCCCGAGGTACCTCTGAGGTACCATCTTGCTATTGACGCCTAAGAACACCCCTCGTGAGGCACCAACCCCAAATTGCTACCTCGGAGGTACCTCACGAATCGCCCCCCTTCGGGGCTGTCCACACTTGAGCCGCTGCGCGTTCCGCCTCGGTCATGAGGCGCACGCCCCGCCATCCGTTGACGCACTTAGGGCCGACGTGAATGCTCTTTTCAGTGACCCCGTGCTCGCGGAGACGCTGGGCGAACCGCGTTGCCACGAATGGGGATGAGCCGTTCTCTGCGCAAAATAGCTCGTAGGCTTCGCGGATTTCCTTTCGAGTCACGGAAGCATCGCGCTCGAATTGGACCGTCAGCCGAAAGAATTGCCCGAGCGTGTCACTCTCGTCGCGATAGGCTGCGGTCGCGTCGCGTACGGCCTGGGGTTCCGCAAGGCCACGCTGTTGCCACGCGAGGCATCCGCGTACCGCCCACGCCAGGATTCCCGCCAATTCCGCGCGGAGCTTCTCTGGAAGATGCGTATCGCGTTCCGCTTCGGGAATTACAACCGACCACGGTACGAGCTTGATTCTGCGCCAGATACCGCCATCGTCCCCCCGCACGTGTGGCTTGTGATTCCCGGCGAGAAATAGCTTGTGCGTCGGCTTGAACGTCCAGAAATCTTCACGCATTCGCCGAGCGGTAATCTGGTCACCGCCGGTGAGATCCTTCACGAGTGCTTCGTCAAATTGCTGGCCGTCTTGGATTTCTGAGCAGGTGACGAAGCGCCTACCGCAGAGTGCGGCGAGCGCGGTAGGGTGCTCACCCTTCCCGTTGAAGAGCAGCCCACCCGAAGCGGGCGCGGCGTAATCGCCGAGCAGATCTCGCACGACTCCGAGAAACGTAGATTTGCCGTTCGCCCCTCCGCCGAAGAAGAACGCAAGGACGTGCTCGCGCACTTCTCCAGTGAGCGAATATCCGACGATACGGGCGAGGTAATCCACGAGTTCCGCGTTGCCGCCCATGGCGCGAAGCAGGAACGCATCCAACGTGGGGCAGGTGGCCTTGTGGTCGAAGGCGACGGGGGCGAGCCTGGTCAGCAGGTCACGGGGGTCGTGCTTGCGGAGCGCGCCGGTTCGCAAGTCGAGCGTGCCGTTGGCGACGTTCAGCGCCATCGGGTCGGAGTCGAGCTCCGTGTGGCGGATCGCGATCGAGGGGGTGGAGCGCGCCACCTGGACCATCGCGGCGAGGCGCTGCGCCCCCTGAGACTTGGTAGCCCACTTCACAAGGGCGTCGGCGCGCTTGCGCTTGTCGTCATTGCCCGACTTGATGGCCTCTGCGAGCTTGGTGGTGGACCATTCGCAGATGTCGCGGGCGGTATCCTTGGCGAGCGCTTCGACGCCACACGCGGCATCTGCGGCCCAGCGCGCGCCATCCCATGAGAGCCACGCGCCCCAGGTGGAGACGAACCGCACCGCGCTCCCATGGCGCTTGACGAAGCGCTCCGCGTTCCAAAGGTCGGAACACGGGGCGGTCCGCCCTTTGCCCTTCGGGGTCGGAGTCTCGTCGTCGTCGTCGTGGTCTGAAAGAACTTCGGCCGCTTGCCGCGCCCGGCGCTCGGGTCCAGATTCGGTGAATTCGGCGACGTGCGCCTCGCCTTCGCGAACGCCGCCCTTGATCTCCGTCACGAAACTCCCCCGCGGCTGAGAGGCGCCCAATTCACGTAGTGCAGGTGCACCACATTGCGAACAATAATCAGAACGGGATACCGCGTGCCATCGTCCTTTGGGGACGCAGCCATTTCGCGCAAGAGGAAATCGAGGCCATCGCATTGAATGCCGACGGCACGCAAGGCCCGGTGTATATTTTCCCGACGAACGATTACGGCCGGCGGTCTCGTATCGACAAGCAAAATTGCGCAATCGCGACGTCCGCCAGGCGGGCCATCGTCTGGTACAACAACGCCGTTGAGCGTCGACAGTAATCGGAAGGCTTCCTCGTTGGTTTCGCCGCGAGCGAGCGCTCGACAAGTCTGCCGAGCCGCACGCCGTGATTTGCGATTATTCATCACTTCCCCCCTGCCGCGCGACGCACCAACTCGACGCGCGACAGCGCTGGCGCCGGTGTCGGCGTGGCGCCGAGCGCCGCGCGGACATGGTCAACGAGCGCGACGGTCCGACGGCCGACTTTGCGGTGAGGGACGTTCGCGTCGATGAGCCATCGGCGAAATTGCCGCGACGTCAACCCGATTGAGGCGAACGCGCTCGCGTCGCTGATCGCGATCGGCTCGATTGTCGCCAGGGGCTTGCTGGGCTGGCTCATGTCGAGCCTCCCGCGCTGGCGAGGGTTAAGTCAGGTGGTGCGGGTGGTGGTTCGGGCGGGCCGGCGCGTGTCGCGGTCCGAGCGGCCGATGCGCGCCTTTTACGGCGCGGTGTGTGAGCGGCGCGGCGCGTTGCCCGAATCGCGTTATGCGTGATTATTTTTCCAAGTTGAATACGCTGTTGCGCGAGCGCCTGCCGCTTCAGGCGAATCAATTTGAGCTCTAGTTTGAGAATTTGACCATCCTGCACCTGTCGTCGATCGACGAGGTCGAGGACTTCGGACAAATCAGCACCGGGCCCGAGCGCCATATCCGCGAGGTATGAATAACCTGGGCCGAGCGCTCGGATCCGGGTTGCGATGCGAGCTTGTTGCTCGGTGGGCGCTGGCTTGGGTAGAGCGCCAAGGAATCCACCCCGGATGGCTTGCGCGTCCTCAGCGCTACGGCTCGCGGCGAGGGCGCGAAGCTCCGCTTGCTGCTCGGGGCCAAAGGGCCACGACGAATCGCCGGGTGGGGGGCGCAAAGCCGGGGTTGACCCGAAACAGACTTCAGCTAAATTCACGTTCGATTCTCCTTGCGAGCGGCGCCACCTTTGGTCGGGTTGGGCGCCGTTCGCTTTTCAGATTTCACAAAGTAGCGTCCGGCGAGAAGAGCCGCTCTCGCACGTGCTCCGCAAGCGTTTGCCCACGCGCCACGGCGGCCAACTTCAGTCGGCGAAGATGATCGGGCGTCAGGCGTACGGCCAAGAGCGCCTCGCGTTTCGGAGTGCGCGGGATGGCGTCGTCTTGTCGATTCATGGCAAACACAATGTGCAATAGTCGTTGCAAGGCGTCAAGGCTCTTGGGTAGTCGGCGCTCTGCCTCGCGAATGCGCGTACGGCCAGCGTCACGACTGCCCCCGGGGGCGCATCGCCACGACATTGCCCGGCACGCGCGCCCGCTTCCGCTCTTCCAGCTGGCCCGCGAGAACACGGGCCACCTCTCCGAGGCCAAGCGTCACGGCCTTCACGATCGCGCGCTCCAAGTCACCATCCGAAACGTGCTCCGCACTGGTATCGACTGGTATCGAGGGGTCCCGAGCGGGGCGATTGCCGCGCGATTCGGTCGTGAGTGAGTGATCGGAATTGCCAACGATTCCAGGCAAATCGTGGGGATTCTCAAAACCGTTTCGATTCCCGTCAGCTCCACTGATATCATTGAGTTTTTTGGTACCAGTCGGGTTACTTGGCCCATTGAATGGGCCAAACGGGAGGCCGGGAGGGGGGGGAACACGGTGCCAAATCCCGCCCGCAAGTTCTCCGCCTCGCGGATGTACCCCTGGGTCGTCTCGAAGCTTGTATGACCTGCGCGCTGCATGATGCGAAGGGGTTCATCCCCGCGGACGGCCATCCACGTGATCCCCGTGACCCGCAGATCATGGAAGGTGATCGCCTTGCACGTCTCGTCGCTTGCATAGAGCTCGGCACGCTCCACGCCAGCCCGTTTGGACGATCCCTCCGTTACGGCCGAACACCCAAAAGTGGTACTCAACGGGCTTGAGTACCACTGCGCCCAGATCCGGTAGTGGGGTAGTAGTGCCTGCGCCGGGGAGGACCTTGCGAAACGGGCTCGGCTAAACCGACACCCTAACGCCTCGCCGCGGCGGAAATTGAAGGGCGGGCGGCGGTGCTCGAGGCGGCGATCGACCGGATGACGCGGGCGCTCGCGAGCGCCGCCGACGAGGTGATCCCGGAGCTCGTCGCGGAGCGGCGAGCGATGCGAGAGGAGCTCGAAGAACTTCGGCCCAACCGCCGCTTCCTGCCATTTCGCTGGCGCTAGACGTGGCGGGAGCCCGTCCCCTAGGTCGGCTCGACGCGATGGCCCGAACGAGGCATGCTCATGACGTCATGTCGACCGCCCGCGTCGCGCGAATGCTGGAAATGGCCGCCGAGCTTGCC
>CAZHED010000102.1:8736-11512 GCA_964531095.1 uncultured Polyangiaceae bacterium | reverse complement strand
ACCGGGTAACAGGCGTGCCCGGTTCGCTCGCCGCTACCCGGCATGTCTTTGATGGCCTTGTAGTCCACCCCTTCGAGCAGGAGGAGATCGGGCATCAGGGCCGTCAGGTTGCCAGCGTTCGTCTGGAACGGGGCGAGCTGCCAGGTCGTCGGGGTGTCGCCCTTCGTGGCCCAGCTGTTGATGCTGCTGAGCATCCCGTTGGGCCAGCAGAAGATGTACATCCGCTTGATGCCACCTACGAGGCAGGCGGCGTCGGCTTTGTCGGACTCGAGAAGCGGCAGGAGGGCCGCGCCCGCACCGATGGTCTGGAGCAGATTGCGACGCGAGAAACGGAAGTCACGCTTCATCATTACGTCCTCGATGGGGAAGGCGGGTGCACGAGCGGACAGCTTACGCTTGAGTACCGACGAGGACAACCGCCAGTCGGCTCAAATGCGTAGGTCACGGGTTAGAAAGTGTCTCGACACGCGGGCGTCCATCACTTGGCTTGCGTATTCCTTTTTCACAAAGAAAATGCAGTCGCATCGGACGGAATAAGCCCGTGCGCGGGTCTGACGCGAGGCGACAACCACACGAACCGACGCTGCGAAACCCGGTTTTCTTCGCTCGCCTCGGGTGGCCGTGTGTAGAGTGCGGGAGCGTCCGCTTCGGCGCCGGGCGACGCACTCTCCGCGGCAACCAGCTCGGGTGCAGTATGGCGGCGCGAACATTGGGATGCCCACGATGAACGACATTCAAAGCCCTGGTTTCAGTCCGCGCGGCGTAGCGCGAATGAAGGCGCTGCTTGCAGCGATCGCCACGCTGGTGCTCATCGCTTGCCCCCGCGCGGTCTTCGCGAAAGACGTGACGATCGCCGTTCACGTCGAGGGTGCGGACGCGGCCGCCATCCGGAACACGCTCCTCGTGAACGTGCCCGCGGGAACGACGGTGGCCGAGGCCGACACGTTCAACACCGCCCTCGCGCAAAAGGGGCAAAAGCTCCCGCTGGGCAAGACGATGGAAGGCGAGGGACGAGACCGGGCGATCGGGCGCATTCGGGCCGCGCTCGCCGCCTCGGGTCTGGACGGGGCCCTCCTCGCGCGGGTGGTGAAGGGAAAAGGCGAGCGAACCGTGAAGCTCGTCCTCATCGGCGCGGGCCGAAACGACACTCCGCGGGACGGCGAAGTCGTGCTCGGCGCCAAGCGCTCGAAAGAAGACGCCGGCAAGCTCAAGGCATTCATCGACTCCGCACTCGGAGCGGGAACGCCAGAGCCGGCAGCGGCGGCGGCAACCGAGAAGCCGGCGCCCGCGGCGGAAAAGGCACCGGCGGCGGAGAAGGCGCCCGCGACCGGCGAGGCGGCGGCGAGCCCGCCCGCAGAGGCAGAAGCGAAAGCCCCGTCGGAGTCGGCGGCGCCGCCGGCCGGAGAGTCCGGGTCGGAGCACCCGCGTGGGACGATCGGAAAATCGATCTTCGAGGTCGAGGTCGGGCCCGAGGCCGCGGGACGTGATTTCTCCTACAACCAAAGCATCAAGGGCGGCCTCCGCGCGTTCCAGGCATTTCCGGTCGCGATGCTGAAGATCAGCGCCGAGGCGTATCCCCTGGCGGACTCCTCGACATTCCTCCGCGACCTCGGCATCGTGGGCAGCTACGCGCGAACGCTGTTTCTGACGTCGGCGGTCCAGAGCGGGCCCAGCATCGACACCACCGAGAGCGCGTACTTCGTGGGCCTGCGATTTCGCATCCACCCGACGAGCGATCCAGGGCTGCTCATCTCCGTGTCCGACGGCTATGCGTCCCAGGCGGTCGACTTCGGCAGCACGACGAACGCGATTGCGAACAGCATCCCGTCTACCAGCTGCAGCGGGAATCGCCTGGCGGTCGACGCACGCATTCCGATCGGCCGTCTGTCGGTCCGCGCGGGTGTCGGATACCGCCTCATCTTCGACGCGGGGACGTTTGGGAAGCGGTTCACGGGCACGAGCGTCGGCGGGATCGACGCCGAGCTCGGCGCAGGGTACGCGCTGGCCCACGGATGGGAGGTGCGCCTCATCGGGGACTACGAGCGCTACTTCTACGCGTTCCAACCGACGCCGGCAGATACGAACATCGCCGGGGGCGCGCTTGACCAGTTCTTCGGTGGGCGCCTGGCGGTGGCTTACGTTTACTAGGCGGTCGCGGAACTGAATCCGGCGCAGGCGCCGCCGGATTGATGACGCGTCACAACCGGTGCGCTCCTGAGGCGCGGCCGCTACCCGAAGTCGGGTCGGGTCGTCATCGGCGAACGACGACGACCTCCTCCGCCTATTGCGCTTGGGCGGTCACGTTCTCCAGAACGAAGACGTAGTCTTGGTAATCGCCGTTGCCCGCTTCTTCGACGGCGACCAGGTAGCTATTGGCGATCGGCGCACCGGTCGCGTCCTTGAGCGGATAGCTCTTGAAGCGGTGCACCGTCGGCGCCGGCACGTTGAGCGAGTCCAGGCTGTAGTCGTAGTCGCCGTTGGCGGGCTTCCCGCCCTCGTTCCACGTGTTCGTCGACTGATCCGAGTACACGTATAGGCCGAACGAAGTGGTCCCGGGGTCGAACGTGGTCTTGCTGCCGGTGGCGAGCGGCGGGTAGACCATCCTCGCCCCGTTCGACGTCTGCCCGTCGGTCGGCATCGCCATCGTGCCCACCGGGTTGCGCGTCGAGGTCATTCCTTTCGGGAACCACCCGAAGGGCAGGATCCCGACCGGAGAGAACCGCGCGACGAAGTTCATCGTGACGTTGCCCGTGCCGGCCTTGACGAAGTAGGGAGC
>CAZHED010000102.1:0-8636 GCA_964531095.1 uncultured Polyangiaceae bacterium | reverse complement strand
GCGCGACGAAGTTCATCGTGACGTTGCCCGTGCCGGCCTTGACGAAGTAGGGAGCGGCGACCTCGTCGGTGCCCGCTTCGACCCCCGGCAAGCTCGACGCATTCATCGACGTGTTGGGGTTCCAGTTGTTTTGAGCCATCCCGACGTTGAGCTTGTAACCGAGCGTCGTCAGGATCTGGCCGAGCGTCGGCTCCCAGTTTGCTTGAATGAGAACCAATCCGTACACGCTCGCCGTCGACATGCCCGTGCTCAACGTGGCGGTCAACGTCGCCTGGACGAGCGTCGAGCCCTGATCCTTCATCGCTGCGGATGGAGCGGCCGGGAGCGTCGCACCGTTCGTCATCAGCTGCACGGTGACCGCCAGATCGGCCCCCGCGGCAATCATCGCCGGCAGCATGGGCGCGGGGGCGAGCTGGAAGAGGGCCGCGTCGGTTCCGCCGAGCGCGATGGCCGTCACGGAGACTGGCGTCGTTCCGCCGTTGTGCAGGTTGATGACCGTCGCCGCAGCGGGCGTGGTCACGCCGCGGACGCCGGTGACAATCACGCGGTCCGAAGCGAAACCCACCGTAGTGCTCGTCGGCCCGCCGCTGCCGCTGCTCGCGACCCCGCTGCTGCTCCCGCCGTTCGACCCGCCGGCGTCCACCTTCGCGCCAGAGGAGCTGCCGCTGACTCCGCTGCTCCCCGTCGACGCCACTCCGCTGCTTGAGCCGCCGGAGCTGCTGCTGCTTCCGGTTCCGCCCGAAGAGGTGTCGACTCCCGAGCTGCTGGACCCGCCGCTGCTGCTGCCCGGATTGACGCTTCCGCTGCCGCTCCCGCTTCCACCGGACGAAGACGACGACGCGGAATTGCCGGCCGGGGTCCCGCTGCTGCCCGAGCTACTGCCTGTCTCCCCCGGGCCGGGAGGAGTGGGTGTCGCACTGCTGCAATTCCATATCCCCAAGGCGGCGAGACCCGCCAGCATGGCGCCCTGCGCTGCCCGAGCCCGACCAAGGTGCAACTTCATCTTGTTTCTCTCCGTGGATGTATCGGTAAGCGATCTTGCGCGCGCACTGCCCGACTGAGGAACAGGGCGCCGCTTAGAGTACATGACTTTGAAGACCAATCATCGACGCCTTCCGCGCGACGTCCCGGGCTCGTGCAAATAGGTGCCGTCGATGAAAAGAGGCGCCTTGCCCCCGCGTCCCGAAGCCGGCGGGCGAACACGGGCAAACGCTGGCAGCGAACAACCGGAGGGGGAAGAGCGCGGAAGACGGGACTCCTCATGCCTGTCGAATGGATGTGATTCCGTGGAGCCTCGTTCATCAGGCGCACCCACGAAAGCGTGGGACCTCTCCCGACAATTGGCCGCTCGCCCTTCAATTTTGCGATGGGCCGCTTTCCGGGAGCGCTCGCTGATGCGGCTCGCCGCGCCGCTCAGTACGCCTCGGTGGCGGGTCCGTCTTCTTTCTCGACGGACTCGGGAGGCCTCTTGCTGTACTGCGCGAGGCTTGGGTCCTGCTGCATCTCGTGCGAAACGATCCGCGTCGCGCGGTCGAGGCGTCGCTTGACCGTAGCCAGCGACACGCCCAGCGCTTCACTGATCTCGTCGAGCTTCAGCTGCTCGATGTGCCGGAGGACGAACGCGACTCGCTCCTGAACGCGCAAGCGATCGAGGATGGCGTAGAGACGCTTGACCGCTTGACGCGACTCCGCATCGAGCGCCGCGACGGAGGGCTCCGGAAACTGGTCGAACCCGGAGACGAGAAAAAAACGCCGCGTGCGACGGCCCCGGAGCTCCCACTTGAGCACGCGAACCGCGACCGAAAAGACGAAGCTCTTGAGCGCATCGGGTTTGCGCAGATCGTGCACTTTGGAGAACACCTGAAGAAACACTTCTTGGGTCAGATCTTCGGCCTCTCCGCTCACGCCGAGAGCGCGGTGCAAGAAGCGAAAGACCATGCGCCCGTGCTTTCGGTAGGTGGTCGCCGCCGCCCACGGCTCGCCGGCGATGAGCGCCTCGGCCAGCTCGTGATCCTCGGGGTACTTTTTCGCCCGGGCCGGCGGGTCATGCAGCTGGGGTCGACCGAATGCGGACATTCTGGGCTGCCGAAGGGCACAGTGATGCCGGTCGACGCATTCGGCTCAGATGCGATTGCCGCGCATCCGCACGCGAGGCCGTTGCGCGCGGGCGCGATTGCCACGCGCTTTTCCGCCGCGTTCGCGGCGTGCCCGCACCTATTCCAGGGTTGAGGGCCGGATTTGTCTACTTGCAGCACACGGTCGTAGGCCCTGTCCCCGTGACGCTACCGGTCGGAGTCGGCTGGGCCGTCGGCGTACACGTGCCCGGGGTGACTGTGAAGTCGCCTTGAACGAGCGCCGGGGTCGGACCCAGGCCGCTGTACGTCTGGCATGAATCCCAGTTGCTGTAGGTCGCCCCGGGAGTTCCGCACGTGGCTCCCGCATAGACGTTGATGCTTCCCGAGCAGCTGCCTCCGGCCGGCCCGCTGCACGTGCAGCCCGTGCACCGTCGCGTGTCGCTTGCTGTGGCAAAAAAGACGTTGCTGTTTGGGTAGGCGGCAGGGCAGGTGCCGGCGCCGCTTTGGTAGACGCAGAGCTTCGTCGCGAAGCCGGCGGGGGGCGCGAGCACGCATTGGTTGCCCGCCGCCGCGCAGCCACCGGGGTTGTCGACAGGCCCGCCCCAGGAGCACACGCGCGCGGCGGTTGTCCAGCTCGCGGCCGGACCCTTCGTCGTCGTCACTTGGGGCATGCAGGTGCCTCCCGACAAGGCGGGGGCGGTCGCCTTCAGCGATCCGTTTTGGCCGCAGTTGCCGCTCGACGGCGCGCACGTGGCGTTCGACGCGCCGGCGCTTGAGCATGCGGTGGCGCACGCTTGGTCAGAGAAGATGTTTTGCGTGGTCGAGCAAACCTGTCCCGATGCGCTGCACGTACAGCTGCACGTGTCGGCCGCCCCGGTTGGACCCGCGAACGCATCGATCGCCATCGTGTACCCGGCGGGACAGCTCGGCGCTGCAGAGCCGAATGTCCCGGTCCAGAGCAGCGCCGGGCCCATCCATCCCGTGGGCGCTACCGCGGTGCACGCATAGGCAGAGCACATCGGATCCGCGCAATCGGTCTTGCCGTCGCAATTGTCGTCGATCCCGTTGGTGCAGTTCTCCGTGGCGACGCATACGTCGCCCGGCGGCTTCTCGGTCACCACGTCCCGCATCATGGCGTCGCTCGAGGCATCTGGGGTCGCGTCGCGCTCGCTCGCAACGTCTGCAGCCGTTGGGCCGTCGATCGTGACGTCGCCGACTACGTCCGCACCGGTGACGTCAGCGCTCTCTTCGTTGCCGCTCGCGCCGTCATCGGCTGTCCCGTCGTCGGCAGCCGTTCCGTCGTCGCTTGCTTCCGCTCCGGTTCCGCCCGAGTCGTCGGTCCCGCCGCTGCTGCCGCTTCCGCCACGCCCCGCGTCGAAGCACGTCGCCCGTTCGGCGCAGTCGGACGAAGACAAGGTTCCGCAGCTCTGCGCCGCGAACGCCACCGCGAGGCACGCGGCGACGGCGGTCACGAGGGCACGCGCGGACCGCTGCATCAAAACGTACCGCCTGCGCCCACGCCCGCCTGGTTCGCTCCGACGATCGGCACGATCCAGGCGGTGCTGGTCTTCGACTCGCCGGCTGGTTTCGGCCAGAGAAACCACGTCGCGGCAGCGGCAGCGGCAAGGACACCGCCGCTCGCGTAAAGAACGATGTCGAGAACGGCGTCGCGGTCCTGCGCGTCGCGCGCATCGCCCAGCGTCTTGCAGCGCGGGTCCGCCGGATTCCCGGCCCGGCCACATCCCCCATCACCCAACGCCTTCGCGGTGCTGTCCGCCTGGCTGGCTTCGCTCTGTGACTGGAGCCCGAAGTACACCCCCAACCCGACGCTTACCGCGCCGGCCGCCAAGAGCGACACCGACGTGATGCTCCGCCCGTTCCACGGCGAAGGCGAACGCTCCGGCGCGGCCGGCGTCTCGGCAACCGGAGGAGGGGGCGCCGCGGGCGCGGTCGGCGGTTCGGGCGGCGACTCGGGCGGCTCCTCGGCCGCGGGGAAGGCGACGCTCACGGCGCGGTCCTTCTCCCCGGCACGCAGGACGATGTGGGCGCTGACCGACTGGGTCGGGTTGTCGCGCTCGAACCGAAGATCGTGGGGACCCGGGTCCAGCGGTACGGGCTTTCCATCGAGACCGCCGGGTACCGGCTGGCCGTCGGCGATCACGTGCGCTCCCGGCACCTCGTTGCCCTTGTCGTCCTTCAGGGTGAAGACGACGGTCGGCGTCGATTCGTCGAGCGCGCGAAGCCATTCGGTGCACTGGTCGTGCACGAGCTTCGGGCAAACGACCCGCGAGCAGACGACGAACTGATCGCGAGCGCCCGCGTACTTGCCCTCGTCGCGCAGAGACTGGCCCTGGTCGGCAGCCGAGAGGCACACTTCCTTTTCGTCGGCGCCGAGCACGCGACGCGGTGCGCTCAAGATCACAACAAAAGACAAGACCGCAGGCAAAGCGACCGCTCTTCGAAGGTGCATCAGGCCAATACAGACAACGATACCCTGACGCCCGCGTGGAGGCGAGAGCCTCTTGCCCGCCCGTTCGCGGCTCCCTTTTGCCTGTTTCTGGCCGAGAACTTGTTCCTCGCCGAGATTGGTCCGAGTTTTCAGTTCACGCAGTTGGGCTTGAAATGGATGTGGCCCTTGTCGTCCGTCGTATACGGGGGATTGCATTCGGACGAGGCTGCCGCCCCGCCCGCGCCCCCGCCCGGCGACGACGGCGGAGCGGGCCTCGATCCCAACCCGGGTCTCGGCGAAGGCGGCGCGCCCGCTGCGCCCCCGCCCAAGGGCGGCGGCGGCGACGCAGGGCCCCCGGGCCTGGGCGCAACTCGGAAGGGGACGGGCGGCCCCTCGGCGCGGGCCGGGGTGGGGCTTGCCGACGGCGCGGCAACGATGACGCCCAGCGGCGAGGGCGGCGATGGAGTCGGCGCGACGCCGCCTCCCGCAGCGGACGGCTCGGCTGTTTTCGGGGGCGCAAAGCTCGCGGGCGGCGACGACGCAGCGGCCGGGGGAACCGATGTCGCCGCATTCGAATGCAGCGGCCGGAGTGCCATGAGGGTCGCGCCGACGGCGCAGGCCGCAAGCGCGGCGGCCACGATGATCCCCGTTGGCTTCCGACGCAACTTTTCGGGCGCGTCGGTGTGCGCCACCGCGAGATTCGAGACTTGCGAGACGGACACCGGCCGAGGGGACGGCGCGCCCGGTGCGCTGCTCGGCGGGGGTACTTTCAGCGCCGCAGGCAACTTCGGCGGGCGGGGCACCGGAGGCAACGACGCCGCGCGCCCGCCATGCTGCACGGTCGACGGTTCGTCGGGCCGCTTGGTCGCGGCACCGGCCGGCACTGCGTCCGACCATGAGTGCGAGACACCACTCGGCGACGAGCCGATCACGCTTCGTTCGATCTCTTCGATGCGGTTCGCCCGTTCGCGCAGCTCGTCGGCGGCGACGATCTCGACCCACTCGCCCACTTCCGTGGGCGGCTCGATGCCGACGACCGCCTCGACGTCGATCGCCATTTCGCGGGCGGTCGCGTAGCGCTTGGCCGGATCCCGGTCGAGACCCCGCATCACGACTTGATCGAACGCACCCGGCAGCCCCTCGACGAGCGAGCTCGGTGGCACCACTTCGCTGTCCAGTACGAGCGCGAGGAGCTTGGCCTCGTTGTCCGCGCGAAACAGGCGCCGCCCGGTCAGCATCTCCCAGAGCACCACAGCCGCCGCGTACACGTCGGTCTTGCGGGTGACCGAGCCCGTCGTGATTTGCTCGGGCGCCATGTACGCGAGCTTGCCTTTGAGCTGCCCCTCGCGCGTCGTTTGCACGCGGCCGGCCGCCTTCGCGACCCCGAAGTCGAGCACGCGCGCGATACCGTCCGTGCCCACCAGAACGTTCTGCGGCGACACGTCGCGGTGCACGATCTCGAGTCGCTCGCCGGCCTCGCTCTTCGCCTCGTGCGCCGCGTGAAGGCCGCGCAGAGCTCCGGCGATGATCGAGGAGGCGATCCGGGTCGGCATGCGCTCCCCCTTTTGGGTGAGCGTGCGAAGCAGGCGCGAGAGCGACGAGCCGCGTACGTACTCCATCACGAGCAGGAGCTCGTCGCCTTGCGAAACGATATCGAGGGTGGGCACCACGTTGGGATGCGCGATGCGCGCCGCCAAACGCGCCTCGTCGAGGAACATGCCGACGAAGTCGGGGTCCTTCGCGTACTGCGGATGCAAACGCTTTATGGCGACGGAGCGCGCAAATCCGGCCGCGCCTTGCAGGCGCCCGAAATGCACTGTCGCCATTCCGCCGGACGCGATCTCCCCGTAAAGAAGATACCGCCCGACAGTCGGCGGCCAGCCCGTCTGTGGAGCGACCGTCATCGTGTCGATGCAAATGTAGCCGAGAGAGCAGTCGCCGCCAATCCAACTATGGAACCCGACGTTGCATGTGCGCAGGGCCTGGGAGACGGAGTCGCCGGATGTAGTCCACGCATCTGGAGTGTCCGTTCGCGGCGGAATTCTTGAGACGCGCTGTCCGCGCACTCCTAGAAGCGGAGAACGAAGCCGGCGGTGCCCGTCGAAGCCCTCGGCGAGGCGAGCGCGGGTCGCTCCGCACTGACGCCGCCCATCAGCAAGTCCACGCCCCACGCGAGCGCCAGTCCCGCGATCGTTCCGGCCACGTCCCACGCCAAGTCCTTCCACGACGGATCGCCGCCGAACGCTCCCGTGGCGTCCACGAGCTCTTTGCCCGCCCCCACCGCCAGCGCCACCCCGCCGCCCGCCGCCAGCGCCTTCCAGCGCGCGTCGACGATCCACCCGGCGCTCACCGCGTACGTGAGCGCGGCGATGCCGGCCGATGCGTCGAAGTGCAGCGCCTTGTCGCGCGCGATCCAAGGATCGCTGTCGGCCGCAAACGCCGTGGACGACGTGGCGAGGAGACCCAGCGCAAGGATGGCCCCGGTCGGCGCGAAGTGCGGCATTGGCCTGGGCAGTAGAGCGCGCGACTCCGTGGCGGGCAAAAGAGGGTGACGAAGAAAACGAAAAGACCCCGGAGGCGCGTTGCCTCCGGGGCCTTCGACTATGACGCGGGGAGCCGGAAACGTGCTCCCGACCGGTTAGAAGTCGCCGCCGCCGCCGTGCCCGTGGCCCGCGTGACCGCCGCCGCCGCCGTTCTTCTCTTCTTTCGGACGCTCCGCGACGAGACACTCCGTCGTGAGCATGAGGCCCGCGACGCTCGCCGCGTTTTGCAGCGCCGTGCGCACGACCTTCACCGGATCGATGACCCCCATTTGCAGGAGGTTGCCGTAGGTGTCGGTGGCCGCGTTGTAGCCGAAGTCGTCTTTGCCCTCGCGGACCTTGTTGACGACGATCGACCCTTCGAGACCCGCGTTCTGCGAGATTAGGCGCAGCGGCTCCTCGAGCGCGCGGCGAATGATCTGCACACCGAAGCGCTGCTCCTCGTCGACCTTGAGGCCGTCGAGCGCCGCCTGTCCGCGCAGCAGCGCGACGCCGCCGCCCGCAACGACCCCTTCTTCGACCGCCGCACGCGTCGCGTGGAGCGCGTCTTCGACGCGGGCCTTCTTCTCCTTCATCTCGGTCTCGGTCGCCGCACCCACCTTGACCACCGCGACGCCTCCGACGAGCTTGGCGAGCCGCTCCTGGAGCTTCTCTCGATCGTAGTCGCTGCTCGTGGCCTCGATCTGCTTGCGGATCTCTTCGATACGCCCCTTGATCTTGGCCTTCTCGCCAGCGCCGTCGACGATGGTGGTGTTGTCCTTGTCGAGCGTGAGGCGCTTGGCCCGACCGAGGTCGGTGATCGTCACGTTCTCGAGCTTGAGACCGAGCTCCTCGGCGATCACCTGTCCGCCCGTGAGGACGGCGATGTCTTTGAGCATCTCCTTGCGGCGGTCACCGAAGCCCGGCGCCTTCGCGGCCGCGCAGTGCAGGGTGCCACGCAGCTTGTTGACGACGAGCGTCGCCAGGGCCTCGCCCTCGATGTCCTCGGCGATGATGAGCAGCGGCTTCTGGCTGCGCGCGATCGCCTCGAGCACCGGGAGAAGATCCTTCATGTTCGAGATCTTCTTTTCGCTGATGAGAATGAAGGCGTCTTCGAGCACGACCTCCATCCGCTCCGGATCCGTGACGAAGTAGGGGCTGAGGTACCCGCGGTCGAACTGCATGCCTTCGACGACCTCGAGCGTGGTCTCCGCCGTCTTGCTCTCTTCGACGGTGATGACCCCTTCCTTGCCGACCTTCTGCATCGCCTCGGCGAGCTTCTTGCCGATTTCTTTGTCGCCGTTGGCGCTGATGGTCCCGACGTTCTCGATCTCTTTCGGGTCCTTGGTCTGCTTCGAGAGCTTCTTCAGCGACTCGATGACCGTCTCGACCGCCTTGTCGATCCCGCGCTTGATCTCCATCGGGTTGTGGCCCGCCGCGACGAGCTTGCTGCCCTCGCGGTAGATCGCCTGCGCGAGCACCGTCGCGGTCGTTGTGCCGTCACCGGCCACATCGCTGGTCTTCGAGGCCACTTCGCGCACCATCTGCGCGCCCATGTTCTCGAAGCGGTTCTCGAGCTCGATCTCCTTCGCG
>CAZHED010000101.1:0-11910 GCA_964531095.1 uncultured Polyangiaceae bacterium | reverse complement strand
TTCGACTCCCCCTGGGGACGCAAGAATAACTTAACGGAACTACTCAGGAAACTGCGCGCTGCTCGCCCTCTCCCGCAGCCCTTGCCCCATCCTTGCCACGAGCGAGGGCGCGCCGCATGTCGCCCCCGTCGTTGGGCGCGAGGTGCGAGTACCGCATCGTCATCGCAATCGTCGTGTGCCCCAGGTACTCCTGGACCTGACGAAGCGGGACGCCAGCGCTTACAAGTTGCGAAGCAAAGCTATGCCGCGTGTCGTGCCATCGGATGCGCCGAAGGCCTGCGCGACGGCACGCGCCTTCGATGCGTTCGTGAAGCTGCCAAAGCGTAAGGGGACTGCCGTCGCGATTGCAGAAGACGTTCTGGCCGCGCAAGTGCTTGATAGCCCGAAGCGCCTCCAGCAGCGCGCCGGTCAACGGCACGTGACGTGACTTGCCCGTCTTCGTCGGGCCGAGGAGCCCTTCACTGACCGTCGGCGGAACACCACCTTGCGGCTTTGAAAGTCGAGGTCGCCCCACTGACGCGTGAGCCTCCTCAGGCTCGCGAACCGTCCGCCTTTTTTGTGACCGCGGCCAGTGAACGTTTCGTTCGTCCATACGGAGCCCATTGCGCAAGCGCGATGCCACGCCACTCGGACAGCCGCGGCATATGCGGAGCTGCGGATGTCTGCGGAGACACGCCTCTGAAGCGACCCTGGGGAACGCCCGTGGTCATTAATTGCTGACCAGGGGTGGTCATTAATTAATGACCACCCGGACCTCTTCGCCGAACGATTCGCTCGTCTTGGTGGGTAATGTGCCGCGCGACAGAATAGTTGTCGTTGCGTCGGGAGCCACCCAGCCGTATCGGCAGTCTCTCACCGGCGGCGCTCTTCGCAATCGAAAGGCGGTCACAATAGCGCTTCTTTCCCGGAGCGAATGCGGAGGGCAAGATAAAACGGGACCCCTTATTTGAATTATGTTGCGAATACTACAATAGCTTTTCGGCTCCTTGGGAGTCGAGACACAGCGAGCACGCGGCCTTTCGCCGCGGGGTTGGCCGCGCCGATAGGCGGGCAAGCGGAGACGTCTGACGAGATGGGCAACCCGGATAACAAGGACGACCGCCTGGGCGACTTTCGACCCCGGATAGGCCGGACGGAGCGAGCGCGCGTTCGGGTCGGCACGAGCTCCCTTCGCATCGCGACGCTCGTGCGCCGCGGCCATGGACGGTGCGGCGGCAAGGCGGCGTACAAGCTCCCGCCGGCCGCCGGCTTCGGCCCTGGACCCAACGCACGCCGCGTCATTGTAAAAGCCCACGTCCAAAGGCTCGGGCGTCACGGCGTCCACGCCGTCGGCCGGCACTTGCGGTACATCGAGCGCGACGGCGTCGAGAAGGACGGTTCGCCGGGTGTGCCCACCGGCGCCGGCGGCACGCCCGTGCGCTCGCGTCCGGTGGTGCCGACGTACCTCTTCGTGGTGGCACTTGCGGTGGTGATCGCCATCGGACGCTGACAGTCATCATCGCGATCCTGGTGCTGCTGCTCGCCGCGGAAGGAGGCTCGTCTCTCCTATGGCGTCATCGTGCTGGCCGCGCTGTCCGGCGGGCTGCTCATCCTCTTCGGGGCGTAACCGATCGGCTCATCCCCCTCCTTGCTATCGGCGCGTTCCTCGCGTTCACGCTGTCGCAGGCCGGCATGGTGCAGCACTGGCGGCGCCTTTCGGCGCAAGGCAAGGGCGAGGGCAGCCGCCACTCGATGTGGATCAACGGCGTTGGTGATGTGGCGACCGGCGTGACGCTCGTCGTGGAGGTCGTCTCGAAGTTCGTCGAGGGCGCGTGGAGCGCGGTGCTCGCTGTGCCGCTCGTCGTGTACCTGTTCTCGCGCATCAACCGCCAGCTACGCCTCGGTGGCGAAGGTGGTCGCCGAGGACCAGCCCCTGGTCTTGACCGAGACGCACCCCCCCATCGTGGGGGTGCCGGTGCAGTCGTGGAGCCAGCTCGCGAGCCGCGGGCTTCGCTTCGCTCTCGAGCTATCGACAGACGTGCGCGCGCTCCACATCCTCACGCAAGACAGCACCATCTGTGAGCTCACGGCCGTGTGGGAGGACCTCGTCGCCGGCCCTGCGCGCGAGGCGGGACTGCCCCCTCCTCAGCTCATCCTGCGCAAGTCGACCTACCGCCAGTTCTTCGCGCCGCTCGTGGCGCTCGTGGAGCAGCTTCGCGACCGCCACCCCGATCGCGACATCGTCGTCACGTGCTGATCTGGTGGTTCGGCGCTGGTACCACGCCTTCCTCCACAACAACCGGGGCACGCTGCTCCATGGGCTGCTGCGCCTGCGCGGGGGGCCACGCGTCGTCGTCGTGACGCAGTCGGGCTCGACCTTCGTCCGGTCCTTGACCTGCGCGACGGGCATGCGGCTGACGCACCGGAGCAGCTCGACCATCGCGCCCTTGTGAGAGGTGCTGGACGACGACGTAGGCTATTCCGCTGCGCGAGGGCACGTGCCTGAGGAACTCTTCGACGGCTCCGAGCCCTCCGGCGGACGCGTCTATGCCCGACGACGGGGAAGACGAGGCAGCGACGAGGCGCTGATCCGCTTCCTGGCTGGATCGCGGCCGCCTCCGTGGGGGGCTGCGCCGGAAGTTCGTCAGGCTTCGCGCGTTCGCGCGTTCGCGCCGGCGCCTTGCCTCCAGCTCCCGCTTGATGCCCCGTCCGCAGGACGCGCCCGTGCCTGGTCGTGTGCCCTTCGACAGGCGCTTGCGTTCGCGCTTGTTCTAGAAATTTCCCGGGTCCCAGGACTCCCCTCGCGCGGCTCCAACGTTGCGCACGAAGTCCCGCTGGGGACTGACGATAAGTCGGTCTTGAGCCTTCCCGCCGCGAACGCGACCGGCGACGAGGGCATCGTTGATGCTTGCGGATCCTCCGAGCGGCCGCGGAATTGGCCTCGACCCGAGCGACTGAAAGGTGGACCGCATGGGCTTCTTCAGACGAACCGTAGCCGAGTTCATCGGCACCTTCTGGTTGGTGCTGGGAGGATGCGGCGCGGCCGTTCTCTCCGCAAAATTTCCCGGGACCGGGATAGGCTTCCTCGGCGTCGCTCTCGCTTTCGGGCTGACGCTGGTCAGCGGAATCTACGCGCTTGGGGCCATCTCGGGAGGGCATTTCAACCCCGCGGTGACCGTTGGGCTCGCGACGGCTGGGCGCTTCCCCTCGCGGGAGGTGCCGGCGTACGTCGTGGCGCAGGTCCTCGGCGGGATCGTTGCCGCGCTCGCGCTTTACGTCATCGCGAGCGGCGCGCCGGGTTTCGACGTGGCCACCGGCCGGCTGGCCGCGAACGGATACGCGGCTCACTCGCCGGGCGGCTACAGCCTATCCGCCGGCATCGTCACGGAGCTCGTCACGACGTTCATGTTCGTCATGATCGTCTTGGGATCAACGGACGGCATCTCGTACAAGACGTTCGCCCCCCTCGCCATCGGCCTGGCACTGACCCTCGTCCATCTAGTGAGCATTCCCGTGACCAACGCGTCGGTGAATCCAGCACGAAGCACGGGGCCGGCTATCGTCGCCGGGGGGTGGGCGCTGGAACAGCTCTGGCTCTTCTGGGCCGCGCCGCTTGTTGCCGCTATTCTTGCCGGTCTAGCGTATCCCGCGCTAACGGGTGCCAAGCGGCACGTTCAGCCCGCCGCAGTGGCGCGTGAGTCGGAGGACAGGTTGCGCCCGGGCCGCCCAGCGCACGCGCGATAGTCCCGGTCGACTGCGGGACAACAGTTTGTCGATCCACTCCCGGGGTCGAAACGCCGACCGTGGGGCCGATCACACTTCCTGGCAGCAAGACGCTCGACGTCGATGCCAATGGCCCCGAGGCCGAGATGGAGCACTCCCTGGGTAACAGCAAGACGTCGCAGCCGCACACGTTCGAGTTCGACAATTTGAACTTCGAATCCGCCACGGCGAACCTCACGCCGGACTCCGCGAGCTAAGCCGACAGCTTGACGACATCATCGCCCCGCCGCACCGCCCGGAACTTGCAGCGGAGTACGAGGAGCTATGCACGACATCGTTCGCACGGTCGTGACCATTGCGTCGTCCCAGCTCGTGACGTTGCTGGCTCTCGACGTCGGGCTCATGCTCCGCGTCGAAGACCTCCGCCGCGAGATCAAGAACCCCGTGCTCTGGCGCACACTCCTGGTCGCGCTGGTCGCCGTCCCCATGCTGGCCATCCTCATCGCGCTCGTGCTGCCCCTCGGGCCGATTGCGCGGGGCGCTCTGGTGCTGATGTCCGTGTCGCCGGGGGCGCCACTGATGATCAACAAAGTGCGCGGCCCATCCGGCAACCTGGCGCTCGCCGCGACGGTAGCGGTCGCCCTCACCCTCGCAGCGCTCGTGACCCTTCCGATCGAGCTGCTGGTCTTGAACCGGCTGTTCCCGCTGCACCTGCAGGCGTCGGTGCCCGCCCTGCTGCGGATGCTCGTTCCGCGCCTACTCATCCCGCTCGCTTTGGGGGTGGCGGCGCGCCTGGTGTGGTCCAAAGGTGCCGAAGTCCTCGAGCGGGTCGTGCGCGCGGTCTTCTTGATCGCGCTCGCCCTCGTAGCCATCGCCGCCCTGGCCACCGCCTGGCATCAGATCGGTCGTATCGGTCCCTTTGGTTGGCTCGCGATGATCCTCATCACGCTTGGCGCAACGGTGCTCGGCGACTTCGTGGGCGGTCGCGATCCGCGGGACCGCAAGACGGCGGCCTACGCCGTCGTCCTCGGGAACCCTGCCGTCGCGATCCAGGTCGCGACCCACAGCTACCCCTCGCTGAAAGCGGCCCCCGTCATGGTCGCGTACGTTGTCTTGCGCGCGATCCTTGTCCTCCCGTACGCGCTCGTCTCGCGGAGGCGCCTCCGCATGGGTGGGCCCCGCGCTGTCCCCGGTACATGACCTGCATCGGACGGACGGATGCCGCTCAAGGAGTACAAGCCCGGCTCCGCGTTCCCCGGCGTCATTGGACGCACCGCCGAGGTCTCGACGCCGGCGTGGCCGAGACCGACGCGAGCGCAGAAGGACGCGCCGAACGTCCTCTTCATCGTCCTCGACGACATAAGGTTCGGGCACGTAGGCTGCTTCGGCAGCCCGATCGAGACGCCGCACATCGACGCGCTCGCCGCCGATGGGCTCCGGTACAACAACACTCACACGACGGCGCTCTGCTCGCCCTCGCGCTCGTGCATCATGACGGGCCGCAATCACCACTCGAACCACATGGCCTGTCTCTCGAACGGGTCGACGGGCTATCCGGGATCCGACGGATACATCCCGTTTGAGAACGGATTCCTCTCGGAGATCCTTCTCCAGCAGGGCTACAGCACGTATTGCGTCGGAAAGTGGCACCTGGCGCCCGAAGAGACGATGTCCGGGGCGGGCCCTTACGACCGCTGGCCGCTCGGCCGCGGGTTCGAGCGCTACTACGGTTTTCTCGGCGGCGACACGCACGAGTACTACCCCGCGAGCCCGAGAAGACTCCCGAAGAGGGCTACCACCTGACGGAGGACCTGGTCGAGAAGGCGCGGGCGATGATCGCCGACTCCAAGCAGGTTGTTCCTGACAAGCCGTTTTTCCTCTACTTCGCGCCCGGAGCGATGCACTCGCCGCATCAGGTCTACGCGCGCATGATGGAGGTCTTCGCTGGATTCTTGACCCACACCGATCACTGCATCGGTGAGCTTGTCCAGTTTCTCAAGGACATCGGCGAGTACGACAACACCCTCGTCCTGTTGGTCTCGGACAACGGGTCTAGCGCCGAGGGCGGCCCGACGGGCTCCGTGAACGAGTGCCGGTTCTTCAACAACGTTCCGGATACGGTCGAGGAGAGCCTGCGAGTTCTGGACGAGATTGGCGGCCCCCAGCACTTCAATCACTTTCCATGGGGCTGGGCGCACGCGGGCAACACGCCGTTCCGGCGGTGGAAGCGCGAGACATACCGCGGCGGGGCGAGCGATCCGCTCGTCGTCTCCTGGCCCAAGGGCATCAAGGCACGCGGTGAAGTGCGCGCGCAGTACGCTCACATCATCGACCTCGTGCCCACGGTGCTCGACGCACTTGGCCTCGACCCTCCTGCGACGATTCGCGGCGTCACGCAGTCGCCGATCGAGGGAGTCAGCTTCGCGCACACCTTCGACGATGCATACGCGCCGACCCTGCATCGCACCCAGTATTTCGAGATGATGGGACACCGCGCGATCTACCACGACGGCTTTCGCGCCGTGTGCCCGTGGCCGGGCGCGTCGTTCAAGGAGTCGGGGCGGAAGTTCGGGGCGCCGATCACCGAGGACATGCTGACCGAGCTCGACGCGACGAGCTGGGAACTCTACGACGTCAACGCGGACTTCGCCGAGACGAAGGACCTGTCGGGCAAGGACAAGAGGCGCCTCATCGGGATGATTGCGACGTGGTACGCGGAGGCGGGCAAGTACAACGTGCTCCCGATCGACAGCCGCGGCGTGCAGCGCGTCTTCGACGAGCGGTTCCAGGTCGCCGCCGCGCCCACGCGCTATGTGCTCTACCCCGGCACCCAGGCCATCCCGGCCGGGGCCGCACCGAAGATCCTCAACCGACCATTCTCGATCACCGCCGACGTCGCGATACCGGAAGGCGGCGCGGACGGGATCAGGCCCGACCTGAGCGAGGCGCACCTCCTGCTGCTCGACGCGACCTCGCGCTCGGCGGCACACGCGTTGAATCGCGCTATCCGGCGGCCCAAATCGCCGAGCTCCCCGAGTTCCGGCTCCAGCGGCTAACCCGATCACCCAGGGAGGAGCGTGACGTCCAAGCAGCGCCGCCACGCCGCCCAGTGGGCGCCGCGCTTCGCCTCACGGGGGGGCGCGCAGCTCGTCGACGGGACGCTGCTCTCCACCTACCGGTTCAGAGCAGCGGCCGCCGGCGCGTGGGCACGCGCCTCTTGGGAGCGCGCCGCTCGCGATGGGTTCGAGAGGCATATTCGATGCACCACCCAGCCCTCGATGACACTCTTCAGTGGCGCTCGAACCTTCGTGCCCGCGTTGGCGCTCGTCGCCGGCGCGGGTCTTGCCGTGGCCCATGCGACGACGACCCCGGCGCCCAACAATCCTCCGAAGAAAGAGGCGACAGAGGCCAAGCCGGCCGTCGATCCCCAAGTCAAGGAGTCGCTCGCTCGGATGGGCGCCTTCCTGAAGACGCTCCATGAGTTCTCGATCCACGCCGAGACGACGAAGGACGAGATTGTCCAGAGCGACTACAAGGTCAAGAAGACCGCGGTCGTCGACATGACGGTGCGCCACCCCGACCGACTGCGAGCGAGCGCCGTGGGAGACGACGAGAGCCGGGAGTTCTTCTACGACGGCAAGACGCTCACCATCTACAGTCCGGCGCAGAAGTACTACGCGACAATGGATTCGCCCCCCACGATCGCCGCGACCCTCGACGCCGCGAAGGCGCACTATGACCTCGAGCTTCCGCTCGCCGACCTTCTGTACCTGGCCGCGGGGGACGACCTCGGGAAGAACGCCATCGAAGCCGGCGATATCGGGCCGAGCCGCATCGGCGGAGTCGACTGCGAGCACCTGGCTCTTCGCAGCCCAGAGGTCGACTGGCAGATCTGGATCGAGAAAGGCAACAAGCCGCTGCCGCACAAGGTCGTGATCACCACGAGGAACCAGCCGACCGCGCCCCAGTACTCGGCCGTCGTCACGTGGGATCTCTCGCCCAAGATCGACGATGGGATGTTCGCCTTCAAGGCGCCCGACGGTGCGACCGCCGTCCCGATACTGCCCGCGCCCGCCGCCAAGGCGCCGCCGACAGCGAATCCGGCGACGAAGAAGCCGGCGAAGTGAGCGACGCGATTACTCAAGTAGAGGAAGGACCTCCCATGGCCAAGATAGAGTGTCGATCCGGTTCGGTTCTCGCGTCGATCGTCGGGGCGACGCTGGTGGCGACCGCGCTCGCGGTCGCGCACCCCGCGAGCGCGGCGCGCGGCGGCCAGGTCAACAAGAGCGCCGCGCAGACGAGCGTCCACAATGCGAGCGCCAACCGCAATACGAACGTCAACCGAAACACGAACGTGAATCGCAACACGAACGTTAACGTCAACCGCAACGTCAACGTTCACAGCGGGTACGGCGGCGGAGGTTACGATCACTGGGGGCATCCCATCGCGACCGGGGTCGCCATCGGGGCGACTGCCGCCGTCACGTCCGCCGCGATCGGGTCGATGGTCAACACGCTGCCTTCGGGCTGTATCGCCTCCGGCCCTTACCAGAACTGCGGCGGAACGTACTACCAGCCGCAGTACCAGGGATCGTCGGTGACCTACGTCGTGGTCAATCCGCCGTAGATCTGCCGTTTGGCTCCGCGTTTGCGACCGCGGCTGCATGAGGCCCGCGCGTTGCGCGGTTCGCCCACCGCTGCGCGGTTGGCTGCCTGGACGTCGAGGAGCAGTGACGCGCTTGAGGTTGGGCTCGACGTCGCGATGCGACTGGAGGAGCTCAAGTGCCGTCTCCCGGATGGGCACGGCGTCAAGTTTGCGATCGTACTCTTCGGCTCCGAGCTTCGTCTGGAAGCGGGTCTGCTATCGCCAAAGGCGGCTATCGGGGGCATTCGATGACTTCTGCCGTCGAACTTTCTCTCGACAAAGTCGTCTATCGCCCGTCTGGTCCGAACTTCTTCTCGACAAAATGCTCAGTGGGCGGACAAGTGCGGGCGGCGTAAAAGCCGCACTTCCGCAGGGGCTGGCCACTCGGAGGCGGTCGAGCGCCGGCAGCGCAAGCGCAGCGCCGCTCGCCAAGAGTGCATCGGTCTCCGCCAGTTCCTTTTCCAGTCGGGGCAGCCGCTCGGTGGTGCGGGCCAACTCGTCGGCAGCTCGGCGCGCCTCCGCCAGCTCGGCGACCAAACGCGCGCGACGCGAGACGAGTGCGAAGGTGGTGTCTCGTTAGCTCATGAGCGGTCAGACGATTCGGCGGTCCGAAAGTTCTCGCTCCTTGAAGAAACGAGCACGACTGCACCTCTTCGAAGGCAATCCCGCCCCTCCTCGTGACATTCGTCAAGGGACAGCGATACACAACCTTCGACCTGAACGGACTCGACCACTTTGGCGGGAGTCGGCGAGGCTCGAGCCCGGGCGGGGCGGCAGCCGCGCGATGCTGAATCACGCCGGAACCTGATCGATGGGCAAGTGGCCGGGCTGCTGCCGAACCCGACCGAACCAAGCGAGGAGCGCCGAATAGGGCGCCAAGTCGAAACCCCCCTGGTCCGCGCAGTGCGTGCAAGCATAGAGCACGATGTCGGCGATGGTGAATCGCTCGTCGACCAAGAACTTCCGGTCGGTGAGGTGAGAGTCCAGGACCGCGAGCGCCTCGTGCCCCTCGGCGTACCACGCGACGAACTCGTGATCGCTGGTGGGGATGGCGTGCGGGTACATGCGTCGAAATCGAGCGCGGGAGATCACGCCGTCGACGTGCGTCTGTTCGAAGCCCATCCACTCCAGCGCACGCGTTCGGAGGAGCTTGTCGGCGGGAAGGAGCGGGGTCCCCTCGGCGATATACACGAGGATGGGGCTGCTTTCGCGCAGGCACGTGCCATCGTCGAGTTCGAGAACCGGGATCTGTCCAAAGGGATTCTTGGCGAAGAACGAGGGCGTTCGAGACTCGCCTTTCAGAATGTCGATCTCGTGGTACTCGAAGGGGATGCCCAGCCAGCGCAGTGCGAGACGGACCTTGTAGCCGTTACCCGATGGGAGAAAGTCGTAGAGACGCATCCGGGCGATCGTACTCGACGTTCAGCCGGCGCTCACCAGGCGATACACGTCAGTCCTGAGCTTGTCGGGGTCGTCGCTCCAGTCGCCATATGCCTCCCGATGAATGCCAGGTCCGTGGCCACAGAACTCCGTGATGGCATGAGGGAGCAGCGGCTTTCCGCGTCCGTCCTGCACTCCGTCCGCTTCGCTCGGACTGCCGTCCGGCTCTGCGGACTCGGAACTGAGCGAGTCCGTCCACCCCGCCAACATTCCGCGCGGTCATCAGGGGGCGCGTGGAATGCATCACATGTCTCTCAGACCTTTCTTGCCTCGACGATCGAGAACGGCGAATGGGTCGCGTGGACGCGCTCCAGCTTTAGCCCGGTGGCGGCGAGCAGTTTGCCGTATTCGGTCGCCGTGCGCTCTTTGCCGGGGAGGAGCACCAGCATGTTCACGTCCATCAGGTGAGCGGGGCTGGGGCTGCCATCCTCCGAAATGACCATCTCCACGACGAGCACGCGGCCTCCTTTCGGGAGAGACTCGGCGCAGTGGCGCAGCAAGGTGATGCACTGCTCGTCGTTCCAGTCGTGGAGGATCTGCTTGAGCAGCATCACGTCGCCCTCGGGCACGGACCTGAAGAAGTCACCCGCGACGACTTCGCAGCGCTCGGCGAGCCCGAGCGCCGTGAGGGTTTTCTTCACCGGCTCGACGACGTGCGGCAGATCGAGCAGCACGCCCTTCGTCCCGGGAAACGCGCGCAGCACGGCGTTGACCAGCGTGCCGCTGGCGCCACCGACGTCGACGACCCGACCCACGTCGGAGAAGTCGATCGCCTTCGTCACCTCCGCGGCCACCTGCGCCGCGAGGTTGTCCATCGCGCCGCTGAACGCGCTCGACTCTTCCGGGTGGCTGCCGTACCAGTCCCAGAGCTCACACCCCAGCGCCTCGCTGGCGGACCTCTTGCCGGTCCTGACGACCTGCGTGAGAAGCTCCCAGGGCCGCCAGTGTCCCGGCGCGCTCTGGGCGATCGCGAAGTCTCGCATCGAGCCCGGGACATTCGAACGGAGCGTCTGCGAGAGGGCGTTGTTGGCGAACGTCTGCCCAGCCTGCTCGGTAAAGACACCTACCGCCGTGCAGGCCCGGAGCGTGCGATAGAGCGCCTGCGGCTGAGCCCCGACTCGGGCGGCCAGGGTATTCACCGGCAGTGGCTCTGGCTCCAGCTGATCGGCCACGCCGAGGCGCGCGGCGGCTCCCATGAGCTGGGTCACCCAGTAGGCGGTGATGTGCTGGAACATCTGCTGCGGCGCCGGAATCTCGTTCGTCTGCATGGTGGCTCTCTCCTCGTTTGCTTTTGCGGTCGCGAGGGACTCTCGCGATCTGGCGTCACCCTACGGGCGAGCCGCGGGTCCCGCGCCTGGGGAGATCGCAAGCGGGGTGTGCAAGAATGCCCGGGTCGTGGACTGGAACGATCTCAAGTACTTGCTCGCGCTGAAGCGCGAGGGGACGCTCGCGGGCGCGGCGCGCGCACTGTCGGTCGACCACTCCACGGTCAGTCGGCGGCTGGCGGCGCTCGAGGACGCCATCGGCACTCAGCTGCTGCGCCGGACGCCTGAAGGCCTCTGCTTCACCGAGGCGGGGAATGCGGCGGCGGCGAGCGCCGAAGCGATGGACGCTTCGGCCTCGGGGCTTCTGAGCAAGCTAGCCGGCGAGGATGCCCGCGACGCCGGCGTGGTCCGGCTCACGTGCGCCGAGGGCATCATTCCCTTTCTCGTCACGGAGCTGAAGGAGCTGCGAGTCGCGCACCCCGAGCTGCGCGTCGAGCTGCTCCCATCGACGGCGGTGCTCGACCTGCAGCGGCGGGAGGCTGACATCGCGGTGCGAATGTTCCGCCCGACCCAGGCCGCGCTCGTGGCCCGCTTCGTGGGAAAGCTCGGTTGGTCGCTCTACGCGAACGAGGCCTACGTCGGCCGAAGAGGTCTTCTGCAGAGCCTGGGCGATCTCTCCGGCCACGATGTCGTCGGCTACCACGCGGAGCTCAAGGCGGGCTTCGGGCCGCGCTGGCTCGACGAGCACGCGGGGAACGCGACTGTCGTGATGCGCTGTGACAGCGTGCGCGGAGCGGTGCTCGCCATCGGTCAGGGCGTCGGCATCGGCACCATCCCTTGCTATCTGGCGGCAGGCGA
>CAZHED010000100.1:0-12173 GCA_964531095.1 uncultured Polyangiaceae bacterium | reverse complement strand
AAATTGTCGATGACGGCGTGAACGTACGCCTTCGTCCCGTCGAGCAACTTGATGATCGTGACATCGATGTGCCAGGCCTCGTTCGGAGCATGGGTCCGCAGTCCGATCTTCGGCTTGGCCGTATACAGACGGAGCCGCGGCCGTCGCCAGCCTCGCTCCCGGACCAGCTTGCCCCAGGTGCCCGGATGCGCGAAGACCTTGCCGGCGCGCTGGGCGTAGAGCGCGAGCCCCCGGATGGACATGTGGCGATGCTCGGTGGACTGGACCATGTCGCCGATCGCTTCGAGCTCGCCGTACGTCAGTCGCTGCACCATGGATCGCGGACAACTGGGTCGATCGTCGAGCATGCAAACGCCGTCCCCTCGGGCCCAGGCGTGGTATCGGGCCGCCGACAGTCGGAGAACTCGGAGCGCCGCCGACAGCGGCATGGATCGCCGAGCATGTTCGATAGCGCCCAGCAAGCGTCGCTTGCCGGCGGCATCGGGAACTCGCGAGAGTTCGAGCCTGAAGCCAGAGACGCGCAGCAGGGCGAGCACGAGCCGTAAGACGGCGGTGAGCATCGCGATCCGTCGTTCGAGTTTGGCGACGCGCTTCCGCAAAGCGGGCTCGCCGTCATCATGAGGGTCGAGCGAGACGACCTCCCGGGGGCCAGTGAGGCTGCTTCTCGGCCATCCGAATGCTGAAGTCGCGGCCGCTGCGCATCGGATCGTGGCGAGACCCTGCACCTGATCTGATTGGTCGCGGGCTCCGACCGTGGTCCAGCCTCGCGGGAGGCGGGCTACTTGGCCGTCGGGCATTCTGCGGCCAGAGCTCGCGGACGGACCCATGCGACGATCTGCTCTTCCGTGCGTGGCGCGCCGGGAATGATCGCCATCGTCCACGTCGAGATTCATCCGCGTGCTACGGCTCGTCGCATGCCCAGCGATCACCGACGGCCGTCACCCCGCGAGGAGAACGCCGTCCCGGACGCTCGTGCGCCGAGCCACGCTGAACGATGCCGCACTCTTGCCGCGCAAGCGAAGTCAGCGACGTTGTCGACGATTGCCCGCGACCCATTTGGCTTTCCGTACGGCTCGCTTGTGACCCTGGCCGTCGACGGCGCGGGACGCCCACTGCTTCTGCTTTCCGAGCTTGCAGAGCACACTTGCAATCTGCAAGCTCGCACCGAAGCCTCCGTTCTCCTTACTGAACCCATTGGGACGCACGATCAGCCGCTCGCGCTCGGGCGCGTCACCATTCTCGGCCTGTGCGCAAAGGTCAGCGCCGCCGAACGGGCGGACGCGCGCGACGCCTTCTTGAAGCAGCAACCCGGCGCTTCGTACTACGTGGAGTTCGAGGACTTCGGATTCTATCGCCTCGAGCCAACGGCGCTCCGCTACATTGGCGGTTTCGGGCGGATGTCCTGGGTAAGTGCCGAGGAATACCGCGCCGCAACGCCCGATCCTCTAGCGGCTTCGGCTTCCGGGATCCTGAGGCACATGAACGAGGACCACGCAGATGCGGTGCTTGCGTACGCGATGGTGCTTGCGGGCATCGCGGACGCGACGAGCGCGTCGATAACCGCGGTCGATCGGTATGGCTTCGAGATCGCCGCGGTGACGCCGAAGGGCCCGCGTGCAGCGCGGCTCGCGTTCGATGCGACGATCGCGACGTCCGACGATGTTCGGCGGTCGATGGTCGACATGGCGAAGCGAGCGCGTCAGGCTCCCGGGTCTTCGCCGTGACAACTCCCCGCCTCTCGGGTGGCGAGCTGTCGGCCGAGGAGATCGTAGTGGCCTATCACGAGCGGACGAAGCACCACCTCCACCGCTTTGCCGCCGGGCCGGGGTACCTCGACTGGGCCACGCAACCGGATCCCTTCCGACGCTATCGAGGAGCGGACCTCGTTCGGCTCCCGCTACCCAAACCCGGCCGTCTCCTTCCTTACTGGCAGCTCTACGCGCTCGGGCAGGTGCTGCCCGAGCCGCTATCTCTGGAGTCGATCTCTCTCTTCTTCCGATACGCGCTGTCCTTGACGGCTTGGAAGCGGATCCATGAAACGAGGTGGTCGCTGCGCGCGAACCCATCGAGCGGGAATCTCCATCCGACCGAGGGGTATACGGTTCTACCGGCGGTCGAACGGCTCGGCGACGCGCCCGCCGTGTACCACTACGCACCCAAGGAGCACGCTCTCGAACGGCGCGCGATCCTCGATGCGAACGGGTGGAGCGAGCTCTGCGCCCCGTTTCCCGATGGTTCCTTCCTCGTAGGCCTCTCGTCGGTCCATTGGCGTGAAGCCTGGAAGTACGGTGAGCGCGCGTTCCGATATTGCCAACACGATGCTGGGCATGCACTTGCAACCCTGCGCATTGCGGCGGCGGCTCTTGGCTGGGGCTTGGTGCTCCTGGACGGGGTCGGTGACAGCGCCATCGCTGGGCTCTTCGGGCTCAGCCGCGGTGACGACTACGGACCAGCAGAGCGTGAGGAGCCTGAGCTTCTCGCATTGGTCACAAGCGGGCTTCCATCGACACCTCCGCGGCTTCTGAACGGGCTGACGGCAGGCAGCATCGGCGCACAATGGTGCGGCAGGGCCAACACGTTGAGCCCCGAGCACAGCGTCGAGTGGCCCGTGATCGACGAGGTTGCGCAGGCCACGCGACGATTCGGAAGCGCGCCGATCACGGAAGACTTCTCCAGGTTCCCCACGGAGGAGCAGCTCCTCGGAATACCCGTCCGCCAGGGGCTACTCACCGCGGAGAAGGCAATCCTTGGCCGCCGAAGCGCGGTAGCGATGGATCGCTCGACGGCGATCTCGCAGCAAGCGTTCTTCCGCACGCTCGCTCGGTTGATGCCGACGCGGGACGGGCGATCGGTGCCCTGGGACGCGATCCCGTGGCGGCCTCGCATCCATCTCGGCCTGTTCGTCCACCGCGTAGAAGGCGTCCCTCGGGGCCTCTACGTGCTCGCGCGAGATCCCGACAAGCTCGCAGCCCTCAGGGAAGTGATGCGGCCGGAGTTTCGCTGGCAGCGCCTCCCCTCTTGTCCGCCGGGGCTCCCGCTGTACCTGCTCCAGGAAGGGGACTGTCGGACGCTCGCGGCTAACGTTTCTTGCGGCCAGGACATCGCCAGTGACGGAGCTTTCAGCCTGGGAATGATCGCCGACTACATGGGCAGCCTGACCACGTACGGCGCTGCGTTCTACCGGAACCTGTTCTGGGAGGCGGGAATGGTGGGACAGGTCCTCTACCTTGAGGCCGAAGAAGCGGGGATTCGCTCGACCGGGATAGGCTGTTACTTCGACGATCCCGTCCATGAGGCCTTTGGGATCACTTCACGGGAGTGGCAGAGCTTTTATCACTTCACCGTGGGGGGCCCAATCGAGGACACACGGCTCACCACGCTACCTGCGTACAACTTCGAGCAAGAGCGATGAGCGCTCCGCTTTCCAGGCCGTTGCCGTTTGCACCGTCATGCCCTTCGGCGCACCGCGGCTTCGGCGTTCCCGCTCACTCCCTACAAACGCTATTCGCGCATCGCCGCGGTGGCCGACGTCACGTGCGTAGGGTCGGTTTTTTTGTCACAAGGTGTGGCGGAGAGTGAACCGCTCGCCCCGCGTTCACCAGCGAATGAAGGCGCCTTCCGGCGCACGGCCCTTCGACCGGCCCGACTCATTTAGGCCAGGCCCACGAACGTCACGTTCAGCCGCGCGTCCTTGCTCGCGCGCTCGGCCTCCTTCGCCTCCGACGCGGCGGCCTTCCGCTGCGCCTTGGCCAGCTTGGTCGCTTCTTGCCGCTCCTTCTTGAGCTTTTCCTTGAAAGCGATCTGCTCGGGATCGTTCTTGCGGCGTTCCTTCGCCTTGACGCTGGCCTCGCGCCGAAGCTGCTTCGCCTTCTCTTTCAACTGGAGTGTGCGAGGGTCGTTCTTCCTCCGCTCCTTTGCGTGCACGTAAGCCTCGTGTCGCGCCTTGCGCGCGCGCTCCTTCATTGAAAGCGGGCGGTTCACCGGCCCAGCCTCGGCTGCGGCGTTCTTCGGCTTCTTCATTCTGCACCCGGCATGCTCATCTCGAGCGTGGGCTCGGCGGCTGGACGCTTCCGGGGCCGGCCGCGAGGGCGGGGCGACGTGTCCGAGGCTGCCGACAGGACGAGCGCGTCCCCCACGGTCGCACGACGCGTGGCGCGAGGCAGACCGATCGCCTCGAGCGACGCGGTGAGGGCGTATCGCTTTCCGCGTAGACCTGCGCGTAGGCGAGGGCGCGCTGGGCCTGTTGCAGCAGCGCCTCCTGTTTCTCTTGCAAGGCCAGATTCGCCGCGTCGAGCGCGGAGCGGGCGACGGCTTCCGACTGGGCCGCCGCCTCGACCTCGGCCGCCCAGCGCGCCAGGCTCGGCCCGTCGACGTCAGCAAAGCGCACGTCGGCGAGGGAGGTCGCGAGCAGGTCGAGCGGGGCCTGAACGGCGGGGTGCATGGCGATCATGGAGCTGAACATACAGTCAGCGCTCGCCGCTGGCCAAGCACTCTTCGCAGGAGCCGGGTCGAATCCCCTCAAGCGCGCGCTCGAGAGGCACTCATTCCTCCCCAGGTTCAGGTCGAGGTCCCGTCGATAAGCGCTGGGCATGCGTCGCATACATCCTATTCATTCGGCTGAAGCGACTCCAGCGCCTACGTTGAGCGCCATGAGCACGACGAACGAAGCAGCGATGGACAAGGTGGTCGTCATCACGGGCGCGAGCGCTGGCATCGGGGCCGAGCTCGCGAAGCAGCTCGGGGCGCGTGGAGCGAAGGTCGTCCTCGCCGCGCGCCGCAAGCCGGAGCTCGACGCGGTCGCCAAAGCGATCGGCGACGGTGCGCTCGCGGTCGTCACCGACGTGACGAAGCGGGGCGACGTCGAGCACCTCGCCAAGGCGGCGATCGAGCGCTTCGGGCGCATCGACGTGTGGGTGAACAACGCCGGTCGCGGCATCTCGCGCTCGGTGGCCGACCTTGTCGACGACGACCTCGACGCGATGTGGCGCGACAACATGAAGAGCGTCGTCTACGGCATCCAGGCCGTGTTGCCCTACTTCAAGTCGAGGAACGCCGGCCAGATCGTCAACGTCTCGAGCGGCCTGTCGCGCGCGCCGCTCGCTCCCGTGAGGGCCGCCTACGGAGCGGTGAAGAGCGCGGTGAACATGCTGACCGCGTCGCTCCGCGTCGAGCTGCGCGCAACCCACCCCGGCATCCACGTCACGCTCCTCTTGCCGGGGGTCGTCGCAACGGAGTTCGGACTCAACTCGCTCGGGGTCGGCATGGTCGACAACCGCAAGCTGCCGGGTGCGCAGCCCGTGGAGGGCGCCGCCAAAGCCATCGTGGAGGTCATCGAGAACCCGAGGCCCGAGGCGTACACGAGTCCGTTCATCGCCGACGTCATCGCCCGCTACCTGCACGAGCCGGAAGCGGTCGAGGCGGAGATCGCGGCGCGACCGCGCTGAGTGGCACACGCTGCGGTACGCGAGAGTCGAGCGTAGCCCTTTGCGTATTGCAGAGCGCGCTGGTTGCGTGTTTGGTCGGCTGCGCTTCCAGTTTGACCTCCGCGGGCCCTGTCGGTCCCAGGACTTGCACGGGGTCTCGGGCAACGGGAGGAGAGAAATCGATGACCTAAAGCCCACTGACAAAGCCATCGAAAGGATGGTGAGCGAGTCCCCGGGCGGTAACGAAAGTGAACGCGGAAGTGGCCTCGAAAATGAGAAACTTTGGAGGCCGAAAGGCGCAAGTCATCAAGGTGCCTGCGGGCGAGCGCGGCGCGTTGGTAATGTTGTTGGGAGTACGCCGTCCGAGGAAGCGGTTCGCCTCGCCGCCATCCATGAAACGCTACCAGTTCTTCCTGCGCATCCTGCCCGAGGACTACCTCGACTATTACCGCGGCGTGGCCCGTCACGTGGTCGTGCACGCAACAAGCGGCGAGACCGTCCAGTTCCCCGCCGCCCTGCTCATGAAGTTCGTCACGGAGGCCGGCGTCGATGGGCACTTCGTGCTCCTCTGCGACTCAAACAACAAGTGCGTCAGCCTGGAGCGTATCGCGCGCTGACCCCTCGTGGGCCCGGTCTGCCGGCCGTCCTCGTTTGCCCAGCGAGCGGGTCCGGCAGCTGCTGACGTTGGCTCGCGGGCTTCGCCACGGTTGATGGCGCTCCTTGGAACGAGCGAGGAAAGCGCCGGGGTGGCGGCATCGTCAATGGGAAGGACCGGGGAACGCGTGCAGCAAGGCGGGGTGGGCCCGAAGGCCACGCCTGAGGAACGCTTCGAACCACAGCGGGGGACGCCGCGACGGCTGGGCCGTTCTGGACGCGCCGCGCATTCAGGCCGTGATAGGTCGTGGAAATGGCTCGTGCAGACGGGGTCGGCATCGTCATCGCCCCGCATTGGAGAATTGTCCCGACGCTGGGCGCGGACGAGGGCGACGAGGTCCGCCTCGTCATCGATCCCGGCCCCGGGTTCGGGGACGGCACGCACGAAACGACGCAGCTCTGTCTTCAGGCGATAGCCGCGCTCGCCAGGCGCTCCGGGCCCTGGCGAATGTTGGACTTCGGTAGCGGGTCGGGAATCCTGGCCATCGGCGCGGCTAAGCTCAGGGCTGTCGTCGACGCCGTCGAGATCGATGCCGCTGCGGGTGCGCACGGAGAGCGCAACGCACGCGCCAACTGCGTCGACGATCAGATTCGCCATGCGCCGACGCTCGAGGGCACCCGCGGGCCGTTCGATCTCGTCGTGGCCAACATTCTGCGTGCAGTCCTCCTCGAGTTCGCGGACGCGCTCGTGGCGCGCCTGGGCCCCGGAGCGACGCTGGTCCTGTCGGGCCTTGTCTCGACGGACGTGCCGCAGGTGAGCGTGCGCTATGCCTCGCTGCTTGGTCAGGAGCAGCCTGAGGTGTACGAGCGTGGCGACTGGCGGGCGCTCGTGTGGCGCCGCGTCCTCCTCAAGCACAAGTCCTTGAGCTGAGTCCAGCGTCAAGAGCCACATGATCGCATCGCTCTGACGCGAGACAGCAACTTTCAAGCGTTCCGTCGCGAGCGCGATCGGGCCCCGCCGTCAGGCGCCTCGCCTGGCGAGACGCCGCGAGCGCATTATTAGCTTCCGATCGACCAGGTCGCCAACGCCGCAACGACCCCTGCGCCGCGAGCGCGTCCTCGACGGTCAGGGCACCTGCTGCGGAGTGTCCTGTCCGACGCCCAGGATGGTGCCAAGCGTCGTCGGAGCCATGGCGAGGGGATCGCACGGCCCGGACGATGCGGCCGCCGGGCCGCCACCGCTGCGGCTCGACGAGGAGCAGCCCATCAAGACGACGGCGACGACGACGCCGAGGCGAAGCCGCCGGCTCGCTGCGAGGTGACTCGACTCATTGCTTCATCCGCGCGATGAGCCTTTCGAGCGCTGCACGCATCCGGCGCGGCGATGCGTGAAGGGGCGGGCCATGGCCGGGCAACACCCATTCGAAGTCGAAATCCAGGAGTCGTTCCATCGAGCGCGTCTGCTCGCTCCACGAGTACAGCACACGCCGCTCGATGCATCGAGGCCGTCGCCGTCGCCCCACAGGTGATCACCCGTGAAGAGGATCTTCTCGCGGAAGAGCAGGGCCATGCTGCCGCGCGTGTGGCCGGGGAGGGGAATGGCAAGGAGGTCAGGAGCGAGCGGTACCGGCACGTCGCCCTCGACGGGGCGCTCGACGTCGCGCGTACCGTGGCCGATGTCGGCTGCGTGCATCACGCGCCCGCAGCCAAAGCGTCGGGCCCATTTCTCGTGGTCGGCGACGTCATCGCGATGAGTGAGGAACATCGTGGCGACGCCGCCGAGGCCCGAGATGCGCTCCATGAGCGGCCGAGCCGCACGCGGCGAATCCACGAGCACGTTGCCGCGGTCGCGTCGCACCAGGTAGCTCGCCGCGCCGTAAGAGGTCTTGGAGGCGTATCCGCAGTAGAGTACGTCGTGCGTGATCGCGTCGGGCAAGGCATCGACGGCATCGTGGAGGTCGACCTTGTCCGACGTGCCGATCGCGCTCGTCGGACACGATACGATGGCCATGCGCGCGCGCAGCTCCTGTTCGCGCGTGCACGGCTGATGCCGGACGATGGGCAGCCCGCGCCCAGGAGAGCGCGCGAAGACCTGCGGAGCACGTCTCGCAGTCGATGCACGAATCGTCGACGAAGTACTCCCCGGGAGTGTTCTCGGGAAGACGAGCCGAGAGACGGGCCACGAAGAAGGATAGCACGACTGGGAGGGCCCATCAGGGTGCCCATGAGGGACCCGCGCGTCGACTGCGCGCATCTCACGGGAGGTGCACACGGTGAGGTCCGCGGAGTCACTACGACGACGGCCCGCAGGCCTGATCCCCACCGGCCGCCGCGCAACGCTGCGCGCGTCGGCACCGTCGACGCGGCCCCCGTTCCGCCTGAGCGATCGCGCTCAACCAGCAGCGAACGCACGCTCGCCGCGGCCAAACGTCGCGCCTCGAGCTCGCGCGCGAGCTGCGCAACGACGCCCCATTCGTGAGCGGCCGACGCCCGAACGAGGGCGACCGCGAGCGCGTTCTCGACGGTCAGGGGACCTGCTGCCGAGTGCATTTCGTTTGGCCCAATCACGACCTGCTCACGTGCACTTACGTCAACTCGCGTAGGGTCATCCTTACGTGAGTCGACGCGAATCGACGTGAATTCGACGCTCCCCGCGCTTTCGAATCTTGCCTTCCCCACATTCACTTGTTTCGGCGTGTCTAATTTTTCGGAGGTGCTGCTCGCTCACACAGAGGCCGCCGGCGCCGGCGCCGCGTCCGAATACGCGAAGGCGTACCCGCGGTGCCGAGCGTGCAGTATCCTGACGTTCGAGATTGCACGGCAGATCGAACCCGGCCAGCGCACTCGCGTCATTTGCAGGCCAAGATGCCTGCGACATCGGGCACGGAAGTGCAGTTCGCGATCAACGCAGAATTTGTGCATGCGTTCCCCCGACAGGTGGAGATGGCAGCAAGCTCCGCGTCGCTGACATAGGGAATGAGCTCGGCCTGCCCCGATGGCGCTCCGCCGTCGCAGGTCGCACCGCCGCAGGCCGAGCAGAGGTTCTGGAGGAGCTCGCGTGCGGCGGCCGACTCCCCAGTCGCATGTACGTTGGCGAGGCAGCCCGCGACGGTGTTCGGGTCGGAGAACGTCCAACAGTACTTGTTGTCGCCGAAGCAGCTCATCGAGTCAAAGAGGAGCTGCGTATTGCCGGTCCGGCAGATTTGCCCGTAAGTCGTCCACATACACACGCGCTCTGTATCGGGCGTAAGGGCGTCACCCGTGTATTCGCTATGGCAATTGCTCACGAATTTCGTCGCGAGCGCTTCACACTGCGCGACGAGGACGTCCGCATCCACGGCGCCTTCGTTCGCACCGTCGGGCGATTCGCCCGGCGGCGAACCAGGCGAGCAGGCCGTCCCGGAGGCACCGAGAAGCAAAGCGAGTGTTGCCAAGCGCTGGCGACGCGTCATGTCGGATGTTCCCCGGTAGCAGGCGCGCGCGCCTCCTGTGACCCAAGCCCCAGCGGCGCCCCGGCGTGCAGCCGGCGACAACCGTAGCGTGCGCGGTGCCGGAACGTCTATCCCACCGACGTCACCAAGCGCTCCTCACGCTTTTTCTTGGCTGCCTTGGTGACTGGCTGCTTTGGCGAGGCACGAGGGAAGCGGTCGGGTGGCCTACGAGCGCGCCGGATGCGAGTGAACTTCGGAGCCGCCGAGTCGGCGCAAGCCAACGGCTGCGCGCTCTTCGTCCAGATCTCCGCGACCTCCTCTTTCCCATATCGCTCTGGAAGTCGCGCCACCCATCTTGACCTCCTATCTATCTGCCTCGCGCCCTGTCGAGCCAAACTCCGTTGGTCGCCGCTTCGAGGCGCCTAGCCTCGAGCTCCCTTGCAAGCCGTGCGACGACGTCCCATCGGCCGGCAGTCACGGCTGCCTCGATGGCCCTTGCGAGCGCCTCCACGACAGCCGAAAGCTCGCCTGCACACGGTAGTCGTGGTGGGCCAAGGCTTGCCACGCCCGTGCCACGACTCTGGCCGTCGAAGAGGCGGACCGCCGCGGCCTGGACCTCAGGGGCGAGGTGCATGTACTTGGCGGTCGTCTGCGGCGACTCGGGGGCCGGCCAATGACTCGAGCAGCGCGAGAGGCTCCGTCAGCCGCATGGACACATGATGGGCGCAGGCGGCGCGCGCGGGTCGCGGCGTTGCTCTCGGGAGCGGTAACATGTGAAGTGGGCGGCGATGGTGGCAAGCGGGGCCTTCTGGCGGAATGTTGGAGGAGTCATTCCCTTTGCGTTCGCCGCATGGACGCCGACGATGGCACGGCCGCAATCGGCGCCCTCCGACTGGGTGCCCCCGCATTCCGTTTTCGTCCACGTCGACTCACCGGACCCCGTCGAGCTGCAAGGTGAGTCGGGGGAGAAGCGCAACCCGTTTTACACGATCTGCGTGTCACCGTGTGACACAGTCGTTCCCGCCGTCGGCCAGTACCGGGTTTCTGGCGATGCCACCCGTCCGTCGCGCCGCTTCGTCCTTCCGGAAGGCGCCGACCACGACACGATCAAACGGGCAACCCGCCGGCTGGGGTCGCGGATCCACCACCGCGCCCGATCACCTGGAGGGGCGACCGGCCCGAGCAACGACTGTCTCCGTCGATGATGGGCGTGCAAATCGTTCAAGGGGTTTTCTGAAATGGCCTGTGGTCGATAGTGTCAGGTCACGGTGATTTGTGAATAACGACGCGTAACGCCTTGAAACGACCTGTCGGTTGCTTTGAGTATGCCGGTCGGGCCTTGCGCCGCAATTGCTCGCTCGCTGCGACCCATCAAGCGCGGGCCTGCCCTTGTGCTCGGCCTCATCGACGAGTTCCGAGAGGTGGGCTTTGGCGTGGACGAGCGAGGCGTGACCGGGTCGCGCGACTTCCTGCGTCTCACGCTCATGGAGATCTCCTGGAGCGCGAAACGCGACCTTGGCCTGCGGCGAGTCAGTCTGGCACCCTGTCGCGAAGGACCCGGTAGCGCGTGCCGCTGAGCCATTGCGTCTTCCATGCGATAGCTCGGGCATGGTGAAACGCTCGCGACCAGGCGGCAGTCGAATTGCATCGACGTACGCAGACGAAAGGAGGTTTCTGCTATGGCGAAGGTGCTCTTCATCGTCAGCGGAGCCACGTACTGGGTGCTAAAGGACGGCACGAGGTATGCGACCGGTTACTGGGCCGAGGAGTTCGCGAAGCCGTACAAGGTCATCACCGATGCCGGCCACGAGGTCGTGGTCGGGACGCCCAACGGCGTGACCCCGAATGTCGACATGATGAGCCTCCGTCCCGCGATGGCGGGCGGGATGGATGGCGCTCTCGAGCTGGAGGCCATCATCCGGTCCGCGGAGGTGATGCGGCGGCCGCTCAAGCTGTCGGACGTCCGCCTCGAGGATTACGACGCGGTCTACCTGCCCGGCGGTCACGGCCCGATGTCGGACCTGGCGTTCGACGCCGACGTGGGACGGCTGCTGACCGCGCAGCTCGCCTCGGGCAACCCTCTATTCATCGTGTGTCACGGTCCTGCCGCGATGCTGGCCACCAGAATCCACGGGGTATCGCCCTTCAAGGGCTACCGGGTCACGGGCTTCACCAACAAGGAGGAGGAGGCCGTCGGGGTGGCCCCCAGGGCGACGTGGCTGCTCGAGACCGACCTCAAGGAAAAGGTCGGTGTCGACTTCAGCTCCGGCGAGATCTGGAAGCCGTACATGGTCGAGGACCGAAATCTGGTCACCGGGCAGAACCCCGCCTCGGCTGCGGTTCTGGCAAAGCGGCTGCTGGAGGTCCTCGGTGAGCGCGCCTCGCGGAGACCGGGTCGAGGAGCTGGCCCCGCGGTCCAGTCGCTCAGTCACGGCGCGTAGGCGAGCCTTCAGCCGCCGGGCTTCGCCGCGAGACTCATCTGCAGCGCCCATTGGGCGGCCCGCTGGGCGCGCTTCTCGCAGCGACTCGCGCCACTAGAAATCTGGCCGCCACGCTCGCCCTCCCTCGTGCTCACCAGCCCAGACGCGGAATTTGGAGTCGTCCATGAACAGCGCAAAAGTCGAACAGAAGAGCTATGAGATGCCCCCGCGAGACGGGTTCACCGTCACGCATTTTCTCACCGTCGCCGATGTCGACCGATCGCTTCGCTTCTACGAAACGGTCT
>CAZHED010000099.1:0-12313 GCA_964531095.1 uncultured Polyangiaceae bacterium | reverse complement strand
CCACCAGCCGTTCGGCGATGAGCAGCCGAAGCTCGAGAGCCGACGGCCCGAGCGACATGAAGAAGAGGTCCGTGGCGCCCGCGTCAAGTACTGCAGGGTATTCCTCCTCGCGACGGGCGATGACGAGAATGACGGCATTGGCGCCTTGAAGGCTTGCGCGTGTGCGACGGCAGAAGTCGGAGCCCGCCATGTCGGGCAAAGGGTCCTCCAGGACGATGAGCGGCGGCGAGCCGATGCGGACCGCTTCGAGCGCGGCAGCGCCGTTTTGAGCCCGGATCAGTTCGTGGTTCCGGGAAGAAAGCGCAGTTTCCAAGATACCTAGGTTGTCAGCAGCGACCCCGACCACCAGTACCTTCATTCAAGCCCCCTCTTTTCGCACCGCTCAATACTGCCCAGCCATCAGGCGGCGCCAACGGGGGAAAGTCAAGACGGGCGTGCCCATGACACATTCATGACGCCAAGCGTCATGAATGCTCCTATGTTGCTCTCACGCTTGAGCGCGCGGTGCGTACGGCGATTTTGCGTGAAGGTCCCCCATGCACCCAGAGATGCGAAACGCAATCGGCGGCTCTTCGGCCGTAGATCTCGGCGTTGCGTGCATGCCCCGCCGAGCCGGCTGCCCATGAGCTCTCCGGGACTCCACCGTGCAGCAACCCGGGACCCGGGATGGACATCCGCGCCCATGAACGGAGCGTTGTCGGCGATGTTCGAACGGGCGCGCCGGTCGCTCAGTCCTCTCTTGCGTACGCGCCTGGTGGCCGGAATGACGAGCCCGCGAGACATCGACGACTATCTGGAGCTTATCGACCCGGCCTGGTCGGTGCGTGGTGTCCGCGCTCGTGTCGTGGCGCTTCGCGACGAGGGGGGCGACGCCGTGTCGCTCTACTTGCGCCCCAACGAGCTCTGGCGCGGGTTTCGCGCCGGCCAGTACGTTCGACTTTCGGTCTCGAACGCGGGCGCCCGGGTGACGCGCTGCTTCTCTCTGTCCTCGGCTCCGGAGGACCGTGGACCGCTGCGGGTCACGATTCGAATCGCCGGCAAAGGCGCGATCTCCCACTGGGTCCGGAACGAAGCCGACGTTGGTAGTGTCGTCTCGTTGAGCCAGGCGATGGGGAGCTTCGTCCTCCCCGACCCAGTCCCCCCGGAACTGCTGTTCATCACCGGTGGTAGCGGCATCACCCCTGTGGTGTCGATGATCCGGCATCTCGTTGCGACCGACTACACCGGCAGGATCGCCTGGCTCCACTACGCGCGCGGCGAAGTGATCCTGGGCAGCGAGCACGCCTCCCTCGCGGCGCGCTGCAAGCGCCTGCGATTCCAGACGCATCTCACCGATGCCCCATGCTCGACGCGTCCGCGCTTCTCGCGCGAGCGGCTGGAGAGCTTGGTTCCGCGCTGGGCGGAGTCGTACGCGTGGCTCTGCGGACCCCCCTCGTTGACCGAAGCCGTCGAGGCCCTCTGGACGGCGACCGGCCTGCGGGACCGACTTCGGACCGAGCATTTCACGCTCCCGCCGGCTGGACCTTACCCGATGAGCGACTCGGACGCTCCGGCGCGGCACTCGCTCTTCTTCGCCCGGAGCGGGCGCACGATCGAAGGCCGCCCGGGCGAATCTCTCCTCGAACTGGCCGAACGCGCCGGACTCGACCCGCCCTACGGATGCCGGCGGGGCACTTGTCTCACGTGCACGTGCCGCAAGCTGTCGGGGATCGTTCGGAACGAGCGGACCGGGGCGGTGAGCTGCGAGCCCAACGATCTCATCCAACTGTGCGTCGGCGCCCCACGGTCGAACGTCTCGCTCGATCTGTAGCCGAAGGAGGCCCTCCCGTGAACGCACCCGGTACCGCCGAGAAGACCACGCCATCGGCAGAGGACCTGGACAGGTTCGCTGCGGAGCTCGATGCCATCGGTACGCAAGTTCGGAAAGAGGTCGGCGAACGCGACGCGCGGTACCTGCGGCGGCTCGTAGCGTTGCAGCGGTCCTCCGAGATCGGCGGGCGGGTGATGTTGCTCGCTGGCGTGCTCCCGCCGCTCTGGGGTGCCGGCGTGGCGCTCCTTGGCCTTTCGAAAATTCTCGAGAACATGGAGATCGGCCACAACGTGATTCACGGTCAGTACGACTGGATGAACGACCCTGTCCTTCACTCCGCTCGTTACGAATGGGACGTCGTGTGTCCTGCCGAGCACTGGAAGAAGACCCACAACTACGAGCACCACACGTTCACCAGCGTCCTCGGGAAGGACCGCGACGTCGGATACGGCTTCTTGCGCGTCGCGGAGGAGCAGCCGTGGCGTCCGCAATACCTGGCGCAGCCGCTCGTCGCACTCGGGTTGATGTTCGTCTTCGAATGGGGCATCGCGCTGCACAACCTCGAGTTCGAGCGTGTGCTGGCCGGCGAGAAGTCTCCGCGCCTGTTGCTCCAACAGTCGCTGCCCCTCGCGCGCAAGGCGACTCGGCAGCTTCTCAAAGACTATGTGTTCTTCCCGCTCTTGAGTGGACCGTCCGCGCCGTTCGTGCTCGCGGGCAACGCCGCCGCCAACGTGGTCCGCAACGTGTGGGCGTTTCTCATCATATTCTGCGGCCATTTCCCGGACGGAGTGGCCTGCGTGGCGGAGGGCTCCGCGGCGACCGAGCCGGAAACGCGAGGCGCGTGGTACCTGCGCCAGATTCGCGGGTCGGCCAACATCGAGGGGCCGGCCTGGTTCCACGTTCTCTCGGGGAACTTGAGCCATCAAATCGAGCATCACCTCTTCCCCGAGGTGCCCTCCTGTCGTTACGCCGAAATCGCCGCCATGGTCGAGCCGCTGTGTCGGAGGTACGGCATCCCGTACACGACCGGCTCTTTCGTTCACCAGGTCGGAAGCGTCGCGCGCCGACTTCTTCGCCTCGCCCTGCCGCATCCTCCAGCACGGCCCCAACCGGACTCGTGAGGCGCGCGTCCTGACTCAGCCTCGTGGTCCGGCGGTGCTTCATTGTGGCATAGCGCCCACGCGTGCCTCACCCGCCGTTGGCCAGCCCTCCGGCTCTGCTCGAGCCTGAGGGACGGGTCCCGGTCGCGGACAGCAGCTCTCTGAGCGAAGCCGCGTGGGTTCGCCGCTGGCGGAAGACTGGCGGAAGAGAAGGGACGGCGTATCGGCGCGGCACGCGAGTTGCGGGCCATTCGCTGCAAGAATGGAGAAGCAACATGAACACAATGGAATGGGTACTCGTGATTGTCGCGGCAGTCATCCTGTTCGGCGGCGGTGGCGGCTACTATTGGAACAGAAGCCGAAGATAGGTACTCGGGCTTGAGCGCCACCTGTACTTCATCCAGTAAGTAGTAGGTCTTCCGCGGTAAGAGGGATTGGGCGCCACAGTTGTCCAGCAGGCGTGTCGCGAAGTGGCGCTCTCGATGGCGCGAACGTGCCCCATCAGGTCTTGGGTGTCTGCCGCGAGGCATGACGCGCAGGTGGCGCCCTCGGCGCGCGTTTGCACCTGGAAGGGTGGCGTCGTGGAGGCCGTGGCGCCGAAGACTGGTTCGGGCTTCAACAACCCGCCGGTGACCGACTACAAATCCGCCCTCGACGCGAAGCTCATCAACCGGCGCAGCGAAGCCGTCTCCAGCCTCGTCGCGTAGTCGCCGGCAGCGGGTGCAGGAGAGCCAGCCGAAGATGTGGGCGCGTGCCCATCGTGGCGCATACCCCTGCGAACCGGACGAGAGGGGGCGATTGCCGTGTTTGCGCATGGATCTCCCCCGAGTGTAAAGTGCCGGGTTTGGATAGGGCTGGATGCCGACGACACACCCCTCCGCAAGTACCGGCCACGATCGCGATCGCCGTTTGCCCCAGCGCGTCCTCTGGGTGTTCCCGTCCTCGGTGATGACGCCGTCGCTGCGCGGCCGACACGTCCTCGGCCGCGACGTGTCGTGCGACTCCGTCCTTCCGGGCACGGAGATCTCACGCCGGCACTTCGAGATTGTCCGCGAAGGCCCCGTGCTCTCTGTGCGCGACCTCGCGAGCCGCAACGGCGTATTCGTCAACGGAGTCCGCCGGACTGAAGCGCCCCTCCTGCCCGGCGACGTGCTCCGCTGCGGCGAGTGGGTGGGCGTCGTCGTCGCCGACGAGGATCCGGAGGGCTTTCACGCCATCGCCGCCGGGTGGAGCGGAGGCCATGCGCTCGCCTGCGCAGCTGCTCCCGCGCGCAACCTGAGCGCCGACCTGCCCGTCGTCGTCCAGGGCGAGACGGGCACGGGCAAGGAAGGGATGGCGCGGGCGGTTCACGGGTGGAGCGGCAGAGCGGGCCCCTTCGTGGCTGTCAACTGCGCCGCGGTTCCGGCCCACATGGCCGAGGCGGAGCTCTTCGGGTACCGCAAGGGCGCGTTCACTGGCGCCGACCAATCCAGCCCTGGCCTCTTCCGCGCGGCGCAGGGGGGAACCCTGTTCCTCGACGAGATCCTCGACCTGCCGCCCGCAGTGCAGCCCAAGCTCCTGCGCGTCCTCGAGCAACGGGAGGTCCTCGCGCTCGGAGAGACAAGACCGGTGGCCATCGACGTGCGGATCGTCGCAGCCACCCAGGAGCCTCTTGCGAACGCGGTGTCCGAGCGCCGCTTTCGCGCGGACCTCCACGCGAGGCTCGACGGGCTGACCGTCGTTTTGCCTCCGCTGCGTGAACGACGGGAAGACGTCGTTCCGTTGTTCCGTGAGTTCTTGCGAGAGCACGCCGGAGGCCGACCTCCCGACCTCGAACCGAAGCTCGTCGAGGCCCTCGTCCTCTACGACTGGCCGTTGAACGTCCGCGAGCTCTTGCTGCTCGCCCGCCGCCTGCTCGCCACGCACGGCGGCGGCGAGGCGCTCAAGAAGGCGCACTTGCCGGCCCGTATGCTGTCACCGACGCCGAGCATTCCCGCCCCGGCCGCGAGTATGCATCCTGGGCCGCAGGAAGTGGGCAGGAGCGCGCGCCGAAGCGTCGACGATGCCGCGGAGTTCGACGCGCTCGTCGCCGCGCTCCGAACGCACGGTGGTAGCGTCGCCAAAGCGGCCGCCGCCATTGGCGTGAGCCGCGCGCGCGCCTACCGCCTGCTCGCCGCGCACCCCGACGTTCTGCACGAACCACCTGAGGGATGACGCATGGCCGAACTCGACGAGACCGCTCCCAGTCCGCAGGCCGGCGGCGACCCCAGCGACCCGCGCATTGGCTCGGTTGTGGGCAAGTTGGTGATCGTTCGGCTTCTGGGGAAAGGCGGAATGGGGGCCGTCTACGAGGGGCGTCATTCCCAGCTGACCCGTCGGTTCGCGGTCAAGTTCCTGCTGCCCGAGTTCGCGACGCACCGCGAGGTGCTGGGGCGTTTCGAGAGCGAGGCAAAGGCGGCGGGAGGGCTCGAGCACCCCAACCTAGTGGCCGTGACCGACGCCGGACGGTCGACCGACGGGGCGCCTTACTTGGTCATGGAGTTTCTCCAGGGAGAAGACTGCTCGCAGCTCCTGCGGCGGGTGGGACCCCTTCCCGTGATGCGTGCGGCCGACCTCGTCTTGCAAGCGTGCCGAGGACTCGCCGTGGCGCACAAAGCAGGAATCGTCCACCGTGACCTCAAGCCGGAGAACCTGTTCGTGACGGACGCGGGCGACGGAACCGACCGGGTCAAAGTCCTCGACTTCGGAATTGCACAGATTCGCTCCCCCGACCGCGGGCGCGTGACCCGAACCGGCGCGACGCTGGGCACCGCTCACTATATGTCTCCCGAGCAAGCACGCGGAGACGCCAACCTCGACTCACGCACGGACGTCTGGTCGCTCGGTGTCGTTCTCTATGAGCTATTGAGCGGGCGCAAGCCGTTCGAAGGCGAACGGTTCTTGAACGTCATCCATCAAATCTTGAGCACGGAGCCCCCGCCGCTCGCGACCCTTCGGCCGGGTCTTCCGCCGGGACTCGTGGTGTTGGTGCAACAAGCGATGACCAAGAGCGTGACCGAGCGGTTACCGACGGTAACGGCGTTGGCGGATGGCCTGATCCCCTTCGCGGGCCGCACATCGACTCCACCGGGGCGCGACGCAGTGTCCTACGGGCCGACCGACCCTGCGCCGGTGACTGCGGCGGGCGACTCGGCCTCCGTAGCGCCGGGAAAGACCGGCATGACGGCAGCCAAGAGCAGCGCGTCGATTGCCAGTGCTTCCGGGCGATCGGCCGGCCGGCCTTGGGCCGTCGCCGGTGCCGTGGCCGTGGCGGCCGTTGCGACGGGGTTCGTGGCTCCGCGCCTCTTCGCTCGTGGCGACCACGCGTCCCCCGCCGCCGGGATCGCCCAAACCCCGGGTACAAGCGCTGCGGAGCCCGTGATCCAGATGGGCGCTACGGGTTCGGAGGCGCGAGCAACCTCCGCGCACGCCGAGCCTTCCCCCCCGCCGCGTGGTGCCGATGCAGGGGTGCCGACTCTGTCCGAACTGTCCGAACAGCGCTCGAACAAGCCGCGGGGCGCCTTGCCCACCGAGCGAACCCCAAGCCGACCCCCAGCGGTGGCTTCGTCGCAGCCGCCGATGCCTTCGGCGCAAGCTCCCGTGAATTCGGCGCAATCCGGATCGAGAAGCGATGCGCCCGAACCCGCGGCGGCTCACCGCACCAAGATTGATCGCGTCAATCCTTTTTAGTGTATTCGGCGGGCATGAGCCCTGCTAATGGGCGAGGCTGGACATTCACAATGATCCGCCGCGTCCTCGCGCCACTACTTCTGTGTGCCCAACTCGGTCCTTCGCTTGCGTGGGCGCAAGCGGATCCCAAGGCGGCCGCGCACCAGCACTACGAAAGCGGCCTAGCGGCGTTCGACGACGAACGGTTCCAGGACGCGGCCGACGAGTTCGAGGCCGCGTACCGCATCTCTCCCGCGTTTGCCGTCTTGTACAACATCGGCCGAGTCGACGTGGCGCTCGGCCGCTCGGTCGAAGCGGTGCGGGCGTTCGAAATGTATCTCGCCCAGGGCGCGGCCGCGATCGACACAAGCCGAAGGCAGGAGGTGCGCGCCGAAATCGACAAGCAGCGAACCCGCATCGGCACGGTTGCGGTCCGCACGCAGCCTGCCGCAGCGGAGGTGCGCGTCGACGGGCGGCTGGTGGGAAAAACGCCCCTGGCGGAGCCCGTCCAGGTATCGGCCGGAAAACACACGGTCGAAGCTCTGCTGTCCGGATACACGCCGACGGTGCGGGAGCTCACAGTCGCGGGAATGGCTCGAATCGAGTTGGAGCTTCGCCTCGACCCGGTGGTGTCCGAGGACGCGAGCAGGCCGACCGCCCCGAGCCAGGCGCCGCCGGCTTCTGTTGCGCCGACGCCGGTGCCCTCCGTTCCCGTTGCCACGGTCCCGGCGCCGCTCGCCCCTCCGAACGCGGCCGGGCACGGCTCCGACGGGGAGTCCATTTCCAACGGAATGCGATCGTGGGGATACGTCGTGGCCGCCGTGGGCCTCGTCGGAGGCGCCGCGGGGGGCGTGGTCGCGCTCACGGGCGTCAATGACGCCAACGATGCCCGCGATCGCGCCGCGCGCTCGACGGGCCCGAGCGACGGGGCGGCATACGACCAAGCGAGAAACGACTTCAACGCGGCCAAAGACCAGACCGTGCTCGGTTGGACGATCGCCGGGGTCGGCGCCGGCGTGCTGCTCGGGGGGGCGCTGTTGGTCGTGATCTCGCCGGATCGAAAGGCGAGTGCGCGTGTGGACGCGCTGGCGCCTTGGATCGCGGAGCGCGCCGGTGGTCTTGGGATTTCTGGTGTTTGGTGAGAAACGCGAAGGAGCAAACTCGATGGATCGGACAATGAACGAATGGACGCGTGTGGCTCTTCTGTCTGCCGCAACCGCGGCGCTTGGGGCGACTGGGCTTGCGGGCTGCGTGAGTGGCGACCTACCCGCGCAACAGCGCGGGATGCAAGATGGCGGCGCGTCGGACGACGGTGGAACCTCGACAGACAGCGGCGCTGCCGACGGTACTACTGGTGCGATCGACAGCAGCGGCAGCTCCAGTGGGGGTAGCTCCAGTGGCAGCAGTAGCTCCAGTGGCAGCAGTAGCTCCAGTGGCAGCGGTAGCTCCAGTGGCAGCGGTAGCTCCAGTGGCAGCAGTAGCTCCAGTGGCAGCAGTAGCTCCAGTGGCAGCAGTAGCTCCAGCGGCAGCGGTAGCTCCAGTGGCAGCAGCGGGAGCAGCTCCAGTGGGGCCAGCGGCTCCGACGGCGGAGTCGGGTCTGACGGGGGAAGCCGCTCCGACGGCGCCACTTCGATGGACGGCGGGTCCGGGATCGAGACCCAGGACGGTGCGCTGGTAAGCTGTGTTGCAGGGATCTACGGATTTTACGTCTTGCGAGCCGACGGCATTGCTCTGTACGAGCCCTCGGCAAACGGCGTGCAGACCGTTCTGGACGCGGCGACCGCGTTGCCCCTGACGGGTATTACCGGGGTGCAAGGCGCTAGCTATCATGGATGCGCGGTGCTCGCGAACGGCTCGGTCGCTTGCTGGCAGACGGCTGCCAATGCGGGCAACTCAGCCGGTCAGCTCGGCAACGGCACCACCACCGCAAGCCCCACCATATTCCGGGCAACGCCGGTCTTGACCGCGGCCAACACCCCGCTGACGAACGTCGTCGCCCTTGCGACCGGCGCGGAATCGAATCTAAACAGCACTTGCGCGGTCACGAACGACAACAAGCTCTGGTGCTGGGGCGATCTCACGTGGATCGTCAACAAGGGAACCTCACTCTCCTCGCCGTACGCGCAGGCCATCACGACCGATGGCATGAACGCACTCACGGGGGTCGTCCAGGCCGCGTTCGCAAACACGGGCGCCTGCGCTCTCGTTCAGGGCACTCCCAACAGCGTCTGGTGCTGGGGTTTGAACGGGACTGACGAGCTCGGGCAGGGAGACACGGTGAATCGACAGTACCCGACCAAGGTGATTGGCCTTACGGCACCCACCAAGGTGGTCATGGCGGACAGTTACTACAGCGACAACACGGTCTGCGTCATCGACGGCGGAAACGTTCGTTGCTGGGGAAGCAACTCCTATGGAGCCGCAGGGGTCAACAGCGCGACGGATCCAATCCAGAGCCCCACGCTCGTCGTCACCCAAAATGGGACCACCGCGCTCGGCGGTGTGACCGACATCGCCCCGGGTACCACCGCGTTCTCCGTATTGCGAAACGACAACACCCTCTGGCATTGGGGCAACGGCTTCACTTCGTACGCGGGCAACTTCGGCCTTACGAATGTGCTGGCCGTCGGCTACGCCGGCGGCTACGGGGGCAACGGCCCCCGATTTCTCACGAGCGACGGCGTTTACCACAACAACATGACGCCCATCGCCGTGAACTGCGGCGTGCTTCAGTGAGCTGAACGCGCCAGATTTGCCGGCTTCGGCTCAGAGCGCGCGATAGTAGCGACGCTCTGGCCACCAAGCGGAATGGGGAGCTCTGCGCGCCGCGCGGGCCTCACGGATTCACGAAAAACCGATTGACCATTAAAAACTCATATTGAAGGAGCAACTCAATGCGCACTCTCGTATTTGCAATGACGGCGTCTGCCATGACGGCCGCCGCCACCCTCGCTCACGCACAAACGGCCGCCACGCCGCCGCCCCAGCCTGCGACCGTATCCGCGTCGGTCCATGTGGGGACCCCACCACCGCCGCCCCCTCCGGAACCCGACACCTCCGCGAGACCGGGGTCGACGTTCGACAAGACGCTGACGCTGTTCGGCGCGATCGGCTACGGCTACGGGTTCGGCCCCGGCGTCGGCGTCGGCGCGCGGTACCAGTGGACCGTTGCGCCCAAGGGCTTTCTCCGGAGGCTCCCGAACGGCATGCACGACGAGTTCGCGATCGAGCCGGGCTTCGACTACTTCCACGCCGGGTATAGCGTCGGCTTGCCAGGGGACAGGATCGACGTGAACTACAACGAGTTCACGCCGCTTGTCGGGTTCGTGTGGAACTTCTGGCTGAACGACAAGTTCGTCGTTTATCCGAAGGTCGACATCGGATACCGGATCTTCTCGTGGTCCGAGTCGTTCAACGGAGCGACGGTATCCACGTTCCAGCCGGACTACTTTCCTGTGTACTTCCAGGGTGCCGCGGGCGCCGCCTATCGATTCGGCAACGTGTCGATCCGCGCCGAGGTGGGCTGGGAGGCGCTTCGGGTCGGCGTCGCGCTGAGTTTGTGAACCGAAAAGGAGAAGCGTGGACGGCGCCGTGATCCACGTCTTGCCGCCGTCGCTGCTGTACTGCCAGTCGTACGACGCGCGCCGGGCGGGTTTCCCGTCATTCGTTTCACGATGCCCTGGGCATACGAGACAAGCCGTTGTTTCCAGAAAGCGGCTTTGTGATCGAGAAAGCCCTCTTCGAGTCTCGTGAAAGCCGCGTGTTCGATTGTGAATCCCTCGTTTCCTCGTGACAAAGCGTGCTTTTTCTCGGGGAAGCGCCACTTGCAGTCAGCAACGCGGCTTTTGTTATTGGCAAAGACTCTCTTTCGTTGATCAATGACTTATTGATTGTAAGAAGCTCGTCTATGCTTGCTGGCAAAGCATCGTTCGTCGTCGGCAACGTGTCGCTGATTGCCGGTAGCGACTCGCTTGTCGTTGGACATGCGTCTCTGCTCGTTTGAGATCATCGTTTCTTGTTCGCAGAGCGCCATTGTTCGTTGGCGATGCGTCGTTCCTGGATGACAGCGCATCGTTTCTCGAAGACAACGTGTCGATGCTCGAAATCAACGCGTCACTCTTCGAAGACAACGAAAGGGTCTTCGTTGACGATGCGTCGCTCCTGAAAGAAAATGCGTCGTTCTCGCTTGGAAGTGAGGCGGTTGCCTCTTTCCGCGCTCGGCTCGTCGAAGCACGAGCTCCAGTTGGTGAAGTCGAAGGCGCTCCGGCTCGAGCCCGAGTGACTCGTCGTCGAGCCAGAGCCCCTCTTGCGAAACGCAATGACCCGCTCGCGGAGGAAAGCGGAGCGAGGCGAAGTGCCCTCGCTGCCCTCATCTACTTAAGCGCTCAGGGCGCGATTTCGTTTGACGAGCGAGGACGATTTTCCTGATGTGGGCGTACCGCCATCCCACGCAGCACACCGGGCGCCACGACGACGTTCCGATTTACGGTTCCGTCGGATGACGGGCTGCACCGAGGCGAACGGCCGCCCGCGGCGCTAGGCTCCCCGCATGGCGGAGGCGCCGGCATGGTTTCTCGAAGCGCTCGCCGCGCCTCGCACCGACCATTTCATCGAGGTCGCCGGCTGTTCGGTCCACTACCTGCGCTGGGGAGGCGGCGTCAAACCCGGGCTCGTCCTCGTCCATGGGGGCGCCGCGCACGCCGAGTGGTGGTCGTTCCTCGCGCCGATGCTCACGCGGCGGTGCGACGTCGTCGCGCTCGACCTGAGCGGACACGGCGAGAGTGGTCGTCGCCCGGAGTATCCCCGACGTCAATGGGCCGACGAAGTCCTCGCCGTCATCGAGGACGCACGCTTCGTGGGCGCGCCCGTGCTCGTCGGGCACAGTATGGGCGGCCTCGTCGGCATCGTCGCGGCCTCCCTCTACGGCGACGCTCTCGCCGGCGCCGTCATCGTCGACGCCCCAGTGCGAAAGCCGGATCCGGAGAGCCAGGAGGGCGAGGCCGGCACGAGCTTCCGCCACCCGAAGGTCTATCCGACGCTCGAAGAGGCGATGGCGCGCTTCCGTCTCGTCCCCTCGCAGCCGTGCGAGAACGCGTTCATCCTCGAGCACATCGCGCGCACGTCACTCCGGCCCGTGGACGGCGGCTTCACGTGGAAGTTCGACCCGCGCGTTTTCATGAAAGTCTCGCTCGACAAGATGAGCGACTACCTCGCGAGCACGCGCTGCCGCATTGCGCTCCTGCGGGGCGAGCGGAGCGTCGTCGTACCGCCCGAGACGGGCGAGTACATGTACGGGCTTTTGAAGCGATCGGCTCCACTCGTCGACATCCCGGAGGCGCACCACCATTTGATCCTCGACCAACCGCTCGCATTCATCTCGGCGGTGCGCGCGCTCCTCGCGGACTGGGAGCACTCGCTCGCGCGCGGGACGTGACGGAGTCCAGCCGGCTAGCCCGAGTCGTGCGCCAATTTCGCCCAGAGGACGGCGAGCTCGAGCCTCAGGCAGGCGTTCCGGCGAAGAGCGCGCGATGACGCTCGAACAGGGCGGCCAGCATCTCGAGAACCAATCGGACTCGCTTCAGGTCGTGCACGTCCGGCGCCGTGACCAGATACATCTCGGCGTTCGCGGTCACCTCGGGGGTCAGACGGCGTAACGACGGGTCGCCTGCCGCCAGATAGCAAGGGATGGTGCCGATGCCGACGCCCTGACCGATGG
>CAZHED010000098.1:0-12966 GCA_964531095.1 uncultured Polyangiaceae bacterium | reverse complement strand
TGCTCGCGTACAGAAGTACGCTCCGCGCGCTCGCCACCGGCCTCGCTTGCTCTCGTCGAAAATCACCAGGTTTCTAGACCTGCAGTGGCGTCTAGGAACGCCGAACCCGTTGGTCGTCTCTTGCCCGCTTGGGCCGCAAGGCGAGGGGCTCGACGTGGTCACGAGCGCGACGAAAGGATCCCTCAGGCGATCGCGCTCGCGATCCACGCTGCGCCCCCGAGGGTGACGCGTTCGCTCGGGACCAATCTCGAGAGCTCGCGATGAAGATCGTCGCGCACGGCGGATCTCGTCTCAGGCGACGCGTCTGCGAGGAGCCTCGCCGTCATTCCCGCGGTCATCGCGAACTCGACGGCGCCCTCGACCCCATCCAACGAAAGGACGACGTCGGCGTCGAACGCTTCCACGCGAATCGCGCCGAAGCCGGCCGCCCGAAGAATGTCTTCCACCCTCCTCGAGTCCGCGAACGAAAATGGCCCGGGCTCGTCTTTCTCTGGCGGCGGCGGCGCGGCCACGTGGCGGAGCGTGACCTCCAAGGGGACGCGGACCCACGCGTTCTCCGAAGGGGCGCGCCAACAGGCAAACGCCACGCGACCGCCGGGGACGAGGGCGCGTCGGAGATTCGTGAATGCGTCGATCGGAGCGTCGAAGAACATGACCCCGAAACGGGACGCGACCGCGTCGGCCGGCAGGAGGAACCGGTGACTCGCCGCATCCGCTTCCAGGAGCGAAACGTTCGACCGCCCGGCGAGCCGCTGGGTGGCTCGAGCGAGCATCATCGACGACACGTCGATGCCCGTCACCTGACCCGAGCTACCGACGAGGTCCGCGATCGCCAGCGTCGTGGCGCCGCAGCCGCAACCGACGTCGAGGACCCGCTCCCCTGCGACGATCTCGGCGCGTGCCAGCATCGCGCGCCCGAAGGGGTCGAGGGCTCGATCGAGGGCCTCTTGCTGGCGCGTCCAACGCTCTGCGGCTGGGCCGTTCCAGTAGTCGACTTGTGCAGAGCTCGTGGTCATCGTTGCCGGATCCGTGGCACGCCGAACGGCGTCCTTCAACTCATGACCGACCCGGCCGTGCGTCGGTCGCCACTCATGGATATGCGTACATGGCTGCGTAGGTGTACGTTCCAGCGCTGAAGTTCCAGTAGATGAAGCCGTCGGCACCAGGGCCCAGGGCCTGCTGGTTGGTGCCTTCCGGAATGGTCGTCAGCGTCACCGTCTTGCTGCCGACCGCCGTGACGCTGCGGCCTTTCGCGTTGGACGCGTTCCAACCACCTACGCTGCCTGCATAGGTCACGCAGACGGCGCCCAACGTACCGAAGGGAGCGGACGTGCTGAGCTTCAGCGAGAGCACCTTCGCGCCCGCGGCGCACCCTTTCGGAGGCGCCTCGGCGTCCGCCGGGGGTGGTCCGGCGTCCGAGCCCGGCGCGCCGTCCGGCTGGCGTGCGTCGGCGGCGGGTCCGGCCTCCGCGGCGTCGTCGAGAAGCGATGCCTCGCTCGCGGTTGGCGCGGCGTCTTCCGCGGTCGCGTCGCCGGTGGCGGCGTCTTCGTACGGCTGCGTCGCATCGGTCGTGCCGGTCTCGTCGACTTCCGCTGGGCCAGCCTCGCTCGCGGTCTGGCTCGTCTCGCCCCCTCGCGCACCCCCCTCGACAGGATTGAATGCGCCCTCGGCAGGACCAGTCTCGTCCTGCGCCGATCCATCGGCTTGGCCCCCGACACTTTGCTCCCCGCCACCTTGGCCCCCGCCACTTTGGCCCCCGCCGCCTTGGCCCCCGCCGCCTTCAACGGGCCGTTCCGAGATCGCTCCCGCGTCGAGCAGCGCCTCGCAGCCGGTCCAAGCAACGAGGGAAAACGCGCCTGCGCCGAGGACGCACGCAACCCTGGCCACCGTCGGGATTCCCATCACCAGCTCGCCCGCGCGATCACGCCCGCGCCCGTCGGCGTCACCGAGGGGATGAGCCGCACGCCCGCGCCGTGTCCTGCGCTTTCATCCGGCGCCAGGAGCAGCAAGGCGCCTGCCGCTCCCAGCAGAATCCCGCCCGCGATCCAGCCTACGTCGGAAAGGGCCGCCGCCGTTTTGATCCCCGCGGCGGTTCCCGGATCGCACACGTTGTTGGCGTCGCAGTGGGCGTCGTTCTTTTGGACGAGCGCCATCAGGCCGAACGTGGCCCCCACGCCGAGCGCTGCCGCACCAGCGCCCCCGAGCACCCAGGTGACGGTTCTCCCCGCCGGCTCTCGATGGACGCCCGTATCGGCTCTTGGGCCAGCCTGCGGCGGGGCGGTAGCTTCCAGAACGACGGCGATGAGCTGGTGCTTCTCGCCCTCCCTGACCGTGACTTGCTCCTCCGCGTCCGCGTGTCCGGGCGATCCGAAGCGAAGCGTGTGAAGGCCCGGGTTCATAGGCATGGCGAGACCGTCGAGTCTGTCCGCGAAAGGCTCCCCGTCCACGCTGACTTTCACATCGACGAGGTCCACCCCGGCGCCGTCCTTTGCGGCAATGACGACCGTCGGGAGGGCCTTCTCGACGTCGCCGAGCCCTTTCGCGCAGTCGCCCTGGACGGCGGCCGGACACCCGGCCTCCGCGCACACCCGAAGCTGATTGCGCGCCTCGATGAGCTCGTGCCCGTCGCGGAGCCGCTGCCCCTTGGAGGCCGCTTCAAGGCAGGTGTCTTTGCGGTCGGCGCCGGCGCCGGCGGCGGTCGCGGACGCAAACGCCCACGCGAACGCCAACGCAGATGCCAACGCAAACCTGGGAACGAGGGGGATGGTCACGAGCTGGCTCCGGAGAGCGCGCGTCGTCATCGGCTTGATCGGGTTATAGGCAGCCACGCCTTCTCTCTACCACTCGAGCGGCGAGGTGGGGCCCACGCCTGTGCGCTCGACCGCTAGAAGGCCGGAGGCGACAAGGGACCGTCCGAGATGGACGGCGGGCTCTCGACCGGGTAGGGTCCGTCGTTTGGTGGGGGGGGCGAATGGGCGACGAGGAGAGATCGAGGGCGCATCCAAAGCGGGGCGAGCTCCTGGCGGGGAAGTACCGGGTCGACGCGGTGGTCGGCGGAGGGGACGCGGGCATCGTGTACGCGGCGCAGCACGAGCCCTTGGGTCGGCGTGTCGCCGTCAAGGTTCTCCACTCATCCATCGCATCGAGTCGCGCCGCGGTGACCTGCTTTCTCGCAGAGGCGCGCAACGCGTCCAGCATTCAAAGTGACCGCGTCGTGCAAGTCCTCGACGTCGGGATCCTCCACTCGGGGTTGCCGTACATGGCCATGGAGCTTCTCGACGGCGTCGACCTGGCGTCCCGTGCGGCTGCTGGCGCGTCCCTTGCGCCGGTGAACCAGGCTGTGGATTGGCTCCTCGAGACGATCGAAGCGGTCGCGCACGCACACGCCGTCGGCGTCGCGCACGGCAATCTCAAGCCTTCGAACGTCTTCCTCACCCGGGAACCGGGCGGTACGAACCGCGTCAAAGTCCTCGATTTCGGCTTATCCGCGGCGATCGGGCGGCCAGGACAAGCCGCGAGCGCGACCGTGTGTGCCGCCCGCGGATCGCGCGCGTACCAGTCGCCCGAGCAGCAGGTCGACCCCGAGCAGGCCGACGAGCGGGCGGACTTGTGGGCGCTGGGGGTCGTCGCGTACGAGCTCTTGACCGGCGCCCTCCCGTTCCAGTCCTCCAACGGGGCGGGCCCTGACGTCATCCCTCGAAGGGAGCCCGGATCCCCACGCCGCGTTCGACCCGAGATTCCAGCCGCACTCGAGGCGGTCGTGCTGCGATGCCTGCGACGTGACGCGAACGAGCGGTTTGCCACGGCGGCCGAGCTCGGCCTGGCATTGGCTCCTTTCGGAACGGTCCTGTCGACGCGCGCGCTCGAGCGGGTGATCGACGTCTCGTGGGCCTCCGCGGGCGGGCATAGAGAGAGCTCGCTCGGGCCGGCATCGTCGCCGTCCGTCCCTGCCGCCATTCCGCAATCCGTCGCCCCGTGGTCCTCGGGAAGCGGGTGGCCCCGATCCCATGTCCCCTCGGCGCCGACCGCGCCACCGATCGTCCGCGCGCGCACCCGCGCGACGGCTCTCGTGGCGACGTTGTCGGTGGCTGCCCTCGCCGGGAGCGGCTACTGGATCGCGCGACCGGGTTCTTCGGCCGTCCCGCCTCCCGACCCGGCCGCGGCTGCGACGGGCGCGGCCTTCGCCGTTGAAGCGATTCCGGCGCCCAACGGCGCGGTCGATGCTTCGGCGCCCACGAGCGTGCAGGAAACGCCATCGCGCTCTGCCGAGTGACGCCACCTACCGGAGAAAGCCGTCGTCGAGCATCGAGCTCGCGCGCCGGCGCGCAACGATCACATGATCGAGCAGAGGAGTGCCGACGACGCGCGCCGCTTCGGACACCGCTTGCGTGAACGCCACGTCTTCGCCGCTGGCGCTCGGGTCGCCGCTCGGGTGGTTGTGCACCAGCACGACGGCGCTCGCGCCCTCGCGGACGGCGATGCGCAGCGCGTCGCGCGGCGCGACGTGCAGGCCATGAATCCCACCCGAGGCGACTCGTCGCGCCGCGCGCAGACCGTGGCGGCCGTCGAGCATGAGCGCCCAGAGTTCTTCGTGGTCGAGCGTCGCCAGCCGAGGGCGCGCCCACGCCACGACGGCCTCGCGGTCGGGCAGTTTGGTCGACGGTTCGAGGGACGCCGCGAACCCGATCCGCCGACCGAGCTCCACGGCGGCGGCGAGCCGCGTGCCCTTCGCCACGCCGATCCCTGCGCGGTCGACCAGCTCGCCCATTCCCGCCCGTGCCAGGCCAGCCAGACCGCCGTGCTCTTCAATCAGCGTGGCCGCGAGCACGCCAACCGGCACGCCCGCGTATCCCGTGCCGAGCAGAATCGCGATGAGCTCGGCGTCGCCGAGTGACTCGACGCCCATCGCCACCGCTCGCTCCCGCGGCCCAACCCACGCCTCTTGCGCCATCGCCATGGAGAGCGAGAGCGTTTCACGTCGCGTGCCGCGCTTCGCTCCCGTGATCGGCCGGGCCAGCTCCGGCTCACCCCCTGTCCGCGACGGGCCCGGACGTGTCCTAGCCCAGCCATCGACAGGCTATTCGCAGATCCCGACTCCCGGAACGGGAAACAGCGGTATCCCGCCTTTGCACGTTTGCTTCGGTGTCGACGCGCACTCCGCCGCCCGCGGTCCGGTGTGGCAAAGGATGTAACAGGTCTTGCCCCCCGGGGCGCCCAAGCACGTCAGCCCTCGCGCGCAGTTGGCCGTGTTGCAGTCCTCGCCCGCTTGTCTCGGGCCGATCGCCACGCAGCTCGTCGCGCCGGTGTCGGCGCGCACGACGGCGCACGTGTCGCCGGCGGGGCATGATCCGCCGTCGCTGTCGAGCAACCCGCAGCTTTGGATGGGCATGCAGACCGGGACTTTGAGGGCGGTGTCGGCCGCAATCGGCTGGATGTCGCAAAACAGGTTGGAGTGGGCGCATTCGCCCTTGCAGCAATACGGTTGGCATCGGCCATCGAGGACGCACTCGTAGCCTGGCGCGCAGTCGGTCGGTTGGCTGCACGCCATGCCGTCCGTGCCGACGCCGGACGACGTGCACACGGGCTGCACCCCGGCGTCGTTGCTCGCGCGCTGCACGTGGCACGCGGCCTGGGCATTGTCGTAGCCGAATCCCCCGTCGTACGTGTGGACGTCGGGAGAAACGTTGCAGTCGCTCGCCCTCGCACTCTTCCCGTTGTCCGGATAGCAGCCCATCCAGACCGACGCGTTGCAGAGCGGGCTTCCTACGGTCTGGGCCACGGGCGGTCTCGCGCCCATACTGGGGCCACCAGCATTGAACGATCCTCCGCCGACCTCCTCGGCGCCGGCCTCGGGTGGGGGGATCGTGGCTGTCTCCGACAAGCCTGCCGAGTTTGCGTCCGAGCTGGCGCAGCCGATCGCGATGACCGCGGTCGCGACCACGGCCATTGTGGCGAAGAGTGTGACGCGTGAGCTCATCGAAGCAAAGAGAGCGAGAGGCACTCGAGATTCACGGCGCGTGCCGTCGACGCGATTGTCGTCGGATGCCGCGTGGATCTCCATAGCTCGCGCCCCGGATCGCGGCACTCTAGGTGCGAGACCCATGACATCGATGTCACACGGACACGTGTGGGTGCGTAGCGACGGGACGACCGTATCGCGATTTACGGGGCCTCAATCTCGCGTACGACGAAATTTCCTGCGGCATCGTACGCACGGACCGCTACCAGGTGCGGACCCGGACCGACGGGGAGGAGCGGCGCGATGTCGGCGTCCACCGACTCGTCGGCGGTGTCGAAGATGCCGTCCGCCGCGCCGAGCGGCCGCCACTCGAGCCGCCCGTCGATGGCCACTTCGACCCGAGCGATCGGTCCGAGCCCATCGACCACTTCGGCGCGGAGGCGATGGCCCTGGATGCCAATCGACTTGAATACCGGCGGGGTATTGTCGACGAGAACGGGCGCGGCTTCGAGCGCGTGGTGGGTGGCGCTGCCCGCGGGGTTGGAGATGTCGTCGCTCGCGTCGACGCGAACTCGATACTTTCCTTCGGGGAGCGCCGCCGTGTCCCAATCGAACTCGGACTTGGTCAGGACGTCGTCGGGTCGCGTTGCGTCGATCCAGCGCGTCGCGCCTTCGCGGTGAAACTGAACGCGGTAACGAAGCTCGTCGCTGTCGGGGTTATCGACCTTCCAGGTCACATGGAGCACGCTCTCGTGCTTGGGCGCTTCACTTCCGCTCTGCACGATTCCTTCCTTGGCTTCGTGCGCGGCTCCCTTCGGACGCGCCGCCACCTCGGTGACGACGGCGCGCAGGTTCTGGGTCACGAAGGCGAGGATTACGTCGGAGATGGTCGCCTGGGCATCCCGCAAACGCGCGCGCACTTGCACGAAGCGTCCTCCCGGGCTGCTCGTCGCCCCGCCGTTGGCGACCGGGTTGCTCCACGGGCTCCACGTGGTGTCCGGTGTTTGCGTGTCGCCGGTGCGCGTCGAGACTTCGACGGCGCCGGCGCCGTTCCAGCTCACGTGGCCGAAGCGGGCGCGCAACCCCGCGTCGAGCGCCTTGCTCGTCCAAACGGCGTCGGGGCCGCCCACGGCCAGGATTCCGTGGAAGACCGCGGGGTCGCTGCCGACGACGAAGCGCGATCGGCCGGCCATGCCCATGGCGCCGATCTGTCGCTCGTCGGTGTCGGCGACGAGCGAAACGACGTGCGCGTCGTCGACCGTGTACACACGCCCCTCGGCGCCCGTGCCTACGTAGGGCGTGCGGCGCTCGTCCAGCGCGAGCGACACGTAGTGGGTCTCGTCGTGGTGCATGAGGCGCTCGGGGCGGCCCTGCGCGTCGAACCGCCAGAGCGAGCCCTTCCCCGGCTTGGAGCGAGGCGCGCTCGAGGGCCCGGGCGGCGTTCGTCCTCCGGTGTTGCGGCGCGCCGCAGCGGGCTCCGACGATTCGCCGCCGCCCGCGCTCGCTCCCTCGTTGACGATCGCCCACACCGTTCGGTCGCTGCCGACCGCGAGCGCGTGCACGTCTTCACCGGGGAAATCGTAGACGACGCTCGCGCGGCCCGGGCCGGTGATTCGGTAGAGCAACCCCTTGCCGCTCGTTCCCGCGTAGAGGGCGCCGTCGTCGGCGACCGCGAGCGACACGACGAACGGGTCGTCCACCTTGAAGTAGACGCTGGACGCCCCGCTCGGGTCCACTCGCCACACGCGGCCCTCCGAGCCCGTCGCTGCGTAGAGCGATGTCCCTGTCGGATCGAAGGCGACCGCGAGAACGCTATCGACGTCCGGCAGGGTGGCGAACACTTCGGCCTTGCCCTGGGAAACGCGGTAGATCTTGTTGCTCGTCGTCGCCGCGTAGGCGACTCCTCGCTTGTCGATGGCGAGCGCACTCACCGCGCTTTCTTTCGTGTCGGCGAAGATGGCCGCGTGGTCGTTGGCGACGCGCACGATCTTGCCCCCGGCCGCCGGTCCTGTTCCGACGAGCACACTTCCGTCGGGAAGCGACACCGCGCAGGTGACGGTCGTCCCGGCGTCCTCCGGCAACGGGACACTCCCGAGCGTCCAGCCGGCGCGCACCACGCCGTCGGAGCCGACGCTGACCCCGGCGAGATCACCTCCCGAGAGCTCCTCCATCGAGTCAAGCTCGAACGTGCGGGTGCCGACCGCAGCCGCGTCGCGTGCGGCGACTGTTCCAACGAGCGCCGCGATGGCACACAAGCATGCACGAAAGCGCATGGAGTGCTTATACACATGGATGCGAGCGGGCGCGATCCGGGCTGCCCCGTGATCGCCTCGCCGCCGCGATGTCGCCGCGAGCGAGCGGCGGCCTCGCGAACCGGCGTTACCGGTGTCGCAGATATCGCGTGACTTCCGCCGCGCCGCGATCGCGCAAAGCGATGCACAGGCCGGCCGACTCGAGCGCCTCGTCGAGGGAGCGCGCGACCCCCTCCATGTCCCGCGTCGCCTGCGGGAAGAACTCGCGCGCGTCGTCGCGTGCAGCCGCCGTGCACATGGACGAGGCCACGTCGATGAGCAGCCCGCCCCCGAATGAACCGGGAAGGCGCGTGCGCAGCTTGGACCAGTTCTCTTTCTCCCATGCGTAGAGCACGGGTCGGGCGGCCCGGTGGGCAGCGGCCGAGCCGAAGAGATAGCGCAATTCGGAGAGCTTGAGCTCGTCGGTCAGCGCGAGGTCGAGCGCCCTGCGGAGCAGCACCGGATCGTCGAACGCGCCCATCGCGCGGATCGCGAGCGCGCGATCCTCCGGCGTCTTTGCGGTCGTGGCAGCCGAGCGCAGCTCGTATAGCCTCGAGCCCCCGGCCTTGATCGACGCCAAGGGCACGGCGACGGCGGCCGTGTCCGGTGGTACGGCCGTCGGGTCCCTCAGCCAACTCTCGGCGTACTGGCCCGCCTCGTTCAACGTCGCCTCGTCGTTGGCGAGCTCCCCTGAGACCCAGAGCACCGTCCGTCGCTCGATGGTCCGGTCTTCGTCCTCGTTCGGCAGCGGTTCCCATCCCAGCGAAGCCTTGCGCGTCGCCATGCGCGCGGCGACCCACTGTTGGAACGCGTCGCGAACGTCGTCGTCCACCAGCGCGCGATCAATCCCATCGAGCGTGCTGGCGATCTGATCGACGACGTTGCGGTTCATCTCGGCGTCAAACGTCGGGAGCATGTCGAGAAGGACGCCCGCCCCGATCGCCCCCTGCCGTACCTCGGCCCACGCATTGGACACGAGGCCCAGTCGATCGATGGGCGCCAGCGCCCGCGACCCGCGCGCAAGCGCCATCAGTCGCGAGCCTTCGAGGAGGAAGCGGTAGTAGCCGGTTTCACCCGTGTTCGGATAGACCCACGCCGGGCAGCTCGGGCCGAGATCGCGCACGATCGGGTCGCGACCGAGTGTGAAGCAGCTCTTGCCCTTGAGCCCGTCGACTCCGACGCAGACGGGAAGGGTCCAATTGCGTCGGAGCTCGGTGCCGCTGCCGATCGGGCGCCACTCCGACTCGCTCAGCTCGATCCTGCCGCCGCTGCCGCCGCACGTCCAATTCACCAGCACGTCGGGCACTCCGGGTTGATCGAGAAAGCCGCGCGCCAGCTCTCCGATTCGCTGGGTGGAGACGTACTCCAGCGCTCGGAAGAGGTCGTCCGAGCTAGCGTTCTTCCACGCATTCTCTCGCAGATAACGCTGGACCCCGCGACGAAAGACGTCGGGTCCGAGCCATCCTTCCATCATGCGCAGGACCGCTGCGCCCTTGTCGTACGTGATCCCGTCGAAGGCGGCCTCCGCGTCGCTCGTCGAGCGCACCGGCTCGCGTACGGCGCGTGCGCTCTTCAGCCCGTCGGTGTCCATGACGTGCTGAACGCCGGCGATCTGATCGATCGTCGCCCCGAAGGACGGCCTCCAGGCGTCGACGATCTTCGCCTCGGCCCACATGGCGAACCCTTCGTTCAGCCAGAGGTCGTCCCACCATCGCATCGTCACGAGGTTCCCGAGCCATTGATGGGCGAGCTCGTGCGCAATGACCTGGGCCTGCGAGCGCCGTATCGACGTCGTGGCGCGCCTGGCGTCGAGCAGAAGCAGCGTGTCGCGAAACGTGATGAGCCCCGGGTTCTCCATCGCGCCCGACGAGAAATCGGGGACTGCGACCAGGTCGAGCTTGGCGTACGGATAGTCCATGTCGAAGTAGTCGCTGAGCCTGTCGACGAGCGCGGCCGCAGCTTCGAGCGCGAGCCCGGTGAGGTCCCCCCGCCCCTTGGTCGTGACGGCGCGGATCGGGAACGGGGCTTTCCGCCACTCGACGATGTCGAAGTCGCCCACGGCGAAGGCCACGAGATAGCTGGGAAGCGGGGGCGACGCGGCGAATCGATGCTCGACCATGCCGTCGGGGGCGGCGACGCGCGAGGTCTCCGGTGAATTGGCGAGCGCCATCGCGCCGCTCGGCGCGGTGATCGTCACGTCGTACGGCGTTTTGTCGCCTGGCTCGTCGAAGCACGGGAAGGCTCGCCGCGCATTGGCGACTTCGAACTGCGTATACGCGTATTTGCGCCCGCCCTCTTCGACGCGGTAAAGCCCGGCGAGATCCGGTGCGAAGGGGGCGTCGTAGGCGATCTCCAGCTCCGCTTCGCCGGCGGCAAGCGGCTGCGCGAACGAGAGCACCAGCTCTTCGGCGACAACCCCTCCGTGCGCGAGGCGCAGCGCGGCTGTCGCCGTGAGGGTCGCGTCCCCGGTGTGCGCCGAGGCGCGCACGATGTTCATGCCGCGCGCGTGCATGACGACGAAGAACGTAGGCTCCGGGATCTCGACCTTTACTTTCGTCGTACCCGAGAAGCGCGGTTGCTGCGGGTCGATCCGAAGCGAGAGCGCGTAGCGGAGCGGCCGCGCCGTCGGCGGGAGGCGGCCGTCGTCGCGCGGCGGCGGTGACGCTCGGGTAGCCGGGCCCTTTGCCCGCGATCCGGCCACGGCAGTTCGTGCGCCCGCTGCGCGGGGAGAGCAGCCGCCGCACGAGACGAGAACGGCCAGGGCGAGAAAGACCGCGAGATGCGGGCGGGTCACGCGTCCGTCTCGCCGCCGCGCCCGACTTTCATCACTTCGACGTTCAGCTCGAGCACGAGCTTGAGCAGTGCCGCCCGCTGCTCTTCGGTAGGCGCGCGCATCATCCAGGCGCGTAGAGCCCGGTCGTATCCTTCCGCCTTCGCGCGGAGCTCGCGCACGCGCGGTCCGGGGGGGAGCTCGCGGAGCCGCTCCACGGTGTCGGCGAGCGACTGCTCGACGATGGCAAGCCGCGTCGACTTCCCTTTGGACCCGCCGGAAGAGGGCATCGTGCTCCTAGAGTACAGCGAGTCAGCCCATTCTGCCCGCTTTCGGCTAGCGCTGAAGTACCATCCCGTTTCGTGGCTTCCGTGGCGCACGAGGCTCTTTGGCGGCTCTCCGCGACGACGCTGTCGTCGATGCTCGCGCGCCGAGAAATCAGCTCGCGCGATGTGCTGGGCGCACACCTCGACCGGATCGACCAGGTGGAGGGCAGGGTGGGCGCGTTCACCGAGGTCATGCGCGAACAGGCCGCGGCGGAGGCTGCGGCGTCCGATGCCCGCCGCGGTCGTGGCGAAGAACTCGGCCCGCTCGACGGCGTCCCGGTCACGGTCAAGGAATGCTTCGACATCGCTGGGCGCGCCACGACGCTCGGCCTGCCGTCGTGGCGCGGTCGAGTCGCCTCGCACGACGCTACGATGGTCGTCGCGCTTCGTGCGACTGGAGCGGTCGTCCTCGGTCGCACCAATCTGTCGCAGACGATGCTCTACGTCGAGGCGAGAAACCCGAACTTCGGCCAGACCGCGAACCCGTGGTCGCTCGCGCACTCGCCCGGGGGTTCGTCGGGGGGCGAAGCCGCAGCCATCGCGGCGGGAATGTCGCCCCTCGGCGTCGGAACCGACATCGGCGGGAGCATCCGAACGCCCGCGCATTTCTGCGGCATTGCCGGCTTGAAGCCGACGCTCGATCGCCTTCCGATGCGGGGGTATCGCGCCGTCAACGCCGGACAGGAAGCGGTGCGGGCGATGGGCGGTCCGATGGCACGCACAGTCGCCGACCTCGGCCTCTTCTTTCAGTCCATCGACCCTCGTCGGAGCTCGCGCCTCGACCCACGCGTGCCCCCGCTCGCCTGGGAGCGGCCCGAGAGTGTTCGTCTCGAAGGGCTGCGCCTCGGAACGTATGCCGACGACGGGGTGCTCCCGGCGTCTGCGGCGATCGCGCGAGCGATCGACATGGCGGCGGGGGCCCTTCGGTCGCGCGGGTGCGAAGTGCGGCCCTTTTCGCCTCCGGACGTGCGCGGCATGCTCGACGCGTACCTCGGAGCGTTGAGCGCCGACGGCGGCATTGGGATTCGCGCGGCGCTCGCGGGCGGCTGGGTCGATCCTTCGCTCGTGGGGCTGCGTCGCGCCGCGCGGGCTCCGGCCGGTGCGCGGCGCCTGGGAGCCCTCGCGGCGCGTGCGATGGGGCAGGACAACCTCGCGCTCTTGCTCGATGCGGTGGGCGAGAAGAGCGTCGACGAGCTCTGGCGGATCACCGAGCGGCTGCGCGGCTACGGCACCACCTTCCTCGAAGCCATGGATCGGGACCAGATCGACGCGCTCGTTTGTCCGGCGTACGCCACTCCGGCGCTGCCCCACGGCGGCTCCAACGGGTTCACTCTCGCGTCGAGCTATTCGATCGCCTTCAACGTCACCCAGTTCCCCGCGGGCGTCGTCCCGGTCTCGCGCGTTCGAAGCGGGGAAACGGCGCGCTCGGCGAGCCGCGATCGACTCGTTGTCCAGGCGGCGCAGGTCGACGGCGCGAGCGCGGGTTTGCCCGTCGGCGTGCAGATCGTGGCGCGCCCGTGGAACGACCATGTGGTGCTGGCCATCATGGCGGCGATCGAGGCCGATCTGTCCGGCGACGCGGACTTTCCGCGGACGCCTGTGGAGCCGGTCGGGTAGGGG
>CAZHED010000097.1:0-13040 GCA_964531095.1 uncultured Polyangiaceae bacterium | reverse complement strand
CAGGGGGCATCGTGGACTGCTGGGGTGACAACAGCCATGGCCAGCTTGGCTACGAGCCGTGAGTTGACGTGCCATTCAGGCAGCACTCGACGTTCGGCGTGTCAGTACATGACGACGCTGCCGACCGAGTTCGGCGGGATCGTCCACACGAAGGTGCCGTCCGGGCTCGCGCGCAGCGAGTACGGAACAACGGCCTCCGGCAACGGCCCGCCAGCGAGAGTGCTCGCGCGCTGCCCGTTGAGCGTCACCTGCTCCGCATCGAGCGAGTCGCCAGACAATACCCAGGCGTTGGCTCGCTCGGACGGCTCCCCGCCCGAGAGCGACAGCGTCACGCGCTTGCTCGAAGCCGCCTCGTTGACGACGACGACCCCGGTCGCGCCGTCCGACCATGTGCTCGCATACGCCGTCACCGCCGGATCGCTGCTCGTGACCCCTACGAGATGATCGCCGAAGTTTCTCGTGTAGAAGTAAAAAGGATAGTAGCTCGGGCGCGGGGTGAAGTCCGGCACGCCGGGCTGGTTGACCGAAAGGAAGCCGGAATCTCCGGCGCCGAACGCACCGCTCGTGTCGTAGTTGTTGAGCACGTCCCAGATCGACGACGCCGCCCACCCTGTGGTGGCGAGCTCCCCGAGGACCTTGCTCACGAAGAGGCCGTTCACAAGGGAGATTTGCATCGGATTGCTTGGGATCGTTCCATTGTATTCCCCGAGATAATACGGAATTGACCCGGGCGCTCTCGCCGTGTTCACGGCCACGAGGTCATCCAGCCACGCCTTTCGCTCTCCGATCTGGCTCGACTGCGCGAGGAGCAGACTGTCCGAGAGTTGACCGGGAGCGACGATGTATTCGAAATAGTCGTGGACGATCAAGAAATCCGCTCGATCGAGGGTGCCCGGGTGCGAGAGGACGGCTGCCGTCCAGGGCTGACCTGGGGTGTCCACCTCTGCCACGAGTCCGATGGAGATGCTCGAATCGACGGCCTTCATCGCGTCGGCGATGGTCTTGAAGTTCTCGGCGTACGTGCTCCCCTCTGGATCGTAGCCAACCTCCCAGTTGCCGAACGTCTCGTTGCCGATTTCCCAGTACTTCACGCCGAATGGCTCGGGTGATCCGTCGAGCGCTCGCTGAGCCGCCCAATCCTTGCCTCCGTTTGGATTCGACCCGTCGTTCGGGGCATTGCAGTACTCGACCCAGTCGGCCGCGAGGCGAGCCGCGTTCGCCGGATTTCCGTCGGTGGCGGTCGTGTCGTACGTTGCGTAACCGTAATTGGCCGTGATGAGCGGGATCGCGCCGAGCCGGCGCACCATGTACATGTATTCCGCCGTGCTGACCGCCCAGCTCTGGCTCATCACGTTCCAGCCTTGCGCCACTGCGTAGGGGGGATACGCCCCGTCCCAATGGTAGGTGTCAGACGTGCTCCCGCCCGGGAAGCGCAGAAGGGGCAGATTCACGGCCTTGAGCCGGTCGAACATCGCCAGCGACTGCAAGTTGGCGCCATCCCAAACGGCCGCATTGTTGCCAAACAATGTCCTCGGGAGCGGCCGGAGGACTTGACCGCGGTCCACTTGAACGTCCACCGCGTCGCCGGGCCCACGAGGGGCCCGCTCTCCGGGAACGAATGGGGGAGCTTTGCGGTCGGAGTATTCCCTGAAGAACGGACGTCGGTCGGGCGCGCTCCCCGGATTGTGGATCCGATAGTTGGGCGCGCCTTGCTCGCCGGGCGCTCGCCTCGCCGAGTCGGCGGACAACGGGCTGCCCTCCAAATGGCGATAGGCCTGCTTGGCGGGCGGGCGAATGGCCTGGGTCGCGCTGATTCGGAGCGTTTGTCTCCCCTGCCCGCCGGTCATTGCAGCGCCCTCGCTCTCCGAGATGCGCGACGCGTCCGCCCCTGACGGACTGCACCCCATCGAGGCGGCCACCGGAGACCCCGACAGTATTCCGAGGATGCCCACACCCCAAAGACGATAGCGCATCACGTCCGCGCTGTTGAACATCGCAATCACCTATTTGATTTGATTTGATGCATACACAAAAGTGCTCGTTCGATGAGTCAGAGCGAGCAGGTTCAAGGGGGAGTGTAAGTTCGTATGCACCGATGGTCGATTACAGAGCCTTGCAGTTCTTCTTTCGACCGGCGCGTGATTTTCTCGTTTCGATGCCTGTTCGTTGTCGACGTACCGCATCAGCGCGCAAGCTGGCTCGTGACACACGCCAGCGTTGTCCGTTCCTCCGACTCCGATCGACCCCGATCGCTGTCGCTCACCGTCTCTGCGTTCAGTGGCACATCGCAGATTGAACCGGCGAGAGGGCCGTCAGCACCGTTTCGTCAGGAAAGCTGTAGGCGTGATGAATGGCTGACGACACTGACTCACGCGCAAACCAGGGCAGAAGGGCCACGTTCTGCGGGTGGTAGGTCATCCCGTTGAGCTCGACCGGAAAGGCGGAATTGGCGAGGCCTTCGATGACATCGCCGACTTCGTTGACATCCTGGCATTCAGGCCCCGACTGCCACCAGGGCACGACGTTGTGCACCCCGTCGCCGGCGACGAAGGGGTCGTTGAAGGTCTCGGCCATCTCGTGGCTCAGCGCGGTCACGTCCCCGAGTCCCGCACCAATAAGCCCAGGGGACATCCAGCTCGAGAAGTTCATGACGTAGCGGCGCTCGCGCCCATGGTTGGTCGCGTCGCCGGGCTCGACGTCATACGTATGGAACCCCAACACGCAACAGCCGAGAGTGGGGTCTGTCAGATACGTGTTGGGGAAGAGCAGGGTGGTGATCGATCGCGTCGAGATCTCGTTCGAGCTCTCCAACTGACCGAGCACGGTGGACGTGTCGTCGGGCGTGGCCGGGAAAACTGCGGCCACGAACGCGTTCTCGTCGACGAGCACGGCCGCGCAACAGGTACCGTCGTCGTTCGCGACCGCGACGTAGCTTGTCGCCTGCAGCGTCACGGTGCGAGGCTGAACGATCCTGGGAAGGAGAAAGGTGTGCCAGTTCGGCCGCATCTTGCTGAAAAACTCGGCGCGCTGAACGGCGTCGGTGTATTGCGTCGGGAAGGGGCTCGATGACCAGCGAAATGGGGCGAATACCGGCGACAGCAAAGTGGGTATGACGAACGGCGTCACGTCGAGATGAAAGAAGAGCGACCCGTCTTCTCCGAGGAGGTCCAGAGAGACAGGGACGATAGGTGCATCCAGGATGGTGATGCCGCCGTGCTCGGGCGCGGTGCCGACCATCGCGTACGTCCACTCGCGCTTGGGGGTTCCGTTCTGATCGACCCCATCGGCCTGGAAGGTCCCGACGAAGTTGACGAGCGAGTCGACACCGGGAATGGCGTTTTGCCGCTCCGAGGCCGCTGCGATGCGGTGGCCTCCGGGCGCAAGCGTGGTCGTGCGCAGCTTGGCGCCCGAAAGTACGCTCTTGTCCACCAATCGGGCGGTCTCTGCGCGGCCGATCGCCGGTGCCGCCAAGACGCTCAGCACGAGTACCGATCGGAGCGTTGCTTCTCGTTTCATCGCCCACCTCTGCTTTCGTCGCCGTTGCGGAAGTTCCGTGCGTACGGATTCGTCAACGGCCAGCCGAGCAGACTCCCGCTTCCAGGACGCGTCAATAACAGGAGATTGCAACTCCGGTTGACGACCGGGGGTCTCGGTGCGCGTGAGCGGCGGCGCCGAGGCGCGGGCCATGGCGTGTCGCTCGATCGCGGCGAGTGCGCTACTCTCTATCCCGCAGGTGATGGCGACGCCTGCGTCGAGGAGCCTTGGCTCCCATACGATGCGGAGGGGCGGACCCATGAGCGAGCGGACCGAGAACCTATTCGCCACCCATCTTTCGATGGACCGGGACGCCATCGAGCGCTCCTTCGCGTCTCATGTCGGGTCGACGCTCGTGAGAGATGAATTCTCGGCGACGCCACGAGATTTGTATCAAGCGCTCGCGCTCACCATCCGCGACCGCATTTCCGAGCGCTGGACCCGGACGATGCGGCGGACGTTCCGCGACCGACATGTCTACTACCTTTCGCTCGAGTTTCTCATCGGTCGCCTGCTCGACGACGCGATGCTCAACCTCGGGATCACCGGCGAGGTGGGCGCCGCGCTCGGGAGCTTCGCGCTCGATGGGGCCGAACTCGCGCGCTACGAGGACGACGCGGGTCTCGGCAACGGCGGCCTTGGGCGTCTGGCCGCATGTTTTCTCGACTCGATGGCCACGCTCGGCATCCCGGCGATCGGCTACGGCATCCGGTACGAGTACGGGATCTTCCGCCAGGCGATCGTCGACGGCCAGCAGGTCGAGCGCCCCGACAACTGGCTGCGCTACCCGAACCCATGGGAGGTTCCCCGCCCCCACCGCATCTACCTCGTGAAGTTCGGCGGGCGGGTCATCGCGCGCAAGCACGAGGCTCGCGACGTCTTCGAGTGGGCGGACGCCGAGAGCGTCATCGCGATGGCTTACGACACGCCCGTCCCCGGTTATCGCAACGACGTGGTCAATACGCTTCGCCTCTGGTCGGCGAAGTCGACACGCGAGTTTGACATCGCGAGCTTCAGCCGTGGAGACTACATCAAGGCCGTCTGCGACAAGAACGCGAGCGAAAACCTCGCGCGCGTGCTCTATCCGAACGACCAGATCGCCGAGGGGCGCGAGCTTCGCCTGAAGCAGGAGTTCTTCTTCGTCTCCGCCACCCTTCAGGACGTGATTCGCCGTCACGTCAAGCATTTCGGCTCCGTCAGCACCCTTCACAAACAGGCGGTCTTCCAGCTCAATGACACCCATCCCGCGGTCGCCGTCGCGGAGATGATGCGGCTCTTGCTCGACGAGCACCACCTCGAATGGGACGACGCGTGGGCGATCAGTTACCGATGCTTCGCCTACACGAACCATACGGTCCTGCCCGAGGCGCTCGAGGAGTGGCCCGTCTCGCTCTTCGGCTGGATCTTGCCGCGTCACTTGCAAATCGTCTTCGAGATCAACCGCCGCTTCATCGAGGAGGTCCGAACCCACTTCGGCAACGACCCTGCGCGCATCCGGAGGATGTCCCTCATCGAAGAGGGGCCCGACCAGCACATACGCATGGCGCACCTGGCGATCGTGGGCAGCGCCAAAGTCAACGGCGTCTCCGAGTTACACAGCGAGATCCTGCAACAGCGGCTGTTTCGGGACTTCGCGGACATGTGGCCTGCGAAGTTTGGCAACCAAACCAACGGGATCACCCCGCGCCGGTGGCTGCGCAAATGCAACCCACCCCTGTCGGAGATCATCACGGCGAAGGTCGGCGACGGGTGGGTCACCGACCTGCCTCAGCTGGAGCGGCTCGCGGGGGTCGTCGAGGACCCCGGCCTGCGCAGCGCCTTCCGTGCCGCAAAGCGCGTGAACAAACAGAACCTGGCCGCCCTCGTCGAGAAGACGCACGGCATTCGGCTCTCGCCGGACGCGCTCTTCGACGTCCAGATCAAGCGCATCCACGAGTACAAGCGCCAGCTCCTGCCCATTCTTCACGCGGTCCTCCTCCACCGCCTGGCGATCCGAGGCGAGCTGCGAATTCCCCGCGTCCTCCTCCTGGCGGGCAAGGCCGCGCCCGGATATGAAATGGCCAAGCGCATCATCCGCCTCGCCAACGACGTGGGAGCCGCCCTGAGGGCCGACGAGCGCACGCGCGATCGCATCCAGCTCGTCTTTCTGCCGGACTACTCGGTCTCCCTCGCCGAGATCGTCATTCCCGCCGCCGACCTCTCGGAGCAGGTCTCCACCGCCGGCACGGAGGCGTCGGGGACCGGCAACATGAAGCTCTCGTTGAACGGTGCCCTCACCATCGGCACCCTCGACGGGGCGAACATCGAGATCCGCGCGGCCGTGGGCGAACGAAATTTTTTCTCTTTCGGCATGACCCACGAGGACGTCCTCGAAAAGCAGCGCAACGGCTACGACCCGCGCGCTGCCGTCCGCGCCGATAGCGACCTAGAGGACGTCCTGGAGCAGATTGGTCGCGGCGCCTATTCGAGCGGCGAGGCTTGGCGTCATCGTCCGATCATCGACGCACTCTTGGAGCACGATTGGTTCTTCGTCCTGGGGGACTTTCGCGCGTACGTCGACGCCCAGCGCGCGGTCGAAATGGCGTTCCTCGACCCCGATCGGTGGGCGAAAATGGCGCTGTCCAATCTGGCTGGCATGGGCCGATTCTCGAGCGACGAGACGATCCGCGGTTATGCCAGGGACATCTGGCGGGTGCCTGTCCCCCCGCGCTGATTGCGGATGCGCGGCGAGCACCGCCGCCTCGGCGAGGCGCAGGAAGGCACAATGCGAGGCGACGCTTGGAATTCTGCGAAGAGCAGGAAAGCCACCGCGCAAAACGAGTGCGAAAAGGCCGCGGCCCCGTTTGTGCTTTAGGCAGTTCGGCACGAGATGGGGCAAGAAGGAGAATCACAATGTCGATCATCGCATGGATTGTTCTGGGACTGGTTTCGGGGTTCATTGCTAGCAAGGTCGTGAACAAGACTGGCGAAGGGATGGTTCTCGACATCGTTCTCGGAGTTGTGGGTGCGGTGGTCGGTGGCTTTCTCTTTCACATCGTGGGCGCCACCGGCGTGGACGGCTTCAACATTTGGAGCCTTTTCGTCGCGGTCATCGGCGCGATCGCAGTACTCGTGGTGAAACACGCTGTGTTCGGGCGTGGTCACGCTCACGCATGACCTCACGCAGGAAAAACCCGGCACCGCTCCGATCGCCCGCGATTCACTAGCGCGGTGACGAGGCGCGCACGCGCGGCTGCCGGCGGAGCGAGAGAAGCAGATCCGTCACCTTCTGCTGATGCGGGTGCTCCCCGAGGGCGCTCTCTACAACGCCGCGAATGGCGTCGGTCGAATCACCCGGGCGGGCGACGATCAGTGGAATCTCGGAGTCCTTGCGCGAAGGGCTGCCGTGCCACGAATGATACGGTGCCGCGAAGTAGTAGCGCTGATCGGGCGCGTCGCGATCGCCGTCGTGCGCGAGGAGGATGACATCCCCTGCCCGTTCGCCGAGCGGCCCGACCCCGAGCTCGCGCAGCCGCGATGAAACGTCGACGTATGTGGGGTGAGGGTGCTGCGCGAGATATTTCTCGACCGGCACGACGTTGCCGCGTCCGACATAGACCTCGAACGGCAGGTCCTCCTGCGCGTACGGCCTGGGATGCCGCGTGAGGATCATGTCGATCGTGCCTTTCAGCTCGGGGACCAGCGAGCCGTCCTCATTGTTCGTGTAGAAGGCATCGGCGACCGGCAGAACGTCTTCTTCGTAGCGAGGCGGCCGCGCCCAGTCGCAAGGCTGCTTCTCGTTCGCGCAGGTGCTTCGATCCGCGACGTAGACGTAGGCCATCGCGCCTTGGTACGCGAGCACAGCCTGGAAGTCGTCGTCCTTTGCCACGTCGAGCTTGAAGGGCCGCACGCGGAAGCCCGCCTTTCGAAGGAGCGCGGGCGGGGTGTGCTCGTCTTTCGTCGTCATGGCATGCGCTTCATCGTGAACGACCTCGGTATGGCCATGGTCGGACGTTACGACGACATAGCGACCGTCGAGCGCATTCCGCGCGCCGAGCTTCGCTGCGAGGCGCTGGATCTGCGGGTCGATCACTTCGTGCAGGTAGGCGCGGCGCGCGATATCCGGACCCTCGGCGGCAACATGCGCGTAGAGGTCGGTGCCCGACAGGTACACAGTGAGCACGTCGGGCAACGGCTCGGCGTCGAGCGCTGCTACGACAACGTTGACGACCTCCGTATCGAGCTTCTCATAGAAACCCCACGATTCTTTCTGCGTCGCAAGCTTCGTCACGGTCTCTTCGACGTAGGACTCGAAGGCCTGCACGACGACAGTCCGCTTGGTCAAGAGCAGGCGATCGGCGCCGGCGTAGAAGTGCTGCATCGCCACCCAGACGAGGACGTTCGGGTCCTCCTGCCTCATGCGCTCGTAGACGCTCGGCACGAAGCATAGCTTGTTCAGGTACTGGTCCGTGTAGATCGCGATCACCGGCTCGTGGTCGTTGAACGTCGCCGGCGCGGGGGCGGCCAGACGCCGTTCTTCTCGGATGAAAAACTCGTTGCCGGTCACGCCGTGATGGGCGGGCCCGACGCCGGTGAAGGTGGTCACCCACGCGGCCATGGTCGTCGAGGGAAGCGTCGAGAGGAGCGACGGGTCGAAATAGGCGTGCGGGAACTCGCCCCGCTCGCTACCGCCGAGCAGCCCCGCCAGCGCGGGCATCTCCCCCTTGCGCAGTGCATCGTAGAGAAGCGCCCGGTCGACGCCGTCGAACGCCAAAACGAGGATCGCAGGGTGATTCGGCGAATTCGGCATGCTCGTCGGCGGTCGCATGCGTAGCTGGTGCGCGTCGCCACCTGCGACGAGCTTGAGCTCCTTGGCCACGCATCCTGCCAGCGCCAGCACGGTCGTGAGCGCAACAGCGCGCTGGAATCGCCTTACGGGCTTGCGCGACCGTCTCAATCCACGACGCATTACCAATTCCAAAAGCCTATCGGTGCCGCACCCAGACAGCAAGCGCGGGTGAGCGCCGTTGCAGCTTTCGACGCGCGCGCGGCCAGGTTTCCCCTGCGTCCAAGCTGCGCCCACAGTCCGAAGGGGGTTGCATCGCCATTGCCGCTTCCTATGTTTTCACTTCATGACAACGACGCTCACAGACTCGGAAAAACGCGAACGCCTGAAAAAGATCATAGGCGATTTCGACACGGCCATGTTGGTCACTCGCGCCGAAGACGGCGGGTTGCGGTCTCGGCCGCTGTCTATTGTTCACAACGAGGACGACCAGGAGGGGTTGTACTTTTCGACGGCGATCGATTCGCCCAAGGTGCGAGAGCTGGAGGCCGACCCGTGCGTCAACGTCTGCATGCAGGACAAGCGGCGATTCGTTTCGGTGACGGGCGTCGCGCGGCACGTGAAGGATCGGGCGCTGATCGACAAGTTGTGGTCCGAAGCCTGGAAGATTTGGTTTCCAAAAGGAAAGGACGATCCTTCGTTGTGCATCCTGATTGTCGAGCCCAACGAGGCCGCCTATTGGGACGCATCCGGCCTCGAGGGCGTGACGTATCTGTTCGAAATGGCCAAGGCGTACGTGACCGGCACCAAGGCGAACTCGGACCACGACGAACGACACTCGGCCCGGGTGAAGTTGTAGCCACGCGCTATTGCCGCTCAGGCTCTCGTCGGGCCGCCCTACCCGATCAGGCTCGGTCTCAGCTCCCGGGCACGCGGACACCAAGATGCTTCACAAAGTCTACGGAAGGCCCCGCGTGAGGCCGCTCTTGGCGCGTCAGACGGCGGCGCTCAAGCCTGTACGTGCATTCTACGTGTCCCCAGCCGAATCCAGCGGATCAGGGCCGAACGCGCCAGGCTGAAGTACTGGAAGACATTCAAAACAGGGTGGGCCGAGCGGGACTCGAACCCTCGACCTACGATTAAAAGAATCTAATAATTCCGGTGGGATGCGCGGGTTTAACCCCCATCGGTTCCCGGTCGGATCCTTCGTTGCGCAAAGGGTCCTCGCGCAGGGCCCGTGTGCGAAAGAGCGAGCCCTTCGATCGACCAGAGCGTGCACCGCGTACCCATTGGCGCCCAGGGTAGAGGGGGCGCAGCGACGGCGTTATGGCCCCTCGAAGCATCGCGATCGCCCCGGCTCCTATTGAACGTCGGGCAGTGGCCGCGGCTCTTTGGGATGCTTAGGCGACCGACGCCCGTCGCCACCCCCGCTCCGCTGATTGTGCAGACCCCGGGAGACGCTGAGGCCGGCCCTGGATTATCAGACCCCCGCAGGCGGTCGAACCCGAATTCGTCCCGGCTCGACCGTCACGATCGCGCCCGCTGCGAGCGGTTCGCCGTGAAGGGCGATCACGTGCGAGCAGGCGGAAGCTTGATCACGGGCAGCGAAACCGACAATCCTAACGATACCGGAGTGCGAAGCACCCCTCACAATGGCGAGCTCGCCAAAGTCCTTGTCGAGCGTAACGAGGACGCGCCCATGCGCGACGGCCGTCGCGAGGATCGCTTCGTCTCCTGGATCCTCGGGCCACTCGCCGGCCCAGACCACGTCGTGACCTGCGGCTCTCAGCGCGATTCGTGCGCCTCCCCAGACACACGTGTCGAGCAGGAGCTTCACGTTCCGGTCTTTAGGATCAGCGGCTCCACGCGCTCATGGCCGACGAGGCGCCGGGCATAGATCAGGCAAGCTCGAATGTCATCCCGCTCGAGCCAGGGATATCCCTCGAGAATGACCTCCGGGCTATCACCCGCGGCGAGCATCCCGAGCACGTGCTCCACCGCGAGACGGCGCCCACGGATGATCGGTTTGCCGCCGAAAATATCGGGGTTCACAGTGATTCGCCGAAGAAGATCCGTTTCGTCCACAGCGCGCCTTCTCTAAGGGCACCATAGCCCGAAGGGCGCGCGATTGCACGGCTTGCGCCGTCGTCGACGAGCTCGACGACGACCTGGATCGGGACGAGCTCCGCCGGCGGATCGCCGCCGTCCAGAACGGAACGGCGACGCTGATTCCTCGGGGAAAGGGCGTGCGAAATGGTTCGCCGCGACGGATGAAGGTTGCCTACAGGGCGCCTAGGCGCCGAGGGCGCCGGCCGAGCGATCGATCACCCCGTGCACCGAGGCCCAAGGGTAGAAAGGGTGAAGACGGAACGCTCGCCGTGACGCGGGCGCGTCCCGGGCGGCAAGTTCGCGAGAGGGCCTTTGTCGTCCGTGAAGCGTCCTCGGACTCGAGTGAAAGGCTCTTTGACTCGACAACGAGGACCTTTGTCGAGACGCATCGGGCCTCGTTGACGAAACAAGGGTCCTCTGTCGCCTCAACAAGAGCCTTTGGGAGCATTCATTGGACGTTCGACCCAGGACCAAACTCCTCGTACGTCTCGCATCGTCGGGGTGCGAGACGACAGAAATCCTTTGAGGCCCCAACATGGACGTCGTCAAGACCAGCACGCACGTTGTTTGTTTGAACGAGGTCGCTTGTCAGTTGTCCGTTCGAAGAGGATCGAACACACAGTCACTTGATCAGACCAACAAGGCACTTTGCTTGGACACCAAGGACCTTTGTCAGGCGACAAAGGACCTTTCTCACGCCACGAGGTGACGGCCATGACCACTACGACGAAAACCACCGCGCGATCGCTCGCATCGCTCAAGCTCGTGCGAAACGTGCCGGCGCTCGTCACGCAGGCCCAGAACATCGTGCAAGCGATGACGAGCAACCCCTCCTTCCCCACGCCCACGCCGACCCTGGCGGCGGTTACGGATGCGATCAACCGGCTGCAGACCGCCGAGACTGCGACGCTGTCGCGCACCAAGGGCGCGGCGACTTCGCGCAACGAGAAGCGCGCTACGCTGGTCAAGCTGATGGACCAGCTCAGGAACTACATTCAGACGACCGCGGACGCGAGCGTCGAAACCTCCGCGTCCATGATCCAGAGCGCCGGATTGGCCGTGAAAAAGCCCGCCGTCCGGCCCCCGCGCGTCTTCGCTGCCAAGCAGGGCGCCGTCTCCGGCTCGGCAAATCTCGTCACCAACTCGGCCGCGCACCGCGCCTCGTACGAGTGGCAGTACAGCACCGACGCGGGCGAGCCGTGGCTCGCTGCCCCGAGCACTCTGCAGTCCAAGACCACGATCTCCGGGCTCACGCCCGGCGCCACGGTGATGTTCCGGTACAAGGCCGGGACCAAGAAGGGCGAGGGCGACTGGAGCCCGCCAACCTCGCTGCTCGTGCACTGAGCCCGCTCGAGCAGGAGAAGGCGGCTCGCGCGTGAAGCGAGTCGGCCAGCAGGCGCCGGCTGCGCCGGCGCCTGCTGGCCTCGTGCATTCTCTGCCCTCTTCACCCCAGACGCGCGAGGGCCGCCACCCCGCCCCCCCTCTCCTCTCCTCTCCTCTCGGCGTGGCGGCTCACGTGCGAGTGCGTTTCCTATCTTTTCTTTGCATAGGAGTGGTGGAGCGTGACGAGCTTGTTCCCAACCGCAAAGCTGCCAATCGCGATCGAGAGCGACTCAAACGCGTTTCATCGCGCGCCGCTCCTCATTCGGGCCACGAGTTCTTCGAGTTTGCGTCGCATCGTCGGCGGATCGGCGCGAAACCTGTGACCGTGTCCCGGCAGCACCCACTCGAAGTCGTAGCCGAGGAGCTTCTGCATCGACCGCGTCTGCTCGGCCCACGAGTACCAGCACACGTCGCGCGACGCTTCGAGCTCGTTGCCGTCCTCGCTGCCCCAGAGGTGATCGCCGGTGAAGAGAAAGCGCGACCGGTACAGCAAGGCGACGCTGCCGCGTGTGTGGCCGGGGACCGGGATGACCAGGAGATCGGGGGCCAGCGCGACGGGCTCTTCACTCTCGATGCGACGCTCGACGTCCCGCGTCCCGGGGTCGACGTCGGCCGTGTGCAGGACGCGCGTGCAGCCAAAGCGTCGCGCGAAGATCGCGTGGTCGGCCACGTCGTCCCGGTGCGACAGGAGCATCGTGCGGACGCCACCCAGGGCGGCGATGCGCTCGAGCAGCGGGCGCGCAGCGCGCGGGGAGTCCACGAGAACATTTCCCCCTTCACGCGACACGAGATAGCTCGAGGCGCCAAAGGAGCTCTCGGCGGCGAAGCCACAATAATAGACATCGCTCCCTGCGATGCGCTCAGGGAACGCTCGAACACCTGCGCGCACGTCGAGCTTGCTCTCGGTCCCGATGGCGCTCGTGGGGCAAGCGACGAGCGCCATCTTCGCGCGCAGCGCACCGTTGTCCGACCTCGGCTGCTCACGCACGACCGACATCCCGAGCGCCTCGGACCGAACGAAGACCTCGGGGGCCACGATGCGACACGTCTCACAATCGATGCAGGCGTCGTCGACGAAAAACTCGCCGGGCGCGTTCCCCGAGAGCCGGTTTTGGACGCGCGCCATCGGAAGTCTGAGTTTTGCCCAGCCCAGAGGACGCGCAAGGGGTGCATCCTCAGAAGAGCGTTTATTCCCCCTCACGAGCAGCCCACGACTCGCCTGAATGTCAGGTTGATGCGCTCGCCGCTG
>CAZHED010000096.1:0-13213 GCA_964531095.1 uncultured Polyangiaceae bacterium | reverse complement strand
CCGTGCCCGGCGGACGATGGGTCCCCTGTTGTGCTGCTCTCTTCCACGGGACCGTGCCCGGCGGACGATGAGTCCCTTGTTGTGCTGCTGCGTCATCAAGCCGGCGGCGCAGCCGCCGGGTTCAGTACCGGGAGCGGTCAGGTGTAGTTCGTCCAATCACTTTCGCTGCGCGGGCACGGGCCCGGGCACGGGGGCGGAGGGGAACACACGCGGGGGGCTTTTCGCATCGCCGGTGGCCCCCTACCCTTCATCGAATCCGATGAGACCGTCGCTCGCCGCCGCCATCCTTATCGCCGTCGGGGCCGGCTGCCACGATCAGGCACAAGCGCCCACTGCGTCCGCCCCGCCGACCGCGCCTGTGCCGGCGCCCGCCGCGACTCGGGAACCCGTCCAGGCCGAAGCCGCGGCCCCGCCCGTGCCGTTCGCGGCGGAGCGGGTGACCGGTGAAGCGCGGGCGATGGGGACTCACCTCGCGTACGCCGCGTTCACGACGCCCGAGGTGGACGCGACCCGCGTGCGCGCGGCGTTCGACGCCGCCACGACGGAGATCAAGCGCCTCGAGAAGCTCATGACGACGTGGGACCCGAACAGCGAAGTTTCCCGGATCAACGAGGCCGCCGGGAGGGCGCCCGTCGAAGTGTCGCAGGAGACGTTCGACGTGATCCGCGAGTCGCTCCACGCGAGCGAAATGAGTGGAGGCGCGTTCGACGTGACGTTCGAAACGCTGCACGGCCTCTGGAAGTTCGACGAGGACCTGGACCCGCATCCACCCTCGGCGCAGGACGTGCGCGCGCGCCAGAAGTACCTGGGCTACAAGCACGTCAAGCTCGACGAGGCGCTGCACACGGTGATGCTCGACGAGTCGCACGTGCGGATCGGGCTCGGCGGGATCGCGAAGGGCTACGCGGTCGACCACGCATCGCAGGTGTTGCTCGACGCGGGGCTGTCTTCGTTCTTCGTGCAGGCCGGCGGCGACCTCTACGCCCACGGGAACAAGCCCGACGGGTCACCGTGGCTCGCGGGCATTCGCGACCCGCGCAGCGACGAGGGGGACTATTTCGCCACGATGAGCGTGAGCGATCACGCCTTCAGCACGGCGGGCGACTACGAGCGCGCATACATCGTCGGCGGCAAGCGCTATCACCACATCATCGATCCGCACACCGGTTACCCGGCCACGGCGTCGCGCAGCGTGACGATCTGGGCGCCGACCGCGCTCCTCGCGGACGAGATCGACGACGCGGTGTTCATCCTCGGGCCCGAAAAAGGGCTCGCGCTCGTCGAGTCGCTCGACGGCGTCGGGGCGGTCATCGTCGATGCGCGCAACCGGGTCTGGACAAGCAAGCGACTCGAAGGAAAAGTCCACGGGGTGCACCCGCCGACGGATTCTTTCTGACCTTCTCGCTCCAGTCACCCCCGCGCAATCAGCCTCCGGGCGGCCCGTTCCAGGTCGGCGGCGCAGCCCACTTCGTAGACGGCAGAGCACTTGGGGGCGTAGACGGCCATCGCGCTGTCTCCCTGTCCCCACGTTCCGCGCGATTCGGGGCATAGCCACAGCAAGGCGCGCGACCGCTCGCGGACGCGGTCGAGCACGTCGGCCGCGGGGTCGTGGAAGTTGCTGCGTCCGTCGCCGAGAATGACGACCGTGGTGCGGCGGTCGAGCTCCCGCGCGTATTGCGTTTCGAACGCGCGCAGCACCCGGCCGTAGTTGGAGTTGTCGCCGGCGGCCACGACGCCTCCGGCCCACGCGCGGGCGATGGCGACCCGAACGGGCTCGCGGGCGAAGAGCTGCGTCGTCTCTCCGAGGTCGCTCACGAAGACGAACGTCCGGGCGCGGTCGAACAGGTCTTGCACCGCGTAGGTGAGCTCGAGCAGGAAGCACGCGGCGGCCCGCACCGAGTCGCTCACGTCGCACAGCAGAACGACCCGGGGGCGGTCGCGGCGGAGCTCCCGGCGCGCGAGGTCGAACGGAACGCCGCCCGTGCGGAGCGCCCGACGGAGCGTGCGATGCGGGTCGATGCGGCCCCGGCGCGAACGCCGCCTGGCCCGCAGGCGCACTCCTCCACGGAGCCGCTCGCCGAATCGCCGCACGGCGCGGCGAACGTCTTCGATCTCCGCTTCCGTCAGCGCCGCGAAGGGGGTCGCTTCCAAACGGTGCTCGGCCCGCTGCCGGTCGAGCTCCATCACGCGAGCGTCGTGCCTTTGCCGGACGTACGCGCGAACGTCTTGCTCGGCCCGATCGAGCTCTTGCGCCAGGGCGTCGGCCAGCGCGTCGCCGCGCGAGCCGATCGCGTCCACGAGGAGCGTTCGCAACGACCCTAGCGCGCGCCGCGCCGCGCCCGAACCGATGCGGGAGAGGAGGCGGTGCGTGAGAAAGCCGAGCTGCGGTCCGCTGTCCGCGTCGAGGTTCCGGAGGACTCCAGCGACCGCGAGCGCGCGATCGAGGTCGGCGCCTCGACCGAGCAACGTGCCGAGCGGGCCGACGCCGAGACCGCCCTTGGCGGCGAGCTCCGCCAGGAGGCCGCGCAACGTCTCGATCTCGCCGTCGTCGAAGCCGCGCGCGGACAGCCGGTCCCACAGGGAGGTCGCGCGGTCCCTCGCGGCGTCGGGCGCGAAATAGGCGTCGAACGCGGCGTCGAATCGGCCGCGGTCGCCGGCACGCTGCACGATCACCGCGCCCAGCGCGTCGCGAACGTTGGACCGACTCTCGAGCCCGACCGCCGCCACAACGCGCGCAGCGTCAATCGCCTGCGCGGTCGAGATGTCGAACCCTTGGCGGCGAAGCGCCCACAGCAGCTCGTCGAAGACACGCAGCAAGGCCCGCGGATCGGCCATGCTCGTCTCCCGTCATGGCGCCGCCTCGGCGAGGAGCCCGCGCACCGTGCTCTCGAGGCGCGCGTCGGCCATCGGGTCGTAGCCGATGGAGACATCGCGAACGATCCCGCGCTTGTCGATGACGACGAGGGTCGGCAAGCTCGCGACGCCGTACGACCGCGTCGTTTCGGCGTGCTTGTCGACCGCGACGGCGTACCGCACGGGCAGGCGCTGGGCGAAGAGGGCGACGTCTTGGGCCTCTTCGGTCGACACGCCGAGCACGCTGAGCCCCTGCGCGCCGTAACGCGCCTGCAGGGCGCCGAGCTTGGGGGCGACGATGCGGCACGGAGCGCACCAGGTCGCCCAGAAGTCGAGAACGACGACGCGGCCGCGGAGCGCGCCGATCGACGCGGGGAACGCCCCGCTGACCCCTTCGACGTCACGCCACGCCGGCGCCTGGGTGCCTACGAGGTCCATGCGCATCATGTCGTCTTGCGACGGGTACGCGGCCAGGGTGACGTGAGCGGTTTGCTCGGCGCCCTCGCGAAGAAAGGCCACGTCCACGGTCTCCCCGACGGCGTAGGCCGCGACGGCGTGCACGACCTCGGCTCCCCGGGCGACCGCCGTGCCCGCGACGCGCACGAGGCGATCGCCCTGGCGGAGGCCCGCGAGATCGGCCGGCGAGCGACGCACGACATGACCGACGCGTACGCCCGGGCCGACCGCGTCCGAGTCCATCGCCACCCCGAGCCAAGGGTGGGCGTAGGCGGACTGGGCCCACGCGTCCGTCGCCAAGAGGGCGGCGGAGCCGACAGTCGCTGCCACGACCGTCCCCGCGAGCGCAGCGCGCCATAGTCGCGTTCCCATGCCGATTGTCACACGACTAGCATGGGCCGCACGGGGTCTTCCCACAAGTCGCGAGGAGGCAGACGGGCGCGGACCGGGGCAAGGCCCTTAAACGCGGCAGCGCGCCCCCGCCAGAAGCGAGGTGCGCGCCGCGTGGAGGCCGGAGGCCGGCCTACTCAAGTCCGAGGCCGTCCTCCGCCGGACAGCCAATTAACGGCCTCGCATCATGCTCCTCACGGAGGTGCGTCGAGCCAAGCAAAGCAAGGGTGAAAGTGCCGTGCGTAAAACGAAGGAAGCCATCGAAGAAAGAAAGCACGCAGGGCAAAGGCAAGGTTCGAGGGTTGCGACCGGGCTTTCGGAAGGGAGAGAAAGCCGGGCAGCCACGCCAGACGCCGCGGCCCCGGCGGCGACGTGCTCGAGTCGGGGGCACCTTGAGCAGCGTGCGTGCCAGGGCTCGGCGAGGGGGCGGGAGCAGTCATAACTGCCCGAGATGATGACGTTTTGACGTAGACACGAGGCCGCCGTGGTCGCCGGGGGGGGGCGCTTGGGTCACGGTCGAGGGGGAGGGGTAAAAAGTTTGCGGAGTGTGAGCCGTAAACACGTGGCCGAGCACGGCGTTGACAGGGCGCCCGCGGCGAGTATCGTCGCCAGCCCCCGAGAAGGGGCGAGCGCCCATAGCTCAGCTGGATAGAGCACTGGTCTACGGAACCAGGTGTCGGAAGTTCGAATCTTCCTGGGCGCGCTGAAGGGCCAGCCTTCTTGCGGTGTTGCTAGACATCATGTCATGCAGGCGGAGAAAAAGACCCAGATCTACCCGTCGAAGGCCGAGCACGTGTTGTACGGGGCTGGCGTCTGACCGTCTTCGTCGACACGAGTTGCCTTTGTCGCGGTCGCCCTGAAGCGGGACAATCGACACGGCGACGCGATGAGAGTAGCGACCGCGGATTCGGTGATTCTGGAGAACTTGCCCAAAGGGAGCGAGGCCGAGCTGTGAGAGGGGGAGAGATTGGGCGAACCAACTCGGCAACAGCGTCGTCTCGGTGCCCAAATCCGGCGGAATGGTGACGACGATCGCCTCAGGGAAATGCGCCATTGCCGTCGCCACGGACGGCATGAACGTCTGTTGGACGAACGACTCGGAAACTCCCACCGTAGGCAAGGCTCCAGGCGCCAACGACAGGCGTTGGCCCGGCAACGACCCTCGCGTCAGATCAGAGCTTCCCGCTCGCCGCCAATAAATAACCGAGGACGGCCGACGTCAACGAAGGCACGAGGCACGGCTACGAGCGACATGGGCGCCTGGACGTCCGACGTTCGCGAGGGCACGAGCCACGGCTACGAGCGCACGAGCGACGTGGGCGCCTGGACGTCCGACGTTCGCGAGGGCACGAGCCGCGGCTACAAGCGCACGAGCGACGTCCACGCCTGGACGGCCGACGTCAGCGAGGGCGCGAGCGACGTGAACGAGCGCGCGAGCCAGGTGCGCGCCTGGACTTCCGACGTCAACGAGGGCACGAGCCACGGCAACGAGCGCACGAGCCAGGTGCGCGCCTGGATGGCCGACGTCAGCGAGGGCGCGAGCGACGTGAACGAGCGCGCGAGCCAGGTGCGCGCCTGGACTTCCGACGTCAACGAGGGCACGAGCCACGGCAACGAGCGCACGAGCGACGTGCGCGGCTGGACGTCCGACGTGAACGAGGGAGGGAAGCTTCGGCCGCGCATAAGCTCATGAAGCACAAAAGCGGCGAGGCGGCCTCTCGAGAGAGACCGCCTCGCTTTTCGAAGCGTCAGGGGCTCGGAGCGAGCCCCGTCGCTAGCGGATCAGTGCAGGTTGGCGTTCGGCGCCTGGCACGAGTTCAGGGCATCCGAGAGGTAGTTGGCGTAAGTTCCGCCCGGCCACTCCTCGACGAGAGCTGGCGCCGTTCCGACGCCGCTCACCACGGCGCCGAGGACGTTCACGGACTTCAGTGCGCCGATGGGCACGCTGAACTCCACGTTGGTCCCGCTCTGGAAGCCTACCGCCGGCGTGAAGCCCGCCGCGGTCCAGCCGGGATAGGCCAGCGCGACAGGTGCACTGCCGCCGGCCGTGTCCCAGCTGAACACGTAGGAAGGCGCGAACGGCAGCGAGGGAGCGCCGAACGCATTAGGACCCGTCCAGGGACCCGTGGCGGTCGACGTCGCATCGCCGACGTAGATCGTGATGTCGGTCCCAGCCACCGCCGTGTACCCACCCGAGACGCCGAAGTACAGATTCGTACCGTCGTGGGTGAAGTGACCGACGTTGGCCGCACCGTTGCTGAGCTGCTCCGTCGCCCCGGTCCATTCGGCAAGATTGCCGTCGACCGTGATCGTGTGGGAGTAGGCCGTGATGGGGACGGTCGTAGGTACGGTGGTGGCGGCGTTGAAGCCTGTCTTGCAGGTCACGACGCTGAGCGCCTGCGTCGCCCTGATCGGGATCACGGCCGAGAGGCCCGCGCCGCCCGCGCCCGTGCTGAAGCAGACGTAAGTCGCCGGAGAAACGGCGACCAACGGCGAGCAGTTCGCCGGCGGCGTCGTGCCGTCGAGCGTGTAGCAGACCGTTGCGTTGAATGTCGGTCCGCCGACGTCGGTGCTCACCGTCGTCTGGTCCAGCCCGAGGGTGAACGAGGACGGCGCCGGGCAGACGTTGGCGACTTGGGTGGCGATGTTCACCACAACGTTCGAGATGTTCAGCGTGTACGTGGCCTGCGTAGGCGCGGAGGCCGCGAGCGTCGCGGTGCAGGCGACTGCCTTCACCGTGGTGCCGGTCGTCCCAATTGCCGGGAGCATTCCAGCGTTGGCGATTGGCGTGGTGGTCGCGCCGGTGCAAGCGCCGGCGGAGCAACCAGGGTTCGACCCGTCGGTCGTGTAGCAGACTTGCGCGCCGGCGGTCGCCGACGTGAGGGTCGGGGCGACGGTGTTCTCCCAGACTTCCGTGCCTGGGGCGATGACGACCGGCGCCGTGCCGACGGTGAAGGACGCCGACCGAGCCGCTGAAGGCTGCTGAGCCGTGCCGCACGCAATCGCGCTCAGGGTGAACGGACTGGACGAGGGGACGGTGATCACCGACCCGACCGAGGTGGCCCACGACGTCCCGTTCCAGGTGACCGTGGTGCCCGTTGCGCACGTCGCCGTTGCGCCGCCGGTCGTGTAGTGGATCGTCTCGCCGGCGAAGTTCGACGCCGTTGAGAGCTGGATTTGCTGCCCAGCGCCGCTGGCGCCGCCGCCGTTCTGATCGCCGGTGACCTCCGTCGTCTGGACGAGCGTGAAGTCCGGCTGGGCGAGCGCGAAGTTGTACGTTCGCGCAGTTGCGGCCGTCGAGGTCAGCGTTCCGCTGCACGCGACGGCTTGCACCTTCGTGTTGTCGGTAGAGAGCGCGCCGAGGACGACGACGTCCGACGGAAGCGCGGTCGCCGTCGCACCACTTCCACCGCCGCCCGTGAAGCTCACGGTCGGGGCCGAAGTGTACCCGCTGCACGTACCGGTGACCGCGGTCACGGCACCGGCGGCGATAGTGGGGGTGAGCCCCGTGCACGTTCCACCACCGCCCGAGACGGACACGATGGGAGGCGTGCCTGCGTTATAACCGGATCCGCCAGCGGTCACCGTGAACGCCAGGGTGGCCGCGCCAGCACCGTCCGCGGCGAACGAAGTGCCGACGCCGCAGGCGTTGTTGGTGCAGGTGGGGGTCGATCCGTCCGTCGTGTAGCAAATCTTGACGGCGGTGGGGTCGGTGTTGGCGATCTGCGGTTTGAGCTGGCTCGTGAACGGCCCAGCGGAGGCCGGCGTGATGCTCGGCGCAAGCGCACCGTTCGCCGCCGAGAAGGCAACGGAGGTCACGACCGACGGAGCAAAATTGGCGCTCGCACCGGTTGCCGCGGGGCACCCGATGATCGACCAGACGTCCGTCGCGACCGGCACCGCGGGAATCGCGCCGCCGACGGCGACCTGGGTCCCCGTCGTGCAAGCGTTGACACCGCAAGCCGGCGTGCCGTTGTCGATGACGCACGTGAACCCGTACGCCAGAACTGCCGGCGTCGCGGGGGTGGTGATCGGCTGACCCTGCGCCGCGTTGGGAGCCGCGATGCCAGCGACGGGAATGCGGTAGGAGGTCAGCGGAGCGCCCGACGCCATGTCGAATCCGGGCACGCTGAGACCGGGTGGCGAGAGCTGGAGAACGTACGGTCCGCCCGTGACTACCGTCGAAGGCGTCAGCCCGAGCTTGCAGGCGATCGTCTTGACAGTGGTGTTGTTGGTCGTCGGCGAAGTTGCCCCGGTGGCGCCGGTGCCCGTGCAGGACATCGCCGTCGTGCCGCAACCCGGCGTGGTGCCGTCACTGGTGGAGCACAGCCAGTCGGTGGAGCCCGCGTTGGTCGTGTCGTCCGGCGTGATGGTCGCAGCTGCAGCGCTGTAGAACGGCGTCGTGTTCGCCGGCAGGACCGGCGGGTTGAGCTGAATCGTGTAGGTCAGCGTGTCGGGCACCGTCGAGGGCGCATACCCGGTCTTGCAGCCGATCGCGTTGATCACCGTGTTCTTGTTGATGGTGATCGTCGCGCCGGCCGGCGTACCAGGGGAAGCGACGCCGCAGGTAGGCATCGACGTTCCGTCGGTCGTGACCTGAATCGTCGCGCCGGTGGTCACGGTCGAGATGCTCGGGGTCGGCCAGACCGCGGTCATCGTACCGTTGTCGTTGAACAGAGTGTTGCCCGGCGCCGGGTTCACCATCGTGGGAGGCGCCACCTGCAACGTGTACGTCTGCTTCGCGGGCAGAGTCGTCGTGTAGCCGACCCCACACGCGATCGCCTGGACCGTGACCTTGCCAGTCGCGGAGTCGGTGACGGCGCCGCTGATGTTGACGCGAGTCGCTGCGTTGTACGCAGCCGACGTTCCCGTGCACGTCGCCGCGGTCGCCGTCGTGCTGCACGTCGGGGTGGTGACCCCGTCGAGCGTGTAGCAAATCAGGGTGCCCGGCGTGGCTTCCGAGAGCGCCAAGAGAAAGTCGTTGTTCTCCGTCTGGGCCGTCGGCGTAAAGACCGGCAGCGGCAGACCGCCGTCCGGCAGCAGGGTCGTGTAGACCGCACTGGCGATCGAGGAGTCTGTACAGGTGGACGCCGCCGAGAGCGCGCGAATGGTCTCGTTCCCGTTGACCTGGATTGGCCCGCTGTAGACCTGGCTCCCATGCGTCGGGTTCGTTCCGTCGGTCGTGTAGTAGATGAACCCGCTCGTCGGCAGCCCGGTGGCGGTAATGGCCACGTTCGATCCCGCCTGGATGGCTCCAGCGCCTGGCGCGAACGTCGGCGTGGGACATGCCGGCGGGGGCGGCGGCAAGCCCGCGTCACCCGCGTCGGGCGTGACCGGAGTCACGGTGTAGGCGGCCGAAGCAACGCTCGAGTCGACGCACGTCGACGCGAACGCGACGGCGCGGACCGTTTCGCTCTGCGTGATCGTGATCGACATGCCCGACGTCAGCGCGGGGCTGGCGTGCGTGGGCAGCGTCCCGTCGGTCGTATAGAAGATGAATCCGCCTGCTGGCAGATTCGCCGAAGTGATGGCCACCGCCGTTCCCGCGGCCACGGTGCCTGCTCCGGGCATGAAGCTCGGAGTCGCGCACTGGCCGGGCGCGGCTTCATGGCCCGCATCCGGCATCATCATGTTCGGCGCATCCGGCGCGGCATCGATGCCCGTCGCGTCCGGACCAGAATCGGCCGTCGGCGCAGGCGTCGGGTTGCTGTCCCCTCCGCAGCCGGTCATCGCTACGCCACACGCCAGCGCCGCCGCCAGCGTGAGCGACGCGAGCGCCGCCAAGCTCGTCCTCCCACTACCCCCAAGTCTGAGCGTCATCTCACGTACTCCTTTTTGTTAGGTTCACGGTCTCTACTCCCGCAGGGCGCAGCGAGCCGGCTTTACTTCAAGCCCACAGAGCGCGATTGCGCCACGATCTCAGATTGTCGGCCCGTGTCAAGCCCCAGAGTGTTTGAGCGCTTGAACGCGGATGCCCGTAGTTACGACAGCCCGAATCACTCTCTAAACCCCCGTCGCCCCAATTCTCTTGTCTGTCTCTGTCTTCCGAACTCACAGCCCCCGGGTCCCCAGAGCGGCGCGCGGAATGGGAATCACTTTCGTCGCGCCATTCGCGCCGCGTTCCTGCCGAGCTTCCGGCCCGCACGCCGCGTTTGCACTAGGTATGCACTACGTTTGCCAATGCCCTCGCGAGCGCCAGGAACCGTCGGGATACTGCGATCGGCGGCCATAGTCGCACCGTTCCTGCAAAATAACAATGTTGTGCCGCGCTTCGGGAGGAGACTGGCACACATGACATCCGAGACATGGGGGTCGCCCGCTGCGCCATGTCTTCATCCACATACACGGCCCTTCTCCTTTTTTGCTTGGCAGCTTGGCAGCTTGCCTTGGCGACTTGGCGCGTCGTCGCTTTTCTCCCCAGGGCATTCCTCGGCTAAAAGAGGTTTCAGAGGGTCCGAAGCGGGTCAGAGAATGAGCTCGAGCCGCGCATGACCCCGACGACGGACGATCAACGCTGGATGGGAGTCGCCCTCGAAGAGGCGGATATTGCGGCTACGAAAGGCGAAGTTCCGGTCGGAGCCGTCCTGGTTGACGCAATGGGACGTGAAGTGGCTCGGGGGCGAAATGCCCGCGAGGCATGGGCGGACCCGACGGCGCACGCCGAGATGGTCGCGATCCGCGAGGCCGCCGCGCGAATCCTCGGGTGGCGGCTCGAGGGAGTGACGGCCTATGTGACTCTCGAGCCGTGCGCGATGTGCGCGGGAGCGCTCGTCCACGCGCGAGTGGCGCGGGTCGTGTACGGATGCGCCGATCCCAAGGGGGGCGCCGTTGATACGATGTTCGGGATCGGACGCGATCCGCGCCTGAACCATCGCTTCGAAGTCACCGCGGGGGTTCGCGGCGAAGAATGCGCCGATCGCCTTCGAAGGTTCTTCGCCGCGCTTCGTGCCTGATGCCGGTGCCGTCGAACGTGCGGCTGCTTGCTTGAGCGTCAAGGTTCTTCGAATGGATCGCCGACGTCGGCTTCGGTCCCGACCACGGGCGTTCGAGCGCGCACCGCCGCTCGCGGCGGCGGGCGAGCTCCCCCGTGCCAGAAGAGAACCTCTTCGCTCTCGCCTTCCGACAGCTCGGCGTCGGTGATGAGCCCCCGCTTTCGCTCGACCTCCATGAGCGAGCGAAGGGTGCGAAGCCAGCCTTCGGACGGCCGCTCACCCTCGCGCATCGGCGCGTAGCGGAGCGGCGCGGGAAGGAGGGTCGAGAGAAAGAGGCACTCCGCGAGGTCGAGCTCCGCGGGCGTGCGCCCGAAGTAGTACTCGGCTGCCGCCGTTATCCCGTACACCGCCGGGCCGAACTCGATGACGTTGAGGTAAAGCTCCATGATCTCGTCTTTCGAGAACGTTTGCTCCAGGTAGTCGGTGAGCACCACCTCTTCGAGCTTGCGCGACAGCGTCTTGTCGCGGGAGAGAAAGAGGTTTTTCGCGAGCTGCATGGTGATGGTGCTCGCGCCTCGAACGAACCGCCGCGCCTTGAGGTTGGCGATGATGGAGGCGCGAATGGCCGCGTGGTTGTAGCCGTGGTGCTTCGGGAAGGCGCCGTCTTCGGTCGTGAGGACCGCGATCGGCATGTATGGGCTGATCTGCTCGAGCGGCGTCCAGTTGTCCGTGCCAGGGCCGGTGGTTTCTTCGGCGGTGGAGCCGTCGGGCAGGTAGATACGGTGCGCGAACGGGCGCGTGAAGCGGTCGTGATCCAACGCCGCGGGCGCCTCGCCCACGCTGCACTGGTCTTTGGTGTCGTAGCTGAGCTCGAGGTCGTCGAGCGATCGCGTGTCGAACGCGAAGCGGCCGCGCGCACCGAACGTGCCGCCAATTTTGGTCTCGCGGAGCTCGGGCAGGAGGGCGCTCGGTATGCTGTCGAGCAGCGATTGGCACGCGGCGGAGGGGATTTCGAAGCGCGCGGACGCGGCCACGTGGTCGGGCTTCTGCTCCAACACACCGCTGCCGTCGATGCGCAGAGCGCCGAGGGTCGCGGCGAAGTCGTCGAGGCGCACGACTCCGGCAGCCGTGATCGCCCCACGCGCCCGAAGCGTGACGTCGAAGCCCCGCACGGGTTCGGGTGCAAGCCGGGGAAGATCGAGCGACATCGAGCGCATGCCCACGTCCCCATCGAACGTCAGCGCGGTGGCGTCGCCGGCGAGCACGACCCGTCCGCTCCCGGTCACCGTCGCTCGGTCCACGTCGGCGAGGCCGGCGGCTCCCTCCTTGACACCGAGGAGCGATAAAGAGACGGGCCCGCCCTCGACCGTCATAACGAGGTCGGCGCGATCGCGATCCAGGGGAAGGCCGAGGTGCCACGCCAGCGGCGTGCTCGCGCCGTGCCTATCGGTCGAATAGCCCACTTCGAGCTGGGAAGGGGTCCGGGCGAATGAGAGCGGGCCCGGACCGAAGGTCAGCGCGACACGGTCGCCACCCTGGCTGATCGTCCACGTCAGCGCGTCGACGCCGATGTCCGCCCCGATCTGGATGTGCTCGGCGAGCAGCCGGGCGAGAGCTCCCGCGCTCGCCCGGATCGCGTGCAGGTCCGGCAGGGGCACGAGGGGCGCGCCTGCGTCCTCGGGCGGCGGGGCGGGAGTGCGGGCGCGGCGACCGGGGCGAGCGGCGCGGGCGACGACGATGGGCGGGGAGAGGACAAGCGGAGGACCGGTCGGTTGCATTCCGCTCGCTGACTGCGCTGAGTCGCCGCTCGTCGTCCACCCGACCGTCAGGGCGCGCGCGTGCGCCCGAATCAGCATGCCGCTGGCGTCGGTCTGCGCGGCCCCCTCTCCGAGTTCGACTCCGGCTCGTCCGAGACGAATCCGGCCGTCGGTCACGATGAGACGCGTTCCTGCATCGTCGCGGGACAAAGCCATGCCTCGCAGCTCGGCCACCCGCTCGGATGCGCCCGGATCCACCCACCGCAGCGAGACCCCCGCCGCCTCGATGGCGGGCGTCGCGCCGTGCCGCTCGGATGGTTCGCCACGTTCGCCGCGCCAGTTGCGCCATTCTTCGCGAATCGACTCCGGAGAACCGGTGAGCACCACCTCGGCTCCACGCACGTCGACCCGTGTGACCCGCAACAGGGCGCTGACCCCGACGCGGAGCTCGCCGACGTGCGCACGTATCCCCGAGGTTGGCTGCGGCGCAAGGTCGACGTCCAGAAGGCGCACGGCGAACCAAGCCGGCCTGACGCCACCAACCGTCACGGCGAGATGACGCTTCGCCCCCTCGCGTCCGACGATCCGGCGCACGATCGGTCCGAAGGACGCCACGACGGTCACGGCCGCGGTCGCAAACGCGCCGGCCATGACAAGGTTCCGCCGGCTCGGAAGCGCCCACATCACCGATGCGTAGCCTAACGCGTGGGCCGTCCCGTGCGAATCCCCAGACAGTAGCGCGACCGCGTAGAGCAGAGTGTCGCCGGCAGCGCTCGAGGCGAGCGCAGCGGGCCAGAAGGCAAAAAAAAAGAGCCTGCTTTCGCA
>CAZHED010000095.1:0-13279 GCA_964531095.1 uncultured Polyangiaceae bacterium | reverse complement strand
GCCCGGGCGATCAGCTCCTGTGGATCGGAGATGTCGGCCGGCGTGATCTTGTTCATCACGTCGGCGGCCTCGTAGCCCAGCATTCGTTCCGCCCCGACGTTGAATATCTGAATGACGCCGTTCGCGTCGGTGGCGATACTCGAGAAGTTGGCGCTGTTGAAGATCGCGCTTTGCAGGGCGCCCGCCTTCAGCAAAGCCTCCGGACCACGAGTATCCATGGTGCGTGTCCCTCCGTTGTTGCCCCGAGCCGCGACGAGCGGGCAGCCGCTTCACTCCCAATCGCTTTTTCGAAGCAAGAGCCGGACCGTGCTATTTCAGAGGGGTTCCACGGCGTCGGGGTGCGCGCGAATCACGGTGATTCCGGGGCGTCGTCCTCTACGCCAGGCGGCGTCATTCGGTGCGGGCGGGGCGGTCGCTGCCGAAGCTTGGCAAATCGCCAGGACTTCGAGCCGCCGTTCGTGGGCGCTGCGGATCGACGGGGGCAGGAGGCCCGTCGATTCGCTCGAGTGTCACGAGGGGAACGGTGTGCGACGAGGTGGCCTTCCAATTGGCCAATTTCAAGCGCACCGCGGCCGCCGGCCCGCGACGATCGCGACCGGGGGCCAAGCGCGCGACTATCGCGGTCGACCGGGCGCGCTCACTCCGGCCCGGCAAATTGGGCCACCTTTGCAGCGAAGGCGTCGATCGCGTCAAGCCCTTCCGGCAGCTCGCGCCAAAGGCGATCCACGTCCACCGTGGCGTAGGCGTGCGCGATGCGGTTGCGCAGACCCGCCGCGGCGGTCATCGCCCGCGCGAGTGGAAGGTCGAGGACCTCGTGCTTGGCCAGGAGCTCGAATCCCTCCGCGTACGAGGCAGGCACGCCCCAGCCCTCGTCGGTGGCGATGTGGAATGCGATGTCGATCGCCTCTTGAACCGCGATGAGCACGCTGAGCGCGAGCGCATCGAGCAAGACGTCGTTGGACCGCAGTGCATCGGGCGACGTGGAGCGCCGCGCCCGCGCTTGGACGGCTCGCTCGCGAAGCAGCGATAGTTTGCGAAGGACGAGCAGGCGGTTGGTCATCCAGGCGGCCTCGTGCGGGCCAAGACGGCGCGCCGCCAGCGCTCTGCCCCCGCTTCGAAAAGAGGCGCGAGATCCGCGTGCTCGAGCGCGGCTTGGGCTTTGAAGCGGGCCCCTGCGCCCGCGGGATTTTCGAGCAGGACGCGCCCACTACGCGCGACCTCCCAGCGAAGGAGCGTGTTGGCAAGGTCGAGCCGAACGAGGTCGACCGCCCGGCCGCAAATTCGCTCGAGGTCAGCCTGCAATTCGAGCTCGCGATGCAATGCCAGGTCCGGCACGGCGGGAAGGATGCCCACGTCGATGTCACTCCCCGGGTGAAGGAGACCGCTCGCGGCCGACCCGAAGAGAATGGCGACCCGCAGCCATGGCGCCGCGGGCGAGGACGCGATTGCCGAGGCGAGGACGTTCTCGATCGTCTCGGACGCCGCCGTCATCGCCCTCAGGGTAGCACCCGGCTGCCAGTGCACCCGAGCCCGCACCGCGCGACGTTGCGTGAGGACGCGACGATACCGGCCCCGCGAGACGGCGCACGCGACAGCCGTGGCGACATCGCTCGGCTATAGACTCGAGCAAGCGGCGCTCGCGACCTCGGCCTGCTCGACCGCTTCAAGATCGGCCACGAGTCTGCTGACGGCGGGCGGAATCGGAATGCATCCCAGTCCCCCTTGGCAGGGAGCCCCCACCTGAAAACTGCGTCCGTCATCGCGCTGGACGACGAACACGGCGCCGTCGGCCGGGCGCTGGTCGACGCCGAAGAGCAGGGGGCCACCGGAATCGCTGGCCGAAAACGCCGATTGCACGTCGGCGGCGCCGAAGTCGGCGACCAACCGGCCCAGGGAAGGCGCCGCGGCGTCACTTGCCCCGCATCCGACGAGCGTTGTCGTGCACGTGCGTGACGAGGGTCCGGCGTCGCCGAGGTAGCGCGTCCGAGTCAATGAGAAGGCGGCCGGAGGGCGGAGAGACCACTGGTCGCTGTAGGCGACGCGGCCGCCGTCGGACCCGAGCGAATAGGAGCGGTCGAACGCGCACTCCCCGCCGTCGGGATTCGCCGATGGGTTCGCGTCGCCTTCGAACGCGGCATCCCCCGCGTCGCCCGCGTCGGCGCCAAGTGCGGACGACGAGTCGGCGGGCGCGGACGCATCGGGGGACGTCACGTCGCCGAACGCAGCATCCCCAACCTCCGGAGCGTGCGCCGCGTCGGTTGTCCCCACATCCGCGCCCCCGGCGTCGTGGCCGCCCGCATCGACGTCGCGGGCATCGACCACTCCCACATCGGACCCATCGCCCGCATCCATCCAGCCTGCGGACGCCGGTTGGTCCGGCGCAGCACACGCCGCAATCGGAAGCGGGAGAGCGATGGGGGCGACCCGAACGAACCGATGCCAGCCTGAAACCATTCCGGAAGGTGGTGCACGAAGCACGCCGCTGACTTCGCGGACCACGATAGGTCCAACGCGATGCACTCCGTGCCAGCATGTGCCAAAGGATGTCCTCACGATCGCCGTCGCAGCTCCGCCGACAGCGCGCTGTCACGGGTGAGTAAGGTGGTCGAAGCGGGAAAGCCAGCCAAGCTCACGACCGCGTCCGGTCCGCGATCAATCGCGTTTTGCATCCCCGATCACAAAGACGTCCCCGCCAGCGGCTGGAATCTCCACGGATTCTCGCTGACATGGACACGGGACTCTCCCTGGTCGTGCCCACCGACTTGCCCGAGGGCGAGGTCGTATACTTGCAGCCCGTCGAAGCCGACGACATGAGCAACGAGGAGCGCGACCTCTCGCGCCGGAGTGACACGACGGCGAGAGGATTGAACCTCTCGCAGCCCTGTTCGCAGCGTCCCTCTTCAATGCCCAACGGGCCTAGCGTTTCGCCCTCCGGCGATGATGGTCGTCCCCGCAGCTGGGCGGTGGGGTGCTCCGCACTCGGCTCCTTCCGAGGCGGGCATCCGATGCCGCATCTCGACCCGCAAGGAGTTGAGCTTGCGGGTCAGCCGCTTCCGATCGGTCCTTCGCTTCACCACGAAACGCCCCTGTCGACTGCGCGCACCGATAGGCATTCGACTGGGCCTTCCAATCGTCCCTCGAGCCCGGCGTTGCGAGCTTGCCGCAGCCGAGGTTGCATTCGCTCCGCTCCTTGGCTCTCGGCGAATCCGCCGTTCTGTCCTGCCAAGAGCGTTCCCGTTTGCACGAACGGCCCTTCGTTCATAGGAGGACGGCCTTTGTCGACGGGAAAAGGCCCTTTTTCCACTGGCCTAGGCCCTCTGCCAGCGAGAAGAGGTCCTTTGACCATCGGCAAAGGTCGTCGGCCGAATAGAAAATGTCGTCTCGCTATCGGCAAAGGCCCTTTGTCGGCGACGCGCGGTCGTTCGCCAACGGACGCCTGACGTCGTCCAACGAGGAACGGGCCACTCCCCATCGGCAAAGGCCCGCTGCCGACGACAAAGGGTCCTCCGCCGATTGGAAAAGGGGCGCTACTGACGAGAAAATGGCCTTTGTCCGGAAGAGAAGCTCCGATGCCAACGGGCAGCGGTCATCCGGCGCGCACAGGCGATTGTTCGCCAGCAGACAAAGGTCGTCGACCAATGAGACATGGCCATTTGTCGATGAGCTGCGGACGGAGCGATACACAGCTCCGCCCGAACTAATACTGTCGAGAGCTCCGGCTCCCGCGCTCCCGCCCATGCCTTCAGCGAATGGGTCGTACCGGTACGTGACAAGTTGTCGACCTCACTGAGCCCATTTTTCCGCGAGAGATTTCCGGATCGTTCCCCGCGAGCTTCCGGCATTGGATGGCGCGCCCCCGCGCTTTTGTCGCGGCGTAATTCCGACCGCCCTGTGATGTTCGATGATGACCCCGAGGCAAGCGCTGGGGTATACGGAGTAACTCTATGCGGAAAGGTTGTTTTTTCGATGGGTAACCGGGGACTACGGTGGACGGTTGTTGTGGCTCGGTTGGCGTGCACCGCCTGGGCGCTGACGGTATCCGCTTGCTCCGGCGACAACAGTGGACCGACCACCACGCCGGATGGCGGCGGAGCGCCCGACAGCACGACGGGAACGGATGGGGCAACCGGGACAGACGGCAGCACAACGACGGATGGTGGCGGGGACGCTGAGGGTGGCTCGCCCGACGGTGGAACCGCAGGCGACACCGGCAGCCCCGGGGACTCCGGCGCCGGGGGCGGCGTAGCTATCGACGGTTCTTCCGCCGAGTCCGGCGACAGCGGGGGCGCTGCCACCCTCACCAACGGCACGCTGTTCCGCGTAGACAGCACAGGCACGAATCTCGACACCGTCAGCAGCACGCACGTCGGTCACGGTGTGTGGTCGACCCTAGCGGGGGTGCAAAACATTCCTGGCAACTACGGCGGTCACCTCTTCCTCTCGACGGCCTCCAACCCCGGTCCGAATGACTTCTTGGCGCTCAGCACTCCGTTGGCGTCAGTGCTGTCCCCAGGAGCCAATACGTTCTACTTCTTCGCCAACAGCGACGACCCGCTGGGCGGCAACTACGGCTTCGGGATGAATCTCTGGCTGGACGGTGCCGCGGCCAGCAACCCCAGCATTTCCGTCTTCACGGCGGTGCCCGGTGATGGCGGATCCTTCGGTGCCGACGGGACTGCCGGTTGCACGGGTGGGTTTGACGATGCCTGCTATCCGGGCGCCAGCACTTTGTCGTGGTTGGGCGCGGCGAGCACCGTGACCCTGACGTCGTTTTCCGTTGGCGCTGTCGGCGGCGCCACCGCCTCTGCAACCTGCGTCGACAAGGTCGGCGGCAACAACACCGCGCCGACGATCGTGAACATGCCAGATGGAATCTGCGACACCGTCGGCAGTTTCACGCTGACCGTGCAATAGGTTCTGTTTTTGAGGGGCGGGCGGTGCCCTCCGCTGGTCGCGACGTTCGATCGCCCGCCAGCAATCGACAGCGTCGCCGACGCATTGGTGCACGTCCCGCACGCCGCGCTGCCCGTCGTTGTGACCTTTGACGCGATGGTTTCCTTCATCAGCTCGTTCCCGTCGACGGAGAGATCCACTCAACCGCTGACGAGCATGCTGACATTGCCCGCTGCTGCTCCGCCGCGAGGCCGCCACATCTTGTGCCGAGAGGTCACACGCCGCACGCTGGAGCGCGCACGGGGATCGACGCGGTCCATCAGCCCGACGTCACGGCGCGACCAGGCGGCACAGGGCCGAGGCTCGCTGCTGGATTTCCGGGTCCGCGGTCACAAGCGGCAGGCTTTCATGCTGCGCGACCCAGACGTAGATCGCATCGGCGGCGCGGAGCCGCGTTGTCATGGCGACCACTTGGATGCGCCGCGCTCGGAGTGGACCGATCGTCACCTCCGTCGCATGCGCGAGCAGGCCACCGGCAAACCGCTCTACTTGAGCCGCAGTGAACCCTGCACGCGCCAATGCGGAGGCGACCTCGATGCGGAAAATCGCCGGGACGACGATTGAATCGTCGCCTTTCAAAAGCGGGGTCAGCCGCTTCACGCAGGCAGCGTGAAGCGGCTCGTTCGATCGGAAGGCCGCGACGGCCACCGACGCGTCGAGCACGTACTTCATCGGCGGCCGCGCACCAGGTCCTCGACGGCCGAATGGGTTGGATCGCCTGCCTGCGCGGCCTCCGCGAAGAACGCGCGCACCTCGTCGTCACTCATGGCCTGTGCCCGTCGCTGCCGTTTGGGGGTGGCGACGGCGACCGGGACGATCGCGGCGGCGGGCTTGCCGTGACGGAGGATCAGGATTCGGCGGTTCTTGTGCTCGGCCTGGTCGACGAGTTCGGAGAGGTGCGCCTTGGCGTGAGCCAGCGAGGTTTTGGTCACGTGACCATTATGACTAGAAATGGTTCCAGGCGCCAGCCACGAGCGGGGCCTGTCGTGGCTACTTGTCTCGTCCGGCATGTAAGAAGTGCAATCGGCTCCGCGGAAGCCGGGTTTCCCGATGGCGTCAATACATCGCTTGTCGGAGGGCCGGTCTCTCATACGCCCCAGCCAACGCGACGGCCAGCGCCTTTCGCTATGCTCTCCCCCATGGCAACCGCCCCCCGCACCCTCGTGGTCGACGACCCCTTCACCGGCGAACCGGCGTGCACCGTCGAACTCGCGGACGACGCCCTCGTCGGCGCGACGCTCGATCGGGCGCGCGACGCGGCTCGCGCCTGGAGAGAGAGGCCGCTCGCCGATCGCGCGTCGTTGTGCGAGCGCGCGACTGCGGCCATGGAGGCCCAGGCGCAGTCGATCGCCTTGGACATCACGCGCATGATGGGCAAACCGATCGCGCAGGCGCTGGGCGAAGTGAAGACCTGCGCCGCGCGTGCACGCCACGTGATCGGCGCCGCCGACGTGGCGCTCGCCGACGTGGCCTTGCCACCGATGCCCGGCTTCGAGCGACGCGTCGTCCGCGAGCCGCTCGGCGTCGTCTTCGATCTGCCCGCCTGGAACTACCCCCTGCTGACGGCCGTCAACTGCGTCGTGCCCGCCGTGCTCGCGGGAAACGCGGTCGTCCTCAAGCACAGCCCGCGCACGCCGCTGTGCGGCGACCACTTCGCCCGCGCGTTCGCCGCCGCCGGCGCGCCCGCGCACCTGGTCCAGGCGCTCTCGTGCGACCACGCGACGAGCGAGCGCATCGCCGGCGACGCGCGCGTCGATCACGTCGTTTTCACCGGGTCGATCTTCGGCGGCCACCGCATCGTGCAAGCCGCCGCCGGGCGCTTCCTCCACCCTTGCCTCGAGCTCGGCGGCAACGACCCGGCGTACGTGGCGCCCGATTGCGACCTGGCCAAGACCGTCGAGAACGTCGTCGACGGCGCGATGTACAACGCCGGCCAGAGTTGCTGCGCGGTCGAGCGGGTCTACGTGCACAAGTCGCTCTACGGGCGCTTCCTCGAGATGGCCGAGCCGCTCGTGCGCGCCTACGTCATGGGCGACCCGCGAAGCGACACGACCACGATCGGCCCGGTCGCGCAACCGCACCATGTCGCAGAGCTCGAGGCGGTCGTCGAAGACGCGCGCACCGCCGGTGCGCGGATCATCGCAGGAGGCAAGCGGGCGAGCGTGGACGGCCGCGGGCGCTTCTTCGAGGCCACCCTCGTCGCCGATGGTCGCCAGTCGATGAAGCTCTTTCGCCAGGAGTCGTTCGGGCCCATTCTGCCGGTCATGGCGGTCGAGTCCGACGAAGAGGCGATCGCCCGGATGAACGACTCACGCTTGGGCCTCACCGCGAGCGTGTGGACGTCCGATCGGCAGCGCGCCGCGCGGTTCGCCCGCTCGCTCGAATGCGGCACCGTGTTCATGAATCGCTGCGACTACCTCGACCCGGCCCTGCCCTGGAGCGGCTGGAAAGACTCGGGGCGCGGCGTCAGCCTGGGTGCGCTCGGGATCGAGGCGCTCACCCGCCCGAAGGCCGTGCACTTCCGCCTGGGCTGGTGAGCAGGCAGCGCCCGCTCTGTTGCGATCGGATTGTCGCCGCTCGGCGGCGCTCAGCCAGACCCGCCGGGCGAGGGCGGGAGCCAGAGACGTGCGAGCGGAATCTCGATCGCATCGAATGGCTCTGCGCGCATCGTGGCCTCCTCGCCGAAAGAGCGCAGGAGCGACCAGCGGCTGTCGTGTAGTTGGTAAACGTCGATCGTCTGGTCACGGGGATCCACGAGCCAAAGCCATCGAACGCCGACGCGCGCGTAGAACGGCAGCTTGACCGTGCGGTCCCATCGCGCGTTCGAGCGGGAAAGCAGTTCACAGACCCAGTCGGGGACGATGCGGATGGGCGCGTCGTCCGGTGGTACCGGCATGCGCTCGCGCTTCCAGCCTCCGAGGTCAGGGGAGACCTCGGGCGCGTCCGGCAGCTCGATCCCCGGCTCCGGCACGATCCACCAGCCCCCCGGCCCGCCCTCGTCGTAGTCGAATCCGCCACCGAGGTGACGCGAGAAGAACCCGCCCACGCGGGCATGGCGGAAGCGCGGCCGCGACTGGACGTGGAGCTCGCCGTCGATGATCTCGCCCTTCAGGTGGGGCGGGAGCGCCTCGAGCTGCGTCCACAGGTCGGCGAGCTGGGCTTCAGAAGCCTTGGCCGTCACGGTCGGAGTGTGGCGCGTCCCGGCCGGGGCGGCAAACGCGAGCCGAGGGAGGGCCGCACGCCGCCGACCCGGCCGGCGACGACCGAGGCGCTCTGAACGGCTTCAGACCTCCGTGCATGCTACCGTGCCATGGGATGTCGCTGGTTCTTCCCCCCACCAGTGCCAGCCTGGCGGATGCGGCGTCTCGCCCATATTTCTTGTGGTGGACCAACGTGACGGTGGGCGACTTGCGCGGCTATCTCACTTCCAGTGACGCCGACGAGCGCGCTTATTGGACGGGGGCAGTCCTTCGAGAGGCAAACACGCGCGACGTTTGGCTCTTCGTGACCCCCGAGGACGTGCGCGCCCAATGGCCTCGATTGCAGCGGTACCTCGGTCGGTCCCGCGAACTCTGGGCCTACCTGCTCGGTCTCGAAGCCGGCACCTGGCCGCCCGATGCGGCGAACCGTGTCTAGCTCGACCAGCCCTCGATCGTTCGACCGGCGCGTTGTCCCGGACGCTGTGCTCGATCTGGTGCGCGCGCTTCAGCGGCGTGCAACGTCTCATCTCGCCGGAGGCGCCGCGCTCAGTGGCCTCTATCTATCCCATCGCCTGTCCTCGGATTTGGACCTTTTTTGCCACGACGCGGCGCTCATCCGAACGCTCGTTCGCGACCTTCCGCTCGTCGCCCGCGAATGCATGGCCGAGATCCGTGTCGTCCGCGATGCGGGGACCTTCGTCCGATGCACGGTCGTGCTCCCCGGTCATCCACTCGAGCTCGACCTCGTTCACGAAGCGCTGCCCGACATCGAGCCGCCATCTGCTCCCGTCGAGGGCGTCGTCGTAGAGTCGTTTGCGGATCTGAGGGCGGCCAAGCTGACGTGCCTCTTGTCGCGAGCAGAGCCGCGCGACCTGGTGGACGTCCTTTTCCTCGATCGCGCGGGCCACTCGCCGGAGGCGGACCTTGCGCTCGCCCTGAAGAAGGACGCCGGTATCGACCCCGGCGTCCTCGCGTGGTTGCTCCGCGACTTCCCAACTTCGCCGCTCCCGGAAATGCTCGTCCCGCTCACGCGTGGTGAGCTCACGCGCTTTCGCGACGAGCTCGCGGAGCGCTTCCGGATGGTCGCCGTCCCGTGACACGAGCTCGCGGAGCAGCGTCGCAGCGCCGGCCATCAGGCACGCGCCGACCAGATCCATTCAAGGACGCGCTCCACAGCGGGAGCCGCCGCCCCGACGCCTACTGCACCGCGAGTCGTTCGTTGGCCACCGTGCTCGCGTGAACACACCCGTCGGTCGTCGGCGGGCAGCTCGCTTTGGTGAAGGCCACGTTGACGAGGTACATGCCCGGCTGGGCGATGCGGGCGCCTGGAATCGTCTCTTGGCCGATGTCGGCGGCGTCGGGCTGCGGCGACGCAAACACGCTGGTCCACGCCCCCTGCACCTGTTGAAATAGCTCGACCTCTTCGTAGTCGGCCGCCGGTTGCAATGCCCACGTCACGGTGAGGTCCTGGCCGGCGGGGACGGCGGCTCCCGCCGGCGGCGACGTGATGGCGCCGGTGAACGTCGGGGGATCGGCGAGAAGGGTCCAGCTCGTCGTGCTGGACCCACCCAGCGACGTCGTGATCTCGTAGGAGGGCTCTGCCGGCGGCGGCACCGCGAACTGCACATAGTAGGCAGAGTCGGTCGACGTCCCGCCCCCGAGCTTCGTCCAGGGCATCGGCGTCGACGTGTTCCCCACTGCGATCGAGACGGCGGAGCCGCCCGCTCCCACTTCGACAAGGCGCGCCGAAGCGGTCCGCACCTGCATCGCGTCCCCGGTCGCTGCCTGCTCGAAGACGTCGAGCTGCACCGGTTTCACGGTGACCGCAACGGCCGCTCCCGCGCTCGCGGACACGGCGAGCGGACCGACCCTCGTCAGCGCTCCGCTGGACAGCCCGCTGTCGGCGTGGAATCCGGGCTCGAACTCCACGTAATAATGCGCCCAGGGGGCGAGCCCGCGAAACGCCCAGGTCAGGTCTTTGGCCACGATCTGCTGGTCGATCGGGCTGGCGCTGCCGGAGGGGAACTCGCGGTAGAGACGCGCGACCACCCGCGTGGGCCCCACGATGAACCCATCGGCTTGCGATACGCTGCCGAACAGGCACCCGCCGGTGTCGCCTCCGCACGTCGCGGTGTCGGCCTGCACGGCCGCGTCTCCGGCGCCGCCGTCGTCGCCCACGAAGCCGCCGTCCACGGCGGCTCCGCTTGCGGCGGTCGCCGGCGGCGAGCTCGAGCTACACGCGCCAGGGATGAGCGCAGGAAGGCACGCGATCAGCGATGCCAGCCATCGACTCCGCCCTGGATCTCTCGGCAGAGCGAGACGCACTGGGGGTCGTCCACGCATTGGCGCGTGCAATCAGCATAACTCGCCCGCCCGCTCGCGCAGGCCGGATTGCGTTCGCACTTCATCGGGTCGCGAGCGGCCGCGTTCTCGGCCGCAGCGCCGCAGCTCGACCCCACACCCGCGAGGGAGAGACACACGAGAGCTCGCACCAGCACCTTCACCCCTAACAAGCTGCGACGACCGGGCGGCCCCGTCGAGGGGTTTCTACGGTGGCGAGGGCGGGGGTAGGGTGACCGCCGGAGGGCTCTTCAGGCAGCGCTCGAGCTGCGGCTCGAGCGTCGCGCGCGCGGCTGGAGGGAGGCGCGGCCTCCCCATGACCGGCGCTCCTTCGCGCGACCAGTCCATCCCGTTGTCGCTCACGCTGAGCCATACGAAGAGCGCGCGACCGCGAATGTTCTCGAACGGCACGCCTCCCCCACGCCCGCCGAACCACATCCGCGAATCGTGGCTGTTGTTCCGGTTGTCACCCATCACCCACACCTCGCCCCCTCTGGCGAAGTACGGCCCCTGGTACTCCGGAAACATGCCCGACGCACGGTCGTAGAACGTCAGATACGACTCGTCGCCGAGATACTCGACGTAGAGGTCCCCCTCGTGACGCGCGGGCGAATCGTAGTCGTTGTACGACCATGCGCCGACGCGACAGCTCGGGACCTCCCAGCCGTTGATGATCGGGTGCCCGCCGCGCGCTTCGAGCTTGTCGCCCTCGACGACGATGACGCGCTTGATGAAGTCCTGCTCGGGGTGCTCCGGAAAAGCAAAGACGATGACGTCGCCGCGCTTGGGCGGCATGCTGGTCCAGACGCGCGCGTGTGTGTACGGAATGGCCGGGCCGTAGCTGAACTTGTTCACGAAGATATGGTCGCCCACCATCAAGGTAGGGATCATCGAGCCGCTCGGGATCTTGAACGCCTCGACCACGAACGTCCGCAGCGCGAACGCCACGGCTACGGCCATGAGAATGGCCTCGACGTACTCTCGCACTTCGCTCTTGCGCCACCGCCCGAGCCCGGCGTCGATCTCGCCGTCGGCGCGCGCCACCGCGTCGATGAACGCGTCTTCGTCGAATGGAACGCTGTCCATCGCCGCCCGAAGCGACACGAGCTCTGTGCGCAGCTTCTCGCGCTCCTTCGCGGTCAGCTCCCGCACGACCGCCCGCTCGTGCTTCGTGAGAATCATTTCGGCTTCGTCGATGATCGCCCGTGCGCGCTCGAACGGCCCGCGCAGGTGGCGAGGCAGGTCGGCGCGCAGCGGGGGGTCCGCGTGGTTGGCGAACGGAAGGCGGTGGCGGACGGACCAGAGCGCGACCTCGAAGAACGTGAAGAGGACGATCCCGACCGGGACCGGCTGCGCGCGCACGAGCGACTGCGCCCAGCTCAAGACGCCGCTCGACTCTGCGGCGCTCGGCGGCGTCAGAAGCCACACCGTGAGGCACGCGAGCACGATTGGGAGGAGGACGAACCAGACCAGCCAGTAGACGAAGCGCAGCAGATACGATCGCTTCGTCGTCGGCAGATCGGAGAAGGCCCCCATCGCCGGCTGCGCTTCGGCTGTATTCAGCTCGCCGTCGGCATCGCGACGCGGGGCCCCCGGCGGCGCCACGCCACCGTTGGTCTGCGCGGCTCCGGCTGCTCGGGCGTCCTCACTGGGTCGACCCGCGGACGGGCTCCGTTGTTCATCTGTGCGACGGGGCTCGTCGGTCTTCAAGGGGCATCACCGATCTGGATCGCGTAGCTGACCACCGCGGCCGCGTCGACGCCGAAGGGCAAGACGGGGGTCGGAACGGTCCGACCGGCTGAGGCGCTGTTGTCGATCACCACATAGTACATACCCGCGGGCACGGGGACTGCACGCTGGTACTGCACGCCGTATTGCACGAAGTCGCCGAAACGCGGGGGAAAAGCGAGTGGCCCGATCGCAGCGTAGTTGACGTAGAGCTGCAGCGACGCGTCGCCCTCGCTTTTCGAGACGAGAAAGACGTTGACCGACGGCTGCCCGTCGAGCTGCATCGTGAGGTAAATGGCGCGGCCACCGTCCTCGACGGTGATCGGTCCGATGAAGTCGCGCTCGTTCGCGTAGACGCTGGTTCGCCCGCTCTCCCACTCGAGCCGGTTCGAGGTGTGAAGATTGAACGGGTGAATCGGGCGCTGGCCGAGCGTCAGGTGCCCGAGGTCGAAGGCGGTGCTGCCGTCGTCCCCCCGGATGACGGTGAAACCCTGCGCGAGCTTCCCGGACACGATCTGCCGTCCGAAGGTGTCCGCGTAGGGGGCGACCCAGTCTTTCACGAGGTTCGCGACGGGCTGCTCGATCTGGACCACGTGAAAGTCGGGCGGGGGGGCGACGCGGGTGTCGAAGTACGCGTAGATCGAGTTGTCGTCGGCGCAGCGAAAGTCCTGGTTGTATTGGATGACCGCCGCCGAGCTGAACGTCACTTTTTTCGACAGGTTGGTCCAGGCGTAACCGAAGCCGTCGAAGTGGACCAAGAGATCGCCATTGTCGAGCACGTCTTGCCGGCAGTGCTGCGGATAGAAGCGGCCGATGATCGGCGAATCGGCGGTGAGCTTGAGCGGGGCGCTGCGGGTGGTCATTTGCTGGCAAAACTGACCGAGCCCGAAGTACATGATGCTGCGCCGCAGGGTACGATTGGAGGGATCGTTGATCGGGCCGGCGAGCTTGCACACGCTGTTCGGCGAGCATGCGCCGAAGCCGACGGCGGCCGCCAGCAGTACGACCGAGCGGGTGCGCGCCGAACGCATGGGCGCGGAGCATATCTTAACGTGCAG
>CAZHED010000094.1:0-13298 GCA_964531095.1 uncultured Polyangiaceae bacterium | reverse complement strand
AGCCCGCGCGAGCGGCTGCTGGCCGACCTCGGCTGGCGTTTTCACCTCGGCGACGACTGGGGAATCGGACAGAACCTGGCCAAGGCCGGAACTGGGCGCGGTCCAGCGAGCGTGGAATTCAGCGACGCGAGCTGGCGGCGCGTCGATCTCCCGCACGACTGGGCGGTGGAACTCCCGTTCGATCCGGACGCGGACGGTGCGCACGGGTTCAAAGCGCTGGGCCATGGCTTTCCACAGAACAACGTCGGTTGGTATCGGCGAACGTTCGAGCTGCCGGCCTCCGATGCGGGCCGGCGGCTCTGGCTGGAGTTCGACGGGGTCTTTCGCGACAGCACCGTGTTCGTCAATGGATGGTTCGTCGGTCGACACGAGAGCGGCTACGGCAGCTTTCGTTACGACATCACGGACGTCGCCAACTACGGCGGCCGGAACGTCGTCGCGGTTCGCGTCGATGCCTCGGAGTTCGAGGGTTGGTTCTACGAGGGCGCCGGCATCTACCGGCACGTCTGGCTCGTGAAGACCTCGCCGTTGGCGATCGCGCCGGACGGCGTCGTGGTCTACAGCCAGTTCGCGAACAATGTCCCGGATGGCCCCGCCGAGCTTCATCTCGGGGCGCGGCTGACCAACGCTCGCGGCTCGGTCATGGACGCGACCGTGACCTGGACCGTCCTCGCACCCGACGGCTCGGCGGTCGCAAACGCCCAGCGCTCCGCCACGGTCGCTCCTGGAAGCACGCTCGACGTCGAGCAGACCGCGCGCGTGCGCACACCCGAGCTTTGGTCGCCGGAGACCCCCCGGCTCTACAAGCTCGTCACGGCGGTCGCGAGCGCAGGCCGGCTGGTCGACCAGGTGGAGACGGAATTCGGCATTCGCACCGTGGCATTCGACGCCGACCGCGGGTTTCTCTTGAACGGGAGGCCTTATGTCATCAAGGGCACCTGCAATCACCAGGACCACGCGGGCGTCGGCGCGGCGTTGCCTGACCGCATCCAGTACTTTCGCGTTGCGCGACTGAAGGAAATGGGCAGCAACGCCTACCGGACGGCGCACAACCCGCCTACGCCGGAGCTTCTCGAAGCCTGCGATCGCCTCGGCGTCCTGGTCATGGACGAGAACCGGTTGCTCGGCAGCGATTCCATGCACCTGGGCGGGCTACAGGACATGGTCCGTCGCGACCGCAATCATCCGAGCGTGGTCATCTGGTCGCTCGGCAACGAGGAGTTCACCGTCGAGGGGACCGCGGCGGGAGCGCGCGTGGGAGCCGCGATGCAGGATGCCGTCCTGCGCATCGACCCGACCCGGCCGGTGACCTACAACGCTCCCGTCGGCAACGAGTTTGCGGGGATCAACTCGATCATCGGAGTCCGCGGCTGGAGCTATCACATCGGCAAGGAGAGCATGGACGCCTACCACGCCGCGCACCCGCGCCAGCCGAACGTCGGCAGCGAGCAGGGCAGCACCGTCTCCACCCGAGGGATCTATTTCGACGACCCGAGCCGAGGCTACGTGAGCGCTTACGACGAACACGCGCAGGGCTGGTCGAACACCGCGAAAGAGTGGTGGAGCTTTTTCGACACGCGGTCCTGGCTTTCGGGCGGCTTCGTCTGGACCGGATTCGACTATCGTGGCGAGCCCACGCCTTACGGCTGGCCGTGCATCAATTCCCACTTCGGAGTCCTGGATACCGCCGGCTTTCCGAAGGACAACTTCTGGTACTACCAGTCGTGGTGGACCGACCGGCCGGTGCTGCACCTCTTGCCGCACTGGAACTGGGCCGGCCGGGAGGGGCAGGAAATCGACGTGCGGGCGCTGAGCAACGCCGACGAAGTGGAGCTTTTCCTGAATGGCCGCAGCCTCGGCCGGCAACGGATGAAGCGTGATTCCGAGCTCCGATGGAAAGTCGCTTACGCGCCCGGCACGCTCTCCGCCAAGGGGTTCCGGGCAGGCAGCATGGTGGCCCAAGCGAGCGTCGAGACCTCTGGCGCGGCGACGTCCGTCGCGCTCATGGCCGATCGCGTGGCCATCGACGCGGACGGCCGAGACGTCGCCGTCCTCACGGTTTCGGTCATCGACGGTCAGGGCCGGGTCGTGCCGACGGCTTCGAACTCGGTCCGCTTCACGGTCGACGGCCCGGGGCGCATCGTCGGGGTCGGCAACGGCGACCCGAGCTCGCACGAACCCGACCAGTTCTTCGCCCTTCCCGCCGTGCGCACCCGCCCACTCGACGCCTGGCGCTGGCAGAAGATCGCCAACCCCTACGCCGACAACCTGCCGGAGGTCGCCGCGAACTTCGAGGACACGCGCTGGTCCACGGCCGACGTACGAAGCGAGCGCGGTCCGCTCGGATACGGTGAGCGCGCCGTGTTCCGCAGCCGCTTCCGCCTGTCGGGGGACGAACTCGCGGCAGCGGCGATCGAATTGTGGTTCGGCAAGATCGACGGCGGCGTCTCCGTCTTCGTGAACGGAAAGAAGCTCGGCCCGGCCGGTGACCCGCGCGGGCCGTCGATCTACGAGGCCAAGTCCTTGCTGCGTGCCGGCGACAACACGCTCGCCGTGACGCTCGCATGCTATGGCGGAGCGGCAGGCATCAACAAGGGCGCGATGCTGCGGTTCATCCAGGATGCGCCCCCTTCACAGGAATGGCGGCGCAGCGTGTTTGGCGGCCTGGCCCAGGTCATCGTCCAGTCGACCCAGCAAAGCGGCACGATCAAGCTCACCGCGCAGGCAGCCGGGCTGAACCCGGCCGCCATCTCGCTCGCGACCCGCGCCCGCGAGCGACGGGGCGTCTTGCCGTAACCGGGCGCGACGATCTCATCACCGTGAAATCGGCGCCGATCGCGCCTTGCGAATGATGCGCCTTCAGGAACGTCTTCGGCTTCAATTCGCCACTTTGCCACTGCGCTCATCACCGGCAGCCTCGTCTCGCCCCGCCTTACGACTGAGTCCACTCGCGTAGTCCGTCACGACGCGCCCATGGTTGTGCTGGTGAAAAACTCGCGCCGTCAGACGAAGCGCGCCCGGCTCACGCCGCTGGATCGGGCGTTTTGGATCGTGCTCTCGCGCGGCTGGTCGCGATGGGCGGACGCGAGGTTGAACCTCCTGACCGAGGGAACGTCATCGTTCTCCCGCGAGTCGGCGGCCTCCACTATCGATACACGAGGCGCGCCGCATGACCTGTTCACAGATTGGATGAACCGGTCGCCGAGGAGCCTGAACTGAGGAGCCGGTCGCGCGGCGATGAGCGACGGTGGGAAGAAGAGACCGACCCCCCGCCGGCAGCGGATACTGTCGACACCCCCGCGTGCTCAAAGGCACAGGATGCCCGAAGGCTGGGGGCCCAAGGGTGGGCCCAAGGGAGGTCGGTCATGCGCAGCGTAGGACTTGATTTGGGTGTACGCCATATTGCATATTGCGAAGTGAAAGACGGCAAAGTGGTGGACCGCGGGGCGGTGCGGAGCTTTTCGCAGCTTGCGTCTCGGCTCGGTCCGAAGTCGGCTCCTGCCGAGGTCGGTTTTGAAGCATGCCGCGAAGGGTGGCATGTGCACGACACGTTGCAGAAGTGGGGACACAAGCCTCGAAGGCTCGACACGACGCGGACTCGGCAGATCGGCGTGGGTCAGCATCGGCGAAAGAACGACGCGATCGACGCCGAAGCGATCGCGCTCGCAGTGGAGTCCGGCCGCGTGGCCGAGGCGCATGTGCTGTCCCCGGAGCGGCGAGCCCTTCGCGCCCAGTTGAGCGTTCGCGGAGCGCTGGTGCAGACACGGTCACAATACATCACGACGATTCGGGGTCTTGCGCGGGCGACGGGCGTGCTTCTGCCCAGAAGCGCGACGAGCGGCTTCCTGCGAGAGACGTGACCGTCCGCGTACGTGAAGACCTCGACGTCGAGCATGTGGCGCGCCTCGTGGAAGCGCTGGCGAATCGAGCGCGAGGATGCTGACGCTGCCGCCGGGGGTGCGCGTGTTCGTGGCGACCGCGCGCGTGGATGGACGCAAAGGCATTGATGGCCTCTCCGCCCTCGTGCGCACGCAATGGGCGGAAGACCCGCTGTCGGGCTCGATGTACGTCTTCTTCTCGCGGCGCTGGTAGGGCGGCGCCGGTGCAGAGTATCCCATCGGTGATCTGACGTGCTTCTGCGCCCGGCCGGACCACGCTACGCGCAAGAGCGGAGGTCACGATGGGACACGGAGCGCAGACAACGGGAAGGCATGGCGGCTTGCCGCGGTGGACGGAGGACGAAGCGCGGTCAGCCCTCACCGAGCTCGCGCAGTCAGGGCAGAGCATGGCCGAGTTTGCGCGTCGCCGAGGGTTCTCGACGGCGCGTATCCGGTACTGGAAGGAGCGGCTTGGCGTGACTGCGGCGATTCCCGCGTTCGTGCGGCAAGGAGGATCTATCGTGACCACGTCGAAACAAAGGTCGCTCAGCCCGACCCGAGAAAACGGGAAGAAAAAAAGCCGCGCCCTCCCCTTGCGCAGGCCACCGGTACAGAGTCACGACAGGCCGTCGTGGACGTGGTCGTAACGTCCACGTCCACGACTCAGATTCGAAGGGCTCGAGGCGCTCTCGCGCCGGTCCGTTCGCTAATGGCCTTCAACGCGAGACCACTTCGTGGCGAGTCGGCGACGCTTGCTCGATGGCGTCGTCCGCACAAATCCAGGCGAGCGTGACGACGACGAATGCGCCCGCGAGGGGCCAAGCCAGGTCGCGTGACAGGAGCCACGAACCGCAAAACGCTCCAGAGAACATCAGGAGCACCGACGCGACTCGTCTTCCCACGCGCGGCGCGTCGCCTCCGGCGAGGCGCGCGTCGGCGGCGAGGCCGGTGAGCGTCAAGGTGAGGACCGTCGTCGTCATGTCGAGCACGGCGAGCCGGCGGACGGCCGAGTTTTGTACGCCCATCGCGCCGGCCAGGAGGGCAACAATCGGGTCTTGAGAGGCATCGCTATGACTCCCGCCGATCGCGACAAGCGCCGCAGACAAAAGGAGCGCCGCCTCAACGCCCAGCAAGAGCCGGAACCGCCCCGGGCGCCTGGCGACGGCTCCGCCGAACGTGGCCCCCGCGAGAAACGCGCCCAGGGCGATCACACTGGAAAGCACCGAGAAGCTTCCCTGACCCGCGAGTCGAAACCCGAGAAACACGACGTTTCCCGTCATGTTCGCCGTGAAGATGTGTCCCAGCCCCAGCACGCTGGCCGCGTCCACCATTCCGGTGAGAAACGTAAGGAGCGCAAGCGAAGCGAACATTCGACGAGTCGGCTCGGTCACCATCGCGGATGTTCACTTCGCCGCTACTTCTTCATCTTCGCGACGAAGGCGTCTTGCGCCTGTTTCATCTCCTCCTGCGTCATGTCCTTCATGCGCTGCGCGAGCGTCCACTCGTTGCCCCAGGCATCGGCCACGGTGCCCAGGCGATCGCCCCAGAACATGTCCGCGAGCGGCATCTTGACCGTTGCCCCCGCCTCCGTCGCGCGTTTGTAGAGCGCGTCGACGTTCTCCGTGTAGACCCAGAGTCGGGTCTTGTTCGCGGGGCCGCCCATGTCGGGGAACGCGTCGTTGACGTAGACGCGCGAGTCGCCGATGCGCACTTCGGCGTGCCAGATCTTCCTGCCGCTGGGATCGGGCGCGCGCGAAATCTCTTCGGCGCCGAACGCCTTTTTGTAAAACGCGATGGCCTCCGATGCCCCATCGACCGTGAGCTGTGGTGTGACGGTGTGCAGTCCTTCTGGAATGGCCTTGACCTTGGACATTGGGAACCTCCGTTTCGCTTGGTGCGCCGCGGGAACGTACTCCGTTTGGTGCCGGCGGTATCGTCCTCTTCGTGCTCGCCTGGCCCCGCTCTTTTTCTCCGGCTCGACCCGCTCTGTCATCCAAGACGACCGACAGACGAGCGTCCCATCTGCGAGCGGCCATCGCTCACGACCGCGGTGACGGGCTCTTGCTCGCCACGACCATGCGACGGGAGTGAAACCCGTGCTCCACCTCGTACGTGCCCGTGAAGGTGAGACAGATCTCGTTGAACGTGAGGCTCTGCACGTGCCGGAAGCCTTCCTCGAAGAGCATGGGCAGCGCGTCGTCCGTGCCCCACCCGAACCGCTCGCCGAGGTTCGCGACGAAGGCGTGGCTCTGGTTCGGTGTGGCGCTCGGTGACGGGGCCGGGACATGGTCGAACAGCAGCACGGTGTGCGGTTCGCAAGCGCTGGTCACGCGCCGGAGCGTCGTGCGAATGGCCGCTTCGCGCAGGTACATCGTGACCCCCTCCCAGAGGATCACGGAGGGTCGGGCAGGGTCGAAACCGGCGGCGACGAGCCGTGCGAGGAAATCCTCAGCCTCGAAGTCGCACGTGACCCACGTCGCGGCCTGCTGAGGGTAGCCCGGGATCGACGCCACCCGACTCCGCTTGTCGGCCTGGCTCGCCGGGTGATCCACCTCGAAGAATCGCAATCCCTCCCTTCCGAGCCTCGCTGCCCGCGAATCGAGCCCGGCCCCGAGCAGCACGATCTGGTCGAAGCCGTGTGGAGCCGACGTCCACGTGCGCACCTGGACGTCGAGAAACGCCGTGCGGAGCGCGATGTAGAGCGCCATCACCGGCTTGACCTCGTCGAACGCTGCCGCGAGCGCGCGACCCTCGTCGCCTGAGAGGGCGGCCGCCCACGCGTCGTTGCAGAGCGGGGCCGCACCCTCGCTCGCGCGCGCACGGTACGCCGCGACGAGAAGGGCGGTCCGGCTCGCCCTCGTTGCGCGTTGGGCGCCTGCCTGCGGTTGCGGTTCGGTGCTCAACGGAGGAAGGTTACCCGTAGCCGCTGCGGGGACCGACGTTTTTCGCGGGTCGCCGCCCAGGGCTCACGAGTCGAGAATGACGCGCGCTACGACGCCCTTCCACGACCGGGAACGCCAGGTCGGACACAAACCTAAAGCCGGGCTTGCTCTTGTGCTGGTTCGTCCGTTGCACAAATCTAAAGCAAGGCTTTCGTTTCGTGCATGCCGCCTCCGCCGCCCGACCACCCCGACTGGGACCGGCTCTACGAGGCGGCGGCCGCCCAGGAGGGCTTCTTCACGACCCGGCAGGCGGCCGATGCAGGCTACTCGTCGCAGCTCCGGTATTCACTACGCGAACACTCGCTCGCCAAACTGCTCGTGTGCGGATCGCCGGTCGACCGTGCGACCTGAGACACGACGACGCGAACTCACGGCGAGAACCACATCACGGTGCCAATACATCGGGCCCGGGGGCGTATAGGCAAGTGTCTGCCAAAGGGTCTTGTCCATGACCCAGTAGGTGTTGGTCGTGTAGACGACCAAATCGTTGGCCTCGGCGTCGCTGTGCCGGGGCCCTGCCTCGGGCCCCGGTCATACGCGCCCTCGCGGCGCGCATAGGTCGCGCCGGCCGCTCAGTGAACCATCCGGGCGTGTTCTCCGTGGAGCGCCGACCTTGGTTTCCGGAAAGCGGCTTGACGAGTGGGAAGGCCCCCTTGTCGTTTCGGGAGCGCCGCAGTGTTTTTTGGGAATCCCTCCGTTCCTCCCGAACGCGCATGCCGTTCTACGCGCCAAGCGTCACTTCCAACCGGCAGAGCGTCTTTGATTTTGGCACATCGTCTTGGATTCTTGGCAGAGCTTCATGCTCTCTTGGCAGAGCGTCGGGTATTCTTGGCAAAGCGTCTCATCCATTGGTTAGGCGTGCGCTCATTATGTGAAGCGCGTCACTTCTCGTTCGAAGCGCATCTTTCACTGTTTGCAGCGTGTCGCGCATTGCCGGTAGCGAATCGCATGCTGTTGGACGGGCGTCTCTACTAGTTGCAATTTCTTCGGCGCTTGTTCGCAGAGCATCGCGCATCGTTCGCGATGCGTCGCTTCTCGAACCCAACGCCTCCTTCATCGAAGACAACGATTGTTTTCTCATTGGCGATGCGTCGCTCCACGAACGCCGCGCGTAATTTGCTCTTCGGAGAGCGACCGTTGCCCTCTTGCGCACCCCGTATGGTCTCGAAAGTGGATCGGGCCGAATTTCGCCGAAACGTCGGGGGTTTTCGTTCGAAGGCGGTGCGGCTAGGATTGGGCGGCCGTGAGGTCGGCCCCGCTTCAGTTCATGATTTTCCTCGTTGCGAGCTGGCTGGCTCGTCAGCAAGGTGAAGCGATCCAGTACTTGCGTGCGGAGAACCGCATGCTTCGCGGCCTGTGCTGTCGAGAAACTCGTTTTCGACGCGATTGCGAGGCGAATCGAGCAAGTGTGCCCTGGGCGGGCGTACAAACGAGCGTTCCGATTCTGCGGTGACGCCGACGTGAAGTGGACCCCGATTTTCGGACCAGGGGTTAAGGTGGTACGGGGAGCCTGCTCCAGCACGGAGAGGAGCAGGAAGTATGAAGAACACCCGAACGCGGTACACGGCGGAATTCAAGGCGAAGGTTGCGCTCGCCTACCCGTACTTGCTGCGCGGCCTCGCGATCTGCCGGGCGAATCAAGTCTGGGCGACCGACATCACGTACATCCCGATGAAGGACGGATTCGTGTACCTGGTCGCCATCATGGATTGGTACTCGCGCCGGGTGTTGTCCTGGCGCTTGTCGAACACGCTGGACTCGAACTTCTGCGTCGACGCGCTCGAGGAGGCGCTCTCGCGATTCGGGTCGCCGGAGATCTTCAACACCGACCAAGGCGCTCAGTTTACCGCCGAGGCCTTTACGCAGCCGCTTCGTGACCGAGGCATCGCGATCAGCATGGACGGCAAGGGCCGCTGCCTGGACAACGTGTTCGTCGAGCGGCTCTGGCGCTCGCTGAAGTACGAGGAGGTCTACTTGCACGCCTACGGCAACGTGCAGGATGCGCGCGCCGGCATCGGCCGATACTTCGCCTTCTACAACAGCGAGCGCCCTCATCAGGCGCTCGGGTACCAAACGCCCGGCGCCTTCTATCGCGGCGCCCGGGCAAGGGCCGCGTGATGCTCGCGGCCGTCCACAGCCTCGTCCCCAACTTGCCAGTCTCCCCCCTCCTGCGCTCCGCATCGAGCGCGTCGTATCCATCGATGACTATCAGGTTAGTGCGACGAAAAAGAGACTACCTCTTTATTATTAGATCGAAGAGAAGAGTAGAGAAGAAACCAGAGCAAGGCTCCACCTTAACGGCCGCCCTCTCTGGTCCAAACCATGGGGTCCACCTCACAGGGCATGGCCGAGCGCGTCGAGGGCGAGCTGACGGTCGTTGACCGCGCTCGTAGCCCAGCCCACGACCCGCCGCGAGAACAGGTCGAGCAGCACAGCGAGGTACAGCCAGCCCTCGCCCGTCGCGATGTGCGTGACGTCGCCCGCCCACGCCTCGTTGGCCGCTTTCGGATCGAAGTCCCGTTCGAGCACGTTGGCCGCGATAGGATGCTCGTGGCGCGAGTTGGTCGTATGCACGAAGCGGCGCTTTTGCCGTGCCACGATGCCGTTTTCGCGCATCAGCCGCTCGATGCGCTTCTTGCCGACGCGGACCCCGCGAGCCCGCAGTTCGCGGTGAATACGAGGGCTGCCATAAGCCCCACGACCCTGCACCAGGGCCGCCCGGATCTTCACGACCAGTTGGGCGTCGGCGGTCGCCTTGGGCGCAGCAGGGCGATGGCCCCACGCGTAGTACCCGCTGGGCGAGACCTCGAGCACCGCGCAGATCATCGTCACTGCGTACAGCGCCTTCTCCGCCGCGATGAACACGTACCTCACGTGCTTTCCTTCGCGAAGAAGGCCGCCGTTTTTTTTAATATCTCGCGCTCATCTCGAGGCGCTTCACCTGCTTGCGCAGCCTTCCCAGTTCCTCGCGCTCTACTGTCGTGAGCACGCCCGGGGGGCCCTGGCCCGCGTCCTCGTCCGCGCGCTTGACCCACTCGCGCAGCGCACCCTCGGTCAAATCAAGATCTCTGGCCACCTGGCCGATACTGCGATCCCCGACCTTGCAGAGGCGCACCGCCTCTGCCTTGAACTCCGCGTTAAACGACCTTCGCTTCCGTCCCATGGTTGAACACTCCTACCGCACTGCCGTGCGATTTTTGGTGTCCTTGGAAACGGGGGAGGATCAAACCTTACGCGAATCAGTCCCAGCGCCAAGGTGACGATTCGCATCACATCGAGCATCGAGGAGGCCTCCTCGCCCAAGACTATCCTGCGATGGTCGGTGCTGCGTGCCCATGTGCTGCGCGACGACGATCTGCCTCCGTCAGCCGCGACGTATAAGCCATTGACTTACTCGTCCGTTGGCTTACGTTCATTCAGTGCGGTTCGAATGGGACCGGAAGAAGGAGCAGCTCAATGTTGCGAAGCACGGCGTCAGCTTCAGGGAGGCCAAGGAGCTGTTCACCTCCAAGGTCGATTTTCTCGAACTCTACGACGGCGAGCACTCCGAGCTGGAGGAACGGTTCATTGCCATCGGTCCCATTCGTCGCGGGCTCGTCCTCGTCGTTTACACGGAGCGTAATGAGGACACGGTGCGCATCATCAGCGCCCGTTGGGCGACCAAAGACGAGCGAGCCCTTTTCCTGGAGTACATGGAGGAGCGGTCATGAAAGGCATCCCTGAACTCAGCCGAGCCGATTTTGAGCGAACCCTTCGTCGCAGCCAACGTCAGCGCATCATTCGCGGAGACCTTGAGCCGGGCGATGTGGCGGCGCTGCGTCGGTTCATTGGCCTGACGCAGGCGCAGTTCGCCGTGGCGCTCGGCATTAGCGTGCACACGCTTCGCAACTGGGAGCAGGATCGGCGAAAGCCGGAGGGAGCTGCCCTCGCGCTCTTGCGGATTGCCGCGCGCCATCCGGGTGTCGTGCGTGAGAACGTACCGACTGCCGCGTGAAGGCGCGAGCCTGCCTGTCGTCAGCGTCAGCGCCGTCGCCACTTGTCAGGGCTGCGCACCAAGACATCCTGAAGTTTCGCGTTCGCACTTGCGACATCCTTGAAATGACGTGACTTTCGAGGGATGAGGCTTGCTTGATCCGTCTTTGCTTCCCACCTTGCGGCGACTCTTGATGCCAGCGCGCCTCCTGCAAGCTCGCCGCGCGTACGACCACCGTCTGCGCGATGAAGTGTGCCGCAGCGGCACCCTCGCGCAGCACCACCGCCTCCACATTCCGCGCTCGACCGCCGCCACCTGGAGGAGCCGCGGGCCGCGGCCGGTGGTCACTCTCGAAGATTTCGACCAGGACCGACAGAACTGCTGGACAGGGTCGCGAAGCTGAGACGACGCGCCCAGGTCCTTGCCGCCGTCGTCCGCCTCCTGTCGGCGTTGTTGCGCATCTCCGGGTTCCGCGTTTCGGGCGAGCGCCTCCCTGCGGGTGACGACAAGATCCGCTTGCTGCGCGCGATCACCGGCGCCCACTCGGTTCTCCCTCTAGCGTTGGTCCTCCGGATCGTCGGCATGACGCCATCGCGCTATCACGCCTGGCATCGCGCGACCGAGGTCTGCGGCCTCGACGACCGGCCCTCCTGTCCCCGCTCGATGCCCAGTCGGCTCACGCGCGAGGAGGTCGACACGATCAAGGGCATGGTGCTCGACCCCGGTCTGCGTCACATGCCCCTGCGCACGCTCAGCCTCTTCGCTCAGCGCGCTGGCAAGGTCTTCGCGTCCGTCACCACGTGGGCTCGCCTCGTGCGCTTGCACGGCTGGCGCCGCCCTCGCACCCGCGTGCACCCGGCCAAGCCCACCCTCGGCATCCGCGCGAGCCGCCCCAATGAGTACTGGCACATCGACGTCACGGTCCTCCGGTTGCTCGACGGGACGAAGACCTTCCTTCACGCCGTGATCGACAACTACAGCCGGAAGATCCTCGCCTGGACCCTGGCCCCCCGTCTCGACCCCACCACGACCTGCCAGGTGCTCGTCGCCGCCGGCCAGCACCTGGCCGACAAGGAGCGCGAGCCGGTGGACGCCTGCGTGACCGTGGTCGCCGATGCCGGAGTCGAGAACGTCAATGCCGCGGTCGACGCGACTCTCGCGTCGGCGAAGCTTCGGCGCGTGCTCGCGCAAGTCGAGGTCACTTACTCGAACTCGATCATCGAGGCGTGGTGGCGTTCGCTCAAGCATCAGTGGCTGTACCTCAACACGCTCGACGCCATGGCCCATCTCCAAGCGCTGGTCGCCTTCTTCGTCGAGGAGCACAACGCGAAGATGCCGCATTCGGCGTTCGCCGGTCAGACACCCGACGAGATGTACCTCGGCACCGCCAAGGACCTGGCCGACGAACTCGTCGTCGCTCGCGGCAAGGCCCGCGAACGCCGGCTGACCGTGAACCGTGCCGTCTCCTGCCATCGATGCGCCCCGCCACGGGGCGACACCGCGGCACCACCGCCGAATCCTCGGTGATTGCCGGGATGTCGCATTTGCGAACGCCAAACTCCAGGATGTCTTGGCTCGCAGCTGTGTTCCTGAACGTGGGGCTTGTTCCCGTCGGAGTGCACACGATCTGCATAGGTGGTTTGGCGAACGCGCAGATCCATCATCGGGAAGTGTTCAAGGCTGCGATCGTGGCAAACGCACATTCGATGATCTTGGGTCACAATCATCCTAGCGGAAACGTCAACCCGAGCGAAGACGACGTCCGGATCACCACAAGCCTTGTCGAGGTCAGCAAGCTACTGGGCATTCCGATTCTCGACCACGTGATCGTTGCCCCGGGCCCGCGATTCGCTTCGATGTGCGACCGGGGTCTCTTGTAAGCGCGACAGCGACACTCGGCGGAGGAGGGCGCGAGGCTTGGCGACTGATCGCCTTGCCTCGTTTTGCCGTTCCGGCGCCGTGCGGGAGTTCATTCGCAAAATACTTTGGTCGGATAGCAGCACAAGCCGGCGTCCTCCGTCCCCGCACCCGTCACTGTTTTCGACAAGTCGCCTGGAATGACAGAAAGCGAAGGACAACCCATTGGGAGACCGGCGTCGTCCGAATTCAATCCAGCATCGAAGATGGCAAAAAAGCCGTTACCGGACGCATTGGGACACGCCACGAATATGCCGGCATCGGCGACCCCTTCGGCTTTGATCACCTCCGAGCTGAACAACTCAGGAGCGGTGGTGCACCACGCAACAGTCCGCGCAACGCAAGTGGGCTGGGCAGGTTGCGGGCATCCGGTGGTCGACGTCGTTTCACCGCAACCAACGAACACAACGACCGCCAAGAGAAGGGGTTGTCGCATACCTATCTCTACTACGCCATGCGCTTCGGCGCACGAGAGCGATGCCCGACCGCGTTTCGAACGCTGGCGCGCGTGTGTGCCCATTCACGCCAATAGCTGCCAAACGCCACCCTCATGGGGCCAGGTTCTGAGGTTTTCGCCAACCTCATGGG
>CAZHED010000093.1:0-13616 GCA_964531095.1 uncultured Polyangiaceae bacterium | reverse complement strand
CTCCTCTTCGCCGGTCGGCTCAAATACCGCCCCGAGCGCGCCGCAGGCGTGCGTGCGGACATGCCATCGCCCTCGTCGCAGCCAGCGGTTGATCCCGTGGAACGGTATGACGCTCGACCTCCGGAAGCCGTGCCGATAGAGACTCTGCCGCCCGCTCCGCCCACCTGGTCCGCAGAGGTCGCCGCTCCTCCGGCTCCCGCCGCGTCGAAAAAGAATCTGCCCGTCGGCAGCCCGGCCGTCGTTGCGCCCATCGCCCCCGCGATTTCGGCACGGTCCCCTCTTGCGACGTCGGCTCCCCCCCAATCGACGCCTGCGGCCGCGAACTGCGATCCACTCTACTACTTTGACGCCAAGGGCAACCGGCTCTTCAAGAAGGAATGTCTGTGAGAGCGCGAAGAGGTCGCCTGCTCCTGGTTACGCCGGTCGCGGTTTTCTTCGCGTTCGTGTCGGCCCCCGTTCGAGCCGATGCGACCGTTACGAAAGACCAGTGCGTCGACGCGAACGGCGAAGGGCAAGAGCTTCGACGCGAAGGCAAGTTGTCGGCTGCAAGAGAAAACCTTCTTCTCTGCGCCAACCAGTCGTGCCCGGCGATTGTCCGCGACGACTGCAATAGGCGGCTCGATGAGCTCGACAAGGCTCAGCCCACCATCGCCTTCGAGGTCAAGGACGCATCGGGTGCGGACGTGAGTGCGGTGAAAGTGACCGTCGACCGCAAACTATTGACCGACGTTGTGGACGGCCGATCGCTGCAGGTGGATGTCGGACGGCACGCGTTTGCATTCGAGATCGCCGGGCAGCCGCCGGTCACGCGAATACTCGTCATCACGGAAGGGGTGAAGGGGCGTCGCGAAGTGGTGAAGATGGGCGCCGCCAGCTTGGTGCCGATGCCGACGACCGCTGCATCGACGGCGGCGACACCCCCGTCCCAACCAGGCCTGGCGGGGGCGCTCCCGGTCGCGCACGAAGAGGCCGCGCCTGCCGCTACGGTCCCGCCGGATGCCGAGCGGCCCGCTGGGAGCGGCACCACGGGGACGCGGAAAGTGCTGGGGATCGTGACGGGCGGTGCCGGCTTGGTGGGCGTCGCGCTTGGCGGCGCATTTGGGCTGTTGACAATTGCGGAGAAAAACAATCAGCAAGACGACTGCCCAAGCTCCGCGTCTTGCACGAGCGACGGCCATGCGCGCGCCGTCGTCGACCACTCGAACGGGATGATCGACGGCACGATCGCGACCGTCGCGTCCATCGCCGGGTGCGCGCTCCTGGTCGGAGGCGCGGTGATCTTTCTTACGGCGGGCCACGCCGGGGAGCACCCGGCCATCGCGGGGATGTTCATTGCGCCGCACGTGGGGCCCGGCGGCGGGGGGATGTTGCTCAGGGGAGTGTTCTGAGGGATGCGCCCGGCTCGGCTTGTCTTGGCTACCCCTCTGTTCGCCGCCGGTTGCGCGAGCCTTGTTGGGTTTCCCGATGTGCCAGACATTGGAGACAGCGGGCCCGATAGCGGGGCTTGCTGCGACGCCGGGCCCGCATGCGTCGGCCCCCCTTGTGACGACAGCTCCACCGATGCCACCCAAGCCGTCGCCGCGCCATTGGACGACTCCGGCGGCGCGTTTACGGACTCGACGATCGAAGCCCCGGCGGCAGAAGGTGGTGACGACTCCGCAGCCGACATCCGCTTGGACAACACGACGATGGGCGAGCCGAGCGGCGACGACGCGTCCGCTATCGGCGTGGACGTCTTCGACGCGTCGACCGAGTCCGAAGCGGCTGCGGACGGACGCGCTCGCGACGGGCCCGAAGAATCGGATGTTGCGGCCCAGGACGCCAGCATCGACCTCGGTCTCGTGGCTCTCTACCACTTCGACGAAACGAGCGGCACGACCTCGGCCGATTCGTCAGGGAATGGCAACACGGCGACGATGGTGGGCGGCGCGACGTTCTCCTCCGGGGTGCGCGGCAACGCGGCAACGTTCAGCGGCGCGAATCAATACACGATGCTGCCCATCGGCATCGTCAGCGCATTGACGAACTTCTCGATCTCCGCCTGGATCAACCAGAGCCGCGGCGCCGTGGGATACGGCGATCGCCTTTTCGACTTCGGCACTGGAACCACCGTCAATATGTTCGTCACGACCGATGCGGACGCGCTTCGGTATGCCGTGACGACGGGTGGGCACCCGGCCGAAGAAAATGTACTGACGAGCGGTATTCTTCCCCTCCAAAACTGGCAACACCTCGCCGTCACGCAAGCCGCAGCGACGGCTACTCTGTACCTCAATGGCGTCGCCGTCTCTCATAATGGGGCCGAGACGCTCCATCCGTCCGCCCTGGGCGTCACCACGCAGAACTGGATTGGGCGTTCGCAGTACGCCAATGATCATTACCTCGCCGGGGAGGTCGACGAGTTTCGCATTTACAACCGGGCGCTGAGCGCCGCGGAGGTCATGGAGCTCTACGTGGAACGAAGATGACGCTTGGCGCCGCACCGGGCCTTGCGGTAGTTCAGGCAGGCCAGCGGCCGCAAGCAGAAAGCGAGCGGCGGCGTCTCGACAGTGGCCCGCCGCTTGCCAGGAAGAGTGGAGTATGGCGCGCTTGCGATCGGTAAATGTTGGCCTTCCGCGCGACATTCTCTGGAACGGCAAAACGGTGCATACCAGCATCTGGAAGGACGCCGTACGGGAACGGCGCATGGTGCGGCGGCTCAACATCGACGGCGACGGGCAGGGCGACCTCGTCGGCCACGGCGGCGAGCACCGCGCGGTGTTCGTGTATCAGATCGAGTCCTATCGCTACTGGGAGAAGCGGCTCGGGCGAAGCGGCTTCACCTACGGACAGTTCTGCGAGAACTTCACGGTCGAGGGATTGCCGGATGACGAGGTGTGCATCGGCGACCGTTACCGGATCGGCTCGGCGCTCTTCGAGGTGACCCAGCCGCGCGTGACTTGCTACCGCGTCGGAATCCGCACGAACGAACCGCGCATGGCTGCCCTGTTGACCTCGAGCGGCAGGCCCGGCTTCTACCTGCGCGTTCTCGAGGAAGGCGAGGTCGGCGCCGACGACCCAATCGTCAAGGTCGCCGAAGGTCCCGAGCGCATGACCATCGAGCAGATCAACGCGCTCCTGTACCTGCCGAGCCATCCACGTGCTCAGATGGAGCGGGCGTCACACATTCCGGCGCTCGCTGCGGGCTGGCGGGCGTCGTTCGAGGCGCTGTTGCGAAGCGGCGAGGGTCAGGGCGGTGCGACGGGCAATGCTGGGCTCTCGGCTGCTGGGTTGACCGCGACGACGCCGGGGTTCTTCCCACTCCGTGTCTCACGGATCGAGCAGGAGAGTGGCGACGTCCTGTCCTTCTCACTCGAGGCCACGGACGACCGTCGTCTCACCACGGCGTTGCCCGGCCAGTTCATCGTCCTCCGATTGCAACCTACGCCGAGCGGGTCCCCGCTCTACCGCAGTTACTCGCTCTCGGGTCCGCCCTCCGCCGATTGCTATCGCGTGAGCGTGAAGATCGAGCCCCAAGGCCTGGCCGGAACGTATCTGAAGAACCGCGTGCACGTAGGCGACGTTCTCGACGCCAGCGCGCCACGTGGAGGCTTCGTCCTTGGTGCGGGCGAAGGTCCAGTCGTACTGATCAGCGCGGGGATCGGCGCAACGCCCGTGCTGGCGATGCTGGAGTCCCTGGCGGCGATGGCGGCCGTTCGCGAAGTGTGGTGGCTCTATGGTGCGCGCAACCGCGAGAGCCATCCGTTCGCAATCGACGTTCGCCGCCTCGTCGCGTCGCTCGCTCGCGGTCGGGCCCACGTCCGCTACAGCAGGCCTGGCCCCGCGGACAAGCTCGGGCACGACTACGATGCGGCAGGACACCTCGATATCGCCACGCTGGATGCCCTAGCGGTGCCGCGTGACGGCGATTTTTATCTCTGTGGGCCAGCGCGCTTCATGAAGGACCTGAAGGCCGGGCTCGAGGCGCGCGGCGTTCCCCCAGGCCGGATCCACACGGAGATGTTCGCGGGACTGGAGGCGATGACGCCGGGGGTCGTCGGCGCCCCGGAGCGCGCGCCTCATGTGCCGAGCGACGATCCTGGAAGCGGTCCGCTCGTCTCCTTCGCGCGGAGCGGCATCGCGGCTCACTGGTCGCAATCAAAACATCGGAGTCTGCTCGAGCTAGCGGAAGCTTGCGACGTGCCCGTGCGCTGGTCATGCCGCACGGGGGTTTGCCACTCGTGCGAGAGCGGGCTGGTCTCTGGGGGCGTCGCCTACGACCCCGAGCCGCTCGAGCCGCCCGCCGAGGGCAACGTCCTCACGTGCTGCTCGCGGCCGCGCGGAGATGTCGTGATCGACGTCTGAGCGGGGTCGAGGCTCGCCTGCGCTCACGCGCGGGTGCGGATCGCCAACAGCGAGCTGTACCTGCGCATGGGCTACTGACGCGGCTGCGCGCCGAAGCCGAGCCTGCGGACGCGTAGGTCGCCGATCGCGAAGGTACCGCTCGCTTCCACCGGCCGCGGCGCCGGGGTTCGTCGTTCGCTCATCGCTGGTTGCATCGCTGCCTCCTGTTCGTTGGAAGGGCCGACCGCCCTCCGCCGGCGGACCGGTGCACGTCATGTTCCCGGTTCGCCGCTCGTGCAGAGGCGCTCGCCCCTTTCTCGAGGCTTGAGCCGCGCGAGTGGCCCATGCGCTCTTGTGGCGCCGCCGAAGAGCGCGTCTACTCGCCGTCATGTGTGACAACGATTCGTTCGACGACATGATCGCGTACCGCCTTCGCTCGGAGCTCCTCTCGCGGCGAGGCTTCAGCTCTGTCTCGCTCGGCGCGGGCCTCGCGTCGCTCCTGCCGCTCGGGTGCAAGTCAGCAGATCCAGCGCCGGGTCCGGTGTCCGCACCGGCGGCGCCGGCATCGGGAGCGGTGATCGCGACGACCGAGTCGGAGGTCAGTATCACGACGCCGGACGGCGCGTGTGATGCCTACTTTGTTCACCCGACGACTGGCGCAGCCCCGGCGGTGCTCATCTGGCCGGACATTTTCGGTCTCCGTCCGGCGTTCCGTCAGATGGGAAAGCGGCTCGCCGAGTCGGGATATGCCGTGCTTGTCGTGAACCCCTTCTACCGGACGAAAAAGGCGCCGACATCGTCTCCGAACGCGGACTTCGACGACCCGGCGACGCGTACGGCGCTGATGGCGCTAGCGCATTCGCTCACGCCGGAGACCTCGGTCACCGACGCGAAGGCGTTGACTGCGTGGCTCGACCAGCAGCCGTTCGTCGACAAGGCGCGCAAGATGGGAACGACCGGCTACTGCATGGGCGGGCCGCTCGTCATGCGCACGGCCGCGACGAATCCGGATCGCATCGGAGGGGCTGCGACGTTCCACGGCGGAGGTCTCGTGACGGACAAGCCGGACAGCCCCCACCTTCTGATTCCGAAGATGAAGGCGCACTTCCTCATCGCGATCGCCGCCAACGACGATGCGAAGCAACCGGATGCGAAGGACACGCTCAAAGCGGCATTCGCGCAAGCGTCTCTCTCAGCGAAAGTCGAGGTGTACGAAGGGGCGATGCACGGCTGGTGTCCGCCGGATTCGCGCGTGTACAAACCCGACGCGGCGGAGAAGGCATGGGCAGAGTTGCTCGCGCTGTTGAAGAGTGCGCTCGGGTAGTGGATACGTTCAGCGAACGTAGACCTCCATCGGGATATTGACGTGGGGCATGACCCCCCAGTTCCAAAAGGAAGCGTTGTCGACCACGTCGAGGGCCAAGCCGTCCGCGCCGTTGCCGCACGCGTGGTAAACGGCAGGCCACTTCTCTCCGGCGACGGCGCAGGTGAACGCCAGGACGCTCGGCGGCGTCCGCCCTTGTTTGGTTGCGTTCCCGGGGTCGCCCACGACCGTCCACGCAGCCTCCTCGGTGACGGCGTCGCCAACGGGTTCGTTGGCGTTCGTCACGAGGCCCATCCGTAGGTTCTGGATCGGGACCGCGGTGGCACTGGTGACGTAACCCACGGGCGCGGCCGAGCCGCTCGCAGTGCGAACGTGGACCGTGGTCGACGCAAGGGCGAGCGCGGTGAGGACGCCATTCGGCATGTACGCGCACGAGCCCTGCGCAACGGCTCCCGCCGTCTCCGTGGCAGGAGTGCAGCTGCCGCCGCTTGTCGATTGGACGAGCGTCCAACCACCGCCGGCGAAGGCCATGTCGCAGTGAACCGTCAGAGACGTCCCCCCTGGGTTGATGACGTACGTGCCGCTCGCGCTTGTCGGCGCCGCGTCGAGGATCGCGAGGCACGACGCATACGAAGTCGCCGGGGAACCGCCGTCAGCGGCTGGGCCATCCCGGAGGGCGCTATCGGCGGCCACCCCCGCGTCGGCTGCGGCATCGGCGACCCCAGTTTCGGGCCTCACATCGATTGCCGCATCGCACGTTTCTGCCTCGAGACTGGCGTCGCTGGTGGCGTCATCGTTCGCCGTGGTCTCGAACACCTCTCCCCCATCGGGCGACGCGTCGGGGAGCGGGCGGTCGGGAAGAGACAGGTCGACGTAGGGCGGGATGGAGGACTCCTCTGCGCCCGGCCCCGCATCGTCGTGCCCATTCTGGGCTTGGAGCTCGTTCGGGATGTTGCCCGCGGCGTCGTCACCCCCGACGGCGAGCCCGGCGCGATCGAGGCTGTCGAGATCGACGAAGAACGAACATCCGCAAGGCGTGAGGAGCGCCGCAACGATGACCGTGACGATTCGTGGGAACGATTGCCGCATTGTTCCGAATTACAAATAGTAACATAAAATCCGGCTCTCGCCCCACTGGCTCGCTACGATCACGCGGTAAACGCGAGAAGTGCTACCTGGCAGTTTGCGCACCAGATAATCGAATTGGTGCGGATGGGCGCAACTTGCAGAAAATCGCGCCAGAGTATGCGAGTGTCAGATACGTACGCGACCCGCGATCTCGGTGAGTGGCGGCTTGCAGCGTTCAGGCTGATCCCGACGGAACCCGCCAGGCCGGACGTGGGTCGTCCGCGCGTGTCCGACCGCGCACGTCTTGCCGGATCCTGTTCGTTCGACCTACGGGCACGATGCACGCAGCGATCTGAGATCTTAAAATGTGCGTGTGGAGAACCGTTGCAAGGAGTGACCTTCTTCGTTGTGGCCCGGCGCCGCTTGCCATCTCAGCGGGGCGTGGCCACGTCGCCGCGTGGAGGCGAGTGTGCATCCCTGCTCGCCCGGATGTTGCCTCATGACCCCTGCGCACCAGCGAGCCGCGAGTCTGCTGCGGAGCCTTTGTGCCCTCGCGTGCAGTGCGTGTGTTGGGTCAGCGAACGCTCCGGCGTCCGAAGGGGGCGACGACGGGGGCTCCTCTATGGTCGATGGCGTCAACGGAGCCGACGCTAGCCACGCCTCCGCGCTGGACGCGGGGCACCGCGGAGAGGACGCCGCAAACCCGTCCGTGCGCGTTGCGCCCAACGGGCGGGACGGCGCCGATGGGGGTTCATCGGACGCCGACGCCTCACGATTGGCGACCGACGGGGCCCCCGAAAGCGGAGGAGGGGAGACGGGGGCCGACGCAGCCCCTTTCAAGGACGCCGAGGCCCCCGATGCGACCATGGGCGACGCAGGGCACAAGTCGCCCCTTAAGGGTGTCGCCGGCTCGGATTGCGCCGAGCTCGGCAACTTAGACCTCGCGTGGTGGTACGACTGGGAGTTGGGTCCCACGGGCTGCACGTCGACTCCGTTCGTCCCGATGGTCTGGGGCCACGCGAACGAGCAGACTCCCGCGGGGATCGCCCGCGAAGTCAGCGCGGGCGTCGCGGCGGGCTACACGTACGTTCTAGGTTTCAACGAGCCGGACAACGCGAGCCAATCGAACATCCCTGTGGCCACGGCGATCTCGCTCTGGCCTTCGTTCAATGACCCATCGGTGCTCATCGGCAGCCCGGCCACGCAGGGCAATGCCACCGGTCTGGCTTGGATCCAGGCGTTCATGACCCAGGTCAATGCGGATACGACGGGACTGCTGCGAGTCGATTTCATCGCAACGCACTGGTACGGATGGAACGCCGGAGCTTGCGATCCCGCAGCGAACACGTTGGAATCCTGGATTGCGGGGATCGAGGCCATCCCGGGCAATCGTCCCATCTGGCTCACCGAATGGGGATGCCAGAACAAAAGCAACCCAAACGCTGCGACGGTGCAAGCGTTTTACGCTGGGGCCCTTGTGATGTTCGCAAAGCATCCGCGAGTCATGCGCTACGCCTGGTACCAGTGGACTGCCTACAATGACCTCGTCGATGCCGACGGTGGGGCGCTGACGAATCTGGGAACCGCGTACGCGGACGCCCCCGCCTTTCACTGAGCCCGCACCAATTTCAGTGAGACCCAATGCGCTGCGTCGGAGACATCATGCGCCGTTTCTGGTGTGACCGGTTAGTGTTGAGAGCGTGAACCGCGCTTCCCTGTTGTGCGTCACGGCGCTCTTCGCCTGCGGCCACTCGAATTTCGACGAGACCGCGGGCGCCGACGACGCGGGAACATCCGACGTCGCGTGCGCCCCCGGTACCGCCGGTTGTGTGGTCCTCCCTGAGGCAGCTGCTTGCGACGAACGGACGTGCCCGACGGGCTGCTGCGATACGTCTGGCCAATGCGAGCAAGGCATCACCGGCCTGGCGTGCGGCAGGACCGGCACCGACTGCCAGAACTGCCTGGCGATGTCTGAGCAGTGTTCCTCCTTGCAGGAGTGCGTGCCTTCGTCGAGCGACGCGGGGCCGCAATGCGACTCGCAGACGTGTCCCTTCGGCTGCTGCGACGCGTCTGCCGCGCAAATGCAGTGCCCCGGACCGTACCCGACCTGCCCTTCGTCCTTGCAGCCGCCCGCGCCGACACGCCAGCACTCCTGTTCGACCGCCGATCTTCAGAACGCCGCCTCTGCATGCGCCGACGGCGCGAGCGCGAGCACAGCCTCGTGCGACAGCTTCTTCGGCTGCTCGAACACCGCATGCGCCGCTTGTTTGAAGCAATTCGACTTCGACTTCGTGGACCAAATCGGGATTCGCACGTGCGTCGCGCCGCTGGTCGACACGACCTGCAATCACAACAGCGCGTGCATAGCTGACTGCACCGCCGAAAGTTGCTTCCTCTGCCCGGACAACGCCTCGACTTCGCAGTGCGAGGCCCGGGTGCAGTCGGGGACTTGCGCGGCGTACACCCAGGCCGACCGGTGCGTCGTGCAAGCCCTGGCCGGTGCGGCCGCCTTTTGCAACCCGGTCGCGTACCAAGGAGCGTTCGGCGCGTGGCTGCAGGGGGTCGGGGCGAAATACTGCGGGCTCTGAGAGATCGCCCAGACCTCAGACGCGTGCCGAGCGGAACGGCGAGAACACCGCGCCCGTCGGATCCTGGACCACCGAGAACCGCCCCACCTTCGGAATCTCCATCGCAGGCATCAGCACCTTGCCGCCAATCGACCCGACCTTCTTCGTGATCGCATCGACGTCGGAGACCGCTACGTACGCGAGCCAGTGCGGAGGGACGTTGGGCCCACCTGTGTGCGAGGTCATTCCGCCGATCTCCTTGTCTGCGTGCTTCCAGTGCCAGTACGCCTCGCCGCCGTCCGCTTCGCCCTTGCCCGTCCATCCGAACAAACTGCCGTAGAACTTCTTCGCGGCCCCCATGTCCTTCGTGTGGAGCTCGTCCCAGCAGAACGTGCCGGGGCGCGCCGGCCCTTCGTAGGGACGCTGTTGCGCGCCCGCACCGAGCGGCTGGAGGATCCCGAATGCCGCTCCTTGCGGGTCCGTCGCGCACGCGAAGCGCAACATGTCCGGGACCGTCGTCGCCGGCACCACGATCTTGCCGCCCAGCTCCGCGACCTTCCTCGCCGCCGAGTCCGTGTCGTCGACCGCGACGTAGACGAGCCACCCCGACGGCACACCCGGTGGCGCCATCATGGCCCCGCCGACCGTCGTGTCCCCGAGCGAAAACATTCGGTACGTCCCGCCCATCGGGCTCGGGTTGTCGCGGAACGTCCAACCGAACGCCTCTCCGTAGAACTTCGTCGCCGCGGTGAGATCGGTCGTGACCAACTCGTGCCAGCAAAATCGTCCAGTGCTCGGATTCGCCATGAGGTTCTCTCCTTTCGATGGGTGGAGCGCAGTCTTAACCCGGCGGCGCCACTTCGTCGACGGCGTTGGCTCCTTCGACCCTACGTCGAATCAGCGGGCGCGACCTCGACGCGCTCTTCGTGCTTCTCGATCTTTGCGCCCCACGTTGCGCAACCGGTGCGTACGGTGTCTGAATGACGGGCACGTTCCGATCGCTAAGGGGGTATAACTACCGGCTTTGGTTTGGCGGAGCGCTCGTGTCCAACGTCGGCACGTGGATGCAGCGCACCGCCCAGGACTGGCTCGTCCTCACCCAGCTGACCCACAAGAACGCGACCGCCGTGGGTCTGGTCATGGCGCTGCAGTTCGGACCTCAAGTCGTGTTGCTGCCGTGGACCGGCTTCGCGGCCGACCACTTCGACCGACGGAAGCTCCTGTTGGCCACGCAGTCTGCCATGGGCGTGCTTGCCCTCGGGCTCGGTGTCCTCACCGTCGCCGGGCTCGTCCAGCTCTGGCACGTCTATTCGTTCGCGCTGATGCTCGGCTGCGTCACCGCGTTCGACTCGCCGGCACGGCAGACGTTCGTCTCCGATCTCGTGGGCGAGGCCGACGTGGCCAACGCCGTGGGCCTGAACTCGACATCGTTCAACGCGGCGCGGATGATCGGACCATCCGTCGCAGGAGTCCTCATCGCGGCCGTGGGCTCGGGCTGGGTCTTTCTGATCAACGCGGCTTCGTTCGCGTCCGTGCTCGGCTCGCTGATCTTCCTCCGCACCGGTGAGCTCCACTTGCGGGACCGCGCTCCCCGGGCGCGCGGCGATCTCGCTGAAGGCTTTCGCTACGTCTGGAGGCGCGCCGACCTGAGGGCCATTCTTCTCATGCTCTTCTTCATCGGCACGTTCGGGCTCAACTTTCCCATTTTTGTCGCCACCATGGCGGTCAACGTCTTTCACAAGGGACCGGGCCAGTACGGGCTCTCGACTTCGATCATGGCGGTCGGGTCCGTGTCCGGGGCGCTCCTCGCCGCTAGGCAAGCGAAACCCCGCGTCGCACGCTTGGCCACGGCCGCTTTGCTGTTCGGCCTCGGGCTGGCGCTTGCCGCGATCGCTCCGAGTTACCCTCTGTTCGGTGTCACACTGGTCGTCATCGGCCTGTCGGCGCAAACATTCACGACGACGGCAATCGGCGCGGTGCAACTCTTGACGGACCCCCTCATGCGCGGGCGCGTCATGGCGATCCTCCTCGCCGTCGCGCTGGGCGGCACCCCCATCGGGGCTCCCATTGTCGGTTGGGTCGCGGACAGGTTCGGTCCGCGTTGGGCATTGGGCGTCGGAGCTGGCGCGGGCGTGGCCGCGGCGGCGGTCGGGCTTCGCTACCTCACGAAGTTGGGCTCCGCCGATTCACGGCGCTGAGGTGTGGCGCGGCTTGGTGACGCTCGCCGATACGACCGTGCTCGCGACAAGCAGAACAGCGGCCAGCCAATACGGCGCCCCGGGGATCGGCAGCGGTGATCCTACGCGGATGGCCCCGGCAAACGCTTGCGTGAACAAGATGGGCCCAATCAGGCCGCCCACGCCGCGCAAGCTGCTGATCGCTCCCTGCAGACGCCCTTGATGGGTCGGGTCGACCCGGCGAGTCATCAGCGCCTGCATGGCGGGAGCGGCGATCCCCCACAGGGCCCCGAACGGGATGCCCACGAGAAACATCGTCCCTGTCGACGCTCCACCGTATATCGCGAAGGCCAGCGCCCCGAAGGCCATTCCGGATACGAGTGCCCCGCGCTCGCCGAGGCACTTCACGGCTGGACCGATCAACCCGGCCTGCACGATCGTCGTCAAGACGCCGACCGCCGCGAGGACGAGACCGATGTGCCGTTCGTCCCAGCCGTAGCGATAGTCGGTGTAAATGACGAAACAGCTCGGCAGCGATTCGTGCGCCACGTAATCCAGGAACGCGACCACGGCGAGGCCGAGCAGAGCGGGTTCGGAGCGCAGGAGGGCGAACGAGTCGAGCGGGTTGGCTCTCGTCCAGACGAGCTTCGCGCGGCGCTCGCGCGGAAGCGACTCGGGCAGGACGAAGAAGCCGTACGACGCGTTGAGGAGGCTGAGGCTCGCGGCGACCCAGAAGGGCAAGCGCAGGCTGATTTGTCCGAGCACTCCGCCCACGGCGGGTCCCACGATGAACCCCAGTCCGAAGGCCGCGCCGACCATGCCGAGATGCGCCGCGCGCTTCTCCGGCGGCGATACGTCGGCGATATACGCAGTCGCCGTGGAGAAGCTGGCGGCGGTGATCCCGGACACGAGCCTGCCGGCGAGCAGCCATGTGAGGTTCGGCGCGAGCGCCATGAGCACGTAGTCGAGTCCCATGCCGAGATTCGAAAGGAGCACGATCGGACGGCGTCCGAAGCGGTCCGATGCGGCGCCGACGAGCGGCGAAAAGAGAAACTGCATCGCGTTCCAAGCGAAGCCGAAGACGCCTGTCATCGAAGCCGCGTGAGCGATGTCTCCGCCTTCGAGCTCGATGACGAGCTTTGGAAGAACGGGCACCATGATCCCCAGCGCCAGCATATCGAGCGCCACGGTCACGAAGATGAACGCAAACGCGGCACGGCTCGGGGGTCGAGGCCCCGTGGGGGAGAGCGAAGGCACCACGGCGAGTTAGCAGGTGAACGCCTGGGGCCGCGAGCTCACCGAGCTTTCCCTCGCGCACATGCGCCATTGACGCGCGCCACACGCCACAAACGCTTCTTCGCGAAGTCTTGCCACCCGATCCCGCTGCTCGACCCCCGCGTCGGAGGGTCCGGACGCGACCTGCGTCGGCGCCGCCCAGAGGACGACCGCGACAACCAGCCCCCCGCCTGCCCCCCGCGCAGGTCGAGCTCGCCCGCACGAAGCGCCTCGTAGCAGGCCCCGAGCGACGGAGCATCCGCCCGGGTAGGCGCGGGGAGCACGCTCAGGTCGTCGACCAAGCTCAGAAACGTGAGGCCGCTGAGCAGTGCGGCGAGCCGCCGCAGCGCCCGGAAGGTTGCGCGCGCGCCCTCGTCGAGCGTCGCGCCGTCGTGGCGCGCCCCGAGCGCGAGCGCGACGCCGTCCTCCAGGCGACGGAACATCGCGAGCACGGCGAGGTCGAAATACGGATGTCCGAGGGCAGCGAACTCCCAGTCCACGAGCCATGCGCGCGCGCCGTCCCACAGGACGTTCACTGGGTTGAGATCGTTGTGGCTTACGACCCGGCGTGGATCGCGCGCCAGCGCGTCGGCGGTCGCGTCGAGCGTCGGCGCGAGCGACGCGGCCCACGGCGGGAACCCCGGCCGGTCGCGGGCCGCCACCCAAGAAGCGCGCGCGTACGCGACCGGGTCGCGCTCGTCGACGCCCGACGGGTCGAGCGCGTGCAGCGTGCGCAGTCGATTCACGACGGAGGCGAGCACCGGCGCGCGCAGCTCGGGGTCTGCGAGCGCACCGGCGATGGAAACGCCCGGCACACGCGCGGAGACCACGGCGCGCGCTTCCTCGTTCACATGCAGCACGGCGGGCGCGACTCCGGCGTCC
>CAZHED010000092.1:0-14439 GCA_964531095.1 uncultured Polyangiaceae bacterium | reverse complement strand
TGGATTGCTAGGGCAATTCCACCGATCGCAGAGCGTGGGCGAGCCAAGACGCGTGCAGGGCGACGCGCGAGAGCACGACCCCCTGATGCAGTAGCGCCAGCACGACGAGCGCACCGCCGCCCCGACCTCCGATCCGGGTCGCCACGGCCGCGGCGGCGAGCACGGGCGCCAGTGCGCTGAGCGCGCGCCAGGCCCACGCCCACCACATGGGAAGGGGTGCACGGCCGAACACGCGCGCACCGAGGACGATGGCGCGCAGTCCCTTCGCCCGCGCGCAGACCACCGCGGCGCGCGCCAAGTCGTGCACTACGCCCAGCCCCGACGCGAGCACTACGAAGACCAGCCCCACCGCGATGGCGACACGCTCGGCTCGCGCCTCCCCCCAGGCGTCGGAGAGCCCGGCGTGGGTCCCCGCGGCGATCAACGCACCGACCCCAAGGGTGGATGCCTCGGCCACGCCCATGAGCAACAAGAGCCAGAGGAGCGACGGCATCGCGCGCGCCGCGCCTTCCAGGCTGCGCACCAGGCCAACCGCGCGGCGGTCGCGCACTCCGTATGCCATGGCGATCATGACCGCTGCCATCGGCACGAGGCCGATCATCGCGGCGACGCCAAGCGCAATCTCGGTGGATGCCCTCATCGGCGCCAGCCCGCGCGCCTGGTGCCAAACGAAATCGAGGAGCGCATGCCCACCCGCGTCCCAGAGCGGCCCGTCGCCGCGCGGATGAGTGCCGTAGGTGGCCCCGACCAGCGACGCCGCTGGCCAGCTCACCGTGACCGCCAGAGCGCTCTGCCATCCCCACAGACCGGCGAGCGCCCACGGGTGGCGGCGCGCGCGAATTGCGTCCGTCTCGCGCAAGAAGAGCTGTCTCACGGGGACACGGCCTGAACGGCGAGCTGCATCCAGTACGTCGCGCGCTCGAACGTCCGCGGTGCCCACGCGCCTGCGCCCGGTGCTGCACCATGGTTGTTTCCCAGGTTCATGTCGACGAGCACACGGTCACCCGGGTCGGCGACCGCCGTGCGAAGGGCTACCTGGCCGTGCCACGTCCACCGCTTCCAGTCGCCATCGCCGTCCCACCGCTCGCGGCGGGTCGATCCGTCGGCGAACGTCAACTCCACGTCCACCGGGAACGACAGCGTCCCGCGCCGGCGCACGAGCACGGAGCTGTCCCATCCTCCCGCGCGGCTTGGGCCCGGCTCGATCTTCTCGCGCTTGCCGTCGTGGTCGAAGACGCCCGCCTCGCGCTCTGCCTCGTGCGTCCACACGCCGTCCACCACGTAGTCGACCCAACCTTTGTCGAACAGCGCGGTGCGCAGCGACGCGGCGGCGCGATCGCCCATCACATCGCGGAAAGCGCCGATGAGCTCCTCAGGGCCTGGGTGCTGGAAGCGGTACCGGCGCGCGTAGTTACCGAGGGCCCGGGACACGGGCTCGTCGCCGTAGACGCGCGCCAGCGTGCCGACGACGGCCGCCGTGCGCGCGTAGACAAGGCGCTCGTAGCTTCCGCCCGTCGAGAACGCGTCCGCCGCCTGCGCGACCGGCTCGTCGTGGACGCCCATGTTCCCGCCGACGGCCTGTACGGCCGCGTCGCTCAGGAGGAGCCCCGAAAAGTCCACCAGTGACCCGTCGCCGCGCCACTTGGCCATCGCGTCGACCTCGGCAAACTGGTTGATGCCCTCGTCGAGCAGCGGCCACGAATGCTCGTCGGTCGCGACCATGCCGTAAAACCACTGGTGTCCGAGCTCGTGGACAGTCACCATTTCTGGCATCCGCTCCCCGGCGGGACCCCACCACGGGCCGTCGCCGGTGATGAGCGTCGGGTACTCCATACCCCCGGCTTCTTGCGCGTCTTCCGGGGGATGCACCACGGTCAAGACGTCGTACGGATAGCGACCGTAGCGCGCCGAATAATACGGCAACGCGAAGCGCACCGCGGCCATTTCGCGCCGCGCTACGCGCTCATAGCCCGGCGGAAAAAGCAGCGTGACGTCGACGCCGTCGATGGCCTCTCGCAGCGTGCGGTACTGGTCCCAGGCCGTCCACGCGAAGTCGTGGACGTCGCGCTGCACGTGGCGCTCAATGCGCCGGCGATCGGCGAGGCGAGACGCGACGAGGGGGCCCGTGGCGCCCACCGCGAACTGCTCGGGAACGTCGATCGTCACGTCGTAAGTGCCGAAGTCCGCATAGAACTCCGACAGGTGATGAAATGCAAAATGCGCCCACCGCCCGTCGCGCTCGAGGCGAGCGATCTTCGGAAACCACTGCCCCACCATGTAGAAGCTATCCCGGTAGCCCGTGCGCTCGACGACGATCGGCAGCTTGTCGTCGAAGACGATATCGAGCAAAATGCGGTCTCCCGGTGCGACCTCCCGCGGCAGCGGAACGCGCACGTCCGTCTCGTCCGGATCGCCGGGCCGGTGTAGCTCGGCGGTCGACCAGAGGTCGATCGGCGAGCCGCCAGGGTCGCGCAGCGCCAGCTTGCGAACGTCCACCCACCCCCAGTCCTCGGGGGGAACGCTTCCTCGCCCCCCAACCCGCTCGCGGAGAAACGTCGAAGAGTCGTTCTTGAATGCGTTCAAGTAGAGGTGCAGCCAAAGCTCGCGAGTCGGCACCCCACTGGTGTTGCGCCAGGCGATCGTCCCCTCGCCGTGGACCACGTGGGTCGGTGGATCGAGCGTCGCGCGCAGGGTGTAGTCGACGACGTCCTCGGCGTGCGGCGGGAGCGCGGCGTCGTCCAGTGCGCGGGCGGCAGGGTTCGCAGCGCGCACTGGGGTTGTGCCGGGCATGACCAGCGCGAACAGCAGGGCAGAGTAGGGGGCCCGGCGCACGGCAGCTATCATCCGCCTCGTGCTTGGCCGGTAGCAAGGCGTCCACCGCGTGACCAACCAACCCAACGCAACCGTCATCATTCGCGAGGCCCTGGCCGGTAGCGGCGTCGAGCTCGTCGCGTCATGCAGCGCGGAGGCCTACGACGCCGCAGCACCGGAAGCGTTCCGGTCGTCGGCCTGCCTGCCGGGGGCGCGTGGTCTGGTGGTGGCCGGAAGCGCCGGACCGGCTCTCTGGCGGAGGTTTCGCCGTGACATGGGCGCGGGTCCCGGCCGATGGGACGAAGCGCATCCTCTCGATCGATTCGTGGCCACAACCGTCGTGCGGGCCGAGAGTGCCCTCGAGTCGCGCGGCGTCCGCTTCCGTCGCTTCGAGGCGGCGTTCCACGCAACGCCCCGTGTGGACTTTGTCGCGATGGCTCGGCTGGTAGGGCTCGGCTCACCCGGGCCTTTTGGAATGTTGATCCACCCCGAGCACGGGGCGTGGTGGGCGCTGCGCGTCGCATGGCTGGTCGATTCCGACGTCGATCCGCCGATCGATGTCCGTTCCCCCCCGTGCGCTGGTTGTGACGCCCCCTGCGTCGGAGGCGTGTCAAACGCCTCCGGGATCGCCCGGGCGACGGTCGAAGCACGGTCCCGCTGCGTGGTGGGTCAAGACGCGCGCTACGACGACGACCAGATCGCTTACCACTACGACCGCGCAGCCGCCGTGGCGCGCTTCCGCGCCCAGTGACAGCAAGAGCGATCACGCCCCGAGAGATCGCCTACACTACGCCCGCCCAAACATGCAACGCAAAGCAGGCGTCGTCCTGCCGCTCTTCTCCATCCGAACCCGCCACGACTGGGGTATCGGCCAGATCACCGACCTCCCCGCGTGCGCCGCGTGGCTCCGGGGAGCCGGCCAGCGCCTCCTTCAGATCCTGCCCCCGCACGAGCTGTCCGCCGGCGAGAGCAGTCCCTACGGCGCGCTGACCGCCTTCGGGATCGACCCGATCTACGTGGGGCTGGAAGCAATCGAAGACCTGGACGCCGGCAGAGTCGACCAAGCGCTTGGCGACGAAGGCATGCGCACGCTCGATCGCGTGCGGTCCGCCGAGCGCGTGGATTATGACGTGGTGCGTCCGCTCAAGATGCGGGTGTTCCGCGCCGCGTTCGAAGCGTTTCACACGCGCGAGTGGGAGATGGGAACGGCACGGGCGAAGCGCCTCGCCAATTTCATGCAGCGGGAGCGGGCTTGGCTGGACGACCTCGCGCTCTACGCCGTGTTGCGTGAATCGCACCGGGGCTGGAGCTGGACGACTTGGCCCCAGGACGAGCGCGACCGCTCGCCATCGGTGCTCCACAGCGCGCGCGACGATCATGCCTTGCGCGTGCTCGAAGTCGCCTACATGCAATGGACGCTGCTCGAGCAATGGGATGCGGCGCGCTGGCGCATGGGCGAGATGGGTGTGGACCTGATGGGCGACATCCCGTTCATCGTGGGCTCCGAGAGCGCAGACGTGTGGTCGCGTGCGTCCCAGTTTCAGCTTCACGTCGCGCTCGGCGCTCCGCCGGACGACTTCTCGGCCGACGGTCAAGACTGGGGCCTGCCGGCCTACGACTGGCTCGCGATGGAAGCAGACGACCTGGCGTGGCTCCGAGCTCGTGCGCGTCACGCCGCACGCCTCTACGATCGCTTCCGGTTGGACCACGTGGTCGGCTACTTTCGCCAGTGGGTGAAGATCAAAAACGGGCGCGACCGCGGACGCTTCGATCCCGAAGGGCCGGAGGCCCAGCAGGCGCGCGGGCTGCGCGTGCTCGGAGCGATGATCGAAGAGGTTCGGGGCGCTCCGCAGAACGTGCCGCCCCCTCGCGCAATCGCCGAAGATCTCGGCGTCATCCCGCCGTTCGCGCGCGATGTGCTGCGGCGGCTCGAGATGCCCGGCTACCGCGTCTTGCCTTGGGAGAAGGACGATGGGGTTCTCCGCGACGCGGGGGCGTTTCCCACCGCCAGCGTCGCGTCGTGGAGCACCCACGACACCCTGCCGATCGTCGCCTGGTGGGACGAGCTCCCGGAGGCAGACCGCGCCCAGTTCTCGAAAAAGGCGGGCGTCGACCCGTCGATGGACGACGACGCCCGCTCACTCGCCTTGCTGCGCTACCTCTACGGCGCCAAGTCCGATTTGGCGCTCGCGCTCGCCCAAGAGCTCTTGGGTACTCGGGAGCGCATCAACACGCCGGCCACCGTCGGACCCCACAACTGGAGCTGGCGCTTGCCGCGGCCCATCGAGGACTTGGCGTCCGACGGGCGCCTGCGCGCGCGCTTCGAGGCGATCCGTGGTCTAGTCGACGCCGCGGGCCGATAACTGGCAATATCGGCCGGCAGGCGCCCCGAGGCGGGCGCGAGGACGAGCATCGACCGATGACCGCAGAAAGAGTCGATCCGGGAGACCCTGACCCCCTCGGCGCGACCTGGGATGGCCGCGGCGTCAACTTCGCCTTGTTCAGCGAGAACGCGACGGCGGCGACCCTGTGCCTGTTCGACGGGGACGGGCGCGAGACACGCATCGGCGTTCCGTCGCGCACGGCCAACGTCTGGCACGCATACGTGCCCGGGCTTGCGCCGGGGCAGCGATATGGATGGCGCCTGCATGGCCCCTACGACCCGCGCGAAGGGAACCGCTTCAACCCGAACAAACTGCTGGTCGACCCGTATGCACGCGCGCTCGACGGCGCTGTCGATATGCGCGGGCCGGTGTTCGCTTATCCGCGGGATCGCAGGCTGGACGACCTGACCTTCGACGACCGCGACGACGCGTTCGCCAAGCCGAAGGCGATCGTCGCGAACGATGCGTTCGACTGGGCGGGCGATCGGCGGCCTCGCGTGCCGTGGGCTGACTCGGTGCTCTACGAGCTCCACGTCAAAGGCTTCACGAAGCTGCACCCGTTCGTTTCCGAGGAGCTGCGGGGTACTTTCCTCGGGCTCGCTTCCGACGCCGCGATTGCCCACTTGAAGTCCGTCGGGGTCACCACTCTCGAGCTCCTGCCCGTGCACGAGCATCTCGACGAGCCCGGCGTCGTCGCTCGCGGGATGGTCAATTATTGGGGATACAGCACATTGGGGTTCTTTGCTCCCGACCGCCGCTTCGCCACGCCGGGAGGCGACGCCGTTCGCGAGTTCAAAGAGATGGTCAAGCGGCTGCACGCCGCGGACATCGAGGTCATTCTCGACGTCGTCTACAACCATACTTGCGAGGGCGACGAGCTCGGGCCGACGGTGTCGCTGCGCGGCATCGACAACCGCGTCTATTACCGGCTAAAGCCGCACGATCCACGCCAGTACATCGACTACAGCGGGTGCGGCAACACGCTCAACGCGCCGCATCCCCAGGTCATCAAGCTCGTCTGCGACAGCCTGCGCTACTGGGCCAGCGAGATGCACGTCGACGGGTTCCGCTTCGACCTCGCCCCCGCGCTCGCGCGCACCCCAGCCGGCGACTTCGACCGCATCGCCACGTTTCTCGCAGCCGTGCACCAAGACCCGATCCTGTCGCGGGTCAAACTGATCGCCGAGCCGTGGGATCTCGGTACCGCGGGCTATCAAGTCGGCAACTTCCCGGTGCTCTGGAGCGAATGGAACGGCCGCTATCGCGACACGACGCGGGCCTTCTGGCGTGGGGAGCCCAAAGTGGTCGCCGATCTCGGATACCGCCTGACCGGCTCGAGCGATCTCTTCGCGGACGACGGCCGCCGTCCGCACGCAAGCGTCAATTTCCTTACGACGCACGACGGCTTCACGCTGCGCGATCTCGTGAGTTACGAGACGAAGCACAACGAGGCGAACGGCGAAGACAACAAGGACGGTCTGGACGGCAACACGAGCCAGAACTGCGGCGTCGAAGGGGAGACGCTCGACCCCCAAGTGATCGCGATGCGCCGACGCATCGCGCGTAGTCTCCTGTCGACGCTCTTCGTGTCGCAAGGCGTGCCCATGCTCGGGATGGGCGACGAAGTCTGGCGCACGCAGCAGGGGAACAACAATCCGTACTGCCACGACTCGCCGCTGACTTGGGTCAACTGGCAAATCGACGACGAAAAGCGAGCGATGCTCGAGTTCGTGCGATCGCTCGCTTCCGTGCGCAGAGCGCATCCTGCTCTGCGCCGCGGCGACTTTCTTCGCGGGGCACCGCTCCCGGGCGCTCGGGCGAAGGACATCGTGTGGCTGCGCCCGGACGGGCAGGAAATGCGCGCCGAGGATTGGGCCGCTCCCGAGCAGGCCGCGCTGGCATTTCGCCTCGACTCCTGCGGCGTCGATCACGGGCGAAACGCGGAAGGCTCCGCGCCGGGGGGCAAGACGCGGGACGCGGCCTTGTTCGTCATGATGAATGGCGAGCGCGAGCCGCTGCGGTTCGCCCTTCCGGCACCGGACCTCGGAGCGGCGTGGACGATCCTCGTCGACACGCGCGACGAGCCGCGAACCGGGGAAACCGCGCGCGCCGGTGCCTTGGTCGAGCTCGAGCAGGGGAGTCTCGTTGTTTGGGTCGAGGCGGAGATCTAGTTCGACCGCGCGATCAATGCGCTGCCGGTGCCCCACCCCTCGCGGGCGGCCGATGCGCGAGCCACACGAGGGGCACCATCATCGCCGCCGCCACGGCGAGCAGCCAGAGCGCGTCGAGGTAGGCGAGCTGCGTGGATTGCTGGACCAACTGCCGATACATCGCCGCCGTGGCCTGTTTCGCGGCGTCGAGGGAGGTCGCGCCCGCTTGCCCGAGAGCCCGGGCGATCCCGTCGAGCTTCGTTTGGTACGCGACGTCGAAGGCTGTCGTGTGCGCCGAGAGAGTCGCTTGATGCACTTGGGCCCGGCGCGCGACCAGGGTGGTCACGAAAGCAATTCCAATGTCTCCCCCCATGTTGCGTGAGAGATTCATGATCCCGCTCACCTGGTTGAATTTCTGGGGTGGAACACCCGCGTACGAAATCGTTTGGATGGGGACAAAGAGGAAGGCCAGGCCAACCGATTGCAGCGCGCGCAGCTCGACGGCTGTCGCGAAGTCCATCTGCAAGTCCATCTTCCTCGACATGTAGAACATCGAGCCACTGAGCACCGAGAAGCCGAACGCGACCAGAATGCGGGTGTCAACCCGGGAGACGAGCCGTCCGACGAGCGGAAGCAGCGCGATGACCACGAGGCCCCCGGGCGACAGTGCCATCCCCGACTGTTGTGCCGTGTATCCCATCAACACTTGGAGATACTGGGGCAGGAGCACCGTGGACCCGTAGAGCGCGAGGCCGAGCATCAGCATCAACGCGTTGGCGACCGCAAAGCTTCGCCGCTGGAACATCCTCAGGTCGACGATCGGATGATCGTGTTTGAGCTCCCAGACCGTGAACGACACGAGCGTCGCAGCCGCGACGAGCGAGAATCCCGTTATGAACGAAGAATGAAACCAGTCTTCTTCTTGGCCCTTGTCGAGAACGACCTCCAGGCACCCGAGCCCCGTCGCGATCAGCCCGAGGCCGAGCCAATCGATTCCCCCGCTGTGCTGCTTGGCCTCGCGCAGGTGCGGTGGGTCGGTGACGAACCGATGCGAGAGCATGAGCGATGCGATACCGACGGGAACGTTGATGAAGAACACCCAGCGCCAGTGGAAGTTGTCGGTGATGAATCCGCCCAGCGTAGGCCCAATCGCGGGTGCGAGGACGACCGCCATTCCGTAGACGGCCATGGCCATGCCGCGTTTGGCGGGCGGGAATGTGTCGGCCAAGATCGCCTGCTCGCTCGGGCCAAGGCCGCCGCCGCCAACCCCCTGCAGGACCCGAAAGAAGATGAGCGCCCCCAGGTTGGGCGCGATGCCGCAGAGGAACGACGAGATCGTGAAGAGCGCGACGCAGGACATGTAGAACCGCTTGCGGCCGACCTTGGTGGAGATCCATCCACTGATGGGCAAGACGACGGCGTTCGAGACGAGATATGACGTCAAGACCCACGTGCTCTCGTCTTGGCTCACCGACAGGCTTCCCGCGATGTGCGGCAGAGAGACGTTGGCGATGCTCGTGTCGAGCACCTCCATGAACGTGGCCATCGTGACGACGAGGGCGATCGCCCACGGATTGCGCCCTCCGGTCCACCCCGTGGCGAAATAGTCGGGCGGCTTGGGCCCCGATGGGGGCGGGTTGGCCGCCGTCTGGCTCATCGCACCGTCACTCTCGGCACGACGCTCATCCCGATGCGAAGGCGTTCGAGGCCGGTCTGCCCTGCGTCCATGCGGAGGCGGACGGGAATGCGCTGCACCACCTTCACGAAGTTCCCGGAGGCGTTCTCGGGCGGTAGAACGCTCAGACGAGAGCCCGTCGCTCCGCCGACGCTCTCTACGTTGCCATGCAAGTCGAGGTCGAGCGCGTCGACATGAATGGTAGCCGGCAGCCCGGGCTGCACCCTCTCGAGCTGAGTCTCGCGGTAGTTGGCGGTCACCCACAGCCCTTCGATCTGGGCGATGGCGATCACTTGCTGCCCAGGCGCGACGTGGTCCCCCAAGGCGATCGATTTTTTGGCCACGATTCCCGAAATGGGCGCGACGATCCTCGTGTACGAAAGGTTCTTCTGGGCCTCGGCCAGCTGCGCCTCGGCCAGATCGAGCGTGGCCTTTCGAAAGACGACCGAGGCCTGCCGCGTGGCGAGCTGGCGGGGCGCGTTCGACTGAACCTCCGCCAAGCGGCCTTGCACCGCGAGGATCAAGGCCTGCTGCTGCGCGACGCGGTCTTTCGCAGCGGCGAGCGATTGCGCGAGCGCCTCCACGTTGGCCGCGGAGGCTGCGGCATTGTTGTTGCGAAGGTCGAAGTCGGACTGCGACACGGCCCCCTGCGCCACGAGCTTCGCGGAACGCTCTTTCTCCACCTGCGCCTGCCGGTCGTTCGCCGCGGCCTGGGCGAGCTGCGCCGTGAGCTGGTCGACGTCCTTGCGGGAAGCCGAGAGCGCCGCCTGGGCGGAGGCCAGATCGGAGTGCGCCGAGGTGACCGCGCTCTTGCTCGACGCCACGGTGATCGGCACCGACGGATCCTCGGACGCGAGCTGGGCCTGCGCCTGGGCGACCTGGGCCTTGGCCTGTTCGAGCGCGATCTGAAGGTCGGTTGTGTCGATCTCGGCGAGGACGTCGCCTGTCTTCACGGCCTGGTTTTCGACGACATACACGGCGCTCACGTTGCCGCTGACGCGTGGGCTCACGCTGCTGATGTTCCCGTCGATCTGCGCATCGTCGGTGTCTTCGAAGCGGCGGGCATGCAGCCAGTACAAGACCGCGGCGACGCCTATCGCGACTGCGGCGCCGATCGCGAGGAGGCGGCGTCGCCCGGTGGAACGAGGTGCCGCGGTCACCGCAGCGGCGGCTGGAATGGTTTGTTCGGCCATCGATCGGAGAGGGAGATCCGGCTGGGGGAGCGGGAATGGTGTTTGGGGCAAGGTGACCGAGCGGTCAATACTGGTCCGATGCGTCAGCCGGACGCTGCGTTACGCCGCTGCAGCGCGCTTGCGCGCGTGGTAAGCGTTCCCCTCGTGAATCCCGACCGCGTGGACCTCGCGGCCGTGCCGCGCGACGTGCTCGACCTTTGCGAAAGGTTGCGCTCCCAGGGTAAGCGCGCGTGGATCGTCGGCGGATGTGTGCGCGACATGCTCGTCGGCCGATGCGCGAACGATTGGGACGTCGCCACCGATGCGCGTCCGAAGGAGCTCTTGCGCATCTTCCCGCGAGCCGTTCCGACTGGGATCGAGCACGGCACGGTCACCATCGTGAAGGACGGGCATCACTACGAAGTGACCACACTTCGTGGCGAAGGAACGTACTCGGACGGGCGGCGACCCGACTGGGTCGAGTTCGTCGACGACATCACGGCAGATCTCGCACGCCGGGACTTCACCGTGAACGCGATGGCCCTCGATCCCCTCGACGGCAAACTCATCGACCCGTTCGACGGCCGGGGCGACCTGTCTCGGGGCCTGCTTCGCGCCGTGGGCGACCCGAGGGAACGATTCGCCGAGGACGGGCTTCGCGTCTTGCGTGCCGCGCGGTTCGTCGCGACGTTGGAGTTGACGCTCGACGCGGCTACCGAGGCGGCCGTCCGGCCGACGCTCGACACATACCGAAAGGTTGCGCACGAGCGCGTGCGCGACGAATGGATCAAGACGATGAAGGCCCGCGCGCCGTCGAGCGCGTTCGAGGTCATGCGACGTACGGGCATACTGGACGTGACGTGTCCGGAGCTGATGGAGGGCGTCGGCATGGAACAGAACAAATGGCACGCGTACGACGTCTGGCGCCACGGGCTCGAATGCATGGACGCATGCACGGGAGACCCGATCCTGCGAATCGCCGCGCTCTTGCACGACGTCGGCAAGCCGCGCACCCGCGCGTGGTCGGACAAGACCGCCGACTATACGTTTTACGATCACGACCGGGTGGGCGCGGAGATCGCCGAGCCGATAGCGATGCGCTTGCGCTTTTCGAATGACGAGCGCGCGCGAATCGTCTCGCTTGTCCGAAACCACTTGTTTCATTACTCCGACGAGTGGGCAGACGCCGCGGTGCGCCGATGGATCCGCCGCGTGGGGCTCGATCGCCTCGAGGACCTCTACGCGCTCAACGAGGCGGATGTTCGCGCGAAAGGGCGGAACTTCGAGCTGGACCTCGCGGCGCTCGCTGCGCTGAAGGCGCGCGTTGCTCGGGTCATGGCCGCGGGAGCCGCGCTGTCGACCCGGGACCTCAAAGTGAACGGGCACGACCTCATCCGCGAGCTCGGGGTCGCGCCAGGCCGGGTCATCGGCGAAGTCCTCGACGCCCTCCTCGAAGCGGTCATCAGCGACCCCGGCGTCAACGACCGGGATGCTCTGCTCGCGCGGGCGCGAGAGCACCTGAACATGAAGGCTTCGTGATGGCCCGGCAGGTTGGGCGCGTGACGCGCATGGGCGCCGCGGCTGCGCTCCTCGTGTCCGGTTGGGCGCCTCGCGCGACGGCGCAAGTGGCCGCGCCGGCCCCGGAAGTGATTTCGATTGGGGACTGGCAGCTGGCCCCGATCCTGGAAGTTCGCGCGCGCGGCGAGTACGCGCTCGGCGTCGACGGTCAGGATTGGGTCTCGCTCACCCAGCGGGCGCGGCTGGGCGTCGACGTCCAGCGGGGCCCGGTCGAAGGCCGCGTCGTCGTGCAAGATACGCGGCTGTTCTATGTCACGGGGGACGCGAAGCCCGCGTGGGGCCTCGCGCCTCTGGCGCTGACCACCGCGTTCGAAGCGTGGGCGGAGGCGCGCTCGGCGTCGGTCCGACCGGCTTTCGTCCGCGTCGGACGCCAGCCTGTGGCCTGGGGGGAGGGGCGGCTGCTCGGGATCGCCGACTGGTCGCCGGTGCCGCGGTCGCTCGACGCCGTGCGCGGGGGGCTTTCGGCGGGAGACACGGCGTTCGAGCTCTTGGCGGCAAGCCTGTCGGACCCGTCGGTGTTGCTGGGCGGCGCCTATGGGGAGCTCTTCGGGGCCCGAGGGCAGTGGGCGCTGCATCCGTTGTTCGCGGTCGAGGGGTACGTGCTCGTCCGGCTGGCGCAAAGCACACCGGGACCAGCGATCGAAAGCTCGGTGCGCGGTCAGACGTACACCGCGGCGCTGCGCCTGCACGGCGACGCCTACGCCTGGACGTGGGGCGCCGAGGGCGCCTACCAGATCGGCCGGGCGCAGGCGATCAACGGTGGCGAAAACCGCGCCGCGTGGGCGGCGGCGGGGCACGTCGCGCACACGTTCGAGCGCGTCCTGCTGCTGCCAACCGTCCGTCTCGGTCTCTCGTACGCCAGCGGCGACGACGGAGGAGCGACGTACCGGGCCTTCGACTCGCTGCTTCCGGACGTGCACGTCTGGCATGGGGCCATGGATCTGTTCGCGTGGTCGAACGAGGAAGAAGTGAGCGCGCGCGCGGCGATCGCGCCCTTTACCGATGCGACTGCGGCGGTGGAATACCGCTATGCGCGCCTCGCCCAGCCGGGAGGTGCATGGCTGAACGCCTATCTAACCCCCATCGGCGAGGCGCCCACCAACACGAAGGCCGACCTCGGACATGAGATCGACGCCGTGCTGACCTGGTCTCCCTGGGTCCCCGTCGAGCTGACGGGGGGCTATTCGGTGCTGCTGATGGGCGACGGCGCGCGGGCAGCGCTGCTGGCATCCGCGCCCGCCCAGGCGACACCGAGCGTCTCGCACTTGGCCTATGCGCAAGCGACGCTCCGCCTGCCGTAGCTGTGACGAGGCGGCGGCACGCGCGCACCGTCGGTCGGGGCTGCCGCGCTAATACTCGCCGAAGAGGTCCTGGATGCGCGACTCGAGCGCGATAGCGATCTTGTAGAGCGAGGAGATCGACGCGCTCGACTCGGCACGCTCGATCTGCGACAGCAGCGACACGCTCAACCCCGTCCGGCGGGACATTTGCTTTAGGGTCAGATCCTTCTCTTTGCGAAGGTTGCGGATCGTGTCGCCGATGACCCGATGGAGCTGCTCTTCCGGCGTGCGCGCGAGACCCTTCTTGCGCATCACCCGCGAGATGACCTCGCGGAACTCGTCGACGTTGAACGGCTTCTTGATGTAGTCGACGGCGTCGAGCTTCATCGACGCGACGGCGCTCTCGAGGTTCGGAAACCCGGTGAAAATGACGACGGCGATGTCGGTGTCGAGCTTGCGGATTCGGCGCAAGACTTCGATTCCGTCCAGCTTGGGCATCATCAGGTCGAGGATGATGAGGTGGTAGCCGCCGTGACGGACTTCTTCTTCCACTCCTGTCGGATCGGTGAGCGTCTTGACTTGGAAGCCGTCGCGCTCGAGCAACGTCTGCATGTACTCGCAGATGGCTTTGTCGTCGTCGACGATGAGGATTCGAACAGCCGGGAGCTCGGGGGGCATCATGGACCTTTTTCGGGCGGGCCCATCGACGACAGGGGGGACGGCGCTGCGGGGGGGCGGGGCGTTCATGGTGATGACTCCATTGGACAGCGTGGCTCGGTACCGCGATCCGTCCGCCCTGGAATAGGAGCGGTGGCGGTTACAGTATTACTTAACATGCGAAGTCGAGGTCGCAAAGGTCGAGACGCATTTTTTAGGCGTTTTCATGGAGATTGCAGGCTTGCAGTCCTGTTGTAGCGGTCGGTTCAGCTACGAACGTCCACGAAACGGATTGACGAAGCGCGCCGCGCCCGTCATAAGGGGCAGCCGCCCAGGCACGAGCGCCTACTCGCGGCGGAAACGGGGCGTAGCGCAGCCTGGTAGCGCACTCGGTTCGGGACCGAGGAGTCGGAGGTTCAAATCCTCTCGCCCCGACAAATCAGTACGATTTGCAGGAAAAACAGTGCAAACGCGGCGGACGGCGGGTTCGTGTCCCACCAGTGTCCCAGCTACTTCGCCTCCGCTAGTCGGTCCATGGCGGACCGGAGGTCGGCCGCTGTAGCATGCGCGTACCTCTGGGTAATCTCGAGCGTCGAGTGACCGGCCAGGACCCGTATGGCCTCCAGTCCGGCCCCTCGCCGAATCAGCTCGCTGATGAAGGCGTGGCGCAGCGAGTGGAAGGACCAGCGGCGAATGCCCTGCTGCTTCAGAAACTTCCAGAAGCGGTAGAGC
>CAZHED010000091.1:0-14687 GCA_964531095.1 uncultured Polyangiaceae bacterium | reverse complement strand
GACTCGGACTGGAACTCGAGTGTCGAGCTCTACGACACGCTGTACGTCTTCCCGGACTTCGCGCGCCGCAGCCAGGGCGGGTCGCTCACGTTCGGCTACGCGCTCGTGCAGCCGTGGCTGCGCCTGAGCCTGACCGGAACCCTGGAGTGGGACTCGGTCGATACGTCGGGGCAGAGCGCATTTCTCGGCACGACGCCCGGGTTCACGAGCGTCTTTCAATCGCTGCCGCTCGCCAACCTCTTCAACTCGGGGCGAATCGCGTCGCTTCGGCCGACGATCACGTACGATACGCGCGACAATCGGCTCTTCCCGACTTCGGGCATCTATCTGCAAGCCTCGTCCGAGATCGCGAGCAGCTTGATCGGGAGCGAGTTCAACTACCTGCGAAACCGCTTCACCGGGCGATTTTACTATCCACTCGGCGGCGGCACGGGACAGCCCGGGTCCGGCTTCGTCCTCAAGCTGAACACGGAGCTCGGGCTCATCACGAGCCCCGACCCTCAGGGAGTGCCGATCTTCCAGCGCTACTTCCTCGGCGGCATCCTCGACGTTCGCGGGTTCTACCTGCGCAGCATCGGCCCGAGGCTGCCGCTGACGCAGTCGCTCGACCCGAACTCCCTCCCCATCGCGAACGGCGCCAACATCGGAGGAAACCTCGAAGCCTACGAGAATCTGGAGCTCGAGTTTCCGATTATCGACAAGGTCGGCATCCGGGGCGTCGTTTTCTTCGACGCGGGCAACTCCTGGAACATCGAAGACCAGTTCTGCAAAACCACCCCCGCGCCCCAATTCGACAAGGTGGTCAGCCCCTGCTTCTCATTTGCCGGAAGCCTCGGCTATCTGCGGACTTCGACCGGCTTCGGCGTCCGGTGGTTCTCGCCGCTCGGCCCGCTGCGCTTCGAATGGGGCTTCCCGCTCGCACCGCTGCCGTACGAGAACCACAGCGACTTCGAGTTCACGATCGGAAACTTTTTCTGACCCGGTGATTGTCTCGTGCCGCCCCTCGACCGCAGCAGATCGAGCGGCTAGAAAGGCCCGGACACCATGGCCGAGACTCCGCCCACACCGACCTCTCCGCAGCAGAAGGTCCCCGTCTCGATCCAAGACGAGATGCGGACGTCGTACCTCGACTATGCGATGAGTGTCATCATCGGCCGCGCGATCCCTGACGCGCGCGACGGGCTCAAGCCGGTGCACCGGCGTATCTTGTACAGCGCATTCGAGCAGGGAATCGGCCCCACGACCGCGCACCGAAAGAGCGCGAAGATCGTCGGCGACGTCATCGCCAACTACCATCCCCATGGTGACGCGGCCGTTTACGACGCAATGGTGCGCTTGGCGCAGGACTTCTCGATGCGCTACCCGCTCATCGACGGCCAGGGGAACTTCGGGTCCATCGACGGCGACCCGCCGGCCGCGTATCGATACACCGAAGCCCGCCTCACCCGCCTCGCCGTCGACCTTCTCAACGACATCGACAAGGAGTGCGTCGACCTCGCCTCGAACTTCGACGACTCCAGGCAAGAGCCGGTCGTTCTGCCGGCGCGCGTTCCCAACTTGCTCATCAACGGGTCGGGCGGCATCGCCGTCGGCATGGCGACGAACATCCCGCCCCACAACCTCGGCGAAATCGTCGACGCGACCGTCCACCTGATGCGCGCGCCGGACACGAGCATCGACGACCTGATCCGGCTCGTCCCCGGCCCCGACTTTCCCACGGCGGGCCTCGTCTTCGGCCGATCGGGCATCGAAGCGGCGTACCGTACGGGGCGCGGGTCGATCGTCATGCGCGCGCGTATGAGCGTCGAGCGCTCGCCCGGACGCGGCGAGAAGGAGCAGATCGTCGTCACCGAGTTTCCCTATCAGGTCAACAAAGCGCGCGTGGCGGCACGCATCTCCGAGCTCGTGCGCGAGAAGAAGATCGAGGGGATCGGCGAGGTGCGCGACGAGAGCGACCGCGACGGAATCCGGCTCGTGGTCGAGCTGAAAAAAGACGTCATTCCTCAGGTGGCGATCAATCAGCTCTACCGGCAAACGGACCTGCAAACGTCGTTCGGCGTGATCAACCTCGCAATCCTTCAGGGCCGGCCCGCGGTCCTCAACCTCAAAGAGACCCTCGAGGCGTTCATCGCGCACCGCCGCGACGTCGTCACGCGACGCACCCGGTTCGAGCTGCGCCAAGCCGAAGGACAGCGCGAGATCATCGAGGGACTCGGAGTGGCAGTGACCGAGGTCGACCTCGTCGTGAGGACGATCCGCGAGTCGGCGGACCCGGAAGCGGCGCGGCAAGCCCTCCTGGCGCTGCCGCTCTCGGGGCTCGAGGCCTTCGTGCGCCGCGCGGGAAGGCCACAGATCGAAATCGACGAAGCGAAGAAGAAGCAGCCGTATCGGCTGTCGGAGCGGCAGGCCAAGGCGATCTTGGAGATGCGCCTGTCCCGCCTGACGGGGCTCGAGCAGGAGAAGCTGGCGACCGAGTACGCGGAGCTCAGCGAAGCGATCGCGCGGTACCGGGCGATTCTCGCGAGCCCCAAGCTCCTCGACGACGTCATCGTCATGGAGCTCGAAGAGATCCGGACGAAATATGCCGACAAGCGGCGCACGGAGATCGTCGCGAACGACGCCGAGATCCAGGACGAAGACCTGATCCAAGAAGAGGATATGGTCGTCACGATTTCGCACGCCGGATACATCAAGCGCACCAGCCCGAAGGACTACCGCGCGCAAAAGCGCGGCGGCAAAGGGCGCATCGGCGCCGGCGTCACCGGCGGGCGCGCGTCGATCGCTCCGGCCGCCGACGGGACAGAGACGCGCGACGAAGACTGGATTTCGCAGCTGTTCGTGTCGTCGACGCACGGGTACGTCTTTTTCTTCAGCGACAAGGGGAAGGTGTACGTCAAGAAGGTCTACGAGATTCCCCAGGCGACCCGCACGAGCAAGGGGCGCGCCATCGTGAATTTCATCGGCATCGAGCCGGGCGAGATGGTGGCCGCCATCGCGCTCGTGCCGAAGATCGAGAAGGGCAGGTTCGTCGTCACGGTGACGCGAAAAGGCCAAATCAAGAAGACCGAGGTCGACGAGTACGAGAACTTCCGCGAAAAGGGGATCATCGGGGTGAAGGTCGACGACGGGGACCAGCTCCTCAACGCAGCGGTGACCGACGGCACGCGCGACGTGCTGATCGCCACCAAAGCGGGCCAGTCAATCCGCTTTCCCGAGGAGCAGGTGCGGCCCATGGGGCGCGCGACGCACGGAGTGAAGGGAATCGACCTTGCGGAGGGAGATGAGGTGGTCGGCCTCGAAGTGAGCGACCCGTCGCTCCCGCACGTGCTCGCGGTGTGCGCGAATGGCTACGGAAAGCGGACCAGCATCGAAGAGTTCCGCAAGCAGAACCGCGGCGGCAAGGGGATCATCTTGATCGACGCGAGCGAGCGCAACGGGCCGGTGGTGGGGGTGAAGCTCGTCCGAGACAGCGACGAGGTCATGCTGATCACCGACCGCGGGCAGACCCTTCGCACGCGAGTCGACGAGATCCGCGAGACCGGTCGCAACGCGCAAGGCGTGAAGCTGATGACGCCCGGCGAGGGCGAGCGCATCGTCGCGGTCGAGCGGCTGGCCGAGAGCGTCGATGTCGACGAGGGAGGGGGGGGCGAGAGCGTCCCGCCGACGACGAACGGGGGAAGCATGCCGCCGCCGGGTGAGTTGAATTAGGCACCTACGGGGATCTGTCTTCCCGGTGAAACCATCCATATCGCCCAAAGAACGCCGCGAGCGCCGAAAACGCGCCCGGGGCGTCGCGCCGGAGACCATCGCGCGCCTCGCCGCGCAGCATCCCACGGCGCACTGCGAGTTGGATCACCGCTCTCCGTTCGAGCTTTTGGTGGCGGTCGTCCTCAGCGCGCAGACGACCGACGTGGGCGTCAACAAAGCGACCCCGAAGCTTTTCGCGCGGTATCGCGACGCGAAAGCGCTCGCGGCCGCCGAGCCGAAGGACGTCGAGCCCTACGTGGCGAGCCTCGGCTTCTTCCGCAGCAAGTCGAAGGCGATCGTCGGGCTTGCCCGCGCTCTCGTCGAGAAGCACGGCGGCGACGTTCCGCGTTCGATGGAGGAGCTCCTCCACCTACCCGGCGTCGGTCGCAAAACGGCGAACGTCGTGCTGGGCGTGCTCTGGAACGCGCCCGAAGGCGTAGTCGTCGACACGCACGTCATGCGACTGAGCCAGCGGCTCGGGTGGACCAAGAACACGGAGGCCGAGAAGATCGAGCGTGACTTGTGCAAGATCCTTCCGCAAAAGGAGTGGGATCACGCGAGCCACGTGCTCGTCTTCCACGGCCGCCGCTGCTGCTACGCCCGAAAGCCCGACTGCCCGGTATGCAGCGTGAACGACGTTTGCCCCTGCGCGTTCGACGCGGAGAACGTCGGACGCAAACCGCCTCGGTAGCGATCCTCCCGGGTTCCTGTTCCAATCGCCTTTGCAATGGCCGGCCCCGCGCGTCCTCTCGAGCCCATCACGGGCGATGCCGTCGTGCTCGTGAACGAGCTCATACGCCTCGCGGTGGCGCAGCGGGCGAGCGACATCCACCTCGAGCCCAAACACGACAGGATGCACGTGCGGATGCGCGTCGACGGCGCCCTGGTCGACGTGCAGCCCATCGCGCTTTCGGTCGCTCCCAACGTCGCGTCGCGCGTGAAGGTCCTCGCCAAAATGGACATCGCCGAGCGCCGGCTCCCTCAGGACGGACAGATCGCCATCGAGGTCGAGCCGGGCAAGCGCGTGCACTTGCGCGCTTCGACCTTTCCCTCCTCGCAGGGCGAGAAGGTCGTGCTGCGGGTTCTGTCGAGTCAGCAGATCATCCCCTTCGACAACCTCGGGCTCGAAGACCACGCGCGCACCACATTGCGCGACGTTCTGCGGCGGCCGCAGGGGTTCGTCGTCACGAGCGGCCCGACCGGCGCCGGCAAGACGTCGACGCTTTACGCGCTGATGCAGCTCATCGATCCCCACGAAGTCAACGTCGTCACACTGGAAGATCCTATCGAAGTCGAGCTCTACGGGCTCACGCAGGGACAGGTGAACGTGCGCGCCGGCTTCACGTTCGCGACCGGGCTGCGCGCCATCTTGCGACAGGACCCGGACGTGATCCTCGTCGGCGAGATGCGCGATGCGGAGACAGCCGGAATCGCGATGCAAGCCGCGCTCACCGGTCACCTCGTTCTCTCGACGCTTCACACGTCGGACACCGTCGAGACGATCGTCCGGCTGGTCGACCTCGGCGTCGAGCCCTGGATCGTCGCCAACGCGCTCTCCGCCGTTCTCGCCCAGCGACTCGTGCGCATAGCCTGTCCTCACTGCAAGCGACCCTCCAGGCTCGAGCGCGACCTATGGGACGGCGACGACCTGCTCTTGCCCGCCGGAAGCGAAGTGGTCCGGACGCAAGGATGCGAACGGTGCATGCGAACGGGCTACCGCGGGCGGACCGGCATTTTCGAGGTCGTCGAGTTCGACGACGACCTGCGAGACCTGGTGAAGGCGAAGGCGCCCGCGCGGGCGTACCGCGAGATCTACCTGCGACGTAGAATTCCAAGCTTGCGGAGGGCGGGGATGCAGAAGATTCAGTCGGGGGTCACGACCGTCGACGAAGTGCTGCGCGTGACCTAGCGCGTCGATGTTTTGGCGCATTGACGGGCCGGCGAGATGGAGCGATTCGTTATTTCGTAATGCGGTGTTGGGCGATCACGATCGCGGTGGCGCTCGCCGCCGGGTGCGGCGCGAACGAAGCGCCCCCGGCCGAGGCGCCGTCGAGCGCATCGCCCGCTGCTGCCCCTGCTGCGAACGACCCCAATCGCCGCCTCACCAAGACCGATTGCGAATCACTGGCGTCGACGATCATCGACGCGTGCAACAACCGCGGCAACGACCGCTCGTCCGAGGCCGACGGCTGGTGCAGCGAAATGCTGCGCCGAAACGAAGGCGACCACTCGTGGATCGCCAGCGACTGCGAGCCGCACTTCCGGTACATGGATGCGTTCTGCTTTCAAGGCGCGAACAACGCCCACTCGATGATGGACTGCGACAGAACGGTGGATCGCACGCGCTAAAGGTGGCGTGAGTCCGACGGGCCCGGGAGTGCGCTCGCGTGGCGATACGAGCGCTGCTTTGGCCTCCGTGAGGCGTCCCTCCGTATGGCCACGAGAGGTCCTCGGTACGAGGCGACAGCTCCCTTGGTACGACAGCTCCCTTGGTACGAGGCGACAGCTCCTTCTATCCCGCCCCCCGCCCCCGAAACCACTCCACCAGCCTCTCCGTCGCCGAATACGGGTCTAGCTCCCTCCCCTCCACCTCTCGAACCGCCCTCTCGATCGCGTCTCCGAGGTCGTGCACCGCCGCCTCAATCAACGCCTCCCGCAACGCCTCCCGCACTTCTTCCGCCAACCGCGTTCGCCGTCTCGCTCGCCCCGCCTCCGTCCCTTCCCCCCAGGCGCGGTGGCGGTCGAGCGCCTCCACGAGATCCCCAATCCCCTCTCCCCGCGTGGAGACACACTTGACGATAGGCGGCCGCCAGCGCTCGCTTGCCACCGCGGGCGAAGCGGCGACGAACCCGTCCGCCGCGGTGTGCGTCGTGTGCTCTCGCGTCTTCGACAGCGCGCGGATCGTGTCGTCGCCCAACGCAATCATGAGCTCGAGGTCGCGGACGGCCCCGTCGGCACCCTCCCGATCCGCCTTGTTCACCGCGAACACGTCCGCACACTCCAGAATGCCTGCCTTGATGGCCTGCACCTCGTCGCCCATTCCCGGCGCCATCACGACCAGGGTGCTGTGCGCGGTGCGCGTGATCTCCAGCTCGTCCTGGCCGACGCCGACCGTTTCGACGATGACGACGTCGTGCCCAGAAGCGTCGAGCACGCGCACGACGTCGCGCGCGCTGCGCGAGAGACCCCCGAGGTGGCCGCGCGTCGCCAGCGATCGGATGAACACCCCCTCGTCCATGACGTGCCGCGACATGCGGATGCGGTCGCCCAAGATGGCGCCTCCGGTGTACGGGCTCGTCGGGTCCACCGCAACGACCCCGACGCGGTTGCCGCGCCCGCGATACGCCTGAATCAGGCGATCGCACAGAGTGGACTTCCCCGCGCCCGGGTTTCCCGTCACGCCCAGGATCCACGCGCGCCCCGTGTGCGGCCAGAGCGCCTTCAAGAGGTCCCTGCTCCCGGGCGTCCGGTCGTCGACCAGCCGCATGGCGCGGGCCACCGCGCGCACGTCGTTCGAGAGAACCCGCTGCACGAGGTCAGAAATGGGACTCACGTCCTCAGCGTAGCGTCGCGAGCTTCTTCTGCACCGCGATCCGATCGACCGGGCCGCCGCTGGAGAGCGCCTTGTCGTACGCCCCGCGCGCCGCGCTCTTTTCGCCTTGTCCGACCAGAGCGTCCCCGAGCGCCGCCCAGCCGGGACCCCACGCAGGGAACTCCTGCGACGCTTTCACCGCAAACGCGCGCGCGCTCGTGTCGCGACCTGCGGCGTGGCACGCCTCCGACGCATGCACGAGCGGCGTGGGGTCGAGGCGATCGAGCCCATAGGCCGCCTGATACGCCTCGAGCGCCCGATCGAGCTCTCCCTTCTTCGCGTTGGCGTCGGCGACCAGAAGCTTTGCCGGCGCCGAGTTCGCGAGGATTTGGAGCGCGCGCTCCCCCTCCTGAACGGCATCGTCATAGCGACCGTCGGCGAGCGCCACTTTGCCGAGGAGCACATGCGGGCCCACGCGCTTCGTGTCGCGTCGCACCGTCTCCTCGCCGGCTCTCTTCGCCTCGGCCAGACGCCCGGCCGAGAGCTCCTGTGTTCCCAGGGCCAGCCAGGCGTCCGCGAACGACGGCCGCTCGCGCGTCGCTCGATCGAGCAGCGACGCGCTTTCGGCGCTTGGAGCCAGGGCCATTCCCAGCTCGTACAGCGCGTCCGGCCCGGCGGGGTCGAGCTGAATGGCCCTCCGGAGCTCGGCCAGCGCTTCGTCTCGCCTCCCAGCGCGGAGGAGCGACCGCCCGAGGCCGAGGTGCGCCTCGACTCCCTCGGGACGCCATGCGATCGCAGCCCGGAATGCCGCCTCGCTCTTCGCCGCGTCGAGCGCGAGCTCACCCGCCCGGCCTTCGGCGATCTTCGCTTCGTAGCAGCGGGGGTCGACAGCGAGGGCCGCGGCGACCTCGGACAGCGCCTCGGTCGCGCGCTGCCACACGAGATGCGCGTCGGCTGCGCAGGCGTGGCCCTCGGCGGCCGCACCAGGGAGCGCGCCGAGAGCGTGGCAGGTGGCCCGCGCTTGCGCGAAATCGTGCAGGTCCATGTACGCGCGCGCGAGCTCCCATTCGATGGGCGCGAGAACGTCCGGCTTGGACGCCGGGAGCCTCGCCGCACGGCGGAGCTCTGCGACCGCGCCCGCCGAGTCCCCCGCGCGGCGCAAGGCGCGGCCGTAGGCGAGCGCCACCGCGGGACTCGCGGCGTCGGACCTGGCCGACGCATGCAGCGAATCGAGCAACGACTCTTGCGCCCAGGCGGCGGACGACAGCCGCAGTGCCATGCCCCCCGCGCACGCGATCGCAACGACGGCGGCTTTCATTGCGTAATTCCTGACGCAGTTCGTAGCACGGCCGGCCTTAGATGCACTCGAGGTACCAACGGTGTTGAACCGGGAGCCGGCTTGTGGTCCCCTCCCGGGCGCGCTGCGCGCCGAGACGCGAAGAAAAGAGAAGAGGAACCCAGTGAACAAGTTGACCGATCACGTCGCCTTCCGCGACCCGAAGCTCGCCGCCCGTTTTGCCACCGGGAGAATCCCGATGACCACGCTGTTCGAGGCCTACCTCGACGGCGACATCGACATTCCCGACGTCGACGCGCTCTTGGACGCGCGTCGCGACCTGGTCAATTACGCGCTGACCAAGCACAACTTCGAGTTCTTCTTCACGCGCTTCATCCCCGAGGTCGCCATCCACTCGAAAGCGCAAGACAAGCGCATCGTGCGCGAGCACTACGACCGCGGCAACGACTTCTTCGAGGCTTTCCTCGGCGAGCGTATGGTGTACACGAGCGGGTTTTTCAACGACGAAAAAGAGACGCTCGAGCAGGCGCAAGACAACAAGATGGATCTCGTCTGCCGAAAGCTGATGGTTCGTCCGGGCGACGAGATGCTCGACATCGGCTGCGGCTGGGGAACGCTCGCAATGCACGCCGCGAAGAACTTCGGCGCGAACGCGACCGGGATCACGATCAGCAAGAACCAGACCGAGTTCGGCAACGGGCGAATCACCAACGCGGGGCTGCGCGACCGGGCGCGGATTCAATGCCTCGATTACCGCGAGATCCCGCAGCACAAGTTCGACCGCATTTCGAGCCTCGAGATGGTCGAGCACGTGGGCGTGAAAAACCTCGGGAAGTACTGCAAGATCGTCTACGACCTTCTCAAGGACGACGGACTTTTTCTCGTGCAGTTCTGCGGTCTGCGCCGGGGCGGCGGCGAGGGCGTGCCGGTGATCGGCCTGCGCCCCGAGGATCTCATCTGGGGCTTGTTCATGAGCAAGTACATCTTCCCGGGCGCCGACGCGTCGCTCCCGCTCAGCGACATGGTCAAGGCGCTCGAGAAGGTCGGCTTCGAGATTCACTCGGCCGAGAACGTGAGCGTCCACTACTCGCTGACGATCAAGCGCTGGCACGACAACTGGCTGAAGAATCGTGAGGCCATCGTCAAGGTGTACGGCGAGCGCTGGTATCGCCTGTGGAACATCTTTCTCGCATGGTCGTGGCGCATCGGGCTGCAAGGAACGTCCGCGTGCTATCAGGTCGTGGCCCACAAGAACGTCGACCATTTCAACCGGCGCGTCTTCATTGGTCGCCCGGGTTTGGCGGACGGCGGACGAGCGGCCGAAAAGGATGGCTCGCAGCGCGAGCGCTACGTCGCCGCCAACGGCACGGCGCACGCGGAGTAATCTCCGCGCTCGATGCGGGAGACCGCCCACGACGCGGCCTCCCGTACCAACGGGTGGTCATGGCCCGCCGCGGCTTCGCGAAGCGCGGGAAGTGCGCTCTCGTCGCCCCGGTTGCCGAGGGCGATGGCCGCGTTGCGCGCGATCCCCGCGCGTCCGACGCGCCGGAGAGGCGTCCCCTCGAAGAGCGCCAGCCATGAAGGCTCGTCGAGCAGCAGCAGGGACTCGAGACGGACCCGTGACCAACGCTCGAGCGGGGCGAAGGGATCACCGTCGCGGGTATCGATCGCGGCGCGCGCACCGGCGCCGGCATTGAACGGGCACACGGTCTGGCACTCGTCGCACCCGAAGATGTGCGTCCCGATCCCCTCCCGTAGCTCGGCCGGGATCGCGCCTCGGTGCTCGATCGTCAGGTAGGACACGCAGCGGCGCGGATCGAGAACGAACGGGCGCGCGAACGCGTCGGTCGGGCACGCGTCGATGCAGCGCGTGCAAGCACCGCAGCGCTCCTCCATAGGCATGCGCAAGCGCTGGCGCTCGGGGGAACGACGGCCGGGAACGTCGGACGACGGATCTGGAGAGCGATCGCCGCCGAGGTCGAGGGTCGTCACGACCTCGCCGAGGAGCACCATCGACCCGAGCCCGGGTACGATGAGCATTCCGTTCTTGCCCACGAAGCCGAGACCGGCGCGCACCGCCCATGCGCGCTCGAGCACTGGCGCGTCGTCGCAGAGCGGTCTCGCGCGGACCGGAGCCTCGGGGGTACCGAGCGAGCGCAAGAACGATGCGAGCCGCCGCACCCGCCGGCGAAGGAAGCGGTGGTAGTCGCGACCGCGAGCGTAGCGGGCGATGCCGTGGATGAGGGGGTCCCGCAAGTACCCTTTTTCCTGGCCCACTTCCTGTTCGGGGCCCGGGACGGGGCGCTGGTAGCGCCGCGCAACGCATACGACGCTTTTCGCTCCGGGAAGAATTCCTTCGCCATCGAGCCGCGCCCGCACCCCCTCGTGAGCCGCGAGCCACCCCATTTCGCCGTGCATTCCAGCCGCGATGAATGCCTCGTACCGAGCGAAGTCTCCGTCGATCGCCTCGCTGGCACGCGCGATGCCCACGGCGTCGAAGCCGAGCCGCGCCGCGGCTGATCGCACCTGATCGGAAAATGAGACGCCGGAAGAGGGGGGGCTCACCATACTTAACCGAGTATGGTTCAGTTTGCGCTCTGCGAGGAACGTCGGACAGGCGCCTCGTGGGCGTACCTGCGAACGGATGGGCGGCTATGGCTGGCTTGAGCGGCGGGGCCCTTGGTGGCGGCGTGCCGGTCGAGGCGACGCAGGACGCACTGTTCGGTGGGAGCGTCGTCTTGTTCCAGCCGCAACGCGGAGCTGGCTACCGAACGAACGTGGACGCTCTGCTCCTCGCCGGGTTCGCGACGGGGACTCACGCGGCGCCCGTGGCTTTCGACTTGGGGGCCGGGGTCGGCGCGGTGGGTCTCGCGTTGCTCCGGCTCGGCGCCGCGCGGCGGGTGGTCCTGGTCGAGATCGACGAACAGCCAGCGGCCATGGCGCGGCGCAACCTCGACGCCAATGGGTGGACCGAGCGCGGCGAGGTCGTTCGCGGCGACGTGCGCGACGTGGCACGCTCGCGGCCAGGCGAGGCCACGCTCGTCGTCTGCAACCCGCCGTACGTGGCACCCGGGCGGGGCCGGGTTCCGCCGGCGCAGGCTCGGGCCCGCAGCGGGGAGCTCTCCACGTTCGTCAAGGCCGCCCGACAAGTAGCCGGGCGCCGTGCCCGGGTGTGCTTCGTATACCCCGCGTCCGAGCTGGGCGCGCTTCTCTCGACGCTCGGCACCGAGGGTCTGCACGCGAAGCGGCTTCGCTTCGTGCACGGTACGCCGGAAGCCCCGGCCCGCGTGGCGCTGGTCGAAGCGGTGGCCGGGCGCGCGGGGGGGTTGTCGGTGATTCCACCGCTCGTGGAGCACGGGCAGCGGGGATACACCCCTGAGATGCAGGCGCTCCTGGCGCGGGGGTAGCCCATCGCTTCACTCCCTCGGTCCGGCCCCAAGAGCCAATGATCCAGCACCGCGCAGGCGGTCGAGCGCAATCGCGCACGCCGACCGCACGCTCAAGTGGTTGTAGTCGCCGCCCATCGCGGAGATAGGCTCGAGCCGTGCGTCGGCAGACTCGAGGACGCTCGGCGCTAGCCCCCACCCGGTGCCAAAGACGAGCAGGACCGGCCTTTCGCCGCGCTCCAGGCGGGTCCGCGCGTCACCGAACGAGAGGGATCGGCCGACCGCCCGTGCCGCGGTGACCCACACGTCGACGGCGTCGCGCCCGCCGAACGCGGCGATCGCGTCGTCGAGCGAGGGCACGACGCGCAGCACACGAAGGGCCTCGCGCCGATCCGGAATGCGCCGACCGCTCGACCCGTCGGTCCAGTGGGCGCGGATGCGCTCGACGAGCTCGCGCTGCGCCAAAATGGGGTGCGCGACGAAGTAGTCGCTGCACCCGTAGGTGCGGGCGCTTCGCGAGAGATCGTGGACGTCGAGGTTGGTGACCGCGGTGGTCACCGTCGCCCCCCGTCCGTCGAGCACAGGATGGTGAACGAGGGCGATGCCGAGCTTCACGGCTCCCCCTCGGTTTCCGGCTTCGACCGACCTCCGGCGAAGGGGGGGACGCCCGCGCGGCCTCGTTCGAGTCGTTCCCACAAGTCGGGTCGGCGCGCGCGTGTGCGCTCGATCGACCGATCGCGGCGCCATCGGGCGATCTCCGCGTGGTTGCCCCCCACGAGGACATCGGGGACGTCCTGGCCGCGAAACTCCGGCGGGCGCGTGTAGTGCGGATACTCGAGCAAGCCGCCTGTGTGAGGGCTGTGCGACTCCTCGATCGTCGAAGTCTCGTTGCCGAGCACCCCCGCGAGCAAGCGAGCGCACGCGTCGACCACGGCCATGGCCGCGACTTCGCCGCCGGTCATCACGAAGTCGCCGAGGGAGATCTCCTCGCTGACGTGCGCGCGAACGCGTTCGTCGAATCCTTCGTATCGGCCGCACACGAGCATGATTGCGTCGCGGGTGGCCAGACCTTGGACTTTGCGCTGGTCGAGCAGCTGACCTTGCGGGGTGAGAAGAACGCGGTGGGCGCGTACCCCTCCGGGCGCGTCGGCATCGAGCGACTCCATGGTGGGCACCAAGACGTCTACCCGCATGACCATTCCGCCGCCGCCGCCGTACGGCGTGTCGTCGACGCTCTTGTGCCTGCCGAGGCCGAAGTCGCGCGGACTGCGAAACCGAACGACCAGCCGCCCCTGCTCGATGGCCTTCTTTACGAAGCTCGTGGCCACGAACCCCGCGAACATCTCGGGGAAGAGCGTGACGACGTCCACTCGCACGGCTATTCCCTTTCCACGCCGACGAGGGTCGCGAGCGTGACGATGCCCGTCGACACGTCGACGTTTCGCACGACTTCACTGACCAGCGGAACCTCCCACGGCCGGCCACCATCCGCGGCGTCGACCACGAGCACATCGGTGCTCGGATACGTCCGAAGTGCGCGCACACGGCCCACCTCGCGGTCGGGCTCTTCCGCGCCTTCGAGTACCACGCGCGCCCCTTGGATGTCGCATGCGTAGAACTCTCGGTCCTCGAGCGGGGGAAAATCGCGGCGCCTGGCGCACACGACCGCCCCCCGCAGCTCGTCGGCGCGCGCGCGGTCGTCTACGGAGAAGAGCCTCATCAAGATCGCGTCGTTCGCGCGGCGAGCGCTCTCGACACTCACTTCGTGCTCTGCGCCGTCGGGGAGGCGCACGAGAACTTCTTCGAGCTCGAGCAGGAGGTCGCTATCGCGATTGAATAGTCGCAAACGAAGCTCGCCTCGCACGCCATGCGGCCGGGCGATCTCCGCCAGCGGCACCCATGCCTCGGCCGCGAGGGTCATCACGCAACCCGGCCCCGCAGCACGCGTCAGTCGACGATGTCGAGGTGCGCGCGGCGCCCCAGCTTCGTCGAGACGGCCGTGAGAATGGTCCGCATCGATTGCGCCGTGCGGCCGTCCCTTCCGATGACCTTCCCCACGTCGTTCTTCGCTACCCGGAGCTCGATGACGCTGTTGTGCTCCCCTGCGATCTCCGTCACTTGCACCTGGTCGGGTTGGTCGACGAGCTCGATGGCGATCGCGTGGATCAGCTCTTTGAGCGGCATCGACTGTTCCGCTCCCATGAGGGTCACTTGGCCCGTTCCGGTGCTGCGGTCTCGGCCGGCGCCGCCGCGGCCGTCCTGGCCTGGCGCTTGATGAGGCGGTCGACCGTCGCGGACGGAAGCGCTCCTTTGGAGCGCCAATACGTCAACCGCGCGTGATCGATGAGGAAGTGCCCGGGCTCACGCGTGGGATCGTACGAGCCGATGTTCTCGAGGAATCGACCGCCGCGCGGGCTGCGCTGGTCGGCGACGATGATGCGGTAAAAGGGGCGCTTCTTTGCGCCCGCACGAGACAACCGAATGTGGACAGCCATCGGGGGATAAACCTTCGCTCTTCAGCCGGGGGCGCGAAACGTACGGGCCCCCTCCTCCCCCGTCAAGCTGGAAGGGCGGCGCTTTTCGCCGAGACCGGCGCGATGCCGGCGTCGGCTCGCTGCGGCGTACGGTCGTACGCCTCGCTCGCCTCCTTGGCCTCGCTTGGTCTCTGCGAAAATCGTCGCCCTTCCAGTCTTGGGGTGGACACCCGTGCCCGTGCCCGTGCCCG
>CAZHED010000090.1:0-14847 GCA_964531095.1 uncultured Polyangiaceae bacterium | reverse complement strand
CGTCGGCACTCCTTCGTTCATGGCGCCCGAGCAGGCCCTCGCGCAGGGAGACGAAATCGACCCTCGAACCGACGTCTGGGCGGCGGGAGCCACGCTCTTCACCGTGCTCTCCGGGCAGTTCGTGCACGACGGCGACAACGCCCGACAGATGATGATCAAGGCGGCGACCATGCCGGCGCGGTCGCTGGCGGACGTCGCTCCCGGTACGCCCGCGGTCGTCGTCGACCTCGTGGCCAAGGCGCTCGCGTTCGAGCGGTCGGCGCGCTGGGATTCGGCCGTGGCGATGCGCGAGGCCGTGGCCGAGATTCATCGAGAGCTCTTCGGCGCGTTCAGCCACGATTCCCTGAAGGAGTGCCTCGCCCACGCGCCGTGCGAATTCGAGAGCGCGCGCACGGAAGAGCCGCGCGACGAGGCGAAGGGCCCTTCCGAGCGCAAGGAAGACACGGACATCGCCCCCCCCGCCGGGACGACGCCGGAATCGCCGATTGCCCGCCGGCGCGTCGCCGAGAGCGACGTCGCGACGACCACGTCGAAGCCCGTGTCGAACCGCACGACCGAGAGGCCCCGGCGGGGGCGGACAGCGGTCGTCGCCGTCGTCGCCGCCGTCGCGGGACTGGCTACCGCGAGCCTGGTGATTCGGTCCGTTAGAGAGTCGTCGCAGGACCGCGAGATATCGGCCGCCTCCACGCGCCAAGCGCCTCTTCGAGAGTCGATCGTCCCGTCCGCACCGCCCGTTTCCACCGCTGTGGCGAAGGAAATCGTGGCGGCGGCGTCCGCAGAATCCTCGGCATCGGCTGGTGCTGACGCGAAGGCAGGACCCGCGGGGGGCGCGCTATCCCCTCGGATGGCCCCCGCTCCCCCGCCGAGCGCCGTCGCTCGGCCTGCCGCCCGCGTCGCGGTTCCCGCGCCTGCTCCGGCCAAGTCCGATGCCCCGCCCTCGGCATCGAGCGCAGACGCGCGCAGTCGGGATCCGCTGCACATCGAGCTTCAGTAGGGCTCATGCACATCAGCCGCGTCATCATCGGTTTGGTCCTCTGGCTGTTCGCTCCGGCAGCCTTCGCCCAGACGGCGTCCGGCAGCTCACCGCCGGCGTCGCTTGCGGATTCGCTCACCGGTGGCGCAAAGGAGGACTACGAGGCCGGCCGGCGACTCTACGAAAGCGGCGATTACGCGGGCGCGTTCACAGCGTTTCAAAGCGCCCTCCGAGAGTCCGGGGATCCGCGGCTTCTTTGGAACGCCGCCGTCTGCGAGCGGGCGATGCAGCACAATGCGCGGGCGATCGTCTTGGTGCGTCGCTATCTCGACTCGCATTCGCCGTTCATCACGCCGGAGGCGGCGCGCAACGCCACGCTCTTTCTCGAAGCCGCCGAGCCGTTGACTGCCCGTCTCGACGTTCAGTCGAACCAGCCGGATGCGGTCGTCTTCGTCGATAACGAACCGCTGGGGACGGTGCCGCTCGGTCCCGCCGCCCGGCTCGACGTCGGCACCCACCAGGTCACCGTAAAGAAGCGCGACTTCGCCGATTACGCGGTGACGCTGCGTGTCCTCGACTCATCGGATGTACACTTGGCCGTGGTCCTTCACGCGGCGATTCATCAGGGGCGGCTCATCGTGCGGGCGGGTAGTACCGACACCATCGCAGTCGACGGCGTCGCCGTCGCGTTGGGTACGTGGACGAGCACACTGCCGAGCGGCCCGCATTCGGTCGTCGTGACGGTGCCCGGTTCGCCACCATCGGAGTCGCAGATCCTGATCGCGGACAATCAAACAAGGGTCATCGACCCGAACCTCGTCGACGTCACGACGGCGGCTTCGAAACGCACCGGGCTCCCGGCGGGCATTCCGGCGTGGGCCTGGATCGTCGGAGGCGGCGTTCTAGCCGGGGTTCTCGTCGCCAGCGTTGCCCTCCTCCAGTCGCCCGACTCCGGGCGCGGGCCGATACGGGGCTCGGTGGGCTTCATACAGCTGCAGTCGCCGTGAGGAAGGCCGGGATGGGACGCCCCTGCGCAGCGCTCGTTGCAACGATCCCTATCCTTTCGTTCTTCGCGGCGCAGGGCTCGTGTCTCAACGCGAGCAAGACCGCTCCCGGTGAAGTCATCGTGGTCATGACGACAGACATGAAGAACATCGACACGGTCCAGTACACCGTGAGCATCGGTGATCCCGAGATCGATGCGGGGTCCAATACCTTCGATGCGTCGGACCTTCCCGCCACGCTCGGAATCGCGTCAGGGTCGCAGCCGACAGGGCCGGTGCACATCCACGTCGAAGCGCGCGGACCCGACGGGTCGCCGCTCGTGGTTCGCGACGCGAGTCTGACCGCGATGCCGGCCGCAGGTGTGAAGAGATTGTCGATGCCTCTCGATTGGCTGTGCAGCAGCGAAGCCAGTCCTCCGACCTGCCCGGTGGGGCAGACTTGTCGCGCCGGCGGGTGCTCCGCCGAGGCTTTCGCCATCGATGGGTCGACACTACCGGACTACGTCGCTTCGGAGAGCACCGACTGCACCGGCGCGCTCGACTATTGCTTCGCGTCCGCAGCGCTGGCGCTGCCGAAATTGGACCTCCTGGGCAACTGCACCGTTCCCACCCCGACGACAACGGTTTCGCAGTTGAATGTCGCGCTCAAGTTGGTGGACGGATCCAACTACGCCCCCGCGTGTACCCCACTGGGCTGTCTCATACCGGTCGACCAAGATCCTTTGGAAGGATGGAAGGCGGTCCTGGGCCCGATGCCCGGTGGCACCGGCGCGATCAGCCTTCCACGCGCCGTCTGCGACGACGTCGCGAGCGGGAAGATCTTGGGCGTCGCCATGACGACGGCCTGCGCGACGAAGAGTCCGCTATGCCCCCCCTCGCAAGGCGGTTGCATCGCCTCTCGGCCGGGCTGTCCGGGCTATCTGGGATACGCGTGCTCCGGCTCGGTGACGCCGCCGCTGACCGCTTCGGAGGTCACGAAGTGCTGGATGCCGAGCATCACGCGGGGTCAGGATTTGTGCTGCATCGTGAACCCGGGCGGGACGACATTGATTGACGACATGTCCGATTCTCAAATCCAACTGAGTCCCCCCGCGGGAGACGCTCCGGGCCAATGGTTCACGCGCGTGGTCGTCGATGCGTCGTCGCCCAAGTCCATGGCTTTCGTGGACAACACGCCCGGCGCCAGGTGCATCGACTCCAATGGGTCGGACCATCCCATTCTGGAGGAGTTCGATCTCGGCGAATCCCCGGACGGGGGGCTGGCTCAGTCCCCCGACGCACCCAAGTCCGCCGGAATAAGCTTCTGGGCATTTTCACCGTACGACGGCCAGCGATTCCGGGTCGGTTTCCGGACGGCGAACCCCTCTCAAGACAACCCCTCTCAAGACGTCGAGATCGAGAGCACGAAGCTGACGTGCAACGCGGCGGCGTGCGACGCCTTGCACAACCGTTGGGTGCGTTACATAGCCAAGTGGCCCGTCTCGGCGCAGGGCCCGTTCGATCCCACGAGCTTCGTCGGCGCGTACTTTGCTGCCGACTCACGGGTCTTCGACTTCTGCGTGTCGCAGATCTATTTCACGCAGTAGCCGCCTCTATCCCAGAGGCTCGTACGGATGCGCGCTTCGAAGCGCCGATCGCATCTTCGCCGCAGACTCCCATCGCTGCCCTCGGTCGAACGCGAGCGCCCGGTCGACGACCGAACACACGGCGGCGGGCACCGCCGGCGCGATCGCCGACAGAAGCGGTGCCGGGGCGGTCGCCGCGCGCAGGAGCTGCTGATGGTCGTTGGGCGCTTCGTGCACGTCGCGCCCCGACAGCAGACGGAACATCACGGCTCCGACGGCCCAGAGATCGCACCGGTGGTCGAGGGATCGTTCGCCGACCGCCTGCTCCGGCGGCATGAACGCCGGTGTGCCCCAGAGCTCTCCGGTCGCCGTGATGCTGGCGGAGTCGAGCATCCGCGCGACGCCGAAGTCGAGCACCTTCACGTCGCCGAGGCGCGTGAGAAACAGGTTCGCCGGCTTGATGTCGCGATGAATCACCGAGACTGCATGCGCGGCTGCCAGCACGTCGAGCGCGGCGTCGGCGATCCCGAGGGTGAGCTCGACCTCCAGCCGGCCGCCGCTCGCGCGGACATGGTCCTCCACCGTGGTCCCGCTCAAGAGCTCCATGACCAGGTACACGCTGCCATCGGCGTCGACGTCGTCGTCGGCCACGCGCACGACCCCCGGGTGAAGGATGCGATTGGCGACGTAGCCCTCTCGGAGAAAGCGACCCCGGATCTCGTCGCGCTTGGAGTACTCGCGGTGGAGCATCTTCAGCGCCACCCGGTTGCCGTTCCGGTGGGTCGCCGCGAAGACCGCCGCCGCCCCGCCGATCCCGAGCACTCGGTCGATGCGGTACTTGCCGCTGATCACTTGCCCGATGCGCCGCGATGCCCGCTCGGTCGCTTCGTCGTCCATTTTTACGGCTCCTGCCGGTCTTTGCGCGGGGGACGCATCTCGAGCGCGTCGATGCGGCTGGCGAGCGTCGTCCGGGCGACGCCGAGCACGCGCGCCGCTTGTGCGACGACCCCGCCCGAGAGGCGCAGCGCTTGCTGGATGACGTCCTGCTCGCGCTCGTCGATCTTCGCGCGCTCGCCCTGGAGCGCTTGCCACGCGCCGTCGAGCGGCCCTTCGCGCGCGCGCGGTTCCCGGCCTTCGATCGACGGCGCTCCCAGGTCGCGCGCTTCGAAGTGATCGGGGGTGAGCGCTGTCGCCGCCGGGTCTCGGGTCAGCGCCCGCTCGCGCGCTCGCTCCACCGCACGCTCGAGCTGGCGCACGTTGCCCGACCAATCGAACGCGGGCGACACGAGCAAGCGCCGGAGCGGAAGCGACAGCTCCCATGGGCGCGCCGGGTCGATCCGTCGCAGCGTGCTCTCCGCCAGACCGGGAACGTCTTCGCGCCGCTCGCGCAGCGGTGGAATCTCGAGGGTGACCGCCGCGAGGCGGTAGTAGAGGTCGCGCCGGAAGCGGCCTTCGCGGATCGCCGCGAGCAAGTCGCCGTTCGTCGACGCGATGATCCGCACGTCGGCGCGCTTCGGCTCCGCCCGGTCGTGGCCGAGCGGCCGGTACGTTCCGAACTGCGTGAAGTCGAGCAGGAGCTGCTGCGCGTGCATCGGCAGGTTGAGGATCTCGTCGAGCAGAAGGCACCCTCCGTTCGCGTACTCGACCAGGCCGATGCGCTTGCCCGACGCCCCCGAGTACGCACCGCGCTCGTGGCCGAAGAGCTCGGACGTGATCGTGTTCAGATCGTCGCTCGAGCCGAGCACCGCGCGGACGATCGGACGACGGTGGCTGGCCTCGGCGACCGCTTGCGCCAGGAGCGTCTTGCCCGTGCCGGACTCGCCGACAATCAGGATCGGCGAAGTGCCCGCGAGCGCGGACTCGAGCTCGCGGCGAATCGGAAGCATGCGCGGCGAAGACAGGAGGTCGGTGAGGGAGGTCGCCGGCCGCGCGTCCACGCAGTGCTTTTGCGCCTCGCGGAGCTGGTCGCGGGTGACCAGGCCCCGCTCGTGCTGGTCGAGGACCGCACCGAGCAGCGCCGCGGCCGACGTGAAGAACTCGGCGTGCTCGGCGCCGACGAACTTGCGCGCGTCGCGGAAGTCCACGTAGAGCACCCCCAGCGGGGCGCGACGGGTGGCGCCGCCTCCGAGGGGCGTCGCGAGAGCCACTTGAATGCCCAGGAGCGCCGCGCTCGCGGAGCCCCGGGCCGCAGAGAGCGGATCCCACACGACGCACTGCCCCGACTCGAGCGACTCGCGGACGACGGTCCGGCTGGCCTCTTCCCATTCTTCCGCGGACAGCGTCTTGCCCTGGGCGCGGGCGTGGGTGACGCGCGAGCTTCCGTCGGACGCGATGTGCAAAATGAGCCCGCGGTCGGCGCCGAGGAGCTCCACCAAGATGTCGAGGCAGTCGTCGACGAGCGAGTCCCGGTCGAGGACGCCGTAGACGCGGTCGAGCAGCCGCCGCATCGACCGCCACATCGTGTCGGGATCCAGGCTCCGGCGGGTGGAGAGCGGCGCGGCCATCGATGCGGCTCCCAGCGTACCGTCGCCGCCCACTCTCATTCAAACTACGCGGCGGAAGCGACGCCTTCCACCGCCCATGGCGTCGTCTTCGTGGCCTTCGCTGGGTCTAGGCCTCGAGCAGGCCCGCTTTTTCGCGGGGCACGAGAATTCGACGCGGGTGGGGCGTTTCGCCGCTGGCCGGTGATTCCTTTCATCGGGGAACCGCACTCTCAAGACGTGGCGGCGGCTCCTCACCATGGGGCGGCGTCTCCTCAAGGTGAGGCGGCGGCGCCTCGAGACGAAAAGGCGGTGCCCCGACGCGGGGAAGGGCAGAATCTCGTCGAACCGGGCCTTTCTCGCCGCGAGAACGGCACGTCTTGCGCTTTGCCGCCGTCGTCCCGCGACAGGGCGCCGCGGCCCTCGAGAGAGGCGACGGCGCCTCGCGACGAGGAGGCGCCGCCTCATGACGAGGAGACGCCGCACTAGGGTGAGCGGCCGCCGCGTGACGGTGAGGCGCCCGTTTCCCCGCCTGGGGAGGGGCCTCCTCGAGGCGAGGAAGGGCCGCCCGGGCCGGTACCCGCACCTTGGCTCCGAATCTAGTCGTGAATGTGGACGTTACCACGTCCACGACGGCCTTCGATGGACCCGCGGATATGGGCACAGGCCCTAGAGGGGCGGACTCGCGTTCTTCACCAGATCGCCAAAGTACGTCGAGAACCACTGCCCCGCATGGGGCGCCCCCGCCGCGCTGTCGGGCGACCTGGACCCGCAATGCTCGTCGAAGCCTGGCATCGACGGATCCGAGGCGCCGTCGGACTCGCCGGGCGGCTTGACCCAGTAGTACGCATCGACGTACGGCGCCGGCGACGCCCTCGGGCGCTCGCCGAGGCCCGCCCCCCGGACGTTGCACCAGCTCCCCGAATCGGTCCTGATCCCCGAGCGGCCGTTGCGACTCGTGTCGATCACGAATCCCTTTCCCGTGATTCCGACCTCCGCGAGGGAGGCCGCGAAGAGCTTCACGTACGTGAGCTCGTCCGGACACGGGTCGGACGGCTGAAGCTTCGCGAGATCGCCGCCTCTCAATGTGTCGTAGTTCGAAACGTTCGTCGCAAAGCCACGCACTTTGTCGGGGCCGCCGGCCAAGGCCAATACGTCCGAAACGATCTTCGCCATTTTCGCTCGATTGCCGGACCAGCCGAGCCATCCGGCGTGGGCCGCATCCAAGTAGAGCGAGACATTGGGCATCGCGAGCGTCTTGACCGCATAAGCAACGGATTGGCGGTACACACGCTCCGCCGCGGCGCATCGAGGCGTATCGAGATTCGTCGCCAGGTTGGGCAGCGAGTCGGGCTCGACGATCGCGACGATGCGCTGACCCGCGTGCGCCCGGAAGATCGTTGCGATGCCGTCGATGAACTCGGTCTTGTATCGCGTCTCCCCGCCGTTCGCGAGGGAGAGCTCTCCGTTCGACGCCACTGCGTTGCAGTCGCGTTCGGGTAGGTCGTAGATGGCGAACACCGTGACGACCGGTTCTCCGGCCTTGCGCTCCTGCGCGGCTGCGTCGTCCAGGGTCTTCGAGATCGTTCCGACCGATGCGATGGAAGAGAGCCAAATCGCCGTCGGGTACTGCTCCGCCCTCCTCCACGCCGAAGCATTCGCCGGCGATTCGCGGACCGCGGACTCGATTTCGCGGACGTATCCGGGGTCGATGGCGAACCGGGCATGCGCAAACGGGTTACTGTCTTCGGACGGTAGCGCCACGTCCACCTCTGGCGTGCTCGGTGCGGCGGCAGCCGGCGCGGGCAGGGAGGAGCCGCTCTGCGGTGTCGAGCGGGCGGGGGTCTGCGGCGGCGGCGCGGATCCGCTGCACCCGAACGCGGTCGTCCAACCGATCAACGCTGCGATGGTCGTCTTGTGGGTCATGGTCCCTCCTGGATTTTCACGCGAGGCCGGGGAAACGACGGGTAGGCCCGGTGAAGGCACCGCCGGACTTGCACGCGGCGTGCGAAGTTCCAAAGGCACCGACCGCGAGGGCGATCATCGGCCACCGCCCTGCCCGGGGCCGTCTGTCGCCGCTGGGGGGAAGAGCCTGACGAAGGGTCGTCGTCGAACGACGATGGTTCGTCCCCGTAGGTCTCGATCCCCGCAGGCTACGCTCGGCGCTCGTGAATCCCCGTGATCGACCGCCTGGCGCGACGCTTGCGATGGGCCTCGAGCGCGAGGTCCTCGACTTGCAATTCGAGATTGGCCCGAGCTGGGCGCCTGTTGTGGCCCCATTCGACGTCGCCGCCGCGTATATCGAGCTTTACAAGTAAGCGGCCTTCAACCGGGTTTCGTTCGGAGTGGCCCGCCCTTTGCTCTGGAAAGCAAAGGGGATGAAAAGAAAAGACCGCCAGGGGCGCCAGGGTCGCCAAGGGAAGAATCTCTCGATGATTTGGCTCACGCGATCCTGGCGTCCTTGGCGTTCCAGGCGGTCGAATCCTCTCTTGCGACTCTCGTAGGGCGGCGAAACGGCGAGTGACTTAGGTATCCGGCGACTCGCCGGTGTGGCCGCGCTTTGTCATGGCGCGTGGAGATGAAATCCGAATGAATCGATTGAAACTAGGCCTCATGGCGGCCTCGCTGTTCACCAGTCTACCCGCCGCGGCGCAGCTGCCTCCGCCCACGGCCGCGGAGCCGGCGGCCACACCCCCAGCATCGCCGCCGCCGAGCGAGCTTCCTCCGCCCGTCGCCGATACGACCGGCGCCCAGAGCGCGGGCCCCCAGCCATCGGCCCCGGGGAGCGACTGGAAGTTCAGCTGGAACGGGTACTTCCGGGCACCGCTTCGCATCGGCGTGGGCAGCCGGCCCGCGTGCCCGCCGGGCGTGTCGCCCGCCACGCAAGCCCAGACCGACTATACGAATTACCGGACGGCGCTGGGCGCGGCCAACGGCAGTGGCGGGAGTAGCCCGTACAACGGAGTCCATTGCGCGGCCCCGGGGCAGAGCCGCACGTCGCTCCACTCGCCGTACATCCCCGACGACCAGGCCCTGGCGTGGGACTACACGGGACAGTGGGCTCAGGCCTGGACCGAAGTCTTTCTCAGCTACGGAAACGACAAGATCAAAGGCACCGTCGGCCTCCAGGGATACGACTTCACCGACACGAGCCTGCTCGGCAACCAGGCGGCTCCCGCGCAGTTCGGCATCGGCCAGGGATGGATCACCGTCACGCCCAAAGTCCCCGTCGAAGGGGCGGCCCTGGTCTGGCGGGTGGGGGCCTTCTGGGAGAAGTTCGGCATGGCCGGGCGCTACGACGGCGGCCCGTACGACACGTACATGTTTGGGCGCACCCACCAGCTCGGCGAGTCCCTCGCCGGCGAGTACCGCACCGGAGACTGGACGTTCAAGCTGGAGCACGGCTTCGGAGCGCACCTCGAGATGGTGCCCGCGGGGATATCGCTCGGCGGATCGCAGTTGTCGCTCAACTACCTCAATAGTGCGGCGGGCAACATCTACCCTCCGGGCGCGTCGCCCGGATTCACATTGCTCCACCACATTCATGCCGGAGTCGCATACAAGAGAAAGCTCGACTTCAACGTCCATTACATGACCGCGTGGAGTCAGGACGACCGCGTCGAAGGCACGCTGGGATCGTCGCCGTCCGGCGGAGCGACGAACACGGTCGACCGGTCGTCGCAGCCCGATGGATCGCTCACCGTGATCGGCGCCGAGGCGCGCATTTCGGGGGGCTGGCTCGGGGACCTGTACCTCGCCTACTCGCATATCGACGCCAAGAACGTGACCGCCGTCGGTCCGGCCATCGAAGTGCTCCACTCGCAAGGCGGCGGCGGGCACAACGCGGGCAACGGCATCTACGAGAACTTCTTCAACTCGGTCGGCGACGGCACGGGCACGATCGACTCCGTTCAGCTCTATTACGACGGACGGATGACCATCGGGCCGGCCAACGTCCGCCTCGCGCTCTTCGGTATGTACTCGACCGTCGCCGGTACGGACGCGACGAGCGTCAATCTGCTTACGGGGCTCGCGACGTCGGGCACGCAGAAGCTCAAGTACGGCGCGGATCTGATGGTGAACGTTCTCCCGTGGCTCGGCGTCGGCGCCAGGGGCGACTACGTGCAACCGGACTCCCACGACGCGAACGAATCGTTTGGCGTGCTGTCGCCGAAGATCGTGATCCGCACGACCTACGTCACGCACGAAGAGGTGACATTTCAATATTCACACTACTGGGACGGATCCGACACCCTGCCGCAGCAGTGGCTCGCGGTGGTTGGGCCCAAGAACATCGCCACTCTCGCGGCCCACGCGACGCCGGGTGGCTATATCAACTTCGCCGGGCCGCCCTACCCGAACGATGCGAACGTGTTTGGCGTGCGGGTTTCGATGTGGTGGTGATGGTTTTTTATCTATGGCGCGAAACGAGCAGCCGTACGCAAAGTGACCGGTCAACAAGGAGGAGTCGAATGAAAATCAGCATGAAACATGCAGCCAAGCGCTGCAAGAAGGCCCTGGGGCTTCTGGGAGCCATGGCGATCACCGGATGTGGTGCGCAGGCGAATCCCGTCCCCGGCGCTCAAGCCGAGGCCCAGACATCGGACACGGTGGGCATCGAGAGCAACGCTGGCCTGCTCGTTCTGGGCGCGACCACGCGGTTCTTCGTTCCGCCGCCCGATCCAGGGGCCGTCCAGCAGATCGTCAGCCTCTTCGAGCAACGCGACCTCAAAGACGCGTTCAAGCTCCTGGAGTTGGTCGGGCAGGGTCAGGCCGTCTGGTTCAATGGCGGCACCCCCGACGCGGTTCGCAAGAGCGTGAAGCAGACCGTGCGCGAAGCGTCGTCCGATCGGCGCGTTCCCATTCTCGTGGCCTACGACCTGCCGTTCCGCGACTGCGCGCAATACTCCTCCGGCGGCGCGGCGGACACCGCATCGTACGAGGCGTGGATCGACGGCTTCGCGGCCGGGATAGGCAAGGGGACAGCCGTCGTGATCCTCGAGCCGGACGGGCTGGGGATCATTCCCTACAACACGACGATCTACGGTGCGGCCGATTGGTGCAAGCCGACGGTCACGGACGCCCTCGGCAACGTCACGCCGGCGCCCGGCGCGGACCCGGCCGACCGCTATGCGCAGCTTGCCTACGCGCTCGTCAGCCTGGCGAACAAGGCGCCGAACGCGAAAGTCTACGTAGACGGCACGCACAGCGCGTGGCTCGGCGTCGGAGAGGCCGCGTATCGCATCAATCACCTCACGACCACGGCCAGCCAAACGGCGCTGACCGAGGGCGTGCCCTTCGACCCACAATCCGTGGGCTTCTTCCTCAATGTCTCGAACTACCAGCCGACCGACCAGTCCACGCAGTTCGGCACTTGGGTCTCCGACTGCATCACGGCCGCGACCGCCGGCGCGTCTTGGGCCGCCGGCCACTTCGACTGGTGCCCCAGCCAGTACGACCCCGCGCTCGACTACGCGGTCGATTACAGCGCCGCGTACGAGGCGACGGTGACGGCCAGCTTGCAGAACATGATGGGCGGGGCAGCCGCGACGACGCATTTCTTGATCGACACGGGCCGCAACGGCCAGGGGCCGGAGAACACTGCTCCGTATGCTGCGGCTCCGTACAACCAGCCGGCGAGCGTCATCAGCGCGCTTCAGGGCGGCGACTGGTGCAATGCAGCCGGCGCGGGCGTGGGATTGCGCCCCTCGGCGAGCACCGGCGTCCCGCTGGTCGACGCGTACGTGTGGGTCAAGACTCCCGGTCAGTCGGACGGGAGCTGCGACATCGCGGGCGGCGCGCGCGGGTGGGACTACTCGCAATACGACCCCTGGGGCATCACGGGCGACGCGCAGAATCACTTCGACCCGCTCTGGGGAGCGGTCGATCCCGCGGCGGGCGCATGGTTCCCCGCGCAAGCCCTTCAGCTCGCCCAGAACGCCAGCCCTCCGCTCGGCTTCTGATAGAAGGCGCCCATCCATGACGCACGCGCTCCGACGTTCGCTGTGCCCGAGCTTGGCGGCCGCGTCGCTGAGCGCGTGCCTTTCCTATCCGTCGACGCCGCCATCGGGGGCGACCGGCGATGGCGGCCCGCCCACCGTCACCATCGCGAGGGACAGCGGGTCGCCCATTTCGCCCTTCGCATTCGGCCAGAGTTACTGGGATTGGGTCGACTGGGCGGACGGCGGGTCCACCGGATTGACGGGGACCGAACCGCTGGTGAGCGCCCTTCACGTGAACGTGATCCGCGCCGGGGGCAACAACAACGACTCGAACAAGCCGCTCTTCGACACGAGCCAAATCGACCGATTCGTGGCGTATTGCAAGGCGGTCGGCGCCGAGCCGATTCTGCAAGTGCCGCTCGTGGCCAACAACGTCGACGGCGGCGCGGCAACGCCCCAAACCGCCGCCGACATGGTCACGTACGCCAACGGGACGAAGGGATACGGCGTCCAGTACTGGGAGATCGGCAACGAGCCCAACCTGTACGCGACCGCCCAGGCGTCCGGCTTTCCGATTCGAACCCCGGCCGACTACTGCGCCCAGTACGCCGCGTACGCAACGGCGATGAGAGCGGCCAACGCAGCCACGCCCGACGGCGGGGCGCCCATGCAGCTCTTGGGGCCGGAGATCGGGCAGCCAGATGTTGCGTGGCTCACGGCCTTCCTCGACGGGTGCAAAGACTACGTCGACATCGTCACGGTCCATCGGTACCCGTTCGCCGGGGGGGAGACCTCTCCGAGCAGCGCGTTGAGCGACGTCACTTCGTTTCGGTCGGCGCTCGCTTCGGTGGCGAGCGTCGTCCAGTCGCACGCGCGGCCCAACACGCCGCTCGGCGTCACCGAGTCCAACCTCTCTTGGGACTATGCGCTTACGGCCTACACGCCGACGTCGCTCCAGGCCTCGCCGGGTACATTCTTTGCGGCGCTCTGGACGGCCGACGTCATGGGCACCGCGCTCGAGAACCGCCTGTGGACATTCGCCCTCTGGAACATCGGCGAAGTCAGTCGGTCCGACTCCGTATTGGGGTTCATCACGGGGGGCCAGCCGACACCGGGCTACTACACCGAGCAAATGCTCTCGGCGAACTTCCGGGGGAACGCGCTCAAGCCCACCGGCGTGCCGCAGGGGTTCTCCGTCTACGCGAGCCACGACCCGACGGAAGGTTCGAGTGCCGTGCTCGTCCTCAATAAGAGAAGCGAATCGGCGAAGCTCACGCTCGCCTTCGACGCGCAGCCGCCGCAGACGTTCGACTTCCCCGCGCTCTCTGCAACATTGGTAAAGCTCGCGGACTCCGCGGACGCGGCCGCCCATTTGCTTCGATACACCGCGGATATGGCGGCGGCGAACATGCCCCCGCAGGCCATCCCGTGATCGAGGTTTGTATCCAGGAAGATCCGAAGGGCGGACGTCCCCGAAGCGAATCCGATGAACGAGGCGCTAATCCGGGATCCTCTTGCCCGACGCCGTCTGCTCTTCCCGGAACTCTTCGATCCGCACCGTGAACGACCGCGCGACCTCCGGGTCGAACTGCGTGCTGCTGCACCGCTCGATCTCGCCGACGGCGACCTCGTGCGGAAGCGCCCGCCGGTACGCCCGGTCGCTCGTCATGGCGTCGTATGTGTCGGCCACTGCGATGATCCGTGCGATGAGCGGAACGTCGTTTCCCTTGAGCCCGAGCGGATAGCCGCGTCCGTCCCAGCGCTCGTGATGCAGGTGCACGCCGGGGATGAGCGGATGCAAGAACTTGATCGGGTCGAGGATGTCGCGGCCGTACGTCGGATGGCGCTTGAAGATCTCGTACTCCTCCTGGGTGAGCTTGCCCGGCTTGTTGAGGTTCATCACGCAGCCGATCTTGCCGATGTCGTGCATGAGCGCGCTCTGGCGCACGATCTCGACGACGTCGGGAGCGAGCCCGAGCCGCTGGGCCAGCTGCGTTGCGTACATCGCGACGCGCTCCGAGTGCCCCGCGGTGTACCGATCCATCTTGTCGATCGCGCGCGCGAGCCCCTGGATCGTCTGCTGGAACGTCGCTCTCAGGTCTTCGTAGAGGCGCGCGTTCTCGATCGCCGCCGCGGCGCGCGAGCCGACGATCGAGAGCAGCTTGCGGTGACCTTCGTTGAAGCGCTTTTGCTTGGTGAAGCTCGCCACGCCGATCCAGCCGAGAAGGCGGGTCTTCATCCGGAGCGGCACCGACACGAGCGACACCAGCGGCACGGCCGGCGCCGAAGCGAAGAACCGCGCACCTTTGGTCCCCTGCTCGAGGAGCGCGGAGAAGGCGGCGTAGTGCTCGATGAACGACTGCGGACCGAGGGTGCCGTACTCCGTTCCGACCTGCGGGACTCGCTCGGTCGGCTCGTATCCGGTCGTCGGTGATGGCTGGGCGGCCGCTCGAGCCCTGCTGCCCGGAGCTTGCGATACACCCGGCCCGCGGATGAGGCGCTGGCGTTCGAAGTAACCCCCCTCGCCGTTGTCGAGCCAAGTGGAGACCAGGTCTCCTTTGAGCTCGCCGAGCGCCGTATCGCCGATAGTCGCCAGCACTTCTTCGAGCGACAAGCTGGCTGCGATCGCCTCGCTCACCGCGTAGAGCGACACCGCTTCGCGGAGCCGCAAGTTCTCTGCCGAGAGCCGCTGCTTGTCGATGCCCCGCTGGACGACACGGATGACCTCTTCGACCTTGAACGGCTTGAGGATGTAGTCGTACGCTCCGCGCTTCATCGCATCGATCGCGGTCTCGACCGTCCCGAAGCCCGTCATGATGACCGTCAGCGCGTTCGGGGCCGCCGTACCGATCGCGTCGAGGAGCTCGATTCCGCCCATCCGCG
>CAZHED010000089.1:0-15073 GCA_964531095.1 uncultured Polyangiaceae bacterium | reverse complement strand
TGGGCGCGCGGCGTGATCGCGACGGTGGATGTCGCAGGCGGCGTTCCCGAGGGGGTCGAGAGGCATGATCCGCGGAGCGGCCACCCCGCGCACGCCCACCCCTCGTTCAAATGACCGGTAGCCCGCAGACTCGGGCGTGGGCTCGATGAGCTCGACGCCCTCCGCGATGGGACGACGACCGACGTTCCCTTCGGCTGGTGCAAGGCGCTCGACGGGAACTGGGAGCAATGCACGGGGGTCTCGACCGATGTCGTGCTCGGATGGGGCTCGGACTCGAGAACGCTTTACGCCGTGCAATTGTGCTCGGCACTCTCGGTTTGCATGGGAGCGCCCGCCGGATTTCCGCCGCCGAGCGTGGTCGTTCAATGCGTGATCCCGGTCTTGAAGGGCCTCGCGGGAAAGACTTCCGCGCAGGACACCGGCCTTTCGCAAGCGTGCTGCGACGGCTCTAGACGTTTCGCGCTAGCCTGCGCGCTCCACGGCGGGCGCGCCAGACGTGTGTGTCTTACGCCCGGGCCGACGGGCCCCATCCCCGTCCCGTATCCCCGCTGCCACCCGCCCGGGCCGGTTCGAGATTCGCATGTGCCCAAGTGTGCCAGACCACGTCACCCGTGCCTGAGGCCCGGCATTGGGTCTCGCGCAATTTCCCCAATGCGTGCCGGGCATGCGCGTTGCTTTGCGTACGATTCGAGGTCTCCTTGAACCATCGAGTGCTTGCCCGGGCCTTTCAGCGCATCTTGGCGTCATCCATGGCAGTATCTGGAGGCGCGCTCCTCGTGTCCTGCGGCGGGTCGTCGACGGGCGCCCCTCCGACTGGAGCCCAGAACAACGGCTCATCGACCGCGGACGGGGCCGGCGGCGGCCAACCCGACGCGACGCCTTCCCAAGGGGACGCCGAGTCGGAAGACGCGACGATGCTCGAAGGGAGTGCGGACGCCCAAGGCGACGTTCTGACGGCCGACAGACAGGTCGCGCCCGATTCGAACGTCAATTCCGACGCGACTGCGGGCGACGAGCATTCCGCGGACGGCGGCTCGATGGACGCGAGCGTCGATGCTCGAGACGACGCCCCGGCTGTCATCGCTGATTCGAGCAGCGATGGGGACGCGACATTCATCGTGACGAGCTGCGGGATGGTCGTTTCCACGCCGATGATCGGCCCTGGGGGTTGCTACCCTGCGTGCTTTCCGCTCGAAGCGGGGGCCCTCGCGAAGATCCACGCCGGTGACGGAGGGCTCTCCGGCTCGCAGTGCAATTCCCTTTGCGGAACTGGCTCAGTCATCTGGACGTCGTGCAAACCTATCGACGATGCGGGCGTGCCCCTGATTCAATGCCAGGCGAATTGCACCGGACGGCGGCCGGCCGGCCTGCTACCTTCGCCGCCCGGACTCGGAACGGCCCTGGGCGTCCATTTCGCCGAAATGGCGCGGCTCGAAGCTGCATCCGTCGATGCGTTCCACCACCTGCGTCGCGAGCTCATCGCGCACCGCGCACCCCGGCGCCTTGTCAAAGCGGCCGGGCGGGCCGCCCGAGACGAGATCCGCCACGCCAGGATGACCCGCGCGCTTGCCAGGCGCTACGGCGGAGGGGTCGTCATGGCGAAGGTGGAACCGAGGCCTGTCCGGAGGAGCCTGGAAGCCATCGCCGCCGAAAACGCCGTCGAAGGCTGTGTTCGCGAGGCGTTCGGCGCGCTGGTCGCTCACTGGCAGGCGGCCGCCGCGATGGACACCGTGATTCGCGCGGCCATGACCCGCATCGCGCGCGACGAAACGCGCCACGCGGCGCTCGCGTTCGAGGTGGACGCATGGCTTCGCGGGCGCCTGGAACGCGCGACCAAGGCACGCGTGGCGGCCGTGCGAGACCGTGCGTTCGGAGAACTCAGGGCCGATGAGGCGGAGGCTCCGGAGCCGCTTCGATCGAAGATCGGACTGCCTACGCGCAGTCAATCTCGTTTTCTTCTCGAGCAACTGGCACGCATCGCCGCGTGAGACGGTCTCCAACTTGTCTTCGCTCGGCCGGGTTCAGCTGCGCTGACCAAGAGAGGCGTGTGGTTGCAAAGGGCGCTCGCCCGCGCGGCGTAACTCTCGCTCTCGGGCCTCCCCCGCAAGCACATGGCGGTGCAGACCGCGCTGTAACGCTAGTCGCGCCCCACGTCGACGCATGCCGGCCCGCTGCCGCCGTCGTTGGGCACCGTCCCGGCGGGGCATGGCAGGCAGCAGTGTCCTCCGCCGGGATTGGGCGGGTTCGAATTGCAGTCTGTCTGCGGGCCGAGGAAGCACCCGGGACGCGGTGCCCCCAGCTCGCAGTGGCCCCCCGCAGCGCTGCACGTATCGTTGTTGCATGCCGCGCAGGCAACCACTGCCAGAGGGGCCATCGCGGCAACGATTCGCGTCATCCTCATAGGGTAGCGCTCGCTCGCGTCGCTGTTTCAAAGCTTGCTCGGCCAGGGGGGGCTCGCCGTGAGTGGCGCTGATTCTACGAAGCCAAACGTCCTTGCGCTATCTGCTGTCCCACGGACGTGGAAGTCAGCCCCGAACCGTACGGACTTTCCGGGCGCTGCCGCTCGGCCGGTGGTTAGTCTCCCGCGGCAGAAGCACCAACAAGTCAGCCGCTTCCTCGGCATCCGTGAGAAGCGTCTTGCGCGGCGTGCCCATCTTTGCACGCACGGTCAAACCACGGGCAAGGTCAATGGCTTGGCTCGCCCGCGCGGCTACAGGAAAGTCCGATTGGATTTCTCCCGCGCTGATCCCGTCGCGCAAACGACGTTCCACCATCGCCAGCCCGCCAGCCGTAGCGTTCTGTAGGAACCGCCGGACCTCTGCGTCGTCCACAAGCGGCGCGACGCACACGAGTAGACAACCCGCGGCCGAGCCTTCCTCGGTCGCACTCTCGACGGCGTGCCTCAGGAAGCTGGCGAGCGAGGCGCGAAGAGCCTGCGGCGAGAGGAGTGCCTTCGCAGCGAGAGCGCCCTTCTCCTCTGCGTACGCCCTGAGGACGCGCAGGAATAACGTCCGCTTGTCCCCGAAGACGGCATACAGGCTCGGCCGACCAACACCCATCCCGGCGACGAGATCGTCGATCGTCACTCCGTCGTAGCCCTTCGACCAGAACACCTGGGTCGCCTTTTCCAGCGCTTCCAGCTCGTCGAAGCCGCGCGGTCGTCCACGCGGCCTAGTGGTCTTTTGAATCATTCCGTTCAAAACTCCTTGCGCCTGACCATTCGCCCCAATTACAGTACCGAACAGTTCAGAAATCGGCAAGGTGACCGGCCCCGACGTGTTGGAACTCCCGGTTCGATCTTCCCTCCCCCCCACACCACGGAACCACCCATGAGACATTCGATCGCTCTCGTCACCGGCACCACCTCCGGGCTCGGTTATGCGGCGGCCAGCATGCTCGCCGCCGAGGGCTGCCGCCAGGTCATCGTCACCGGGCGCAGCCTGGCCCGGGTCCAGGAAACGGCCGCTCAGCTCGCGGCTGAGACCAAGACCCAGGTCTTCACGCCGCTGGAGCTGGATCTGGACACGCCGTCCAGCGTTCAGTCTGCCCTCGCCGAGCTCGTCAAGCGAGGTCGGACGATCGATTTCCTACTGCTCAATGCAGGGTTGGTCGGAGGTAAGAAGCGCGTGCTCACTGCGGCGGGCGTCGAGGCTTCTCAGGCCCCGCTCATCGGCCATCATCAACTGACTGTCGGGTTGCTCCGCGCCAACCTGCTGAGCCCCAACGCGCGGATTGTCATCGCCGGCGCGGAACCTGCCCGAGGGGACGTGCCCCTGTTCAGCTTCACCGACGTGGCGGCCTTCGCGGCCATGCATCACCAGGGTGACCGAAGTGCCGCGGTGGAAGCCTTGCTGCGTAACGGGCCGAACGTGAAGTACGTGCCCAACCGGGCGTATGCCGACGCGAAGCTCATCATCGCTTGGTGGGTCGCGGCGCTGGCGCGCCGGCTACCCTCCGGCATGGCCGTATACGCCGTGTCGCCCGGTAGCGCGCCCGACACCAAGGCGGTGCGTAACGCTGGCCCGGCCTTGAAGTGGCTGCTGATCCCAATCGTGAAGCTCATTCCCGGCATGTCCCAGACGCCGGAGACCGCGGCTCGACGATACCTCCAGGCATCGGAGTTCGGAACCGACGTCTCGGGGCAATTCTTCGCCTCGGCGCCGAAGAAGCTCACAGGCCCAATTGAGGCGATGGGTCACCCGCACTTTCACGATCGCGCCAACCAGGAAGCCGCCTGGCAGGCCGTCGTCAAGGTCTCCGGCGTCGACTTCTCCTCCGCGACCCCCTTGAGCGCGGCGTCCTGAGGGAGCACCCGCTCGCGGCTGAATTGAACGTGGTCGCCCAAATGAGCTGGCGAGTCCTGGGTCCTCGTGTCGCGCTGCCTCCTTGCGCAGTTCGTGAACGATCGCGCCGCCATCGGGCAGCCCGCGACCTGTTGCTGCGCCGCAACCCCCCGCTGGTTGCCGGAGCTCCGCTTCGCCAACCGGGCGAATCAACCGTCCTGTGCGCACGGAGGGTAGCTCTCGGGGAGCGTGTCGAGCTTGGCGCGGTCCCCGTGACGAATGTGCTTCGGACGCTGCCCGACTGCGTGGAGGCGCACGTATCGCCCGAGTTCATCGAGGTGGCAGCTCGACAGGCACGCGCACGTGGGCTCCTCGACAAGGACGACGTGGAAGCGATTCGCGCCCGCTGGAGAGCTGCGTGATCCGCTATGCCACGGCCGCCGCGTTCAAACAGGCCGTTGAGACCCGCCTCCGCTCTTCGTCGTCCAGCGGGATCGACTTCGCACGCAGGCGCCAGCTTCTGGTCTTCGACCGCTTCCTCGCGCGCAAACTCGAAGGCGGCAACAGCGGCATAGGGAAGGCGACGGTCGCCGGACTCGCGCAGCTGGGCGCGACGGTCGTGGGCGCCTGCCGCGACGCCAACAAGGGGAAGGCGGCGAAAGGCGAGAGCGCGCCGGCGATAAGCTCGAATGGCCTGCACGCCCCCGCGAGAGGCGCGCGAGGATGCGTCGCCGACGGTGCGAAACACGAGGTCGGATAGGCTGCCTCCGCACCCCTGACCCGCACCGGCAACCCCATGATCCTCCCCGCAGGCGACCTCCATTCCCGCGCCCTCGCGGACTGGCGCGCCGTCACGCTGAAGAGACTCTCGCGCGTGCTCGTGGCGCTCGCCGCGCCGGCGCTGGTCCTGATCGCCCTGAGTCGTGGTCCCTACGCCTCGTTGGACCGCGTCCTGGTGCTCTCCATGAGCCTTTCGTTCGTGGCCATCGGAGTGCTCTCGCGCGATCCGCGCCGCACCCGGCCGCTGGCCATCGCGCTCGTCCTGACGCTGGTCCTCGGGTGCATCGTGCTCGCAGCCCGGATCGGCGCAACCCCTGGCGTGCTGCTCGGTCTCAGCTGCTCGATGGTGCTCGTGGGCGTCTTTCTCGGAAGGAGGATCGTCTGGCTGTCGTCCATCGCGACGACCGGGAGCATCGTGTTGATCGGAGTCGCGAGCGCGGCGGGTCTCTTGCACCAGCCCGATCCAGCCGCGACCTTCGACTGGACGAAGGTGAGCACCTGGGTTCGGCTTGCCGCCGGGTACCTCGCGATGACGTTCGTGGTCGCCTCGGCGGTGACGACTCTCATCGGGCGGCTCGAAGACGAAATCCGCAAGCAGGAGGCCCTCCTCGTCGCCGAGCGCCAAGCCCGGGCGGCCGTGGAGGCGGCGCACGCTCAGGCGAGCGAGGCGGCCGAGCAGGCCGAGGTCGCCAACCACCTCAAGGACCAGCTTCTCTCCCTCGTGAGCCACGAGCTCAGAAACCCCCTCAACGCCATCACGGGCTGGGCGAAGATGCTCAGGGCGGGCACCCTGCCCGCGGAGCGTCACGTGCACGCGCTCGACGTCATTGTGCGCAACGCCGCAAATCAGGAGAAGCTCATCGCCGAGCTGCTCGACGTCAGCCGGATCGCGTCAGGCCGCCTGACCCTCGAGTCGGCGCACTTCTGCCCCGTGGACGTCGTGAAGATGGCCGTCGAGTCGGTGCACACGGCGGCGGAGGCGAAGCGGCTGGAGGTCGTCCCCTCGTACGCGTGGCCCATGCCGCCGGTGCGCGGGGACGCTGCCAGGCTGCAGCAGGCGGTCACCAACCTGCTGGCGAACGCGGTGAAGTTCTCGCCGACCGGCGGTCGCCTCGAGGTCACCGTCGCGCACGATCCGCTGAAAAGAGTCTCGATCGTGGTCCGCGACCACGGACGGGGCATCGCCCCGTCGTTCTTGCCCCACGTTTTCACGCCGTTCCGGCAGGCGGAGGGCGGCTTCGCACGACCGACGGAAGGCCTGGGCCTCGGTCTGACGATCGCCAAGCGGATCGTGGAGCTGCACGGCGGATCCATCGAGGCGCACAGCGAAGGTGAGGGGCGCGGCGCCACCTTCGTCGTCGAGCTTCCAGCGCGACCCTTCCCCACCGGCGAGTCGCCGCCGGATGGGTCCTCGGCCGACCGGCAGAGCGAAGGCGAGCTGCGAGACGTGGCCGTCCTGATCATCGAGGACGAGGCCGACTCGCGCGCCCTGCTCGTGGAGCTCTTCGAGTCGCGCGGCGCGCGCGTGTTCGCGGCCGCTACCGGCGCGGAGGCGATCGAACACGTGCGCGCCACGAGGCCCCAGGTGATCGTCTCCGACATCGGGCTCGCGGGCGAAGACGGCCTCACTTTGCTCCGGGAGCTGCGGGAGAGGCACGGCGCGCGTGGCATCCCCGCTGTCGCGCTGACCGCCTACGTGAGTCCCCCGGACCGCAACGCGGTGCTCGCAGCGGGCTTCGACGTGCACGTCCCGAAGCCGGTCGACGTCCAGCAGCTTCTCGGGGCCATCGCCGCGCTGCTTGGGCGGTCGACGTCGACGTCCGAGTCCTCGAAGTAACGCACAGGCGTCTCGGGACGGCGCCTCATGAACGGTACTCGTCGGGGCCGATCGCGTCGATGAAAAGCGCGAGGGTGTCGGCGTCGACCGGCTTCACGAGATGCAAGGCGAACCCCGCCTCCTCGCTGCGGCGCTTGTCCTGCTCCTGGCCGTAGCCGCTGAGCGCGACCAGAACCGGTGTGGCACTTCCCAGCCGAGTGCGCAGCTCGCGGCCCAACATGTAGCCGTCCATCACCGGCAAACCGATGTCGACAATCGCAATCCGAGGGCGAAAGTCACCCGCCAACGACAACGCTTCCGAGGGGCTGTTGGCGATCTGCACTTCGTGCCCATGACCCGTGAGAAGGGCGGAGAGCATCTCGGCGCCGTCACGGTTGTCGTCGACGACGAGAATTCGCTGAACGCGGGCGACCCTCGGTGACTTGACGGGCGGCGGCGCGGGCGCCGAGTGTTGGCTCGGCAACGACGCCGGCAGCCGTACCGTGAACTCGCTGCCGCGACCGAGCCCGTCGCTGTGTGCGCTGACAGTCCCTCCATGCAGCGTGGTGAGCGTTCGCGCGAGAGACAGCCCGAGCCCGAGGCCGCCTTGCGGGCGGTCGGGACTGCGCTGACCTTGCACGAACATCTCGAACACGTGCGGCAACAGGACCGGGTCGATGCCAATCCCGTTGTCGCGAACGCGCAGGACGACGTCGTCTCCATCGCGCGCAGCCGTCACCACCACCCGCCCGCCGGGAGGCGTGTAGCGTGCGGCATTCGTGAGCAGGTTGCTGACGACTTGAGTGAGCCGCACCTCGTCCGCGTCGACCAGGAGGCCCTCTGGTGGGACAGCCAGCTCCAGCCGGTGCTTCTGCTGCTCGAGCAGCGGGGCAGTCGCCTCGACCGCGTTCGCGACAACGCTCCCCAGCTCGAGCGGTCTTGTCAGGAGAGTGACCTTCCCGCGCGCCACGCGCGAAAGGTCGAGCAGGTCATCGACGAGCTGCTGGAGGTGTCTTGCCTGACGGAGGATCACCTCTCGTTCGCGCGGAGTTGCCACGTCGCCCCGCAGCTCCATGAGTTGAACGGCGGTGACGATCGGTGCAAGCGGGTTACGGAGCTCGTGCGATAAGATCGCCAAAACCTCGTCCTTTCGACGATCGGCCGCGCGCATGGCTGCCTCGGCCTGCTTGAGCCGCGTCACGTCGACGAAGGCCCCGATCGCCCCCCGCGGCTCGCCGCTCGGATCCCGCAGTGGGACGGCGCTGCCGTACAGGTGAATGACCTGCCCGTCGTCGAAGTGAACCTGCTCTTCATGATTTCTTACTTCGATGCCCCGTGCGGCTCGCTGGAGAGGGAGATCCTCGGGCTGAATCTCCACCTCGTTCGCGAAGACCTTGAAGTGTCGCGTGGCTCCCTGGGTCGTCGCCGTCTTCGAGAGATTCTGTCCCGAGTCGGTACGCAGGAGCGCGTGCCCCGTTCGATTGCCCCGCAGCTTGCGACAGGCGGGGTCCTCAGCGATCCACACGGCGGCGGGCACTGCTTCCATCAGGGCCGCGAGCTCGTCGGCCCGCGCTCGTGCCAGTGCCTCGCTACGCCGCAAGGCGGCCTCGGACGCCCGAAGCGCCTCCTCTGCCTTTCGGCGATCGTCAATATCGAAGGCGGCCGCCACCCAGCGGATGATGACGCCGTCCTCATTGCGGACAGGCACCACGCGACAGAGGTGGAAGCGATAGGCGCCCTCTCTGGTGCGGATCCGGTACTCGAATTCACATGCGCCAGAGCTCACGAGGGCTTGACCAAAGCGTTCCTGGACCTCCTCGCGATCGTCGGGATGCACGGCGACGAGGGCCCCCTTGTCGCTGAGCGACTCTTCCGCGCTCAGACCCGTCAGATCCAACCATCGATCGTTGACCCACTCCAGGCGCCCCCGGGCGTCACACGTCCAGATGATGTGAGGTAGGGCGTTGGCGAGCTTCCGATAGTCGGCTTCGGTCCTTGCCAAGAACGCGTCGAGCTCGCGGGAGCCCGCGGGAGCTGGCCCGGCCGACGACCCCATTTCTTCGACGCGGTTTGAGGGCATTTGGCGTGCGCGGGCTCTCCGATTGGGCTGGCGATGGCGCTGCCCGGGCGGAAGCCGCGCAGAGACACTAGGAGACACGCCGCGGCATGAGCAAGCCTGCAGCCCAAGCGATGACCCTCGGCTGCATGGTTCCAGCCCTACCTTCGCAAAGAGCCGCAGCAACTGAGCCCGGAGTCTTGGAAATTCCCGTAGGTCATGAGTCCTTGCGCTCAATTGAGACGGCGCCTTGTTACACACCGACCCCACCGACCCCCTCGTTACGCAGCGCGGTACGCCGGTCAAAGGGCGCCAGAGGCCGCTCGCGCAGACGGGAGCGCGGAGCATGATCGCGGCGACAATGAGCGGGCAGCGGGGAGAGCAGACGGGGGAGATGATCCCCATGTTGCTGCGTCACGAGATCCAGGTCCTTCCTCGCGCCGGTCACGCGCAAGCGGATGTTGCGGCGCGCACGGGCGTGTCGGTACGCGCCGTCCGTCGCATCCTCGCGGAAGACGCAGTCACGCGGGTCGACGACGAGGTCGAGCGACGCGATCGCAACGTCGCTCGCCTGTCGCGAGCCCGGCGTGAAGCACAGCTCGACCTGGCGATTCCGCGCCCGATGGAGTTCGAGCGGAGAGCCATCTCAGTAGTTGACCACCTGGACATAGTTGTTCTGGGACACGCGCGCCCCCAAACGTCGCAGTTCCTGATTCAAGGCCCACAAGTCGCTCGATGAGCAGGTCGCCGTCCCACTTGACGGTTTGCGCGAACTCCACGTCGAACGCCTTTCCCGTGGGAGCGACGACCTTGCCGTTCGGCAGCTTCATCTCTCCTGTGAAGGTGCCCGTGATGCGGCTGACGACGGTGATCCAGTCACCGCTTCCGAACTGGATCGGGTACGGGTCGTTGTGCACGTGGACGTCGGGGAAGATGCTGAAAAACTGCTTCATCGCGGCGGCATGCGCGGCTCGTCCATAGATCGGCTCCGCGTTCCCCGTGACGTACGCGATCATGTTTGGATGATGCACGGCGTCCATCCCTGCGACGTTCCGGGCGTTGAAGGCGTCGTCGCCTCTCTTCATGAGCGCGAGGAGGTGCGGCGCGGCACCAACCCCGCTCTCACCCGAGGAAGTCGAATCGCGCGACATACGGACGCGTCCTGAAGAATGTTCGCGGCTGCAAAGAAGCCCTCGGTGTGGCGTTTTGCGAAGCGTCGGTGTGGCGAATCGCCAAGATCTCGGACGCTACGCAGGTGGCGCGCCGGGCCCCGAACTTGCTCTCCCGCAAGCGGCCAGGAGCCTACTACATGAAAGTTCCCGTTATGTAGGGGAAGACATGGACGCCTTCGAGCGGCAGATGCAGCAAACCGGACCCTCGTGGGCGGCGTTCGACATGCGCATGATGTTCCAGGGGTATCTCGAACGCGGGTTTACGGCGGGGAAAGGCGACCTCGAAGCGGTGACCGGACTGCTTGGGCACGCGCCACGCGCGTACGGTGATTTTGCGCGGGAGACTGCGCTTGAATGCAGAAGGCGCGCGATGGTCATCAAGAGGTCGGGCCCACTCCCTAACCGAACCGGAAGGACAGTCGGCTCTACTGAAGTTGCTTGATTCCAAGCTGCTGGAAGAAGAGAAGGCTGTCCGCATTGGCCCAGTACTCCGCGAGCATGCCGTCGGCGACCCGCAGCGTATCGGTCCCGGTGAAGTTGACCTTCCTGCCGACCGACTCTGGTCCCGTGCCTGACAGACCACCTCGGTATGTCCCCTGGGCCCTCCACCGGATCACGAGGTGATCGGCATCGGTGATGGGCCCCACTTCGATGGTGAACATCAGGTCCGGGATGACCGAGCGGATGCCGCTGACCCAACCGTTGAGCGCCCCGCGGCCGCGAATCTGGTCCGCCCCAGAGCCGGTCAGCGGAGCTGCGTGGGCGACGAAGTCCTTGGCGATGGGGCGCTGCAAGATTGGCTCCCGTGGTTCAACCCTTGCACCGCCACCGAGCAAGAACCCGTTCACCACATCGGAGAGAAGCGATCATGACCGCAGCCACCACCAAGCCCGTCTCTACTCCGATGCGCATTCGCTCATCAGGCGTCGGGGGCGCGGCGGCGCCCACGCCCATACGTGGGCAGAGGGCGAACACTGACGCTGCAAACATTCCAGTAAATGCGCCGAGCGATGTCGTCACCTACAGTCCGGTGGTCTTTGACGTTCCGGGCCGTCCCGTGCCGCTCGAGATCAAGGTCTCGATCCCCAAGGCGGGGAGCGACTTGCCGGTCATCCTGCTGTCTCACGGCCACGGCAAGGCGAACTTCCTCTCGTCCCTCAATGGGTACGGCCCACTCGTCAACTTCTGGGCCGCGCACGGATTTGTCGTTATCCAGCCCACGCACCTTGACTCGACCGTCTTGGGACTGCGGGAGATGGACCTGCCCGACGCGCCCCTCTTCTGGCGCGACCGGGCGACGGACATGCACTACATCCTCGATCACCTCGACGAGCTCGGGGCGGCCGTGCCTGGTCTCGCCGGTCGCATGGACCGCGACCGCATCGCCGCGGTTGGACACTCGCTCGGCGCCGGGACCGTCACTCTCCTGCTCGGCATGCAGGTTCTTGACCCCGACGACCCGCGTGAAAAGAACCTGTCCGACCCCCGAATCAAGGCAGGGGTCGTGATTGCCGCCCCCGGAATCGGAGACACGCACTTGGCTTCAAAGGCGGCCAAGAACTATCCGATGCTGAGATTCGTCGATTTCTCCAAAATGACGGGGCAGGTACTGGTCATCGCGGGTGACAAGGACCTCAACCCCATGTTCTCCGACCGGCTCAGCTACCGGTCGGACGCTTTCACGTGCGCCCCTGCGCCCAAGACGCTCCTGACGTTCTTCGGAGCGGAGCACATGTTCGGGGGCATCTCCGGTTACGACGCCGCCGAGACGTCGGATGAGAACCCCGAACGCGTCGCCACTCTGCGGGCCCTCGTATGGGCGTACCTCCGATCGCAGCTGTATCCCGGCGACACCGCCTGGGCCGGCGCGGTCGCGGCCCTCGAGGGCGGCGACCACCCGATCGCGAAGGTTGAGTCGAAGTAAGGGTCGTTGTGCTTCACGCCGCCACCGCCGGAAGCAGACGCGCTATTCGCGCCTTGGCGTTGGCAACGCGTCGCGCCGCCGCCACGGGTCCCATGTTGAGGCCTTCGACGCGGATCGTCTCCACATCGGTTAGACCGATGAAGCCGAGAATCGCGCGGAGGTATGGTTCCTGAAAGTCGAGCGCCTTGAACGGGCCGTCGCTGCGACGCCGATGTAGCGAGCGTCTTGGAGACCTCGGAACGCGACGAAGCTTCCGACAGCGGCGAAGGCTAGCTCCCACAACCCGAGTCCCCCCGCTGATGTACGCCCCCATCGCTCCACCGACGAAGATGGCGTTGAAGTTCCGGCGCGTCGGCCCCTTCAGGAGCGACATGAGCAGGACGAACACGAGTCCCCTGCGACGGGGCCGAAGTAGTCCGCCGCGTGCGTCGGGAGCGCGCGATGCATGTTGCAGATCTACAACTTCGGTCATACTTGACGAGTGGCAACAAAGACATCTGTCGAAAGATCTACGCCAAAGCGACGCCGGCCCTCCACGCCCCGCCTCGTCGCTGTCCTCGCCTTCGACGGAGTCGTCCTGGCGGATCTCTCCACACCCTGCGAGGTCCTTGCTCGCGCCCAAACGCCGGACGGCGCGCCTGCCTATAGCGCCGCGGAGACGCGGCCACGCGCAGCCTTGGGAAGCGAGCGGTCGAACGCGCGTCACCGCAGCTCGAGCACCGCCTTGCCCTCCACCCGTCGTGCGAGGAGCGCGTCCATGGCCTCGCGGGCTCGGTCCCAGCCGCCGCGCCAGCCCACGCTCGCATCGAGGCGATTGTTCGCGACGAGGGACATGAGGTAGGCGAGGTCGGGGCCGAGGCCGCTGCCCACAATGAAGACCTCTACGCGGCGGCCGCCTGCGCGCATGCCGTTCGGCAGCCGCTGCGCCTGCAGATCGATCGGGCTCGGCGCGCCCGAGGCGACGCCCACGCTCTGGATCACGCCGCCGCTCGCGAGCAGGCTCATCGCCCGCCCGATAAGCTCGCCGCCGACGTTGTCGATGACGCCGTGAACGAGCTCGGTGACGCCTTCCACGCCGACGACCACCTCGTCGGCGCCGAGTTTGTCGAGGCCGGCGCCACGCTCGGGCGCGCCCACGCTAGCGATGACGTGCGCTCCGGCGAGCCGCGCGAGCTGCACAGCGTAGCGCCCCACGCCCCCCGACGCGCCCGTGACCAGCACGCGCCGGCCGAGGATCGGGCCGAGCGCACGCACGGCACGCAGCGCGGTCACGCCCGCGACGGGCAGCGCGCTCGCCGCCGCGAAGTCGACCCCGGCGGGCATGACACCCATCTCGGCCGTCTCTGCCACGCGCAGCTCACCCCACGCGCCGCCCCAGTGAAACGTGCTCACGCGTGTGCCGACGAGCGGGCCCGATCCGTCCTCCGCGGCGCATACGACGACCCCCGCGGCGTCCCAGCCGGGTACGTCGCCGGGCTTGCACAGGCGAGCGAGCGCTGCAGCCTCAGCCCAGTTGAGAGAGACGGCGTGCACCTCGACGAGCGCCTGTGAGGGCTTCGGCGCAGGGTCGGGGGCCTCGCCGACGCGCAGTCCGCCTGGTGCGGTGGGGTCGAAGATCAGAGCTTTCATGGGGGTTGTCTCCTATGCCCCGAACGTGCCCCTCGCGTCGTGAAAGCGATTGGACGAACTTGGAGGAATTTCGCGGGCTAGACTCGGTGCGTGCGTCTTCCACGTGAGCATGAGGGCCTCCGAAGGCTCGTCGTCCGGCGACCACTTCCCGGCGTCATCGTCGCCCGTTCCTCGGGCGGACCTCTGGTGCGCGCCGTCCCCGAGCACCATGGCACGATGTTGCACCTCCAAGGCAGCTCGCACTGGACGAGTGGGCGCACGCGCTGGTCGAGCGTCGCGGGCACGGTCAGCGTGAAGGTGCCAGGCGAGGTCTCCGTCGAGAACGCGCGCGTGGGTTCGCCTGAGTCACAGGTCGTGCTCTTCGACGCTGCGCTCGTCGACGAGGCACGCGTCGCGCTCGATGGGCCCATCCTCGCACCACGTCACCGCGCCATCGACAGCCGCGATGCGAGGGGCCTCCCGCTCTCCGAGCTGCATCGGCAGGTGCTGACCGGCGACGACGAAGGGCTCGAGGAGGTCGTGTGCTCGGCGCTCACCGCGCTCGTCGACCTCACGTGCGAGCCCTGCGGCGCAAGGTCGTTCACCTTCAGCGCGGCTGTTGCCCGATCACGCGCACTCCTCAACGAGCGCTTCACGGAGACCGTCACCCTCGACGAGCTCGCGACGTACGCTCGCCTCGACAAGTTCCAGCTGTGCCGCGCCTTCCGCGACGAGGTCGGCTTGCCGCCGCACGCGTACGTCACGCATCGTCGCGTGGCGCGCGCGCAATCGCTGCTCGCGCGTGGCGTCCCGCAGGCCGAGGTCGCGACGACCGTGGGCCTCTTCGACCAGAGCCTCCTGCACCGCCACTTCAAGCGCATCCTTGGCGTGACACCGGGTGCCTTCGTACGCGCCGTGCGGTGAAGCAGGCGGGGCGGCGAAAGCTCATGGACCGCCTGGACGCTCACGACGGCCAGACGCTGGGTGACCCACATGACTCGCAAGCGTCGACGCCTCAGCCCGGAGTCAGTATTTCCACCGCCCCTTGATGACGAAGAATGAGCCACGGATCGTGCCGGCCAGCTTCGACTTCTGCCTCGCGAACTTGAAGCCTTCGGCGAGCTCCGTCGGGACCTCCATCCCGTCCGAGAGCTTGAACCCCACAGGCCCGCTTGCCGGCGTCTTCGAGCGTGTACATCCGTTGATCGACAGCCCGTTCTCGTAGAAGACATACGCGACCCCGCGAGGGCGGGAGCGACCGGCGACGACTCCAGACCCGCACTCGAAACACTCTCGAAATCCACGACCGGGCAGATGGGACCGCCTACGCCTTCTTCGCGTCACCGTCGGGCGATGCGAGGACGACGGTATAGCCATCTGGATCGCGGATCCAGAGCTCGCGGTGGTTCGCGTTCGGATTGCGATGAACGTCGA
>CAZHED010000088.1:0-15111 GCA_964531095.1 uncultured Polyangiaceae bacterium | reverse complement strand
GAGAGCGCCGCGTTCGCAATGCGGAGGTCCGGGGTTCGATCCCCCGTTGCTCCACGACAGGAAACCGAATCGTTCTCGCTAGTTGCTGCAGACGGCGCCCCCAGCTTGGACCGCTCCTTGGACCGCAGCCCCGGCCGTTCAGTGACCGCAACCAGCTCGCGAGGGAGCGTCGGGAAGACCTCGCCGAACCCTGCCGCCAAGTTCTCTGCCTCCCGGATGTACATCTCCGTCGTGGAGAACGATGCGTGCCCAGCGCGCTGCTTGATACGCAGCGGGTCATCGCCCCGGACCGCCATCCAAGTAATCCCGGTGGCGCGTAGATCGTGGAAGGTGATGTGCTTCTGACGTTCGTTGTCGGCGAAAAGGTCGGACCGCGTCACGTCCGCTAGTTCAAGATGTTGGCGAAGCATCGAGGCCCGGTCTTCGTTGTCTGGCATCCAGAGAACGCGGTCGCCGCTGCGGGCTTCGTAGAGTCGCTCGAGTAGTGGTCGGAGCTCGGCCTCGATCGGGATCCGGCGCGTCTCGCCACTCTTCGTCGACTTCACTTCGCCCGTTTCACGATCGATCGCCTTGTTGATCTGAATCACTCCGTGCTCCAGATCGACGTCGCCCCACGTCAGCGCTTCCAGCTCACCAGCGCGCGCGTACGTGTAGACGGCGACGGCGTACATGATTCGGAAGGGCGGGGCGATGGCTGCGCAGGAGATAAGGCGCTCGAATTCGCTCGGGTAGAGGTACACCTTTGCCTTGCGGTCGCCGTGCTCCGGCGGGGCCACGCCTGCGGCGGGGTTGTCGCTACGAACGCGCAAGTCGCGCTGTTTTGCGCCCACGGCATCCTTGAACATCTTCGAGACGAGCACCCAAACATTGCTCGCCGTCTTCCACGACATGCGATCCGTGTGGTCGGGCGGGAGGGCGATGCGTCGATCGAGCTCTTCGACGACGCGCTCCACGTCATCGCGCGTCACCGCGTGCGTGGGCAGCGGGCCGAGGATTGGGAGGACGTAATTTGCAAGCCGTCCCCTGTCATGCGGCGTTGTCGATAGACCACGGCCAGTGCGCCACTCCAGCCAGCGGTCGCACCACTCACGCACCGTTTCCGAGGCCACGGGCGAAGGCAAGCCGCGTTTGCGGGCGAGGAGACGACCGTGCATGTCCTCTTGCGCTTGAATCTCGCGGACGAACGCGCGCGCTGCGTCCTCGTCAAAACAGTGCGGCTGGTCGACGTCGACGCGTTCGCGTGAGCCGTCGGCTAAGCGCACTTTGCCGCGGTAGTAAACGGTGCCATCGGCGCGCGTGAAGGGCTCGACGGTGCCGGTGCGCGGGCGCTGCGGCCTTGCTGTTCGTGCGTCTCTGGTCATCGGCGTCGCCTTCCCGCAAATGTGTGAACCTCGATCATCGCAGCTTCGCCCGCTCATGGCAGCTCTGGGTATTCGGCGTCCGCAATCTGGGCCCGAGCCCCCACAAGAAGGTCGACCGAGGCGAACGGAGCTGACGCCTGAAGGCCCAATACGACGTCAGAGTCATTCAGCTTGCAGCCACCCTCCGTCGCGCAGTAGCCGGCGGTGGCCTCGACGCTGGACCGCCAGTCATCGTTTGAGCACGCAAATGAACGAGTGACGGCGCCGTACCCTGCGAGAGTCTCCGTGCTTGCGTGGTCGATGCGGCATTTCCAAGGCGACGACTGAGGGAGCGGAAGATCCGCGGCACGGAGCTCGCCAACCTGGAACCGAGCTGTGGTCCCCAGGGGCACAACGACGACCCACTTTTGCGCGCGGTGCGCCGGAAGGTTCGAAACGGAGTGATACGGGCGCTCGGCCGCGTTGGCCCGGTTAGAGGTGGATGTGCGGTCTCGACCCGAGCACGCAACCGCGAACGCGGCCAATAGCAGTGTAGCCCTCGGATGCGACGGTACCCTTTTTCGCATCATCGAGAAGGCGCCTTCCGCCCCTTTGCTCCGCCAACGAGCACGGTGGGGTCGCGCTCGATGGCATCCAACCCCAATCGCAGCGCTGCACGTGCGAGGGCGTGACGGCTGCCGAGCAGCATCCGCTCCGTAAGCGCATCGAGGCGGGCCACGTCCTCAGCGTCGATTCGGATCCCCAGCATCGCGCCTCCGTCGTCCTTCGTCTTCTTTGTGGCCATCGTTGCCTCCACTGTCGTCGCTCCTTTCGCTCGCGTCGAGTACATCCGCTAGCCGTGTTCGCGCCGCCGGGGTCCGCAGACGAGGCCACCGGGCCACGATGCGGTCCAGGGCCGCTAGGGCCCGGCGAACGCGGGCGCCATCAATCATGCCGCCGCCTCTCTCGAGAGCATGCGGGCCACCTGCGTTTGCCCGAACGGTCGCCCCGCTCGCGAGACTAAGCCGCGGGCGCCCAGCTCGGCGACGATCGCGCGCTGGGAGAGCCCCGCGGTGCGGAGCTCGCGTACCGCGGCAAGCACGGCTTGCTCGGCCCCGTCGGCGTCAAGGTGCGTACCGTCCGAGGCGAGCCGGTAGCCGTAGGGAATTTCCCCAGCGCGCTCGCCCTTGGCCGTCTTAGCCGCGAGCGCGGCCTTCGTGCGGGCCCTGATAAGGGCGCGCTCGTACGCCGCCGCGCCGTCGATGACCGTGCGCATGAACGCGTCCGCGGGCGCGTCCCCATTGCCCTCGCCCGCGGCGCTGACCACGGCCGCCCCGCTCTGCGCCGCCGCGCGCTCGACGCCAGCCGTCAACACGACGTCGCGGGCGATGCGGTCCCGCTTTGCGACGACGAGCACGCCAGCGCCGTGCTCCCGAAGCGCGGCCAGCGCCGCCACGAGCCCCGGCCGACCGTCGATGGGGGTCACGGAGCAAACGCCTTGGTCGACGCACCACGCCGCCACCTGGACGCCTTCACGGGCCGCCCATGCCTCGATGCTCGCGCGCTGCGCCTCGGGCCCGAGCTTTTGGTCGTCCTTGCTTACACGGACGTAGGCGACCGCGACCCGGGGGTTTGTGGTGCGCTTGCTCATAATCGATAAGATAGATCGCCGTTCCACGTTGTCAATATTCGCTAGCGAACAATAACGTTCATGGCTCCGTCGGATGGTGCCGCTGCCGGACGCACGAGGCGACCCGGATTGACCGACAGCCGCGCCCAAGCCAAGGTGCTGGGATGCGCGCGCTCGTCCGGCATACTTTCGCGTGCATAGTCGTCCTGGGGGCGGGGTGTGGCGGGCGGGCCACGTCCGCCGTCGAGGGGAAGGACGGCGGGGCGGGCGGGCTCAGCACTCAGAGCGCCGATGCGACCGCGGGCCGGGAAGCCGGACAGCTCAGTATGGGCCACGACGCGGGCGACGTGTGGTCGGTCCCCACCGACGCCGCCTCCACCGACGCCGAACCGGGTGAGGCGCCCGCGGCGCACTCTTGCGAAAGTCCGCAAGACTGCGCCGCTCATATGGTATTCGGGCCTGCGGTCTACTGCTGTATCGATCACGTTTGCATAGAGGGACAGGCCGCCGAGTCGCTGTCGTGCGACGACCCCGATGCGCAAGTCATCCAGGCTTCGGACTACGACCAATCCTGCACGACCGACTCGGACTGCGTCGCCGTCGGGGAAGGCAGCTTTTGCTACCCCGGCGCGGGCAGGTGTCCATCCGCAGCCATCCGCACCAGCGCCCTCGCCCAGTACCAAGCGGAGGTCTCCAGGACTTGGGCGGTCGCATGCTTCGTTTTCGGGAGTTGCACCCTATCCCTGGGTCCGTGCTGCCGCGCCGGAACCTGTCGAATGAACCAAGGCTGCGTTGCATCCCCGGCCGATACGCTCCCCGCTTGTGCCGACGCGGGGGGTTCTTGCAGTACCTTCGTCACTGGGTGCGGCGGCAAAGGGGCCGGCCCCCCAGACTCTTGTGCGTACCCCGACGAGATGTGCTGCATCTATTGACCTAGCTTCTCCACCCGAGCGAGGCGACATGCACGACGCTTGGGTTCGCGGTGGGTTTCGCCTTCGTATGTCGTTCACGTCTGCTAGCGAACAGGAACGAACTTGAACACACTCCGGACGGTGCGTGTTCAACGGCGCGCCATGGCCGGGTGCGTTATGCCGTTTCGCCGCCTTGCAACGGCTTCGCCTCGCCGCGTGTGGCACGTTAGGTCTTGTCAGACGATCGTGGGCTGGCCATCGCGGCGGAGATTGGGCTAGACTGTACGGCCTGCCGCAAGACCGCGAGCGCCCCTGACATCAACGCGACGATAATACCGCCGAGCAGAAGGCGTCGATTATCCCGCTCCCTTGTCAGCCAACCCTCGATTTCGGCAAGCGTACACGCGCGGGTCGCATTGCCGGGAGTCCCGCCACCGCGCTTGGCGCCGAAGACATAGAGCACTGGGTGCTCGTTGGAGAAGAAAAACCGAGCCTCTTGCGGCCAGTAAGGGGGGACGCCGTCGATACGAATGGGTGAACCGGCGGTCGCTATTAGCGTAGGCCGCGCGGTGTGCAGAGCCTCCCGCGTGGCAACATCCGTCGTGTATTCGGAAATCCGCCTCTCGACAGCAATGAATACGGCCCGATCTTGCGGATCATTATAGATGTAGCTTGTTGGAAAGCCTCCTGTGGAACGTAGGCGTCGAAGGCCATCCATGGCTAAGTCGCGCCCTGTCATCCGATCCCACAGCCCGAAGTATTCGCCCCCGGCATAGGCGATCGTAATGGTCGGCGACGCCAGGATAAGAAACCCCTGAAACAAGCGCTTCACGGTCGCGCGCGTCATCGCCCCGGGGTCGTCGCAACCGATTCCGGCGGGGCGACGAGCGACTTGAACGCTTGATCGCTGACCAGCTTCTTGATCAGGTCCTGCACGGCCGGCATGAAGGCTTGTGCGGTCTGGTTGCAGGCCGTCTCCCCAAAAAAGCTCGATGTGAATGCGTATTGCTCGTCGATCGAGACGCTCTTGCCGTTCGAGGATACGACCGTAAGGCCGATCTGCCACGAGCCTGACGTTGAGGAAAAGTCAGCGTGGTCAACAGTTCCCGTGAGTGTCACCGGAGCTGTTGCCGCGTAGACCTCTGCCATCATCAGCTCGGAAATGAGCGCTTTGCGAACGTATTCCGCGAACGACTCTTCGTCGGGGGTCTTGATCGGGCCAACGCCGCGGCACATGATTGAGGACACGTCGTCCAGTTTCGCCGTAAATCTCCCGACGTTGATCGGTTGCCCTCTCATCGTTCGCAGCGTCGCCACGTTTTCGACCGAGACCGCGTAACGAGATACGGCGTACGTGGAGCAACCCGTCAGGGAAGTGATTGCCGATGCCATCATCGCCGTGACGATCGTTACCAGCCGAGCTTGGCGCATGGCGATCCGCATCATCGATGATGCTCCCGGGGTTGCCCGACAGGGTCAAGGGTCTCGTTGGCCCGAAGCGCGCGGCAGTCACCTACGAGGCGCTCGCCAGTCTGGCACGATGGGCCACGCCGGAGCGCGTTTTTCGCGGCGACCGGCTCCCCTTTTCGTGGGTACCCCATCAGGCCTTTCCACGTCGATCGCGGGCCGCGGGTGTCGGGCGCGCTCTTCCCCGCTATCGGCGCCCCAGCGCTTCGCCAAGCCACGTCGCGGCCTTGCACGTCGAACCCGCCCATCTTCTAGGAGTAGCGCACCTAGTTGCCACGCGCCGGGCGCACATGGCCCCCCCCGACCCCCCCAGGGGTGCGACGCTTAGCCGTTGCCGAAAGCTGACCCCCGACCCCCGTGCCCTTCGGGGGCCCCAGTCACGCGGACCTAACCGTCATTGTCTACCAAGACGGCCTCTCGCGCCATCGCCGCCAGCGTCGCCGGGCGAGCTCTCGCCGAGCCTCCCGGCGACGGCGCCCTCCCGTGCGGCGCGGCCCCCTTTCCCCCGGGGGGGCTATGCGCTTGCGGTCGCTGGGGCCTGAATCGTCATCAGAACAAAATGTCGGTCTCGCCCACGGACGCGCCCAGCACGCGCCCCGCCGATGACGTGCAGGCGTCTATTCGCTGTTGCACCGGCCACTTCGCGTACTTGTTGTCCAAGGTTGCGCCAACGAAGCTCCTGGCACTGACGAGATGCCCCCCGCCGACCAGCGCCGCTTGGAGCTCGCTAGCCTCCACCGTGCCGATCGTCCCGTCAGACCCCTGAATACGGGCTCGGCCGCCACTCGCGACAACGGAATAACGACCGCTTCTGAATGCGGCCTCGGCATCGTCCGGCTTCATGGGCAAGACGCCGCCGTCGCGAGCCCCTGGTTCGATCACGTCGACGGTGCCCGGCTGCGCGACGCGCTCGTCTTCGTAGAGCGCGCCTGCTGTAATCTCCTTTGGTCCGTCCTTTGTCAAAAAGCGCCAAGTGCAGAGGCACAGGGCGTCCCACGCAAGTGTGTCCGCCGGACCGAGGGAGCAATCTGAGGGCGGTACGCCCACCACCCGTGCGAACTCGCGGATGGTGGCGGGATGCTTCGCGTTGATCGCAACGAACGCTGCGGCGTACATCTGCTGTTGCGATTCCTCGACCGACGGCGGCTTTGAACGCGCGACCGCCGCAAGCGATGCGAGGACCACCCGAACCAAGGTCATGCGCTTGTGTGGAGCGTACCCGCACTGCGCCCTCACTCCCACCGCGCAATGCGCCATCGCCGCCATCGCTCCGCCGCGCCACGACGGCCCGCCTCCGCGCACCGTTGGCGTCCCTCGGCAGTCCGCGGACCGGTCGAGAGTCCGCCGTGCATCCGGCAGCGGTTGCGCACGACCCGCCATATATCGCCCCGCTCGTTCACGAAAACGCAAACCACGACGGGAGCGACACACGGCGCACCGCCTTTGCTACGGCAGCGCGCTCCGCAGCGCGGCAGGTCCGGCTTTCGCGGCGCCTGGGTATCCCGTCTGCGGTGCTCGGCCGCGTGCTGCGCCTTGTTGGCGGCGCTGGCTGCCGCGCGGTCGGCGTGCCGTTGCATCATCGCAAGCACCCGCGCAGCTCCGTGAATCAAGCGACGATCGCTCCTATTCATCTAGCCACCCCATGACGCGTGCACGCGCAGGCGCACGGCGTTGAGGCCACCCCATGACGCGCGCTTGCGCGTGAAAAAATGCGCGGCCGCGCCCCAAAAAATAGGGACCCGATGACGCGTGCGTGCGCGCGCGCTGGAGGCGCCGCGGGCCCGTTGGCGGCGAGCCTGGCGGGGTTCTGCGGCGACGCGGCTCGGGCCACTGCCACGTGTGAGCGGTGGCGCGTTCGGCGGAGTCGAGGGGGTGACCGCTATCCCGTTCCGGGGCGAAGATTGAAAGGCTCGGGCGCCGCCGCCCGTTCCCACCTCCTCGACAATCCCGTTCCCGGGTCGTCCTCGCGAGGTGGGAACGCACCTTCCTCGGCAATTCGAGCCGATTCCGCGTGTGTTCCCACCGGCACCACCGGAAACGACCTCCCAAGCCCTTCGTGTGAATGCGTACGCGTACGCTCTGCCCCCATTCCCATCCTCACCATAGCCATCACTGCAAGTTCCCTCACATGCGCGAGAAATTAGGTGGTGACAGTGGTGACAGGAGGACTCTACAGGGGAATTTAGCCGGGACACGTGTTCCCGGCTTGCCTTTTGAGGTGGTGCCGAGGTGGGGACACGAAAGGGAGTCATGTGGCCCCCTTCTTGATGAATCGGCGGGCCCGAGTACCGTTCTCGCGGTGCATCGGACCGCGCTCGTAGCCGAGTTCCCGGAGGCAGGCTGCAACGCGCATCTCATCGGCCTTGGTGACTTGGGAAACCTCCTTCTTGCCGATGGCGTGTCGCATGAGATCCAACGTGAGCACGCCACCCGCCGTGAACGCTCCCGACTCAGGCTTAGCGAGCCAATCGGCGATAACGTTCGCCCATGAATCAGTCTGTAGGCGGTCACGCTGCTCTGCCTCGCACAACGCGCGAAACTCGGCGGTATCCACGTGCCACTTTTCGCCGGCGCGATATCGGTGCACGGCCTCGGCCCACAATTGATCACGGTCGGCCGCAATCCGAGCCGTGTCTATTTCGCCGATGACTGCGACGGGCCAGAAACGACGATTGCCCGTGCGGTCCACGAGATATTCACTGTCATTGGTCGTGCCGCAGAATCCATTCTGTCGAGGAAAGTCCCTCGCTCGATGCGCGTAGGGAGGGCGATAATGGTCCCGCGTTGCCGTGAGAAAGTTTTTCCACGTGGTGATTTCGCCCTTGCTGAGAGAATCAAGCTCGTCAAGGCCGTAAATCCACACGCTGCGCAGGGATTCGAAGGAGTCTTTATTCCTGGGGTCAATGCCGGTGTCTTGGTACCAACCGGGCACCGGGACGAGACTGCGGAACGCGCTGGTCTTTCGGGTGCCCTGCTTCGGGGATTCAAGAATCAACGTGCAATCCGATTGGCAGCCGGGCTCGTAGGCTCTGGCGACGAGAGCCACCATCCATCTGCGGCCGACGCCACGCGTGTAGGGCGAATCCGCGGCGGCGAAGTATTGGTGCAGCACTGCCGACAGTCGGTCGACGCGATCCCACTCGAGCGCGCCGAGATAATCCCGCACCGGATGCACGACACGGGTCGCGCTGACGACCATGAGCGCCGATTCGACGATCTGCGCGGACACGTGCAAGCGCTCGACGCGGCCGAGCCAATTCACGAGCCGCGCGGTATCCGCGTCGGACCACGGCCCCTCGACCGAGACCGCGGGAGCGTCCGACAGGTGCCATGGGGGGGTATTGAGCGTGACGGTAGACTCTGCGAACGCATCCCACGCGATTACACCGCGCCAGCTCGGGTGGAATCGCAGGATGGTCGCGACGTTCGCGGCGATGCGCTGCACGGTCTCTTCGCCGGTCTGGCGGTTCAACGCCGTGATGATTCCGTTGCGCCATGCATCTTCGCCCTTTCTGATGAGCCGCACGTGTGGCTTGCCGGGAGCGGGGCGCTTGGTCTTTTTTCCGGCGGCTACGTGCGCCTCGCTCACTTCCTCGAGTGCCGATTCGCGGTGGTGCGCCTCGCCCTCCGCTTCGAGGCGTTCCGCGTCGCGATCGTCCGCCATCTCCATGCCTTTCGCAGCACGCACAATCGCAAAGAGCGCCTCGCGTCCCTCGCGCACCAGAAAGTCATCCGGTCCCTGGTCAGCGCCGTCGCGCGTCAGCGGCAGGGAGCACACCGAGACGCGAGCCCCGGCGGTTCGGAGCGCCTCGACCATGCGCCCCTCCGCGCGCGCTACCTGGGGATTGAGAGCGCGGCCCGCATCGAAGAGCACGCGCACGTCTCGCCCCGCGAGGGGTACCGCGGTCCAGCTTTTCCCGAGACGCCACGGCCGCCCCTTTTCGAGCGTTGTTGCGACACCCCCGAGGCCTACCGCTTCGAGCCCCGCGGCGCGCATCGCGAGCGCCTTCAATGGCGCCTCGACGACGACGAGAGCCCCGGCGAGGTCGGAGGGGCACGTAGCCCCCGAAGCAGAGGGAGGCGCGTAGACGGGCACGGGGCGGCCCTTGGGGCACAGGTAGCGGCGTTCGCCGCCATCCATGCGGATTCGGCGGTAGGTGGGCGCGATTCCGGGGTACGGGATGGCCAAGCCACCGTGACCGCGGCTCGTGTAGCCCAGCATTTGGGATGCCATGGCCGCGTCGACCGACATCAGCCCAGCGCCTTCCGCGATGGCGAGCGGGATGCCGCGCTCGGCCAGCAACGTGATGTGCTCGCCCGAGAGGGGTGCAGGTTCGGGCTCGCACGTGGATCCCGAGAGCTCGTGCCCAGGCGTGTCGCGCCCCTCGAGCGCGGCGACGCGCTCGGCGTCCTCGAACGCGGTGCAGGTGCCGCAGCTGGTCACGGCCGTCGCCCCGCCGTGCCTACGACGCGAAGCCCCGAGCCCCGCGCGTATGCCTTGCGCGCTGCCTCCGAGGCGCTGTCAACGGCGGACGCAGGCGCCGAGGTCGATGGCGCCGCCAGCGCAAGGAGCGCCGACCGTCGGGTGAACAGTCTTCGACCGATGCGCACCGATGGGAGGCGTCCAGCGCGAACGAGCGCTCGGGCGGCTCGGCGTTCGAGGCCGAACGGAAAGGGAACGAGCTCGTCGTCGGTCGCGGCGGGGCTCGCAGAGGCGAGCGCGTCGACGAGGACCACGATCGCCGCAGCGACTGCGAGCACGCGGGGATCATCCGTCCGCATCGGACGCCCCGGGCGCGGAGAGCCGAGCGCGAAGTAGCGCGACGCTGCCTCGGCGGACGCGGAGCCCGGCAAGCACGCGCGCCAGCGTCGAGCGGGGAATCCCAAGAGCCTTGCATGCGGCCCGCTCCCCCATCCTGTGGACTATCGTTCGGAGGCGGCAGTGTTCCTCGGCCCGAAGTGCGTCGAATACGTCGATCATCGGCGACGATTCTGGCCGCCAAGGCCCAAGCAAACACCCCCACTCAGGGGGGAGCCCCCTTCAGGTTGGGGGGTTCGCGGCGCGCTTCTTCCGAACGCGCGCGACGCAGTTTGCCTCTTCCTCGAGCACCGCGGCGACCGTCTTACAGGTCTTGTGAAGAGTCTTGTAGGTGCCGCGCGGGCAGAAGCCGGCCAAGAGACTCAGGACCGCTAGGTCCCGATCGGTAAGCGTTTTCTTCAGGGCGACGCGGATCGTGCGATCCGTGGCCAGGACAAACGCGGCTCGTCCCGTGGGCGGTGGGTTCCTGAATGGCGGCTCCGTGAGCGGCGGCAAGACGGGCAGCACGCCGCGCATCGTGAAGAGCGCACATGCCGCCGCGTCGCCAACGCCATTCGGCATCTGGTAAGCGAACGTGCGCGCTGTAGTAACGGCCTTGCGGAGCTCCGTGTAGATCTTTCGCGCTCGCGCCTCCCACAGGGCAGAACCTCCGACCGTCGACACGAACAACAAGCGGTATGTGTCGTCGTCGCGGTAAGGCGCGCCCATGATCCCCCCGTATTCCGCGACGCATTGTTGGCGTACGGCGACCTCTAAAGCCTCGGCCGATGTGTAGCGCTTGCGGGCGTGGTTCTTCCTCGCCGTTTCGGCTGCTTCGGCGAGGGCCGCGCGGCGGGTCGCGAGTTGCTTTTCCGAAGCACCGCCCCATTCGCGCTCGGTGGGCGGAGTCTCGGCCATACGCCGCCGCTGCCTCATCGCCGCGTCGACGTGCGCCGCGATCCGCCGTCCGAGCTCGCGCGCGGTCACTTCGTCTTTCGCCCGTCGAGACTCCCAATCGACGCGAAGTCGCTCAGTTAGGGCATCGAGGTCCGTGTCACCCGTCTTGCGCGATCCGGTCCCCGGAGTAGTCTTGTCGTTCGACCCCACGTCGACACCAGCGCCCCGCCGGATGGCCGTCCGTGCGGGGCGTCCTCTTTTGGGAGATCCTACCGCTGCGTGTCGACTTTGCGCGCTTAGCGGTTCCGGTTCGGTGTAACGGGCCACGATCTGCGCGCGCACTCTCTCCGCGTACCTCCCGCCCATGCGAGACAATGCTTGCGAAAAGCGCGCAACCGCGCAGCGGCGCACAATCAGGAGACGTTCAAGACCATCGACGGCGGCCATGCGTAGGCGCGCCTACCGATCCTTGTAGGGCCGCCCGCAACAGTACAACGCCCGGTCCTTCATGCCCCAGAACCGATCGGCCTCTTCGACGCCTGCCTGTACCGTGGCGGCATCGAACTCCTCGGCGACGTCGTCATCGAAAACGGCTCGCGGACCGGCGTAGTTGGGCAGTAAGGGAGCCACAAATCCCGAGGGCCGGCGACGAAGCGACGCGGTCTGTCGAGTACGGCAGCGGATGACGACTATGCCACCCGCGGGATTCGACCTGCCCCAGTACCAGACGCGGACGCTCTGCATGGTCCACAGCAGGCGACGAGCCGCCGTGACCATCGGGGGAAATGCCCGACTCGTCAGCGCGTCATGGGCACGACCGTGGGACTCAACCGATTGCTGGACTCGGTGGGCTGAAACGCGGTTGCGGACCTCCCGGTTCAGGCTGACCCGGATACTTTGCTCGTCGCACGCGCGCCGGAAGGACTCGTTCGCGCGGCACAGCCGCCCGAAGCTTTCGGGTTCCTGCTTCTGGGCGACGCCAATCGCCTTCCCCGCGAGTTGACCCAGGACGTCTGTCAAGGCGAGCAGGGCCACCGCCACATACGGGAGGACGAACGGGCGACGCCAGTTCTGTTGCTTGGGGAGGGCCGCAAGCAGGCAGTCCAGATCCGTCTCTGCCTCCACCGCCGCTTGAAAACACCCTGTCGCACAGCCGAGTGGGAACACGGCGGGCTCACTCGTCTCCCAGCCCGAGACTGGCGATGACGGAGCGCAGCTCCAAGACCTCTAGCCCGGCGGGGCACTCTGGCCGGGCGCGGGATGTGCCCTCACTCGGCGGGGAGCGCGGGGCCAGGCGCATCACTATGAACCGTTGCCGACGGTCGCCTCGCCCATATGGCGGGGCGGGCCGCAAGCCCCAGCACTGTGTGAAGCAGGGATCCCGCGGTCGCATCCAATCTTCCTCGGTCAAATTGCGATCGTCTGCCCTACGTCCCGATCCGCATCCGGACGACCGAAGCACCCTCTTGCACGCTGTCGAACGTGACCGTCGGAGGGTGAAGTGCGGCGGCGGCGATGACTTCCTCTGGGGCGATTCGTGGCGACTCGATGTCGATCTCCAGCACCTTCGCGTGCTCGGGGTCCTTCGTTTGCAAGTGCTTCAAGTACGCGCGCCTCGCGTCAATGTCGGTCTTGTCCGGGGCAGGCCAACTCGTCGGATCGAGGATCGGCAGCTTCTCGGCCTCAAGGATGGCAGCCACGATAGTGGAGCAAGTGAAACCGATCTCCCCGCTGCCCAGGCGCGCCCCGCCCTGCTGATCGAAGCACGAGGTTCGATACCCGAAACCGTAGGGAACGCCATCCGTTTGGTTTCGCTGGTAGACGAGTCGAGCCCTGTTGACGACCAGTCTCAGTCGCTCCTCCGAGATGGCCGGCTCCACCCAGACATAGCTCGCCCCCTCGCGCACCGGCTCGTCGCGGAGCTTCTTGTGGTCATGCATCTCGAACAGGCGAATCTCGTTCTTCTTCCATCGGTACAGGATGGCGGCGTGGGGAACTTGCCGGCCTTCCTCCAACCGCGGGCCCGTTGCTGCGATGCCGAGCAACTTGATCGAGCGGTAGGCGGCTGGGCGTCCAGCGGGCCCCTTGGGCTGGAGGCGCTCCTCAACTACCTGGCGGGTCATTCAAAGCCGGAGAGAAGCTCTCGGACACGTGTCGGATCGACCCTCCCGAGGTGTCGGCGAACTCGATCGAAGAATCCGGACCAACCGACGTGAGCCCGCGCGGCCGAGGTGATTGAGACGAAGGCGAGCAGATGCACGACGCTCCAGGCCGACGGTTCCACGGCGGCTAGAATCTCGTCTACTTGCGAGAACGAGCCGGCACGGAGCAGGGCATCCACCTCGCTGTAAATAAGTTCGATGGCGTCGTCTGGGTCTCCCGTGTCGGCCGCCGCCCGAATCCTGCGCATCAGGTCTGACGCGCCCGAGGTGGGAGGCGCTATGGACATCCGGCCGCTTGCCGGACTGCCGCTTGGCGCGCGCATGTCGGCGTAGTCGGGCCTGCGAGGCCGGCTAGCTGGACAGTCGCGCCGAGCCGGCTTTGGGTGGTCATCCTTGAGGTCGAGCAGGTCAGGCATTGGGTGGTCCCCCTAGGAGCGCGCCGTTAGCAGACGATCACGGAAAGATGGAGTTATAAGCTCTTCGAATGTGAGACGTGCGCGTCGATGCGCGTCGCGTATGAGCGTCTCGAAACCGCCGAGCACACCCTCTCGGGCACGATGGTACGCCGTGATGTTCAGGTGAATGTACTCGGCGCTCACGTGTGGGCAGGCATCCACCTCGACTTGAACGGTCCCCTCAGGCCACTTCTGGTGCCAGCAGAGATGGACGTGCCGTTGCACGTTTCCGGCCTCGGCTGGTGCGGCCAACGACAGCCTCAGGACGGATGGCAAATCGAGGGTCCGCGTGTCGTGTCGGATGCGGTTCTCGTAGCGATAGGCCACGCTCGTGATCCGCTCAACGGCCAGATCACTTAGCCCCTCGCGAAGCATGGGCATCGCCCACGCCAGGAAGCCTGCGAAGCCAGTTGCGTAGGTGTATGTGATGACCGCAAGTTGATCCCGGGCGATAGACACGGCTCGCTCAGGTTCGGACCCGACCCCCATCAGCACAGTCGAGCGCGGTCTGCTGAACTCGCGACCGTCGGGCAATTCGTCAGCCCCTTCGCGAGATGTCTCGTAGACCCGATCGAACTCGGTGGAGTGCCTCCGCTGAAACGAACCGAAGCGCCCGACCGCATCGAGTAGCGCTGGGAAGGTCACTTCGATGGCGACAGCGCGCAAAGGGGCGCCCGGATACACGACTGCGTCCGGCTCGCGCCCGCCCGACATTTGCCCTGTGATCATACCATGTGTCGGAAACCAGAGCCATTTTGTGGGGGGGTGTCGCGCCTCCTAACGGGCTCATGCTCTGGAGAAACAGGTGGCTGTCGCTTCGCGTCGCTCGCGATCTTGCGAGCGCGGCTCCAATTGATCGCCCCGTGCCCTCCGCATGGGGAAGTTCGCGCGGTGCACCCGTTTGCCTCCGCCTCGTCCATTCGCTGCCCGCAATGGAGCAGGCGACGGCGCAATTCCGGCCCGTAGTCGCCATCACGCGCGCTAAGCTACTCGCTTCGCAGTCGCGTCTTCGTCAGGGCGACCACGTTGCCCATGCGCGTCACGCGGCGTGCTTCGAGTTCACGCGCGAGCTGTGCGACGATGTCCCATCGTCCGGCGGACGTCGCTCCCTCGATCGCCTTAGCGAGCGCCGACTCCACCGCGTCATGCTCGGAAGGAACCGCGGGGGCTCGGTCCAACCTACGGTCCAAGTGCGTCCCGTTCAGTGCACCATCGGCACTTGTCGGCGGGGTATCCCGGTCGCCAAGTGCGCGATGCCCCGTCAATGAGGGCGCAATCGGGTCGCTTTTTCGGGTTCGATCCCCCGTTGCTCCACTCCGATCCAGGGAAATTTGGCTGTGCCGTGAGTCGGGCGGCGCCGAAAGCCGAAATGGACGCCGAAATTCCCGTGAGCTCCGCCGGCAAGGTCGGGAAGGGCTCGCCAAACCCTTCCCGGAGGTTCTCGGCCTCCC
>CAZHED010000087.1:0-15173 GCA_964531095.1 uncultured Polyangiaceae bacterium | reverse complement strand
GCACGGGCACGGGCACGGGCACGGGCACGGGCACGGGCACGGGCACGGGCACGGGAGAGAGTTATCTACACGCCGCCATACCACTCGTAGCCTTGGTTCTCCCAATAGCCGCCCGTCGGATCGGGGAGGAAGCGGATCTCATCCAAGTACTTCACGCCCTTGTAGCCGAGCTTCACGGCGCCATACATGCGGCAAGGGGCTCCGTGCGCTGGGGACAGCGGCTCGCCGTTCATCCCATAGGCGACGATGCTCTGGGCGTGCTCTGCGCTCTCTCTGTCCCAAGACGAGAAGTACCCGCTGTCGAAGGACCGAAACTCGACGAACCGGCCCTTTTGCGTCGCCCCGGCCGCGCGTGCAATCTCGGCGAGCCGAACGCCGTGCCAGTTGGCGACCGCGGACCACCCTTCGACGCAGTGGTGACGCACGCGGATGTCGGTGCGAGTCATTCGCTGCAGGTCCCCGAGCGCAAGATCGAGCGGTCGATCGACGAGGCCTCGCACGCGAAGCAGCCAAGCGGCAGGCACCTGGGGCACCTCCGCCGAAATGAAGTACGAGGGGAACGCACCGGCCGGCGTCGTCTCGCCTTCGCCGGGCGTCGGTGACTGGCGGCTCGATGAAAAGAGCCACCGCTCGAGAGCGAGATTGAACCGCTCGGTCGTCCCCAGAAATCCCGAGCGTGGCTTGGAGGCGTCGCATCCGACACCGATTGCGCCGAGCGAAAGAACGAATGCTCTGCGTCCCGGCCGAAGCGGATTACTCACGGCGACCCCCGCCAATCATCGCGAGCAACGTGCGCGGGTGAATGGCGACCATCCCGACGTGCGCGACGACAAAGACCGCCAGCCCCACCAAAGACAAGAAGTGGACCGCGCGCGCACCGTCGTAGCCGCCGAAGCATGCGACCAAGAGTTGGAGTTGTACCGGCTTCCATAGGGCGACCCCGGACAGCAGCTGAGTGGCCCCGAGGGCGATCGCGCCCGTGTACGCGAGCCGCTGAAGGCCGTTGTAAAGGCCCGACTGCGGAGGTGTGGGTCGGAGGCGGGCGTAGTGAAGTGCGGTCTCTGCCGCGTTGCGCGCATCGCGTTTGGGCTGAAAGAACCGGCGTTGCCACTCCCCGGAGAGAACAGTGAACGCAACGTAGAAGAGCGCATTGACCAGAAACAGCCACGCGAACGCAAAGTGAAGGTGTCTCGCTCCGGCCAGCCATCCGCCGAGGCGCCATGCGTTGGATAGCATCAGGCCCTGCAGGGGGAACCATGCGTAACGCGCTCCTCGGGGCCCCAGATACGGATACGCGGCCCATATCTGGAGCCCGCTCCCGGCCATGACGACGATGGCCACGACGGCTGTCCAGTGCGCCACGCGGATCGGCCAGGGCTGCTCGCGCCGCCGAGCGCCCCTCCCCATCGCTCGCTTCACCGACAACGAAGGCGCCATCTCGTCTCCTTGATTCGCCCCCGCGAGTGATTACTCCGTGGTCGCGCGGGAGCAAGCGAACTCCCCCTGAGGGCTAGTGCACCGCGCACGTCGCATCCGCCTCACGGCGCGAGCTTCACATACGCATCGACCATCTGCTCGAACGCACTGGCCAGGAAGAGGCGGGCATCCGCGACCGACTCCGGCGGATCGCCCGGCCCAGGCGCCGTGAAGTCCTTCTGCTCGGCGTGAAACTGCGCCCCGATGATCGGCCACGCGCGGTCCTTGGACCGGAACGCCTCGGTCACCGTGTCGCACCACCCCGGACCGCTGGGATTCGGAAAGACGCCGTCGCGGGTGCTCGCGGGGACCACAGTGGACGCGCAGAAGGCGCTCGTCGCGAGGACTTCGAAGCGATCGAGGACCCCGCCCGCGAGAAACGTGTCGGGGCGGATCGCGTCGGAGTGCAGCTCGGGAAGCGCCTGGGTCGTCGATCGGCGAAGCGCACCGGCCAGGTCCTCGAACAGCGGGTCGCTCGGGAGAAACTGGATTTTGGCCCGCGTCGGGCGCGGATCCGTGGGCCAGGCGCGCTCGACGTCGACCGGTGGGGCAAAGCCCCGGATCGGTCGCCCGCTCGTGCGACGCAGCACCCGGTCGATGGTTCGCTGATCGTCGTCGGGCGGGGAGACGCTGACGCGCTTGGCTTCGAGCAACGCGAGAATCTGGGCGCCGCCGCAGAAGCCGATGAACGGCGCGACCCGCATGCGGACCGCCGGCCCGAGCTGCCCCATTCCGCCGGTGCGGGCGTCGCGGAGGGGATCCCAGTGCCAGCGCTTCGGGTGCGCGGCGTCGGGGGCGGTCTCGGCGGCGTAGTCCCAGTCGTTCGAGCCGCTCAGAACAGCGAGCGGCGGGGGGCTCGCCTGCGAGAGAAACTGGGCGTCGAGCAGCGGATCGTCGCCTTCGATCGACTCGAGCACCTCGCCCGCCTCATCGCTCGGCGGCGCGTCGAGCGGCTCGCCATGGTTCCCGAGCGAGCGGGCGTACCGGTCATCGCGCTGGAGCGCCGGCAGGAGCTGGGTGAAACGCGCCTGCAAGAACTTCGCGTGGTACGCGTCGTTGCAAACTTCGCCGCCCGGCGTCCTGTGCGACTCGGCGGAGGGGTTCGCGTTGACGCTCAGGATCCAAGGCGCGGTCAGGATCGGCCGTTTGTCGTCGGCCCGGTACGCGGCGATCTCTCGGACGACGGGCACCGCTCCCGCCTGGGCAACCCCCGTCTCGCCGGTGGCGCCGGTCATCACCAGCCGCAGCGCACGCACAGTGCGCGGCTCGGGAAGGGTCACCAATCGGCGGCGAAGCGGCAGATTGCCTCCGTCGGGGCGCAGCGGGTCGGCGGCGACCGGCGCGAAGTGACGGCCGTCCTCGCTCACCTCGAGCACATAGTGCACGGGACCCCACGCGATCGCGTACGCGCGGCCGGTGCCCGCGCGCGGCACGCTGGTGGCGTCGAACCCGAGCACCAGGCGGATTCGGTCGATGGGCTGAGCCTCGGGCATGTCGACCCGCAGGGCCCATCGCGACTTGCCGGGTGCGCCCGCCCAGCGCGCGGCGTACGTGCCGTCAACGGCGTCGGCGGCGCGAAAACCGGGGTACGCGCCGTCGTCGGTCGCCTGGACGCCGCGCAGCACGTCGCGCGCGCTCTCGAGCGCCTGCACCTCGCGGATGACCGGCGGACCCGCGTTCGTCCGATCGACCACCAGCCGCAGCCCGCAGGTGTCGGCGTCGACGAACCACGAGCGTCGCGTGGGCTGCGCGAGAAAGCCTCCCGCCTGCGACGCGGTCTGGTCGGTCGCGCCCAGCGCTACCCAGCTTTCGCGGGGACGCTCACCCCGCTGCGTCGAAGACCCCCCGTCGCCGTCCGTGGACGGGGCCGGACACGTCTTCCCGTCCCCGGACGGAGGTCGCGTCTCCCACCGGAACGCCGTGGGCACACCGCTCGTCGGCGAGCTCCCGAAGCGGGCGCGTATCAGTCCGACGTGCACCGGTTGCGCGAAGGCGGCGGACCATGTCCATTGCAGCTCACCCGCGCGCCCCGCCCATGAGGTCTCATCGCGCCCGTCGACGGCGAACCGCGCGGCGTCGCCCGACGGATCGGCCGCACGAACGCTGAGAAGGCCCGGAGCGTGCAGCGCGTCGAGGACCGCGCTGCGTTCGTGCGCAGCCGCCAGCGCACCGGAAGCCGGACGAGCGCTCGACAGCGCGATCGACAGCGTCGCTGCGAGCGACGCAAAAGCGCCTCCCGCGAGAGCGATTCCTCGTCTGGGTGTTGCCCTAGCCGGCGGCATGGTCTGCCAATGTGCCAAAGATGAGCACCCTGCGGCTAGACTAGAGATGATGCACATCGCCCAGTCGGACCAGGAGAGCACCCCGGGGGCCCAGCTCGAACGTCGTCAGCGACGCGGTCGGGCACGCGAACCGCTCGCGAAAGCGCGCGATCGGCACGTCGAGTAGCGCGCAGACCAAGATGCGGATCGTTGCCTTGTGGCTGACGAGCATGACGTGCCCGCTCGCGTGCTCGCGACGCGCACGCACCAGCACCGGCAGGGCACGAGCGGCCACGGAGAACGCGCTTTCTCCGCCGGGCGGCGAGAACAGCGCGGGGTCGCGAGTCCAAGACTCGAACGCCTCCGGCTCGGTCACTTCGACCTCCGCCTCTTTGCGGCCCTCCCAGGAGCCGTAGGCGATCTCGCGCAGCCCGGCGTCGACGAGTGGGTCGAGTCTGCAGGCGCGCTCGATGGGCTCGGCCGTCATGCGCGCGCGAAGCTTTGGGCTCACGTAAAGCGCCTCGAGACCGAGCGCCGAAGCGACCTTCGCGACCGCATCGGCCTGTCTTCGCCCTTCGTCGGTGAGCGGGGGGTCGATGTCGCCGGCGAAGCAGCCCTGGGAGGCTTGAAGCGTCTCGCCGTGACGTACTAGATGCACGGTCAGCATGCGCCGCATCGTAGCGCGAAAGGAACCCATTCGATGAAGCTGCCCTCGTTCGCGCTTCTCGCCGCGGCCGCCTTCGTCCCGGCACCCGCAGCCGCACTCGAGAACGGGGTGGCGCGCACTCCCCCCATGGGGTGGAACAGCTGGAACAAGTTCCAATGCGACGTGAGCGAGACCCTCATCAAGGAGATGGCCGACGCGCTCGTGACCAGCGGGCTGCGGGACGCCGGATACGTGTATCTCAACGTCGACGACTGCTGGCACGGCGCGCGTGACGCAGGCGGATTCATCGAGCCCGACCGCACCCGCTTTCCGAGCGGTATGAAGGCGCTCGCGAGCTACGTGCACGCGAAGGGGCTGAAATTCGGCATCTATTCGGACGCTGGAAGCCAGACCTGCGCAAAAAGGCCTGGCAGCCGCGGGTTCGAGCAGAGCGACGCGCGCCGGTACGCGAGCTGGGACGTCGACTACCTGAAGTACGACTGGTGCTTCACGGACGGGATGAAGGCCCAGAGCGCGTACGGAACGATGCGCGACGCGATCGTCCAGGCGGGCCGGCCGATGGTGTTCAGCATCTGCGAGTGGGGCACCAGCCAGCCTTGGACGTGGGCGGCGCCGGTGGGCAACCTCTGGCGGACGACGGGGGACATCGGCATCTGCTGGGAAAAGAAAGCGTGCAAGAACGAGTGGACCACCGGCGTGGTGAACATCCTGGACTTGCAGGTCGGCCTCGAAGAGTACGCGGGACCGGGGCATTGGAACGACCCCGACATGCTTCAAGTCGGCAACGGGCTGACGGACACCGAAGACCGAACCCACTTCAGCTTGTGGGCTCTCCTCGCCGCGCCGCTTCTCGCCGGAAATGACGTCCGTCACATGTCCGACGCGACCAAAGAGACGCTCACGAACCGCGAGGTGATCGCGGTGGACCAGGATCCGCTCGGGATTCAGGGGCACAAAGTGCGCGACGACGGAGCCGAAGAGGTCTGGGCCAAGCCCCTCGCCGGCGGCGCGGTGGCCGTGATCCTCCTGAACCGCGGCGACCAGCCGGTGCGCATCAAGGTCTCTTGGACGGAGCTCGGCCGGCCGGCGCGGCCGATGGCCGTGCGCGACCTTTGGCGCAAGGAGGACCTAGGAGCCTTCTCCGAAGGATTTTCCGCCCAAGTCGCCTCGCACGGCGTCGTCATGGTGCGGCTGACGCCTGCGCACTGATACGGATCGCGTTCGCGGATCGGCTCAAGAAACTGTACATTCCCGCCCCTCATGGCCCGATTCATCGACGAGCTGAAGCGCACGCACAACGCCGGCGAGCTGCGCGCCAAGAACGAACACGAGCAGGTCGTCCTCTTCGGTTGGGTAGCGAGCCACCGCGATCACGGCGGGTGCGTGTTCATCGATTTGCGCGACCGCGAAGGGGTGACGCAGATCGTCTTCGACCCGGAGGCACACATCCTCCACCAACTCGCGGCCAAGCACCCGGACAAGTACCACAAGAGCGAGCACTGGAAGCCGAGCGAGGCGCACGCGCTCGCGCAGTCGCTGCGCAGCGAGTGGGTGGTCGGCGTTCGCGGGTACGTGGTCAACCGCGAGAGCAACCGGAATGACCGGCTGCCCACCGGCGACATCGAGGTGCACGGGGTCGAGCTCTTCGTCTTCAACAAGGCCGAGACACCTCCGTTCGAGATCACCGATCAGATCGACACGAGCGAAGAGAAGCGCCTTCAGTACCGGTACCTCGACCTTCGGCGCGCGCCCCTCCAGCGAACGCTCCGCGTGCGTCACCGCATTCACCAAGTGACGCGGCGCTACTTCGACGAGCACGGGTTTCTCGATCTCGAAACCCCCTTCATCGTCCGATACACGCCCGGCGGCGCACGCAACTTCCTCGTTCCGTCACGCCAGTACGCCGGCAAGTTCTACGCCCTCGCCGAGAGCCCCCAGCTCTTCAAGCAGCTCTTCATGGTCGCCGGATTCGACCGGTACTTCCAGATCGTCAAGTGCTTCCGCGACGAGGACCCCCGGCTCGACCGGCAGCCGGAGTTCACCCAAATCGACGTCGAGATGAGCTTCGTCAACCAGGACGACGTCTTCCGCGTCATCGAGGGGCTGGTCTTCCGGATCTGGAACGAGGTGCTCGCGGTCGATCTGAACGATCTGTACCCGAGCGGCCGCTTCCCCCAGATGCCGTTCGAAGAGTCGATGCGCCGGTACGGCAACGACAAGCCGGACCTGCGCTTCGACCTGCCGCACGTCGACTTGACCGACGTCGTCATCGAGCACGGCGGGGGCGGCGTCCCGTTCTTCAAGACCATCACCGACAAGTTCGCGCGCGGCGAGTACCGGCGCGACCTTCCCGCCGAGATCGTCAAGGCGCTCCGCGTGCCGGCCGATCTGGCGAGCAAGATGTCGCGCACCGAGATGGACAAGCTCGAAGACTACGTCAAGGGCATGGGCGCGAAGGGCCTCGCTCGCGCGAAGATCGACGCCGACGGCGGGTGGGTGCAGTCGCCGCTCGCGAAGACGATCACGCCCGAGCTCCGGCAGGCGATCAACGCGCGAACGGGCGCCAAAGACGGCGACCTCGTCTTCTTCCAGTTCGGCCGCGAGAGCACGGTGCAGACGGTGATGGCCAACCTGCGCCTGCATCTCGGCAAGAAGCTGGGCCTGGTGCCCGAGAGCGGGCATGGCGGCAAGTGGAACTTCCTCTGGGTCGTGAACCCGCCGCTCTTCGAGTACGACGACGAGAAGAGAACCTGGGTTGCTGCGCACCACGCGTTCACGCGTCCGCACGACGACTGCGTGGCGCTGCTCGACAAGGACCCGGGCAGGGTCCTCTGCTGGCGGTACGATCTCGTGCTGAACGGCTTCGAGATCGGCGGCGGGTCGATTCGCCTGCACGACCCGGCCGTGCAGGCGAAAGTGTTTCGTGCGCTCGGGATTTCGGACGAAGACGCCCGGAGCAAGTTCGGCTTTCTTCTCGACGCGCTCAAGCTCGGGGCGCCGCCGCACGGCGGAATCGCCATCGGGATGGACCGGCTGTCGATGCTCCTCAGCGGCGCCGACAGTCTGCGCGACGTCATTCCCTTTCCCAAGACCCAAAAGGGCACGGACCTGATGACCGAAGCGCCGGGCACGGTCTCGCCCGAGCAGCTAGCGGAGCTTCGGATACGAGTGGTGGACAGCGGCTAGTGACCGACGTCCGAGTAGTTCGGCTGCGCGCCGAAGTTCAACCCGAAGCCGAATACGTAGAGCAGCGCCTCGGAGCTGTCGAAGCCTTTCATGAACGTGAGCTCCGGGTGCAAGGCGATTCGCTTTGTCACCCGGATGTCGACTCCCGCGCTGAGACGCGCCATGACGCCCGTCGCGGTCGCGCCTTGCTGCGCCGAGTTGCTCGTGACGACCGTCGCTGTGGCGACCGTGTAGACGATCCCGGGGGCGAGCACCAAGGTCACCTTCTCCGAGAGGTTGACGCCGACCATTAGCGGCAAGTGGAGGTAGAAGACCCCTGCGCTCCCGTCGCTGGTGCCGACGAAGAACGCCTGCGCACCGGGATCGATGGCGAGGTCGACGCCGCCGCGCACGAATTGCACCTTGCCGTCGAACGCCACCGAATCCAAGTTGGGCAACCGGGCCCCGATCTCGAAGTTGTTCACGACGCCGTAACGAACCCCTACGGTCGGCAACGTCGGGGTGAAGAACGATGCGGTCGACGATTGCGTTGTCGGAGCGTTCGTCACGGGGTCGATCGTCGCCGTGCTCGTCTTGACGCTGAACCCGTAGAGCTCCGGCGCCACGCTGAACTGGAACCCTCCCGGGTCGAGCGTGCGCGGAGCGGTGTACGTGTTCGGGTTCGGGCAGCCACAAAGAAAAAGCGTGGCCCCAGCGCAAATGGACATTCGCAATTGCCAACCGGCTCGCATGGTCCTCCAGCCTCCCTCGTCGCCTCGTGCCCACGCGCCCTTGGCGCAGATCACGACGGGCGCCAATCGGCCACGTTATCGGAAAACCTGCAGCGGGTTCCACAATTCCGTCGGATCCGTCGGAGCTCGAAGCGGTACCCACACGCGTTCGCGATGTGGGTCCTCGCCTCGCGACTCACCTCTCGAGCAGGCCGCGAAGCACCGCGAGCGGATCGAAACCGAGCAACGCGCCGACGTCTTTGCCGGTGAGCTTCGCGATGCGGGACCGCGCGGCGTCGACCATGGGGCCGAGGAGACCGACTGGAACGATGCGGCCCGTGAGCGAGATCAACCCCTTTAGCGCGAATCGTGCGCTGTCGAAGCCGAGCGCCATGCCGACCCCGGTCGGCATCGGCGCGATCACCACGTCGCGCACCGCCACCGCGCGACTCCACGCCCCCGGCCGTCCGTCGGTCTGTAGGGCGCGGAATGTCTCGAGCTCCGCGTAGCACCCGAAGCCGAGCGGGCCGTACCGGTCTTCGACCGCCCCCGCGAGGTGACGGTAGTCACGCCGCCAGTCGCCGGAGAGCAGTCCGAGGGCGGGCCGCAGCTCGTCTGGACCGGCGAACACGTCGAACGCGGCGCCCCTCCGCCGCGCGACGAACGCCGTCCAGAGGTCTCCGGCGTCGAACAGGCCCAGGGCAATCGCGCGCCCGTCCGGGCAGATCGCGTCGAGGGTGCGCCGCACGACCTGGGGCGTCGGGATGGGCACGCCGCGGAAGCGCTGCGGCCACGCGGTGATTGCACCTTCGTCGAACATCTCACGGGCGATGCCGACCAACATCAGCGATTGGGTCGTGAGGTCGTCGCCCCGGCGGGCACGTGCTCCGAAGCGTTCCATCACTTCGTCGAGCGCCCCGAGCCGCATGCCGAGCGCCCAGCTCGCGCCGTGGACACGGGCCAGCTGCGCCAGCGCAGACGGCCGCCCGTTGCGGAGCGCCAGCGCGTGCGCTTCGCCCTGGTCAGGGTTGGCGGCCGACGCGGGATCGAGCCGGCCCTGCCGCGTGTGGAGAAGTTTCAGGACCTCGCCGTCGTCGTGGACGACGATCACTCCGCCCTGCGCAGGCTTCGGTCCGCGGTCTGCGATCGCGCGGGGCTGCCAGAGGCGCAGGAATCGAAGCCACGCTTCGGTCGTCCAGCCTTCGAATCGCACATTGGGGGTAAGCACGTTGGGCGCGCGAGCATAGCGCGGCGTGCTAGGAGTTTTCGCTTGAACGCCGAGGAGCTCTTCGCTCGCTTTTTCTTGCCGCTCTACCCGCCGGACGCGCGGTCCGCGGCGGACTTGGCGCGCGCGCGAGCCACCGACGCCAACCCGGGTGGAAACCGCTTCATCGTCGCGCACATCGATGACGCGACCGAGCGCTTCACGAGCGGCGCGCGGGAGCTCTTCGGCGTCGACTTGCGGTTGGACCGCAGCGACGCGAGCGTGCACCGCCTGAGCGCCGCGCTCACCCGAGAGCGGCGCGACGTCTGGGCGACGCGCGGCGCGCCGGGGAGTGCCGACAACGCGCTCTTCAACGTCGCCATCCACGGGGCCGCGTACGTCGGGTCATGCGTCGTCGCGACCCATGGTGGCATATGGAGCGTGCGAAGGCCGCTATGGGAGAGCGTCGTTCGGCTGCGTTCGCGCGCGGGCGACGCGAACCTCGCGGTCTTTCACTGGTGGCTCAAGTCGCTGGCGGACGACGGGCAGGGCACGACGCTCGCGGATCGCTACCGCGCACACGTCGAGGTCCCCTGCGCGCGCCCCGAGGAGCTGCCGGTCGTGGTGACCGGCGCGCGCGCTCTTCCCAGACTGAAGACGCCTCGGTACGACACTCTGCACAAGTACCTGCGCGCGCACCTCGCCGAGCTGCGCGACCTCGGAGCCGACTTCCCCAGCCCCGAGCGCTTCGAAGCCCTCGCGCTCCGGTGGATGGATTTCCACCTGCTCGGCGGGGGACGGATGATCCTCCTGGCCGGACCTTCCGCGGGCGGGCTGCACCTGTTCTGGGTGTCCGCGGCGGGCTTCGAGAAGAGCGCGTTCTTCGCGTGCGACGCATTTCCGGACCCTGTCGTGCGCGTCAGCGAAGACCGGATCGTCGCGATGACGCGCGACGGCGGACAGGAGCAGGTGCACGAGATGCTCTGGTGGGGACCGTGAAGGCCCGCCTGCGCGCCCTGGCTCCTTCGCTTTCTCGCCTCGGCCGCCTCGCCGTGGCCACTTCTACGGACAGACCTCGGAGGTTCGGCATGCCATGAAGCGATTGAAGCCGCTCCCGATACCCGAGCACGCTTCCGAGGCGACAGAGGACAGGCAGCTCTCGAGGCGCGCCGAATCCACTCCCCTCGGGCAATTGGCGGCGCGCAGATTGTTCTGGGCGTCGCCTCTGTTCTTGGCCATGCACGCATCCGTCGTTGCGTAGCTGCGGTTTCCGCCGATGTCGTTGCACGCCGAGGCGTGCTTGCATTCTGCCGCGGCGAGGCGCCACGCGGCCGTGTCGGTGTCGAGCGGTTGCGTGCTGGCGACGCCGCTGGGCTGCTGGGGCGGCGGGTTCTGCGAACACGCGACGACGTTGACCGCACACGCGATCGGGATGGCCAAGGCCAACGGATGGACTCTCATGCGGGGGACCTCCTCGGACCGCTGGCAATGCATCGAGCGTACCGCGTAGCCGGATGCGGCTCTGCCTCACGGCCTCACGGCGGCGCCCACCACCGGATGCACAAGTCATCGCTCGCGTGCCGCACCGCCATGGGCGGCGCGATCGGTCCAACTCCACTGCCTGCCGCAGTCGCTTCAATCTTCGGAGACACCGTGACGGCAAGCGCCAGCCCTTCCGCATCCGGACCGCACAAGCTCGCCTCAGCGCGAGTGATCCACCGCTCCGGCTCGAGCGAGACCAGCTGAACGCGTCCGAGTGTGAGCGGCACATCGCCCACAATCCCCAGGCGCACGACTACGTCGCGCTCCCCGCGCGGATCGGCCGCCGGCGGCGACAGCAAGCTCCGAAGGCGCAGCACCGCGAGATCGCTCATCGCGTACGCCCTGCGCAGGTCCGCCTCTTTCACGTGCACGACAGCGCCTGCCATCTGCGGCCGTCCGAGAAGCAGCTGCGCGCTCGGTGTCCGCCGGACCGCGGGCTCTACGCCCACGGCTTCGCCGGCGTCGTCCAGGGCCCCGCCCCGGCCGGAGGGCGCACCTTCCGGCCGCTGGTCCGCCGAGTCGGGCGGCATCACGACCAAGCGGGCGTCGATGGCCACGGGCGTGCCCGGCGCACCGAACGCGACGTACAAGTCGAGACCTCCGGCGCGCCACTCGCCTCGGGGGAGGTTCACGTCCTCGATGACGACGACCCGGTCGCGCGCCGCCTCGACTCGCACCCGTGCCACGCTCGGAAGCATCGGCAGCGGCGGCGCCGGGTGAACCTCGACGCGCGGGGGAGGGGCAGCCGCGTGCGCCGGCGCCCGCGTCGCGGGCGGCTTGGCCTGGGCCTCTACGACAACGGCGAGCACGAGACATACAGCGCCCGCTGCGCGTCTCATCCGAGCTCCGCGTCGAACGCGCGCGCGAGCCGGTCGACCTGATCGGCGAGCCCGCACGCGTCGATCGCTTCGTGCGCGGGCGCGACTCCCACCGCGCGCAGATGGCCCCAGGCGCGTGGATTCCGGTACCAGTCTGAGTCGAAGCGATCGCGAAGGCCCTCGGCGAACGGGCGCGACTCGAGAAGGCCGATGAACCGCGCGGGCTCGTCTTGCCGCGCCCACGGCCAAGCGCCGCGCAGTCCCGGGAGAATGCCCCCCTCGAAGAGGAGCCCGCCGACCTCGTCGAACGCCTCGCGGAGCCCGAAGGCGGCGTCGTCTCCGAGGAGCAGCCTCGCCGCGTGAAGGCGGGCGTCGAGAAGGGCGGTCCGTGCGAGCAAACGCGACTGGCTGTGCGCCGCGCGCCGGCCCACCCCGAGGACACGGACCTGCCACTCCGCGTTCGACGCAAGTGCGCCGAAGGTGAACCCCAGCCGATGGGCACCGACGAACGCCGGCTCTCGGGAGAGCGCGAAAGGCATGGAGGATGCCCCGGCGGAGAGTCGAACGGCGAACCCGAAATCGTAGAGAGCGCGCGCGAAGCTGGCGGCTCCCAGCGCCGGCGGCAGCGGCCCGAGGTCGACGCGAAGGCCGCGGCGGCCCGCCGGAAAGGCGTCGTCGAGCCACCGCGCTGTCAACTGCGCGGGCCACCCCTCGCCGGCGTCGCGCGCGACCGCCGCATGGATGACGGCGGCCATCCCCGCGTCGCCACGGGATGCCGGCTTCCACGCGGCGCGCGACAGATCCTCGGTCGCGTCGAGCAGTCGCCTCGCTGCGTCGCGCACGACACTTCGATCCACCGGCACCAGGGGCGCCCACGGGTGCTCCACGCCGAACCGACGCGCCACTTCGACCCGCCGCGATGCTCTCGTTCGGCCCCGATCGGCGAGCGCGGGCGCCCCATCCGCCGCCGCATCGAGCCAGAGCCGCGCTTCCGCGACGGTCTTGGCGGCCACCACCCCGCGCCAGGCTTCGCGCCAGCCCACGCGGCGCGGCCGCCGGCCGTCGAAGCGGCCTTGCGCTTCGGCGGCGGCCTGCTCCCATGCGAGGTCGTCCGCCCTCCCGATGCGCGCCTGCGCGAGAGCGAACACCCAGCGCTTGAGCGCGTCCCGGAGCGGCGCGTCGGCGGCGCTGGGCGCGAGGTCGGTCAGCGCGTCCCAGGTGGACTTGCCGGCGACCCGACGCACGGCCTCGAGCGGGTCTTCATCGGCATATGCCGCGGGATCGCTGGCGATCGCCGTGCGCCACCGGGCGAGGGCCGCCCACCCGCGCGCAACGTCACGGTCGAGCGAAAGCAGGTCCTGCGCGCGCGAGTCACCCATGGATGGTGGCGCGCGAACAGCCAGCCGCGCCGCGACCGAGCGCTGCGACGATCGCCCCTTCGAGCTCCGCCAATCGCTCCAACCTGGACACCACGTGCGCGCGAGCGCCACCCGCCGCGCGCGTCGCAAGGTCCACGAGCGTGCGGTAGTGCCGCGCTTCGACGGCGAGGAGCTCGCTCCAGAGGGCGTGCTCTTCGCGGTGCGCGCCATCACGGGCGGTTTCCTCCGTGAGCAGCTTGAAGCGCTCGCACGATCGGGCCTCGATGAGGGCACCCACGAGGAGGCGGTCGACGATCGGGGCCGTCTGTGTCGGGCTCGAAGACTCCCGGGCGACGCGACGCAGCTCCGCCGCGTACGTGTCGACCGGAGGCGGCCCCAGGGCCACGCCGCGGGCGTCGAGCATAGAAAGGACGCGCTGGAAGTGGTCGATTTCGTCGCGCGCCAGGTCGGTCAGCCCGCGCACAATCGCCACGTCGCCCGGATGGCGCGCGGCCAGCGAAAGGGCGTTCGACGCCGCCTTCATTTCGCAGTGTGCGTGATCGACGAGGACCGCGTCGATCTGGCGCACGGCCTCGGCGGCCCATGCGGCGTCCGTCGGCTGCTTGAGACAAAACATGCCCTCGCACCCTTACCACTGGTGGGCCGCTCCTTCACAGCTGCAGGCCGATGATCGTGCGAGCCCAGACGCCCACGAGCATCGTGTGACCAACGTCGGTCATGCGGCCGCGGCGCGGCCGTCGAGCCCGATTAGAGCACGCGTCTGCGGGCCCCCACTTTCCCGCCGAGAGCCGCCGTCAGCGGCGCCATGAACGCCACGAGCGCCATGCCGATCGTCGGACCGAACGACGCCCACGTACCCACCCCCAGCGCCGCGGCGGCGGTCAAGCCCGCGAGCGCCGCCTGCCGCACGCCCACGCCCGCGGGGCCCCATTTGCCGATGAGGTACCCGCCCGCGAATGCGCCGGCCGCGAGCTCGACCAGATAAGCCGTTGCGGTCAGGATCGCCGCCCTTCCGAGCGCCCGCTCGTCGGGCATATGGGCGAGGAGGCTCGCCGCGACGGCGCCGGCCAGCGCGGAGAGGGGCACCCATACGGCGACGATCGCCAGCGCACCGAAGCCGACCCATTGCCAAGCCGGGCGCGGAGGCTCGTCCGACCCCTCGTTGGCATTTTGAAGCACGGGAAGGCGACGCTTGGGCACGGCACCCGAAGGCTAGCGTGGGCGTGACGCTTCGGCCGCGCTCATGGTATGCGCCAGGCGCGCGGCGAGACCCATGGCTGGAGCGCGACCGTCGGCCGATCCTTCCGTCGCCCGGAGCACCGTGCGCGTTCGCGTCCGGTTCGGGGAGACGGACTTGATGGGGATCGCGCATCACGCGAGCTACGCGCATTACTTGGAGGTCGGGCGAGTCGAGTGGCTGCGGCGGCGCGGGGTGACGTACGCGTCGTGGGCGGCCCGCGGGATGCACCTGCCGGTAGTGGAGCTGTCCATCTTGTACCGCGCACCGGCGCGGTTCGACGACGAGCTCGAAGTCGAGACGTCGATTGTCGAAGTGCGCGCCGCGAGCCTCCGCTTCGGCTATCGGATCGTGCGGGCGAGCGACGGGACGTTGTGCGCGGAGGGATCGACCCGCCTGGCGTGCGTGGACGATCGAGGCGCGCTTCGTCGGTTGACCGCGGAAATGGTGGAGGCGCTCGGGCGGGCGGAGAACGCGACCTTGTTGCCCCTTCCGTCCACGTCCACATAGCCGCGCGTGTGTCCCTTCGCGGGAGCTGCACGAGGTCAACTTGGACGCGCACCTCCCGCGCTGGTACGGGCACCAGTCAACGTGGAACGCGTACCTCCCCGGCTCGTAGGTGCACCGGACAACGTGGAACGCGTGCCTCCCAGGCTCGTAGGTGCACCGGACAACGTGGAACGCGTGCCTCCC
>CAZHED010000086.1:0-15258 GCA_964531095.1 uncultured Polyangiaceae bacterium | reverse complement strand
GCTGCTCGACTCCTCGGCGCTCTGCGTGAGCGCCTCGATGTGCTTGGCGAACTCGCTCACGGCTCCCGTGAGCTCTTTGATAAGGCGTGTCGTCTGATCCGCGGCGCCGGCTTGCGTCTGCGCGTTGGCGTCCAGGCGCTGCGCGATCTCCTCGAGCGTCCGTTCGTACTCGACGATCTTGTCGTGCTTGGCCGCGAGCTCGCTTCGGTCCTTGTTGCGACTCTCTGCGACGCTCGCCAGTGCCTCGTAGAGCCGCAACGCTTCGCCGGTTGCCGGCGACGGAACGCTCGGCTTCTCGCCCGCCGCTGCCCGCCTGGCCGCGTCGGCGAACGACGCGAGCGACCCGCCCGACGCGCCGCCGCTCCCTGCCGCGACGATCCCGATGGCTCCGATGAGCGCGACGGTTACGACGTAAGCGGCCATGTACCCCGCGCCCTCTCGGGCGACGTACATGCCGGCGACTCCCATGACCAAGACGACGAGCACGCCGGTCATCTGCCTGAGGGAGAGTGTCATCGAGTCCAGCGAAGGTACCGGCCTGGGCGCGTCCGATGCAAGGAAACCGAGCCGCGCAGTTCGCCTCACAGTGCGACGCCGGGCGAAAGGAGCGCGAGGCCGCTAGAATACGGCCGGTGACGGCCATTCCAGGTCTTCCGCCCGAAGGAAAGCGATGCACGGCGACAGTTCCCTTGCGCTTCGAAGACGTGGCGCAAGACGGGCGGCTCGTATTGGAGGCGTTGCCCACCGCGCTCGCGACGACGGTTTGGCGAGGCCTCTTGGCGGGGTCCGACGCCGCACGTAGCCTGAGTGCGCAGGGGATCGTTCCCATCCTCGCCCGGCTTCGCATGGAGGGCACCTCCGGGCCCTTCTCGGCGACCGCCAACGTCGAGGCCGAAGGGACGTTCCGATTCGGCCCGGCGAGCGACGGGCGATTCATGCTCGACATGTGGGCGGACCTCTACGCTCCCATCGGCAGGACGTACGGGACCTCAGGCCGCGCGGGAGAGCGAGCGCTCGCCGGAAGAGTGCTCGCCGAGCACGTGTTGACCCGCCCGTTCGCGGCGGCCGATGAGCGCCGCGTGACGAGCGTCGAGCTCTCGGGGGGCATCGCCCCGACCGAAGCGCTCCCCGCGCTCCCGCCCTTCGAGACCATCGCAACCCTGCCGGCGGGGGCGACGCCGCTCGAGCCGGCGAGGCGCCTCGACCCGGTTCCCGTGGCGTTCGGCGTGGTGCACACCGACAGCAACCGGCACGTCAACTCGCTCGTCTACTTGCGCCTCTTCGAAGAGGCTGCGCTGCGCCGGTTCGTCGACATTGGCCGGCGCTCCGACGTGCTGGCGCGCACGGTGGATATCGGGTACCGAAAGCCCTGCTTTGCCGGGCAAGCGATGCGCGTGGCGCAGCAGGCGTTCGAGTCGGGCGGGCGCCTTGGGGTGACCGCGGTGCTCGTTGCCGAATCCGAAGCGGCGACCCCCGAGCGCTTGGCCGCCGCACGGCCCCACGCCTACGTGCAGATGAGTTTCGAGACGTGAGCGCAAAGAGGCCCGCGTCGCCAGGCGACGCTCGTCGCCCTTTTCGCGGTGTGCCCCCATGCACTACGCTTTCGGCCCCCAAGGAGGCCTTGCCATGCGCCTGTCGTGTCTTAGCGTACTGATTGTCGCCCCTTCGGCGCTTCTCGCGTGCGCCGCAGGAGCTCCGCCGCCGCCGAAGGCCGAGAGCGCGTCCGCCGAGCCTCCGGCGTCCAACAAGGACGCGCACCCGGAAGCCTCGGCCTCCGCGACGCCGCCGGCCGCCGATGCGCCAAAGACGTCAAGCGCGGCCGCTTCAGGCGATCTGGTTGCGCCCGCGGCGGACGACCCGTGGATGGCGCCCCATCAGATGCCCTCGGGCGACGTGCTCAGGACAATGCGGGCGGCGCAGGGCAAAGTGATGGCGTGCTGGCACGCGGCGAAGAAGCGTGATCCGTCCGTGAGCGGCGAGGTGAAGATCAAGTTCGTCATCACCCACGAAGGGGGCGTGCGTGTCTGGCGCAACGAAGACTCGGCCGTCAGCGACGAAGATTGCATCAACTGCGTCGGCGAGGTCATCAAGTCGCTGCAGTTCCCCGTGCAGAAATCGCCCGGCGAAGCGTGGGGCATCTACCAGATCAACTTCGGGGGCTAAGCCTTTGCCATGAGCGAGCGCACGCCAGCGGCGACCGACCGACCACGCGTCTTCTCGGGCATCCAGCCGAGCGGCGAGACGCACGTGGGCAACTGGCTGGGCGCGGTGCGCACGTGGGCCGCGCAAGTGGCCGAGCAAAAAGAAGACCTCTTCTTCTGCATCGTCGACGCCCATGCGATCACGGTCGACTACGAGCCCGCAGAGCTGCGGCAGCGAATCGACGGGATGGCTTGCGACTTGGTCGCGTGCGGTCTTGATCCGGACGGCTGTACCCTCTTCGTGCAGAGCGACGTGCACGAGCACACCGAGCTTGCGTGGTACCTGGCCAGCGTCACCGGGATGGGCGATCTCGCCCGGATGACCCAGTTCAAAGAGAAGAGCGCTGGGAAAGAACACGTGCCGGTCGGCATCTTCACCTACCCCCTGCTGATGGCCGCCGACATCCTTCTGTACAAGGCGACGGTCGTCCCCGTCGGTGAGGACCAAGTGCAGCACCTCGAGCTCGCGCGCGAGATTGTCCGCCGGTACAACCATCGCTTCGGGCCGCTGTTTCCCGAGCCCGTAGCTCGGCTGTCGCACGCGCCGCGAATCATGGGCGTGGACGGTCAGAGCAAGATGAGCAAGTCCAAAGGAAACACGATAGCGCTCTTCGAAGAGAGAGACGCATTCTGGAGCAAGCTCAAAGTGGCATTCACCGATCCGCAGCGCCTTCGTCGCAGCGATCCCGGAAGGCCCGAAGTGTGCAACGTCTACACGATGCACAAGGCGCTCTCGACGCCCGAGCAAGTGGATCTCACGTACAAAGAGTGCACCGGGGCGCAGCGCGGATGCGTCGATTGTAAAAAAATCCTGATGGATAGTTTCGACCGCGAGCTCGTGCCGCTGCGGACCAAGCGCGCGGAGCTCAAGGCCCGTCCGGAGCGCGTTCGCGAGGCGCTCGGCGACGGGGCGGCCAAAGCGCGACGAATCGCCGAGGGAACCATGCGAGAAGTGCGCGAAGCGATGGGGCTGGGCTTCGTCCGCTAGAACTTGGCCCCGTGAACCCGGGGCGATCAAGATTCGCCCCACATGCACGCACGCTGGGCGATCGCGCTCGCCATGGCACTCGCGGCGGCGCTCGCAGCCCGTGGTGCGCGCGCCTGGCAGGAAGCGCACCAGACGGGCGACGACGCCCGCCTGACCGTGGAGGCCAACGGCGTCGCTTCGGTGGAGCAGGACCTCCGCTGGCGCGTGGTGCGTGGTCCCCTCCGCGGGATCGATCTCGCAGGTTTCCCGCTCGGCGCGGTCGTCGACCCGCAGGTAACGATCGCCGCCGCCGACGGGCGGACGCTGATTGGACACGCGGCTCGACGCGAAGGGGGAGCCGTCCACGTTACTGTCGACGACCCGCGCGCCCTCGTCCGCGGCACGTTTACCTTCGGACTGCGCGCGCGCATCGACCTGGTCGCGGCCGGAGCTGTGGCACGGGACGGTGCGACGTGGCGGCTGGCGTGGTCAGGACCCGTCGCCAACGATGGCGTCGACGGCGCGCGCATGACGATCGACCTCCCGGCCGCGCCGGAGGAGCCCCGCCCGATCGCGCCGGACACCGGGGCGATCGACGACAGCATCGCGGCGACGTCACGCCGGGGCGCTGAGCGTGACGTCCTCGAGCTCGTGCGGCCGCACGTCGGTCGCGGCCAGTCGGCCGCGTGGACGATTCGCCTCGACCCCCGCGCGCTGCCGCTTGTCGTGGACCCGCGCATGCGCCCGCCGCGCGCGGCGACCCCGCCTCCGGAGCCGGACCGTGTGCGGGAGGTGTCGCTCGCAGCCCTGCTGTTGGCGGTCGCGGTCTCCTTTGCACTGCTGGTCGACCGCAAGATGCGGGCGTTCGCATCCGCGTGCGCGCCCGGCGGTAGACGCCCGCGAGGTCTCCTGCCCTTGCCCGACCGTGCACGCGCCGTCCTGGCGGGGGTGTCGCTCGCGGCGGCCGTCGGTCTCGAGGTCCTCGGCCAGACCACCGCGGGCGCCGCGTGCGCAGCGGTCGCGGCGCTCGCTGGTGCCCTCCGCGCACCGGCGGCATCCCCCGCGGTGCGCGGCCCGGGCCGATGGCTCGCGCTGCGCCCGGAGCGCGCTTTCGCGCGCGTCCGCGTTCCACAGCACTGGCTCGACCTCGGATCGACGACCGGCCGCCTGACCGCGCTGGGCGCCAGTGCGCTCGTCGGGGCGGCGGCTTTGATCGCCCGACGGCTCGACGCCGACGGACCCTGGCTCGCGGCGCTGGACGCTGTCGCGCTCGTTCCGCTCTTCGTCACGGGTCGCGCGGCCCAGTTGCCGCCGCACGGGGTGCGGTCCGCCGCGCCATGGCTCGCAGGGGCCTTCCGCCGCCTGCGCCGCGCGGCCGGCGTAAGCGTCACCCCATGGGCGCGGGTCGCTCCGGACGGAGTGACCGCAGACGAGCTCCGCTTGCTGGTGACACCCCGCGTTGCCATGCCCGGTGTGATCGGCCTGGAGATCGGGCTGGCGTGGAGCGGCACACCCGTGGGCTGGACCGCGACGCCGGAGGTGCTCGTGCGGGTGCTCGACGGGAGCGACGCGGCTCGCACGCTGGCCCGTGAAATCCCGCGCGTGCGCAGCGTGCCCGGGCGCCGCTCCGACGAACGCGTCTTCCGCCTGCTGCCGCGAGCCCCGACGCGATCGAGCACGCTGACCCTCGTGTGCGCCCTCGCCGATGTCCTCACTCACCGGCGGGTCGCGGTGGGCCGCGCGATGGCGCCCATCGGGGTCGACGTACCTGCGAAAGCCGACGGAGCGGACGGTCTGGCGTCATGGTGTCCCTCGATGGCGGAGTGATCGGGTGAGGCCAAGAACGCTCTAGCCCGTATTCTTCTTGCGCGGATTCTTTGCGCACGGTTGCGGCCCCGCGCGTTGCGGAAACGTGCCCCGACCCGCACGGCGAGGTAGGCTTGCGGCACCTCACTGACTTCTCCATGCCCTGCGCGCTGGCGGATTTGCGCCGACGGGATGCGGGTCGCGAGGCCATACGTGGGAGATTGCCGTGTCGCTTCGAGCCCTTTTTCAGACCGTTGCGTTCATCCTGGTGAGCTGTCTGGTTCTCTGTGCCGGTTGCGGCGGTCGCTCTGACCTCGACCAAAACATCCCCGACGACGCGGGCACGTTCGACGTCACCAGACCCCCGGCATGCAACGCGATCACGTGCCCCACCGGGTGTTGCGACGCGAGTCATGTCTGCCAATCGGGCGGGGGCACCGGCGCGTGCGGCTCGATGGGACAGGCCTGCAAAGACTGCGTGGCAGCCGGTTTCAACTCGTGCGACCTGGCCATGCACGCGTGCAAGACGAACGTCGGCCAGTGCAGCGCGACTAGCTGCAGCGGCGGGTGCTGTTCGGGCAATGTCTGTTTCAACGGCAACGACCCGATGATGTGCGGCTCGGGCGGGCAAGCATGCGCGTCATGCGCCAGCTCCGGTCTGTCGTGTGTCGGGCAGCAGTGCGTGCCCCCGCCGCCGCTGCCGTGCGGGCCCATGACCTGCAACGGGTGCTGCGTCGGCACCCAGCTATGTCTGCCCGGCACCGCGCAAGCTTCCTGCGGCTACCGCGGCGCGCAGTGCGTCAATTGCTCGACCCAGATGGGGCCTGCGCCGCAGGTCTGCGTCGCGAACGGCTACGGTGGCACTTGCTTGGCGCAACCTCCGCCGCCGTGCGGTCCTGCCAGTTGCCCCAGCGGTTGCTGCGATGCAACCGGCAACTGCCAGCCGGGCACCGGGGCAAGGATATGCGGTACCGGCGGCAGCGCCTGCCAGAACTGCGGGCCGCTCGGCGACGTGTGCACCAACCAGCGGTGTGCCCCGCCGGTGGCCGATGCTGCCGCGTGCAACGCGCAGACCTGTCCTGCCGGGTGCTGCGATGGCCTCGGCAACTGCCTGATGAGCGGGAGCTCTACCCAGTGCGGTCTCGGCGGCGTCGCGTGTCAGAACTGCGCGCAACTGGGCGAGCAGTGCTCCAAGGGCCAATGCGCATTCGTGCCCGACGCCGGGACCTGCAACGCGCAAACTTGTCCGATGGGTTGCTGCGATCCATTCGGGATGTGCTCTTCGGGCGTCTCGAGCGCCGCGTGCGGCACCCGAGGCAACTCGTGCAAGACGTGCCCTCCCGGCTCGCTGTGCAGTGGCCAGCAGTGCGCTGCCGTCTTCGACGGCGGGGGGTGCAACGCCCAGACGTGTCCGACCGGGTGCTGTGACCAGTTCGGCATTTGCCAGGCCGGTTTCTTGGGGAGCGTGTGCGGCAACTTCGGCGGCGCCTGCCAAAACTGCTCGAGCTCGGGGTCGCAATGCATCGGTCAGCAGTGCTTCGCCCCCTTCGACGCGGGGCGATGCAGTTCACAGACGTGCTTCAACGGGTGCTGCGATGCGTTCGGCAATTGCCAGACCGGGTTCGTGGACACGCAGTGCGGCGATTTCGGCAACACGTGCCAAAACTGCGCGCAGTTCGGCCAACAATGCAATAGCCAGCAATGCTCCTTTCCCGTGCCCAAGTGCAACCAGCAAACGTGCCCGTTCGGCTGTTGCGACATGTCCGACACGTGCCAACCGGGTTCGGTGAACGCGGCGTGCGGCAACTTCAGCGACTTCTGCCAGATCTGCTCGCCGGCGTTCGGTGAACAATGCGTTGGCCAGCAATGCATGTTCGGGGTGGATGCCGGAGTGTGCTCGGCGACCACGTGTCCGAACGGTTGCTGCGACAACTCGGGCTTGTGCGAGCAAGGCCTCACCGGCTTGTCGTGCGGGACGCTGGGGGCAAACTGCGCGAACTGTTTGCAGAACGGCGACATTTGCTCCACGAAGCAGCAGTGCGTCCCCCCTGCCGGGAGCGACGCCGGGCCTGTCTGCAATCAGCAGACGTGTCCCTTTGGCTGCTGCGACGCCTCCGGCATGTGCCAGCAGGGCTTCTTTTCGAACCAATGCGGCAACAACGGTAGCCTTTGTACGGATTGCACGAAGCAGGGAGGGCAGTGCCTCTTCGGCCAGTTCTGCTCGACCCCCGACGGGGGAACGCCCTGCTCGCAGAGCTGCTCGGGGTGCTGCGATGGTACCGGCAACTGCCAGGGCGGCTTTCTCAATACGCAGTGCGGAGAGCAAGGGACCACGTGCGAGGACTGCACGATGCTCAAGCCCGCGTCGACCTGTGACGTGAACGTGTTCCCTCGCGTCTGCGCGAGCGAGCAAACGCAGTGCCCGGCCCCCTATCCGAGCTGCCCCTCGCCCTTGGAGCAGGCCGCGCCCACGCGACAGAACGTCTGCTCCACGGCCGATCTTCAAAACGCCGCGGCGGCCTGCGCGGGCGGTGCCAGCACGAACACCTGCAACAACTTCTTCGGGTCCGTGAATACCCCGTGCTCCAATTGCCTCCAGCCGTTCGATGTCGACTTCGTAGCCCAGACCGGGATTCGCGCGTGCGTCGCACCCTACGTCGACGCGACTTGCAACCACAACAGCGCCTGCATCGCCGATTGCACCGCCGAGAGCTGCTACGGCTGCCCCGATTCCACGACGACCTCGCTGTGCGACGTGCAAGTGCAGTCCGGAACGTGCTCGACGTACACCCAGGCCGACCAGTGCGTCGTGACCGCCCTCGCGGGACCGGCTGCCGTATGCAACCCGGTCACCTACCAGGGCAACTTCGGGGCATGGCTGCAAGGGGTCGGCGCGAAGTATTGCGGGCCGTAGGAAAACCGAGGAAGGGCCGCTGAGCCGCCGCGGACTGGAGGTCGCCGATCACGACCACGACCACGTCTGGGTCCACGACTCGGCGAGAAATGCGGGCAGGAGGATGCTATAGGCCTGCCCCGCACCCATGGATTCGAACGCCCCCCGCGCCCACCGGCAGCAGGCCCTGGCGGCGTACGTCGAGCCCCTCGCCGTCGGACGCCGGGTCGCCGTTCTCGGCGACTCGTCGCTTGCTCTCGGGGCGCGGATCGCGGAGCTCGGCGCGCAGTCGGTGCAAGTGTGGGATCCGGACGCCGACCGCGCGCGGCGAGCGGCCGATCTCGCCCCGCGCGGTGTGGTGGTGCGTCCGGTGCCGCGGCGTGGCTCGCGGCCGGAAGGCGCGGGCGACGAGCGCGGAGCCTTCGATCTCGTCGTCATCCCCGACCTCGAGCTCTTCGACGACGCGCCCGACGTTCTGGCGCGGGTGCGCACTCTGGTCGGCGATCAGGGCGCGGCCCTGGTTTGTGCGCCGAACCGCGAAGGCGACGCCGACCCTGCCGCGTATGGCTACTACGAGCTCTTCGACCTCGTTGCGGGCCAGTTCGACGACGTGACGATGATCGCGCAGCTCCCGTTTCAAGGGGTCGCGCTCGCCGAGCTGGCGGAAGACGAGGAAGGCGAGTCGCCCGCGGTCACCGTCGACACGCAGCTCGCCAGTTCCAGTCGTACGCCCGAGGCATTCGTCGCGCTCGGGAGCCAGCGGGGGGTGCGGCTCGATCCGTACGCGATCGTCGAGCTTCCCGAGCGCGTCTCGGCGGACGAAGGGGCCGCAGAGGCCGTGGAGCGCGAAGAGGCCAAAGCGGTGCACCTGGCCATCGCGCAAGCGGGAGCCAGGACCGCCGGCCTCGAAGAAGAGGTCGAGGACCTGCGCGCCCGCCTCGCCGGCACGGAGCAAGGGGCGCGGGCGGCCCAGCGGCTCGAAGAGGCACTTCAGGAGCGGTCGGCTCGGGTGGCCGAGCTCGAGAGCGCGCTCGCCGCGAGCTCGCGCGACGTTGTGGAGCTCTCGCAAGAGGTGCAACGCCTGCGCGTCTTGGCGGAGACCGAAAGGGCCGTAGGCCTGCAGCTCGAAGCGCTCGTGGTGCGCGCCGAACGCGCCGAGCGTGCGCTCGCGGCAGCCGAGCCGGACCAGGCGCGAACGGCGGAGATCCACGCCGCCGAGCTCGCGCGCTACGAAGAGGTCCTGATCGATCGGGCGCAAGCGATGCGGGCGCTCGAGGCGGAGCTCGGCCGCCGGGAGCGGATGGTCCGTGAGCTGGTCGACGCGATCGGAGACGCTGGGCAAGAGGCGGGGGGCGCGCCCAAGCCAAGTCCCGTTCCCACTCCAACTCCCGCCGGGGAGGTCGCCCCCGAGTACGCGATCCTGGCCGAAACCAACGCCCAGCTACGGCAGAAGCTGGACGCCCTTGCCCTGGATCTCGCACGCCGGGAAGGTGAGGCGCAGGCGAGCGGGTGGACCATCGCGGAGCTCCAGCGCCGACTGGACAGCGAGACCCGGCCGGTCGTCTCCGCACCCGACGACACCCCCGGCCCCCAAGTGCCCTCGGACCCCGACGCGCAGAGCCGCCTGGCCGCGGCCTTGGACGAGCTCAACGTGCTGCGCCGGGCCCTCGCCCAAGAGCACGAGGCGCGCCTGCGTGCGGAATCTGCTGGCGCTCCCCTCCACAAAGGTGCGCAAGATTGACAGGTCTCGGTCGAGGCTTAATTTGACGGTGCCTGAGCGCACCCGGGTACTGCCCAGGTGTAAAGGTAAGGCGCCCAAGAGACCCGTACCCCATCGATGTCTTCCAAGCGCGACTATTATGAGGTCTTGAGCGTTTCGCGTGAGGCGTCGGTCGACGACCTCCGAAAGGCGTACCGGCGCGAGGCGCTCAAGCACCATCCGGACCGAAACCAAGGCGACGCCGCGGCCGAGGCGAAGTTCAAAGAAATCAACGAGGCGTACCAGATCCTTTCCGACCAGGAAAAGCGTCAGGTCTACGACCAGTTTGGGCACGCCGGCCTCGATAGCTCGGCCGGGGGCCATGGCATGGGCGACGTGTTCGCCCACATGCAAGACCTCTTCAGCGAGATGTTCTCCGGGTCGATGGGGTTCGGGGGCGGAGCCCACGCGCGCCGCGGCGGCGACTTGCGCGTGCAAGCGCGGCTGACCTTGCGAGAGGCCGCCTTCGGGTGCAAGCGCGAGCTCACGGTGCGCGCCCCCGCGGCATGCACGGACTGTGGCGGCAGCGGGGCGAAGGCCGGGTCCAAAGCCGAGGGTTGTCCGCAGTGCCGGGGAACGGGGCAGGTGTCGAACACTCGCGGCTTCGTGATGTTCACTTCGACGTGCGGCCGTTGTCGGGGGGCGGGGCGGGTGATCAAACATCCGTGCCCGACGTGCGCCGGGCAGGGGGCGGTCGAGCGCGCGCGCAAAGTCAACGTGACCTTCCCCGCGGGGATCGACGCCGGACAGCGCTTGCGCGTGCCCGGGCAGGGGGTGCCGGGTCCGAACGGCGTGCCGCCCGGCGATTTGTACGTCGAGGTCGACGTGGAGGCCGACCCGCGATTCGAGCGCGATGGAGTCGATCTCGTCGCGCGAGCGCACGTCCTATTCACCGAAGCGGCGCTCGGCGCCGAAGTCCGCGTAGAGGCGCTCGAGGCCGACGATGAGGGGGCGACCCTCCCGCTCTCGCTGCCACCCGGGACGCAGTCGGGCGAGGTGTTCACGCTCAAAGGGCACGGCATCCCCCGGCTGGACGGGCGCGGTCGCGGATCCCTGGTCGTCGTCGTTCAAGTGGACGTGCCCAAAGCGCTTACGACGCGGGCGCGCGAGCTGGTCGAACAGCTCGGCGAGGAGCTCCGCAGCAGCGCCGCGACGACGGGCAAACGAGCCGCCGCGGCGAAATAGGGCGCGGCGGGGTCGGCGATGCCGGTAGACGTCGAGGCGCTCAAGGCCAAGCTCGCGCAAGTGTCGACTCTTCGCGCGGCAGGCCGGGTGCGAGGCGTAACGGGGCTGAGCCTGCGCTTCGCCATGCCAGGCGTGCGGATCGGCGACGTTGTGACGGTGCGGCGGCGGGGCACGCCACTCGCCTGCGAAGTGGTCGGCTTCGACGGGGGCGAGGCGATCGCGATGCCGCTCGGGGTGCTGGGCGGAGTCGGTCCGGACGACGAAGTCGAGTCGACCGGCGGGCCGCTTCAAGTGCGCGCGAGCGGCGCGCTTCTCGGGCGGGTTCTCGACGGCCTGGGGCGTCCGTTCGACGGCGGTCCGCCAATCGACGGGGAATGGGTCCCGGTCGACCGCGATCCACCCGCCGCGCTCGGCCGCCGTCCGGTGTCGCTTCCGATGGCGACCGGAGTGCGCGTGATCGACGGGTTGCTCACGCTCGGCGAAGGGCAGCGCGTCGGGCTCTTCGCCGGTTCCGGCGTCGGCAAGAGCTCGCTGCTCGGTGCGGTGGCGCGGGGGGCGGAGGCCGACGTCGTGGTCGTCGCCCTGGTGGGCGAACGCGGTCGCGAGGTCGGCGAGTTTCTCGACGGTCCCCTGGGGTCCGAGGGGCGAAAGAAGAGCGTCGTCGTCGTGGCGACGAGCGACGTCGCGGCGCTCGAACGGCTTCGCGCCGCCCAAGTTGCGACCGCGTACGCGGAGCATTTCCGGGATCAGGGTGCGCGCGTCCTGCTCCTCGTCGACTCGGTCACGCGCTGCGCGCGCGCGCTTCGGGAGGTGGGGTTGGCTGCGGGGGAGCCGCCTGCACGGCGCGGCTATCCGCCCAGCGTCTTCGCGATGCTCCCTCGCCTGCTCGAGCGCGCGGGCCAGGGCGACCGCGGCAGCATCACCGCGATCTACACGGTGCTCGTCGAGGGGGGCGACATGGACGAGCCGATCGCCGACGAAGTGCGAGGCATCCTCGACGGCCACATCGTCCTCGACCGGGCCATCGCCGCCCGAGGGCGTTACCCCGCAGTGGACGTCACCGCGTCGCTCTCTCGGGTGATGGACGGGATCGTGAGCCGAGACCAGCGCGACGCTGCTCGGCGTCTGCGCGCGCTCGTGGCGACGTACGAGGCCAAGCGAGATCTGGTCGCCCTGGGAGCCTACGCCCAGGGGCGCGACAAGGACCTCGACGAAGCCATGTCGCGTATGCCTCGCATCGAGGCGTTCCTTCGGCAAGACACCGACGACAAGAGCGATCTGACCGCGACCGTCGCGGGGCTGATTCATGCGGTCAGGTAGACCGCGATCGCCGACGTGCTACTCCCTTCGCCGCTCGCGATGACCCTGCTCCAAGTCGCCGGCCTGCGCTTCGGTTACGCGGGTGACCTCTTGTTCGAGGACGTCACTTTCAACCTCGACTCGGGCGATCGCCTCGCCCTCGTCGCGCCCAACGGCAGCGGAAAGACGACGCTCCTGCGCCTGATGGCCCGCGAGCTCGAACCCGACGCGGGCAACGTCGTCTTGCGCCGCGACACCGCGCTCGGCTTCTACCGTCAATCGCACGAGATGGCCGCGGACGGCGACGTCCTCGGCGCGTTTCTCTCCGGCTTCCGCGAAGTGGTCGAGCTTCGGCAGGAGCTGCACCACGCCCAGGAAGAAGCCGCGAGCGGCTCTGCGGAGGCGCTCGATCGTCTCGCGAAAGTCACCGATCGCTACCACCTGGTCCACGGCGACGAGCTCGAGCACCGAGTCGCGGCCCTGGCCAGCCACTTGGGCTTCTCGCCGCGCGACCTCGCGCGTCCGGTCGCGTCGCTTTCCGGCGGAGAGCGCGGCCGCCTGCGCCTCGGCGTCGTTCTCGCCCAGCAGCCCGACGTGCTGCTGCTCGACGAGCCGACCAACCACCTCGACCTCGACACGATCGCCTGGCTCGAAGGCTGGCTGGCCGACTATCGCGGCGCGGTCCTCATCGTGAGCCACGACCGCGCGTTTCTGGACAACACGTGCCGGTCGACGATGGAGCTCGGCAAGCGGAGCTTCCGCGTCTATCCGGTGAGCTACTCCGAATACGTCGGGCTCCGCGCCGCCGACCTCGATCGCGAGCGTGCTCTCGCCGAACGCCAGCACGGGATGATCGCCAAGACCGAAGACTTCATCCGGCGTAACATCGCGGGTCAGAAGACGAAGCAGGCGCAGAGCCGGCGCAAGATGCTCGAGAAGATGGACCGCCTCGAGCGGCCGGAAGACGTTTGGGCCACCGCGGAGCGCGTCGCGTTTCGCTTCGCCCCGTCCGCACGCACCGGCGACATCGTGCTAGACGCCAAGGGTCTCCGGGCCGAGCGTGGAGGCCGCCGGCTCTTCGGAGGCTTGGACTTGCTCGTTCGGCGCGGAGAGCGCATCGGCGTTGTGGGGCCGAACGGCGCGGGCAAGACTACGCTCTTGAACCTGCTCGCCGGTCGCGGCGGGCAGGACGACCTCGGCACGGTCAAGCGTGGCACCAACCTGCAAGACGGCTACTTCGACCAGCACCTCGGCGACGTCGACCCGTCGCTCACCGCAGTCGACAACGTGCGGCGCGTCCGGGGCGACTTGACGGTGGAAGCCGCGCGGCAGTACCTGTCGCGCTTCCGCTTCTGGGGCGACGACCCGCTTCGCGCGGTCAGCGGCTTCTCAGGCGGCGAGCGTTCGCGGCTCGCGCTGGCGAAGCTGCTCCTCGAACCGCGGAACCTGCTCTTTCTCGACGAGCCCACCAACCACCTCGACATCGCCGCGGCCGAGATCCTCGAAGAGGCGCTCGTCGCCTTCGAAGGCACGGTGGTGCTCGTCTCCCACGACAGACGCTTCCTTGAGAACGTGACCACGCGCATCGTGAGCGTCCGGGACGGCAAAGCCGACGTGTATCCCGGTGGTTTCCGGGACTACGAGCAGGCCCAGAGCGCGACGGCGGTGTCCGCGTCCCGCGGGATCGCTGGGGAGGTCGCGTCCGATTCCTCGGCGCGAACCCGAGATCGCGACGGCGCGCCGTCCGCTGCCGCGGGTGACTTGGAGGCCGGCAAGCAGAAGTACGAAGTTCAGCGTCAAGCGGCCCGATCGCTCGAAAAGAAGAAGCGTCGCATCCAGGAGCTCGAGTCGTCGATCGTCGTCGGCGAACGGGAGCTGAGCACGCTCCGCGGAAGTCTGCGGGAGGCGCCCGGCGAAGACTGGGAAAGGCTCGCGAAGATGGCTCGCGACGAGCAAGCGCTCGCGAAGAAAGTCGACGCGATGCTCCTCGAGTGGGCGCGGCTGTCGGAGGAAGTCCAGTGAGTGACCCGCGCGCGACGCGCTGGCGCGTTGCGGTTGTCGTAGTAGTAGCGGCGCTCGCCGTCGTGGAGGGCGGGGGATGCAAGCGTGCGCGCACCAATTCGGTGGCAGCCGAGCCCGTGCAGACGCCGACAGTCAAGGACGACAGCGATGCGTTTCTCTTGACGTGGATCGACGACAAGGGAGATTTTCACGTCGAGACGCGGGTCGCCGACGTCCCGATGATGGGGCGCGACGCGGTTCGGGTCGTCGACCCGAGCAAACAAGACGGCGATTCCGCCGATCGAATTCTTGTGGTCGACCTCCGCGAGGCCCGCGCCGACGGCACCTACCCCGTCCGGACGATCGCCCGCGCGGACTTCGACGCCATCGCGCTCGGTCGCCGCGAGAAGGCCGGTCCGACCCTCGCGAACGCCCAGCCGTCTTCTTCGTCGAGGGCCGCGGCGGACGCTCCCGACCCGGGAGCGGTGAAGGCCGTTTCGCGCGGCGCCGTCGTGATCTATGGGGCGGAGTGGTGCGGCGCGTGCCACGAAGCGGCGAAGTACTTTCGACGCAAAGGGATCGCGTACGTCGAAAAGGACATCGAGAGGGATCCCGCCGCCGCACGCGAGATGCAGCAGAAGCTGGCCAGGAAGGGTCTACAGGCGGGGTCGATCCCGGTCCTGGACGTACGGGGCCGCGTGATGGTGGGGTTCAACCCGGCGGAGGTCGAGGCCGCGTTGGGGGCGAGTCTTTAGATCGGCCTTCCCTCGTGCAGTCTCCACCGGGCGCAGTATGGTTCGTGCGTGAACGTAGCAAAGGCCAGGAAGGGTTTTTCGCGCTCGGCCGTTCTCATCGGGCGCCCAGCATTCTTGGCCGGCGCGGCGATGATAGCCGTCGCTGCGGCGGGCAGCTGCTCGAGCGGTTCGAACGAGACCTCCGCCTCGCTGGAAGGCGGTGCGACGAACGGGAGCTCGGGCGCCGGCAGCGGTTCTGGCACCGGCGGCGCGAGCACGGGGTCCAGCGGCGCGAGCACCGGTGGGACAAACTCGAGTTCGGGCAGCACGACCACGGGCTCCAGCGGGACGAGCTCCAGCTCCGGTGGCACGAGCTCCGGCTCCGGTGGCACGAGCTCCGGCTCCGGTGGCAC
>CAZHED010000085.1:0-15360 GCA_964531095.1 uncultured Polyangiaceae bacterium | reverse complement strand
TCGTACTGCACGCACAAGGGGAACTGGATCGCCGTGCCAATGGGATGCGCAGGCACGAAGGTTGTCTATCGCTTGAGCGCCATGCACAGTGCTGGCTTCGACGCGTTCCCGACGGATCTGCCGCTCTTCCTGAAGCTCTGCCGCGGTATGAAGGCCAAGGGAATGCCCGCGGGCCTGGCGCTCGGCAATGCCACGGGCGACGCCAACGCGTGGACCCACTGGCTGGTGTGGTCACACGGAGGGAAAATGGTCGACGCCAAGAACAACGTCGTCATCAACGGCCCCGAGACGATTGCCGCGCTCGAATACGCGAAAGAGCTCTATGACACGTTCATCCCGGGAACGCTCTCTTGGCTAGACCCGAGCAACAACAAGGCGTTCCTCGACGGGCAGATCGGGCTCACTGGGAACGGCCTGTCGATCTACTACGCCGCCAAGAACTCTCCGGACCCGAAGCTGAAGGAGATGGCCGCCGACATGGGGCACGCCCACTTTCCAATCGGACCCATCGGCAAGCCGACGGAGTTGCACCTTCCGTTTCCGATGATGATCTTCAACTATACGAAATACCCGAACGCAGCGAAGGCGTACCTGGCCTTCATGATGGAAGACGCGCAATATCTTCCGTGGCAGACGTCATCCATTGGATACGTGAGCCAGCCGCTGGTCGCCTACGAGTCGAACCCGATCTGGCAAGCGGACCCCAACCATACGCCGTACCGTGACTGCATGAAACGAATGATGCCCAACGGCTATGCCGGCGAAATGGGGTATGCTTCCCAGGCCACGATGGCCGATTTCATCTTGGTGAACATGGTTGCGGAGGCAGCCTCCGGCGCGAGGACCCCGGTCGAGGCGGCCCAGCGTGCGCAGAAAAGGGCCGAGCGGTACTACAAGATCTGAGAGCGGACTTGCGCCGCATGCCTTTGGCCATTCCGATCCGACGCTGGCTGCGCAATCGCCACTTCCTAGGGCTGCTCTTCATGCTGCCCGCAGGTGCGCTTCTGCTCGCGTTTCTGACCTATCCGCTGGGCTTGGGGGTCTGGCTCGGCTTCACCGACGCGAAGATCGGGCGCGCCGGGCACTGGGTGGGCCTGGACAATTTTGTCTTCCTTCTCGGCGACAGCGTCGCTCGGCTATCCCTCTTCAATACGTTGTTTTACACCATCATGGCGAGCGCTCTCAAGTTTGCGTTGGGTCTCTGGCTCGCGCTGCTGCTCAATCGGCTCGACCGCTTCAAGGCCTTGGTACGGGCCGTCGTGCTACTGCCGTTCATCGTGCCCACGGCGCTTTCGGCCATCGCCTTTTCGTGGATGTACGACCCGCAGTTCTCGGCCATCTCGTGGGTGCTCAAGAGAGCTGGCCTGATCGACCACTACGTCGATTTTCTCGGTGACCCGTGGATGGCACGTTCGTCTGTCATCGTGGCCAACGTTTGGCGCGGCATGCCGTTCGTCGCCATTTGCCTTCTCGCGGGCCTGCAGACCATCGCGCCGTCGCTCTACGAAGCCGCAGCGCTCGACGGTGCGACGGCCTGGCAGATCTTCCGCCACGTGACGCTGCCGCTGCTTACGCCCATCATCGCCGTCGTCATGACATTCTCGGTCCTATTCACGTTCACTGATTTCCAGCTGATCTACGTCCTGACCCGCGGGGGACCTCTCAACGCCACCCACCTCATGGCGACGCTGTCCTTTCAGCGCGCCATCCCTGGAGGAGCTCTCGGCGAGGGGGCCGCACTCGCATCGCTCATGATCCCGCTGCTTTCTGGAGCGGTCCTGTTCAGCTATTTCGGATTGCAGCGGCGGCGGTGGCAGCAGGGCGGGGGAGACTGAGATTGGCCAGGTACAACCTCGGCGGGCAAGGCGTGCACTACCTCGAGCGTTGGCCTCGTCGCGTGCTCGTCCTTTACATCCCGCTCGGGACATTTCTCGTCGCGCTTCTTTTTCCTTTTTACTGGATGCTCATGACTTCGCTCAAACCAAACGAAGAGCTTCTCTCGCACGAGGGCAACCCATTTTGGGTGCTCCACCCGACCTTCGAGCACTACAAAAGGCTCCTCTTCCATACGTCATATCCGAATTGGATGTGGAATACGGTGGTCGTTTCGGTAGTATCGACGTTCGCGTCGCTGGCCGCGAGCGTCTGCGCTGCTTATGCGATCGAACGTCTCCGGTTTCGGGGGTCGAAGCAAATGGCTCTCGCTATCTTCGCAGCGTATCTCGTTCCGCCCTCGATTTTGTTCATCCCGCTGGCGGCGGTCGTCGTTCGCTTGGGCCTCTTCGATACGCGCTGGGCGCTCGTCCTCACGTACCCGACCTTCCTCATACCCTTCTGCACGTGGCTGCTCATGGGCTACTTCCGGTCGATACCATTCGAGATCGAAGAATGTGCTCTCATCGACGGCGCGACGCGCTGGCAGGTGCTGCTGAAAGTCATTCTGCCGCTCGCAGTCCCTGGCCTTATCTCGGCTGGGATCTTTGCGTTCACGCTCTCCTGGAACGAATTTCTCTACGCACTGACCTTCGTGTCGTCGTCGGAGGTGAAGACGGTGCCGGTCGGCGTCGCCACGGAGCTGGTCGAGGGCGACGTGTACCACTGGGGAGCGCTCATGGCCGGCGCCCTGCTGGGATCGCTCCCCGTCGCTGTGGTTTATTCGTTCTTCGTCGAGTACTACGTTTCGGGCATGACGGGAGCGGTCAAAGAATGAGGGCCCTCGTTTTGACGGCGTACAAGGAGCTTCTGGTTCAGGAGTTTCCGGAGCCCGAGGTCGGACGCAGCGACGTTCTCGTTCGCGTGGAGGTGTGTGGAATCTGCGGCAGCGACGTTCACGGAATGGACGGAAGCACAGGGCGTCGGCGCCCGCCTATCGTTATGGGCCACGAGGCCGCGGGTGTCATCGTTCAATTGGGCTCCGACGTGACGACCCGTCGCGTGGGTGATCGCGTGACCTTCGATTCGACCATCTACGACCCGAACAGCTTTTTCTCTCGTCGCGGGCAGGTCAACCTATGCGATAACCGCCGCGTCTTCGGCGTTTCGTGCGAGGAGTATCGGCAACACGGAGCCTTTGCCGAGCTCGTGGCGGTCCCGCACCACATCCTCTACGGCTTGCCGGATTCGATGACTTTTCAGCAGGCCGCGCTGGTCGAGCCGGTCTCGATCGCCGTGCACGCGCGTGGTTTGACGCCGATCGACGACGGCGACAGCGTCCTGGTGATGGGTGCGGGCCTCATCGGGCTGACGATCATCCAAGTGCTGAAGAACACGCGAGCCGCGGAGATCATCGCCGTCGACTCGGACGACGCGAGGCTGTCGCTCGCGCGCGAGCTGGGGGCGACGGTCACGTTCAACCCCACGATTGTGCCCGATCTCGCAGCAGCCATTCGGGCCGTGACCAATGGTCGGGGCGCCGACGTGGCGTTCGAGGCCGTCGGGATCGAGACGACTGTGCGAGCCGCGCTGGCCGGAGTGCGCAAGGGCGGCGCCGTAACGCTCATTGGCAACCTGTGCGCGGAGGTATCGCTGCCACTGCAAGCCCTTGTGACCCGCGAGGTTCGGCTGCAGGGGTCGTGCGCGTCGAGTGGTGAATACCCGGAATGCATCGACCTCATTGCGTCCGGAAAGATCGACGTGGAGCGCTTCATTTCGGCCGAGGCCTCGCTGGAGGAGGGGCCGGCTTGGTTCGACCGCCTCTATCGAAAGGAGCCCGGTTTGATGAAGGTGCTTCTCAGGCCCAACGGGTAGCGGCGGGATCGTTCCATGGTCAAGAACTTTTTCGACCTTTCCGGGCGAGTCGCCCTGGTCACCGGTGCCAGTCGCGGGCTTGGGCAATATTTTGCGCGTGCGCTGGCACTGGCTGGCGCGGACCTCATCGTCACGGCGCGAAAGAAGGAAGACACCGATGCCTTCGCTCGCGAGATCGTCGGGTTGGGCCGCAAGGTAGTCAGTCTCTCGCTCGACGTGCGCGACGAGGCGAGCATCCGCAGGCTGGGCGAGGACGCGGCCGCGGCGTTCGGGCGCGTCGACATTCTCGTGAACAACGCCGGATGCAACGTTCGAAGGCCCGCGTTCGAGATCACGTGGGACGACTGGAACCGTGTTCTGGAGACCAACCTGCGCGGCACGTTCTTCGTGTCTCAGGTGGTGGCGCGGCACATGGTCGCGCGAGGATACGGTCGGATCGTCAACATCGGATCCGTCACCTCGGTGTTCGGATACGCCGGGCTCGGCCCTTATTGCGCCAGTCGTGGGGGAGTGAAGCAGCTGACGATGAGCCTTGCCGACGAGTGGGGCGGAGACGGCATTACCGTGAACTGCCTTGCCCCTGGCTGGTTTCGGACAGAGCAGAACAAAGTCCTCTACGACGATCCGAAATGGCTGGAGTATATCTGCGACCGTATCCCCGTGCACCGGCCCGGCAGGCCCGACGACCTCGATGGCGCCATCGTCTTTCTCGCGTCGGAGGCCAGCGCGTATGTGACCGGGCAGACGCTTCTCGTCGATGGCGGGATCTCGACCGGATCGACGAAGGCCACGTTGCGCTGAGACCGGCGCCGCCCGGGGGCACCGATTCGCTTCGCGGGGTTTCGCCCCGAACCCCAAAAACCGCTCCCCGCGCTTTTGCTGCGCCGCTCAGTCTGGCACTCAACGGCAGAGCCTGTGCCGAGCGGCACTACCTCAGGTACTTGGCCAATCCAATGTTCTGGGTCTTGATCGCGGTGGCAACGAGGCCAGCAATCCTGTCCGCGCCCGCGAGGTTGGTATGGGTCCCGTCGGACCCGTTCGCGTGGTAGGCGAGAGCTGCTGCCTTCGATCCCAGCGTGTTGTACCACGCGGTCGAGAGGGCCGTCAGATCGATGTAGGCCACGCTCTTCGCCATCGCGGCCGCCTGCGCAGCGGCGGCGTGGAGACTCGACTGATCCCCAAGCATGTTGCCGGTCCAACTGCCGACGCGGGCGGGGGGCGACACCAGGATCGGCGTCACGTTGGCGGCGAGAGCATCGGTCACGTACTTCTCGAGGTTCGCCTGCACGACGCTGTCCGCGACCCCCTTGTCGTTATGGCCAAATTGCACGATGACCCAGTCGCCCGCCGTCCAATGCGACTTGATGGCCCCCCACATGTCGGCCTTTCCGTAAAAGGACGACGAGCTCTCCCCACTATCGCCGTAGTTCGCGATCCCCACAGGGGGGGCGAAGTACTCGGGCAGCATCTGCCCCCAGCCGCCGAACGCCGAGTTGTTCTCGCCCTGGTCGCACTCGGTGGAATCGCTCGCCATGTAGATCATCACGGGTTTGGTCGCTGCCGTGACTAGCGAGTACCCGATGCCAGAGACCTGGGGTGGCGTCGCCGTGGGTCCGGAAAAATACAGATCCAATCCAGGATATCCGGCGGCCGCTTGCGCTTCCTCGGGTTGACCTTCGTTGGCGCGCACGTTGACCACGAACGCGTATTCCGCCGTCTGGCCGGCGGCTGTGGTCACGGCGTGCAAGAGCCCCCGGTCCGCTTCGCAGCTCACGAACGTTTGGCCGGCCGCAGCGCCGCCGAGCTTGACGGTCACGGCATAGTTGCCGGCCAGCATCGTGCCGGTCGGGGTGGCCACGTTCGTGGTCTGGAACATGTTTCCGCCGAACAGACATTCCATGCAGACCGGGCCCGCGCCGCCTCCCGGACAGACGCCTCCGACCGGCTGGGTGGTCGAGCACTTTGCAGCATTGTCCGCGGTGGGATCCGGATATCCCGACGGAATCCCACCGTCGGAAGCGGCGGGTGCGGCCATCGTCCCCGCGGGCGCTCCTCCGTCCGTAGGCGTGGTGGCAGCAGGATTCATGCCCAAAATGACCTGGCCCATGTCGGTGCAGACGCCATTCGTGCAGACCGACGTGCCGCTCTGTTGGCAGTCCGCGTTCGTTGCGCAAAGCTGCTCTTGCTGCCCGCCGCACGCGACGACGCATTCGGGGACCGCGGGCCCCGCGTCCGCCCCAACGGTCTTGCAGCAGGACATCGGCGGCCCGCACGGGGATGCTCCGCACTGCACTCCCTGCGCGCCGTTGTTGGCTCCGCCTCCACCACTCATCATGCCTGAATTGCTGCCCGTGCCAGTTCCTGTCGCGGCGGCGGTTCCGGTCGACGTCGCGCTCCCCGTGGGGGTGCTTCCGGTGGACGCGTCCTCCCCACCCGTGTCGGTCGTGGGTGGCGAGGAACCGGAATTTCCGCTTGGCTTGCCGCTCGTGCTCCCTGACGAACACGCCGTCGGACCGCAGAGCAACAACGCTGGGAGCACTGAAAGAGCTTGCCGGTTCTTGGCCATACGGCCGCTCTTGCCCACGATGTGCAGAAGCCAGCCTCCGAGGAAACGGCCGACGAGATTCGCGCTCATATTGGTCTGTGCGGGCTGAGAGCTCGCCAAGCTCACGCAGACCCTCGGAAAGCGACGTTCGTCTGTCGAGGGCGGCATTATTTCGCCAAGTCGGAACCGGGCGCATGGGCGGCGGCGAGCAGGCTCTGCCGAGCCGGCCGCCGTCGGTGGCGGCTCAGACAACGAGCGCAACGCTCTTGACCAGCGCGTACACGGCAATGCCGGACGTCAGTCCCAACGCGTCGCGAGATCGGCGGGTGACCCGCGCCAGCATCGGCGTCTCCAAGAGTCCAAGGGACAGGCGAATGTTCACGCGATCGGGACCATCGTCTCGCAGGTCCACGACACGCGCCGAGAGGACATTGAGAATGCTGGATCGGCCCGGTGGCTCGCGCGCCAAGCTCACGTCCCGAGCGAGCACCCTGAGGCGCACGCTCGCGCCGTTCGGCCGATTGACCCGTCCGACCCAGAGAGAGCCGTCGCCGAAGTCCACGCGGGTCAGTTGGTCCGTCTCGTCGTGCTCGGCGACCCGAGCGTCGATCACGACCCCGCTGTCGTCCAGTCGTGCCGTCGGAAGATCCAGCCGGGCCAGCGTCTCGGTGGCTGGTCCGCTGGCGACTGTGCGACCGCCTTCGAGAAGAACGACATGATTCGCCAGCCGGGCGACCTCGCCGATGGCGTGGCTCACGTAGATGATGGGGATCGAGAGCTCGTCGCGGAGCCGCTCGAGGTAAGGCAGGATCTCCGCTTTGCGCGCCAGGTCCTGGGACGCCAGCGGTTCGTCCATGAGCAACAGGCGAGGCCCAGCGAGCAATGCCCGCGCAATGGCCACGCGCTGGCTCTCTCCGCCGGAAAGGCTCGCAGGCGATCGCTCGAGCAGGGCATCGATGCCGAGAAGGTCGACCACGGCTCTTGGGTCAGCGGACGCTCGCTCCGACTTGTTTCTCTTGCGGCCGTATTCGAGGTTGCCCAGGACCGACAGGTGCGGGAAAAGGCTCGGATCTTGGAACACGTATCCGACCGCACGCTCGTGAGTCGGCACGAACACGCGGCGGTCGTCGTCCTGCCAGCACTCTCCGCCGACGTGAACGGTGCCCTGCGCGCGCTCGAGGCCGGCAAGCACACGCAGGCACGTCGTCTTGCCCGACCCTGACGTGCCGAACAGCGCCGTGATGCCGCGGTCGGGCAGGTCCAACGCGATCTGCATCCGGAACCCGGGGCGGGAAAGGCCAAACTGCGCCCGAACACGGCCGGATTCAAAAAGGTCTTGGCTGGGCACGGAACGAATGCAAGGCAAAAAGGACCAGGAGAGAGAAGATGACCAGGCCCCCCGCCAGTCGGTGCGCGGCCCCGTACTCGAGGGACTCCACGTGATCGTAGAGGGCCACCGACAGCACGCGCGTCTTGCCCGGAATGTTTCCCCCAATCATGAGCACGACCCCGAACTCACCCACGGTGTGTGCGAAGCCCAGGACCGCAGCGGTGAAATACCCCGATGCCGAAAGCGGCACGGCGATCGAAAAGAAGCGGTCCGTTGGACCAGCGCCGAGGGTTGCCGCCACTTCGAGCGGTCTCGCCCCTACGGCCTCGAAGGCATCGCGCAGCGGTTGAACCACGAAGGGCAGAGAGTAGACCGTCGACGCCACCACGAGCCCGGCGAACGTGAAGGGCAGGGCACCCAGGCCAAGGTGTGTCGTGATCCGTCCTACGGACCCCTCGGGTCCCAACCAGAGCAAGAGGTAGAACCCGAGCACCGCAGGCGGAAGAACGAGCGGCAAGGAGACGAAGGCCCCGACCCACGTCTTCCATCGGGAACGGCTCGTCGAGAGCCACCAAGCCAGGGGCGTCGCGATCCCAAGGAGTAGCAACGTCGTGAGCGACGCCAGCTTGACCGTCAGAACGACCGCGACGAGATCGCTTCCGGAAGGCATCGCTTACTGCGAAAGCTCATAGCCGTAGGCACGGATCACGTCTCTGGCTTTGACGCTCTTCATGTATTCGCAGAGGGCGCGGGCGGCCGGATTTCGTTCGCCCTTCCGAAGCAAGACCGCGTCCTGCCGGATGGGTGCGTAGAGGCGCGCGGGCACAATCCAGTACGAGCCAAGGGTGGGCGCATCCGGAACGGCAACTTGCGAGAGTGCCACGAAACCGAGCTCGGCGTTGCCGGTGGCGATGAACTGATACGCCTGGGCGATGCTCTCGCCCTGCACCAGCTTGGAGCGCAAGGTTTCGAAGAGGCCGAGCGACCGCAAGGCTTCCACGGCCGCGGCGCCGTACGGCGCGACTTTCGGATTGGCGATGGCCAGGTGCTGAAAGGCTCCTTTGCGGAGGACCGCCCCAGCGGCGTCGACCGTGCCGGGCTTGGTGCTCCAAAGGACCAGCGTTCCGAGGGCGTAGGTGAAGCGGCTGCCCACGACACCGAAGCCGTCTGCCTCCAGCCTTTCGGGCGTCGCTCGGTCGGCCGAGAGCAGGAGCTCGAACGGAGCGCCGTTTTCGACCTGCGCGAGGAGGGTCCCCGTCGCGCCGGTCGCGATCACAGCCTGGTGCCCGGTGTCCTTTGCGAACTCCGCGGCGATCCGTTGCATCGGGCGCGCGAAGTTCGCGGCAACGGCGACCTGAACCTCCGACGCCTCCGCGGGGTGCACGAGAAGCAAGCCGACAAAGGCGGCGGCAATCCATTTCGTCATGCGATGTGCCCTCGGCCGAGCTCGACGATCACGCAGCACCCGCCACGCCGAAGGACGATACAATCTCCCTCTCCTTGGTCAACTCCACCCGCCGTGTCGACGTAGAGGCTCATTGTCCCCGAGCAGGTTCCGCCGTCGGGGGCTGATGACGCACCTCGTCGGCCCCACGAACGCCGCTGAGCAGGCACAGTGCGCCCTGGCGCGTGCTGGTCAGGCCCTCGACCCCAACGCACGAGACGGCCCCTCCCTCGCGTCGGGCCAGCAGCTTCTGAGGGAGGCCCTCGTCGCGGGAGCCCGTGCGCTTTGTCACGACGCCTCCATCGCCTCCCTCGAGGCCGCCGCTCGATCGGTCGACCGGCGAGCCCGGTCGAAGGGCTCCGGGCGCGCCCTCTCCGGACGAGCCGACGCCGTGGCCACGCTCGGCCAATCCACCGTGCCGGACGGCGCGGCTTTGGCGCGGGCGGAGATGGAGGTGGCACGCCTCCTCGACGAGGCCAACGGTGGACGCCGGCTCGTGCGAGCGCAGAAGCGCGCGCTTTGGACCCTCACGTTGCTCATCATGGTGGCGACGTCGGTACTCGCATTCGCCGCTCGGACGCTGCACGAACCGTGGGAAAGTTTCCGCTGGAAAGCGAGCAGTGCTTGGGGTCACTATCCGCTCTCGGACACTCTCGGCGGCCACGATTGGGTGAGCAACCTGATCTTCCACACCGAGGAAGAAGAAGACCCTTGGGTGGTCGTCGACCTTCTCTCCACACGCGCCATCCGACAAGTCATGGTGGTCAACCGGGTGGACTGCTGTCGCGAGCGCGCGCTCCCGCTCGTGCTCGACCTCGCGGGAGAGGACGGAAACTACGACGAAATCGCCGAGCGCACGTCCCTGTTCGAAACGTGGAACGTCACGTTCCCCGAGCGAAGGGCGCGGTACGTGCGCTTGCGCTCGAAGGGCACGACGATTCTGCACTTGAGCGACATTCAGATCCGATGACCGCCTCCGAGACGATCCCGGCGAGCTTCCTGGCTCTCTTGTCTCGACGTTGGCCGTATATCGTCGTGAGCGTCGCTTTCACGGCATCGCAAGTCTTCTATCGACTCGTTTTCGATATTCGCTTCGATACGACGCCCGTTCGCGTTTTCATCCAATACATCGATCCATGGTTCGTCGAACATGACTTCCTGCGAAGTCTCCTATATTTGCACCAGCAGCCGCCCCTTCAAAACCTCCTGACCGGCGGGTGTGTACGAATCTTTGGCGCCTCTCTCGGGTTCCGGGTCTTGCACGCAGCCTATCTCGTCTTTGGCTTGGCGACGGCCCTCGCCATGCTGCACGCAATGCTCCGACTCGGAGTCGTGCGCGCAATCGCCGTGGCCTCGGCTGCGCTCTACACCATGTCTCCGGCGACCGTCGCCTACGAGAACTGGCTCTTTTACCATGCGCCGGTCGCTGCCCTGCAGCTTCTTTCGCTCGTGGCCCTCCTCAGGCACTACCGCTTCGGGACGTTCGGCTCCGGGCTCGCTTGCTTTGGCCTCCTTGCGACCAGCGCCCTCTTCTATGGGCTGTTCGGCCCCCTTCTCCTCGTCCTTCTTGCGCTCGCGCTGATCCTCCGCCCGCCGCGCATGATCGACGGCCAGAGGTCGCCTCGCACGAGAGTGCTCCTGGCGATGGCCATCCCGCTCTGCGTGCTGCTACTCGACAAGGCGAGGACGCGGTTCTTCGTCGGGCACAACCAGGGGGATGCGTTTCTCTGGATGAACCTCGCGGCCAAGACGTACAACGCCATGCGGCCAGGCGAGCGACAGCTCGTCGTGCAGCGCGGCGAGATTATACGATTCCCACGGCTCATGCTGTTTTCGGTGCCGCTGTCCGAATACGACGACCTCAGGATTCCTCACGAGCCGACCGGTGTCCCCCTTCTCGATCTCGAGAGCACGCCCGACGGGTCGGTGAACGCGCACGCGCTCGAGAAGGTGCTCATCGCCGAGACGTTCTACAGGGAGGACGCCCTGTATCTCCTGCAGCACTACCCGCGCGCCTACCTGCGTTCGGTCTTCGACGCCCTGACGAGAGAGTACTTCTACTCGCCGCTCGACTACGACCAAATCATCCCCAGCCCCAATAGAGACAAGCTCAAAGCGTTCACGGCCATGGCGGACGTGCCTTTCCTGCCTGACGTTCGTGGCGTCCAGCGCGTGCTCGTATTCCTGCTGCCGCTCACTTTTGTCTACGGGCTCTATCGAGTCCTCGGCGCCCGGGGTGCCCTCGAGAGCGGACGATCGACCGTGGCCGCGATTTCATTCATGCTGCTCGTCATCGCGTACGTGACTTTTGCCACGGCGGCCGTTTCGAGCGGCGATTTCAACCGCTATCGGTACAATATCGACCCGTTTTACGTGATTTTATTTTCGCTCTTGGCAACCGACTGCGCGGAGCGAGGCGTTCATGCGTTGCGCGGTGCGATGGCGCGACTGCGCCCGAAGCCGATGGACGGATAGCCCTCTTGAAGCAGGTCCGCCCCTCGCGACCTCGCTTTTCCGCTTCCTGTCGCTCAGTTGAAGGGCGGCATTGCATACGGCGCCGTCTGCGTACCTCCGTCACCGCGGTGCGCTTGCGTGACCAGCGGCTCGTCGAGCCAGGCCTGCAACGTCGCAATCTGGCACGCGGTAAACGGAGTATCTCCCTTGGGCGGCATGATTCCGCACTTCGAGCAGGAAGGGGGGTCGGCCTGTGCGATGACCGCCATCACGATTTGGAAGCGATATGGCGTGGGCATCTCCGGGCAAGACGACGAGTGAGCGGTGCCTGTGATCCAGTCGTAGGCGTGGTTTTTGCCGCCGTTTGCCGCGGTTGACGAGTTGTCGAGCACATGGCATCCCCCATTGGCCGCGTTCGTGCCGCATGAGTTTTGGAGGAACGGCTGGATGTCCGTCTCAAAGCTCACCGTCGCAGGCAGGGTGCATCCAGGGGGCAGCGCGACGCTGGCGTCGCCGTGGCCACCGCCACCCGACCCATTCCCGGCGTCGGGAGCACCTCCACTGCTGGAGCCAGCGCCGTTCGAGCCGCTGCTCGAATTGCCTCCTGGGGCGCCTCCACTGCTGGAGCCACCCGTCGGGGCCACCGGCCCCGTGCCGCTGTCGGCGACGCCCGGGGTGGCCGAGCCGCCACTGGAGGAGCCAGCGCCGCTGACCGACGACGTTCCGTTCGATGATGAGCCGCCGCTGCTCCCCGGGCCGCTGGTGCCCGGCGCACCGCTCGAGCTGCTCGACGACCCGCCGCCGCTCATGGGGTTGCCATCGACCCCGGACGACGATCCGCCTGCGGATGGCGCACTTGAGAGCGGCGGGTTTCCCGATTGGGAGGAACTGCATGCGATCCAAATGATGCCGGCCCCGAGAACGACCATCAGACCAGCAAGGTGCGAATGCGCGGGCTGATTCATGAGCTCTCTTTTCTTTGCTAAGGGGTCCTCGCGCATCGGAACCCGCTATCGTAGCTGCGATCCGATGGGGAGTCGTCGTTTCGCACCGGGGGGAGCAAGTACGACGTTCCGCCGTAGACGCTGAAGTTGCCGCCCCGAAGCACTCGGCTCGTGGCTCCCGTCAAGTAAGCACAATCCGTGCACGCCGAGTACGGCGCGGACCAGTCCAGGTTCCACTGCCAAACGTTTCCGGCCAGATCGAGCTGACCCCAAAGTCCGGCCCCTGACGCCGCGGTTCCCACCGCCGCGATGTTCGAGGCGTCCGTACAGTCGACTGTGCCGGACGGGTAGTAGCAACCGTAGATCGCATACTGATTCGCCGTTCCCGGATCCGTCGCGCCCCACGGGTACTCGCGCTCCTGGCTTCCCCCCGCCGCCGCGTACTCCCACTCGGCCTCGCTCGGCAGAAAACCTCCGTCCCAGATGCAAAACGCGTACGACTCCCACCAATTCGCGCAGTTGATGGGCAGCGTCTCATGGTTTCCGGCCACGCTCGTCCACGTCGCGTAGCTCGGATCACACGCCAGGTTCGCGTCGTTCGGCGCTAGGTTCACGGTGTCCGTCGCCACCCACCCCGTCTCGAAGGCTCCTGCGCTGGCGCTGTCCGCCAGCCCCTGGCCCCCGTTCAGGTGCGTGTGCTTGCCAGACCCCGCCGCGGGCGTAAAGCCCGCCCCGTTGTTCCACGCGCTCACGAATTGACGGAACCGGCCCACCGTCACGTCGTATTTATCCAACCGAAAGCTGCTCACCGTCGCCGGATCCGCGAGCCCCGTCGCTCCGCCACCGCCGTTTGTGTACGTCCGATCGTACGTCCCGCCCGGCACCCCCAGGCTCGTGCAGCAGCTCTCGCTCGCCGCTCCGCAGCCCGTCGTGCCCGCCGCACTCACCTGGCAGCTCGGTGGCGGCGGAGGCGGCACCGTGCAGCTTCCCTGACTGCAGTACGGCGTCTCCCCTGTGCACGCCGGGCGGCTCTGCCACTGGCCGGTCGCGTCGCATACCTGCGGGGTCGTCGTCCCGCTGCACGTCGTCTGCCCGGGGGCGCACGCCACGCACCCGCCGGTCAAACACGCCGGCGTGGTCCCGCTGCACGGCGTCGACAACGCCTCGTAGACGCATCCCTGCTCGTCCTGCGCGCAACTTGCGTAGGCCGAGTTGCTCGTGCAGAGCGTTCCCACGACGGTGCACACCGGATCCGCCTGGCATGTGCACTTCGCCGCGCTCCCAGACCCCGTGCAGATCTGGCGCACGCCGCACGTGGCGCACCCGCCATCCGAAGATCCGGGCGAAGAGGAGGCCGACGAGCTGCTGGAAGCCGCGCAGCCGGCCAGGGTGAGCGCCGCAAGTTCCCATCCCGCCGCCAGCAGGACGGCATTTTTCTTCTTCACACCCATCTGCCACGTCCCTCCGAGCGCCAGGCCGGCGCCGTTCGGGGTCGATCGACCTTCTCCATCGGGGAAGAGCGCGTCACCATACGGCGGTCATGGACTCGCCCGCAACGGGGAGGCCAAATCATGCGAGAATCGCGGCCGATGGCTTTCGGGGCTCGCACGGCGCGGCACGCAGGAGGTCGCCGATGAATCCCAAGGTCGATGCGTTTCTGAAGCGGCAGGACAAGTGGCGAGCGGAGTTCGAGAAGCTCCGCGGCATCCTCCTGGGCAGCGGGCTTACCGAAGACCTGAAGTGGGGCCAGCCTTGCTACGCGCTCGACGGCAAGAACGTCGCGCTCATCCACGGCTTCAAAGAGTATTGCGCCATCCTGTTTCACAAGGGGGCGCTGCTCGAGGACCCCAAAGGCGTTCTCATTCAGCAGACCAAGAACGTGCAGGCGGCCCGACAGATCCGCTTCACGAGCGTCCAAGAGGTGACCAAGCTCGAGAAGACGGTGAAAGCCTACTTGCGCGAGGCGATCGAGATCGAGCGCGCCGGGCGGAAGGTGCAGTTCAAAAAGACCAAAGATCTGAAGCTGCCCGAGGAGCTCGAGTCCAAGCTCGCCGCGAATGCCAAGTTGCAGGCGGCCTTCGCCGCCCTGACGCCGGGCCGGCAGCGAGCGTACATCTTCCATTTCTCGCAGCCAAAGCTGTCGAAGACGCGGGCCGCCCGGGTCGAGAAGCACATCCCGAGGATCCTCGAGGGCCTCGGACTGGACGACTAGGTCGGGATCCCCCCCTGCGCGGCGTCGCCGGCCGCCTGCGAGTCCCACCCTCCCTTGTTGCCTTGTGAAGTGGCGCACGCCGTTGCCCGCGTCACGAGACGGACTCGCGCCTACTTGCGCACGGGTCGCTTCACGGCGCGCACGACGGGCGCCTTGATGCCGCCGCAGAACAAGAGGTCCCCCTTTGCCTCGACGCCCGACACGCCGCCGGGCACTTCGAGCGTCTCGAGCACGCGGCCCGTGGCAGGGTCGACGCGCCGCAGCTCTGACGTCTCCTCTTCCCAGGTGCCGTGCCACAGGTCGCCGTCGACGAACGACACTCCCGTCACGAAGCGATCGGAGCGCAGCGTCTTCAGTAGCTTGCCGCTGGTCGCGTCAATCTGATGGATCGCGCGCCCCTTGTACTGCCCGACCCAGAGCGTGCCCCCTTCCCAGGCGAGGCCCGAGTTGTCCTCCGTCATGCCCGGCGTCGCGAGCGTGGCGACCACGCGACCGGTCTTCGGGTCCACCTTCCGGATCTTGTTCTCGCCGATTTGATACAGGTGCTCGCCGTCGAACGCGGTGCCAGCCTCGGCGGGGACCTCGATTTCTTTCTCGATCGCGCCCGTCTCGGGATTCATCGCCGCGATCTTCTTTCCGTGGGCGAACCAGACGTGCGTGCCGTCGTGGGTGACGCCGTGGACC
>CAZHED010000084.1:8912-15672 GCA_964531095.1 uncultured Polyangiaceae bacterium | reverse complement strand
TGCCTCAACTGCGGCAACTCGATGGGGTGCTCGTAGGCGGTGACCACGCGGCACGACGGATCGCGTCGGATCGCGCGTGAGGGCCCGCGCGTATAGAATGGACCCAAGGGAGCCACATGACCGCCCGCAAATTCTTGAACGCTCTCGGCGACGTGATCGACGCCGTCGAGCTCTGGTCGGCGAGCCGCAAAGGTCGCCTGTCGCCGGAAGAAAAGGACCTTCTCGGTGCCTATGAGCGCTACCAGACGCTGAGGCAGCGCCCGCGCAGTGTTCCGCCGCCGCGCGCGAGAGGCTTTGCGCCCGACGAGCAACCCACCAAGCAGCGGAAATCCCAACTGTAGCTATCGGAGCGAGTGCGCCGAAGCGCGGTAGCGCCGTCGCTCCACCATGTTCGACTCCGCACCGCGCATCGCCGACGAGTCCCAGCTCCCGCTCGCGGGGGTCCGGTCGGTCATCCGTCTTCTGGCAGAAGGGGCCACGGTGCCCTTTATCGCCCGCTATCGCAAAGAACAAACCGGCGGCCTCGACGAATTGCAGATTCGCGGCGTCGAAGAGCGATCCGCCTACCTCACGGAGCTCGACGCGCGACGGCGCGCCATCCTTTCGGAGATCGAATCGCAAGGAAAGTTGACGCCCGAGCTCCGGGCGAAGCTCGAGGGCTCCTGGGTCAAGGCCGCCCTGGAAGACGCGTACCTGCCCTTCAAGCCCAAGCGCCGCACGCGGGCGGCAATCGCCAGGGAGCGCGGCCTCGAGCCTCTCGCGAGACGAATTCTCGAGCAGTCGGCGATGGGCGCGATGCAAGCGGTCGTCGCCCCGTTCATCGACCCGGGGAAAGGAGCACCCGACGCGACGAGCGCGCTTGCCGGAGCGCGCGACATCGTCGCCGAGACGATCGCCGACCGAAGCGAGGTGCGGGCCTTCGTCCGCGACGTCTTCAAGAAGGACGGGCTCCTCGTCAGCAGGGCCGTGAAGAGCAAAGTAAGCCAGCCGACCAAGTTCGAGGCCTACTACGACTTCCAGGAGAAGGCGCGATCCATTCCTTCGCACCGCTTCCTCGCCATCCGCCGGGGCACCGAAGAAGGAGTTCTTCGCATGTCGATCGACGTCGACAAGGAGGCCATCGGGGCTCGCATCGCGATCTTCGCCAAGCATAGGCCCGCCTCGCCGTTCGCCGGGGAGCTCGCGGCGGCGATTGAAGACGCCGTCGCCAGGCTTCTCTGCCCGAGCATCGAGGGAGAAGTGCTCGGCGAGATGAAAGTCTCAGCCGACAGAGACGCCGTGGTCGTCTTCGCCGAGAACCTTCGCCGGCTCCTCCTTGCGCCCGCCCTCGGACGCAAGGTGGTCGTCGGCGTCGACCCGGGACAGCGCACCGGCTGCAAGTGCGCGGTGGTCGACGACACGGGCAAGCTCGTCTTCCACACGGTCTTCCACCTGGTGTCCGGCGACGACGCGTTGGCGCGCGCCCGCCAGACGCTGCTCGCACTCCTCGGCAAACATTCTCCGTTCGCCATCGCGGTCGGCAACGGGACACACGGACGAGAGACCGCGGATTTCTGCAGAAGCGTCGTCAAGGGCGCGGGCTCGAGCGCGCTCGTCGTCATGGTGAGCGAATCGGGCGCCAGCGTCTACTCTGCAAGCGACGTCGCGCGCGAGGAACACCCGGATCTCGACTTGACCGTCCGCGGAGCCATATCGATCGCCCGCCGCCTCCAGGATCCACTCGCGGAGCTCGTGAAGATCGACCCGAAGGCGATCGGCGTCGGCCAGTACCAGCACGACGTGCACCAGCCCACGCTCAAGCGAAAGCTCGACGAAGTGGTCGAGAGCTGCGTCAACGCGGTCGGCGTGGAGCTCAACACGGCGAGCGCCCTTCTCTTGTCGCACGTCGCGGGCTTGGGCGACGCGCTCGCCAAGCGCGTCGTCGCTCACCGCGAAAACAGGGGCGCCTTCCGAACACGCCAACAATTGCTCGACGTACCCGGCCTGGGACCGAAGGCCTTCGAGCAGTGCGCGGGATTCGTCCGGATCCGCGGCGGAGCGAATCCGCTCGACGCGAGCGGCGTCCACCCGGAGCGCTATGCGCTGGTAGCCCGCATTGCCGCGGACGCGAACGTCGCGCTGACGGACCTCATCGGCCGAGCCGAAGCGATCGCGAATATACCGTGGTCGAACTACGCCTCCGCCGACGTCGGCGGGCCAACCTTGGAGGACATACAGGCCGAGCTGGTGAGGCCGGGTCGGGATCCGCGCAGCGCATTCGAGGCGCCCGCGTTTCGCGACGACGTCCGCAAGCTCGAGGACCTCGCTCCGGGAATGGATCTCCAAGGAGTCGTCACGAACGTGACCGCCTTCGGCGCGTTCGTCGACGTCGGGGTGCATCAGGACGGCCTTGTCCACGTCTCGCAGCTGGCCTCCCGATTCGTGCGTGATCCGCACGAAGTGGTCAAAGTGGGCGATACGATTCACGTGCACGTGCTCGAAGTGGATCTCGTGCGAAAGCGGATCGCGCTGAGCGCCAAGCCAAAAGGACAGGGTCCGCACGCCGGCGCGAAGGACTCCCCGCGCCGGAGCTGAGTCGTCCGCGCGCACCTCCGGAGAGCGCGCGGGTCACTCGATCGCGCGGCACCGAACGATGGCGGGCACCGAGAGCGCGCCATCGAGCTCGTCGACCGGGCGACCGCGCAGATGAGCGAAGGGATAGTGTTCGCTCGAATGCATTGACCTCCGCTCGCCCGCCGGGCAAGCAACATTGCCCCGTCTGCGGAGATCCCTGTACGCTCGCCGGTCGATGAACCGCGTGATCGTTCGCCGCCGGCTGCACATTCTGGGTCTCATGGCATCGCTCTCTCTCCTCCTGCCGGGCTGCCCGAAGAAGCAGCCCGTCGCAGTGGAAGACGCCGAGCCACCTCCGCCCCCGAGCGCGCCGACGGTGACCGAGATCGCGCCGTTGACGGAAGCGACGGACGCCGGCGACGCCGCGGCGGAGGCGGCGAGCCCCCCGAAGAAGTGGGTTGGCCCGGCGGTGACACCGAACCAGTCGAAGCTCGCGGCGTGCTGCGCCGCCATGCGCTCGCAAGCCAAGCAGATGGGACAGTCCCCCGAGGCGTTTCAGCTCAACGCGGCCGCGGTTCAGTGCGACCTCTTCGTGAAGCAGGTCGGGCCCCAGGGAACGGCGCCCGAGTTCGCCCAGGTCCGGCAGCTGCTGACGAGCGTCAAGCTGCCGTCGGCGTGTCAGTTCTAGTGCGGTCCGCCGGTTTTGCTGGCGGCGTTCGGCCTGGCAATCAACCGCAGAACTTGTGCCGAGCGGCACTCGTCCGTCGGATCGCGCCACCATAGCGGGCGGGGCGATGCTAGAGCCCGCCCCCATGCGCAAGAAACGACGCTGGCCGTGGGTCGTGCTGGCCATCATCGCGTTGCTCCTCGTCTCCAAGCATTTCTTGCTGGACACAGCGGCAGCTGCCGGCAGCGAGTACTCCATCGACGTCGATGCGCTCCATCGCGCCGCAACGGCTTCGGGGCCGCTTCCCCAGGGCATCGAAGTGGAGAAGGTGGGCGAGTTTGCCTTCCCACAAACGCTCGTCGTCGCGGGCGATGGATTTCACATGCACCCGATGGTGCTGCTTTCGCACCGCGTGATGTGGCCGGACCACTCCATCGTCATCGACACGGCGATGAGTCCCGAGGCTGCGAAGAAGCTACCGGGCAGCAAGATGGACGTCGCCGCGTTCGGCCGGGTGCAAGTGGCGATGCGCAAGGCGAGTGCGATCGTGTTCACGCACGAGCACGTGGACCACGTCGGGGGCGTTGCCAGCGCCCCCGATTTTGCGGCCATCGCGAAGAAAGTACGCATGACCACCGAACAGTGGAACGGGCCCTCCCTAGAGCGCGGCGACTTTCCACCGGGCGCGCTCGCGAGCCTCGATCCCCTCTCCTACCAAGGCCTCTACGCGCTGGCACCCGGCGTCGTGCTGCAAAAGGCTCCCGGTCACAGCGTCGGCTCTCAACTCTTGTACGTCGAGCTCGCGAGCGGCGTGCGCTTCCTTTTCGTGGGTGACATCGCCTGGTCGTCCGAGAACATCACGCGACAAATCGGCCGCCCAGGGCTGGCCACCCTGCTCATGAAGGAAGACCGACCCGCCGTCGCGGCCCAACTGCGGGCCTTCGCTCGGTTGCCTGCGGACGTGCACGTCATCGTCGCTCACGACCCGATTGCGCTCGAGAAGGACCTCGAGGCGGGCCTGTATCGTCGCGGGTTCAGCGGGCTCGAGTGACATTCATTGTCGAGTTCGCGCGCTACATCGGGGGAGGCGGAGGCGGAGGCGGAGGCGGCGGGGGGGGCGGTGGCGGCGGCAGATCGATCGGCTCCCACTGCGGCGTGTGGTTGCTCTGCGGCTGACCGGCGAACCCCGCGAGCGTCGCGGTCGTGTGCTGGTTCCAGATGAAGATGCCGGGCGTGGTGGTCAGCGAGCCCGCCGCATCGACGACCAGCGACGAGAGGTAAAGGTGCGACGTGCTCTCGTTTTGCACGTTGCTCTTGGGACCGAACGGCACCTGGTTGCGAGACGAAGAGAAGATCAGCCAGTAGTAGGTCTTGCCGCCGCATTTCGGATACTCGGGCGACCACTTCGGCCAGCTGTTGTTGATGCCCGGGCTCACGACGCCCGTGCACGCCGGTGGATCGTTGGCGACGAGGCGGACGGGTGTTCCGCCTGCTGCGGGAATCACGTACACCTGCGCCTTCGTGTCGTAATACATGTTGTCGGCGACCGGCGAACGGTTGAACGCGATGAATTGGTCATCGGGTGAAAACGCGGGGTAGTACTCGTTCCACGCCGGATCGGACGCGCCCTTGATGGGGGCCGCGGCGCCGCCCATGCCGCCTGCGAACGGCACCGACCAAAGGTCGGCGGTGCCCAAAGCGAGCCGGCCGCTCATCGAGGCCTTCGTCGACGCGTACACGATCGTGTCGCCCCCGTGCGCCCATGCGGGCGAAGCCACCCCGGACGTGTCTCCCGTCCGCGCGATGATGCCCCAGGTCGTTCCATAGTTGGCCGCCATGCCGAGCGAGAGCTGATCGCCGCTGATCGTGCCTCCATCGGTGGGCGCGATCGGCGGCGCGGTCGTCGACAGGTCGATCCAGCCGAGCTGCGACTTGGCGGACGTATCCCACGTATTGCCCCCCTGGTACCCCCAAGGCGCGATCGGCGCCGCGGCCGGTCCGCCGTCAAATGCGGCCGCATTGAAAGTGCTCTCGTCCTGGAACGACGCCACGACGATGTGCTGGGCGAGTTCGTTCCACACGTGGGGTGAGAACGTCATCATTCCGAGCCATGGCATGCTCAGGGCCTCGGCGCCGCCCGGCGTCAGCCAAGGGGGAAGCTTGCCGGTGTCGTTCGGGTCGACCATGGCGGTGACGCCATCCCACGGATACGTCTCGACGAACGTCACCGAGCTGCGATCGGGCACGGCGACGTGACAGCCGATGCACGCGGCCGCGCCTTTCGACGCGCCTCTCGTTTGAAGGGCTCCGTTCTCCGCGCGCGCTTGCTTCCATTGCACCTGGGACACCGTGAGCGCCGTGGCGACGTTCTCGTCGCCGACGCTGAAGCTCTCGAGCCACGACTGCGGGGAGGGTGGCGTCCAGGACGAACCGACAGCCGCCCAGTAAATGATGGTGCCGTTCGCGAACGCGGGCGCGATCTGGAACTTCACCGACGAGCTCGTCGGCGTGCCTCCGGTCGCCGCGACCGCGCTGACCGTCACGGTGACGTCTTCGCCCCACGTCGATCCGGCGATGGCTTTCCAGATGTCCGCGGGAATCTCCCAAGTCTTGCTCTTCGTATAAACGACCAGATCGTTCATTTGCCGATCGGCGTGGATGCGAATCTGGAAAATCGTTTGCGTCGCGCTCGCGGGAGTGAAGCGAATCCGCGGGCGCAGCCAGTTGTTGGGAAAGAGCGAGCCGTCGGGAGGCTCCACGATGCAAGGCCCGCCGGTCGCGGCCGCCGCGGCACTGAAGAGCGGCGCAAGGGTGGCGACCGCCTTGGCCGGGATCTGCGACCCGTCATCGGGGTGCTGCTCGATGTATTCGTGCGCGCCGTCTTCGACGAGCTCGTCGCACGTTGGATCGCACGACCGACCGGACGCACACGTTCCCGACTTGTTCTCCGAGAGCGCGGCCGAGCCGTCGCCTGGGCCGCCCTCGCCCGCATCCATGGGCGGGACAGCCGCCGGGATGACGATCGTGCCGCCGCTCGACCCCTGCGGAGGGGCTGCGCTACCGGGCGACGTCCCGCTCTGCACGACGCCCCCGTCCTCGGCGGGCAGCACCGTGTCGTTCGACACCGACGACTTCACGGCGTGCGCGCAAGCCGCAGCCCCGACCAGCCCCACGAGCATCCAGGAGCGACGACTCACGACCGACGTATAGCCCACTCAGGGAATCCAGTCCCCGGCCGGCCGTCTGGATCGTACTCACCGCGTTCCGTCGTTCAATCGAACTGCCCATTTATCGTGGGACCATAAACGCCATGGTCGAACCTTCGATCGCCAAGCGGAGCCCCCAAGTGCGTCCAACCAAGGCCACGCCGGAGGGGCGCAGCGCAGGCTGCACAAGACGACTACGGCTGGGGGGTCGGGGGGAGCGGCCGCGCTCCCCCCGTGTGAAATTCGTTCAGTCGCGTGAGCTCCAATCGCGTCAGCCGGAGCGGAGCCCCCAAGTGCGTCCAACCAAGGCCACGCCGGAGGGGCGCAGCGCAGG
>CAZHED010000084.1:0-8812 GCA_964531095.1 uncultured Polyangiaceae bacterium | reverse complement strand
CTGCACAGAAATGATCAAAACCCCCCGCTTCGATCACACGCTCGCCACCCGCACCGCGCAACCGAAACCCACTTCCCCTTCGCACCTCGCCGATCCGCCGGAAGCCTGGAATGGCCTGACTGCTGGCGACAACCAGCGCGTAGTCCTCGCCGCCATGGAGCGCGAGGTCGAGGGCGCTCTCCCCTAGCGCGCCCGCCGCAGCGGTGAGCTCCGCGTCCGCCAGCAGCGCCGCTTCGTCGAACACGATTGAAACGCCGCTCGCGTCGGCCATGTGACCGGCGTCGCGCGCGAGTCCGTCCGACACGTCTACCGCGGCGTGCGCCACAGCGGCCATCCGCAGCCCCTCCGCCACGAGGGCTCGCGGCCTGCGCCACGCCTGCACCGCCGCCTCGAGCCAGCTGCCGTCGGCGACACTCCGTTCGAGGGCCTTTAGCCCCGCGGCCGCAAGCCCGACCCGACCCGCCAGCCACACCCCGTCGCCTGCACGGGCGCAGCCACGTTCCACTGCGCGCTCGCACTTCCCGAGCAGCGTGGTCGCGATCGACAGCATCTTTCCACGTGCCAGGTTGCCGCCCACCACAGGCGCCCCGATCGCTTCGGCCGCATCACGCTGTCCTCGCCCGATCTCCGCGAGAGCCTCGTCGTCGAGATCGTCGGGGAGGACGATGGCCGCGAGCGCGCACCAGGGAGCAGCCCCCATGGCCGCGATGTCGCTCGCAGCCGCCATGAAGCTGCGCCACCCGACGTCGCGCCACGAGACAAGACCCCGCCGAAAGTGCACCTCTTCAACCTGCTCGTCGATCGTCCACACGAGCCGCGCCGCACCCGGATCCGTCCGGAGCACGGCGGCGTCGTCGCCGATACCTACCTCCACACCCGCCCGAGAACCCTCGGTGCCGGCCCCGAGTATGCGGGCGAGCATGGCGATACGCCCCGTCTCATTCATCGTTGCATCCGGGCTTATGACAGACGCGGCTCCTCTGCCACCGCCGCCGGGCCCTGCTGCGGCAGCGAGACGACGAACACCGTCCCCCTCGGGCGATTGTCTTCGATGCGAACGGTACCCGAGTGGGCGACAACCAGCCGTTTGACGATCGAGAGACCCAACCCCGTTCCGCCGTACTCGCGGGTGCTCGACGAATCGACTTGGTAGAATGCGTCGAAGACCTTCGCGCGCTCCCGCGCCGGGATGCCGATCCCGGTGTCGCTCACGCGGACTTCGAGGTTCGTACGCGCCGGCGCGAGGAGCGCGAGCCCTTCCTCGTCTTGGCTTCCGCCGTCGTGCCCTTGCCCCGAGCGCGCGCGCAACGTCACCGAGCCGCCGGGCGGCGTGAACTTGATGCCGTTCTCGACGAGATTCAAAAAGACTTGGCGCAACCGCTCCGCGTCGCCGTAGAGGTCCGGCAGGTCGGCCGGTGCTTCGACCTCGATCCGCACGTCCTTCTTGCGGGCCGTCGGCCTCAGCGTCGACGCCACCTCGTCGAGCACTTCGTCGATGCGCACCGTTCCCATCACCATCCTCATCGTTCCGCTCTCGAGCTTGCCCAGGTCGAGCAAGCCCGAGATCAGGGACAGGAGTTGCTGCCCCTTTTCGTGAATGGTCTTCACGAACTCGGCCTGCTCGGCCTTCATCTCCCCCGCGAGCCCCTCGACGAGCATCTCGCTGTACCCGATGATCGACGTCAGCGGTGTCCGAAGCTCGTGACTCACCGTCGCAAGAAAGGCCGACTTGAGCCGGTCGAGCTCCTTGAGCCGATCGAAGGCCTCCTGCAGCTTCGCCGTCTTGTCCTCGAGCTGCCGATAGCTCTCGCGCACGCTCGCCAGATGCATCGTGCTGGTAACGTGTGCCTTGTGGCCGGCGAACAAGATGAGGTCGAGCGCAGCCTTCAAGTGGGTGGCCATGCGCGTCACCGTCTCTGCTTTTGCGCGCGGCATCTTCGCGAGGAGCGCCTGCGCGCGGTCCTTCGCGACGCCGGGGTCGACTCCCAAGAGCGACGCGGGCGGATCGGTGACATTCGCCGGGAGGAAGGGTCCCATCACGAGCCGTCCGATCCGTCGCCCGTCGTACTCGAGGCCGAGCACGCGGTACGCCGCTCCCGTGAAGCACGGGTGTGTCACGTCGCCGGCTTCGCCGGGATCGCGCGCCTTGACCGAGCTCACCGTGGCCTCGCAGGCCTTGCGCCCACCGGTGGTCGTGTTCACATAGGCACATAGCTCGTGCTCACCGGCCGCGTCCGCGAGAAGGGCGCCCTCGGTCGAGTAAATGCGGACCGGAATACCGAAGAGGGCCTGAAAGCTCAGGCAAAGCTCCTCGAGCCCGTCGCGGGCCACCAGGTCTTCGATGCGGATCCTTGCGTCGAGGACCAGATCTTCGACCGCGACGGGGAGCGGGCCGGCTCCGCCGCCCATCGGCGTCACGCGAGCACCTGGAGATGCCGGTCGAGGTTGCCGCCGACACACGATGCGAGGAGCGTGGGCACGGCGGCGGCGACACCGAGCTGGCGGGCCGCCATCGGGAGCAACTCGCTCGAGCCGATACCGAGCATCTTCGCCAGCTGATGATCGCGATCGAGCTTCGTCCACGTGAGATAAAGCAGCCCGAAGAATGTCTCGAGCACCCCCGGACCGGCCACGGCGCTCGCTTTGAACACCGGCTCGCGTCCCCTCCGCGCCAGCACGTCGATCTCTTCATCGGAGCGCACCTTGTCGAGGTCGCGCTTATTGAACTGAATCACGATCGGGAGCTGTTTGACGCTCAGGCCGAGCTCTTTGAGATTCTGCCGGAGATCGAGAAACGACGCCGCGTTGTGCTCGGTCTCGCTGATCTGCGAGTCCGCGACGAAGACCACGCCGTCGGCCCCTTGCAACACGAGTCTCCGCGTCGAGGCGTGCAGCACTTGACCCGGGACCGTGAAGATCTTGATCCGCAACGTCATCCCCGGCGGAGCGCCGCGCTCCGTCTCTGCCCGCAAGGTGAGCGGCAGCATGTCGAAGAAGAGCGTGCGGTCGTCCTTCGTCTCGAGGGTCATCAGCCGCCCGCGCGACCCCTCGGTGGTGAGATGGTGGAGCGAGCGTAGGTTGGTGGTCTTCCCACTGAGCGCGGGCCCGTAGTACACGAGCTTGAGCGCAATCTCGCGGCCGCCGAAGTTGATTTGCACGTTCCTCTGATAATCATCGTATCAGATGCGCGGAGTCGACACGCGGCCCGCGCACCGCGCGTTTGCGATTTGCGATCAAATCGGTCGTGACGACTGTAGGACAGCCTCTTAGAATCGGCGGTCATGGCCGTTCAAGAAGGCGCCGCGGCGCCGAGATTCGATCTGGAGAGCGACGCAGGGGACCGGATCGCGCTCCGGGACTACGCGGACCGGTGGCTCGTCGTCTATTTCTATCCGAAGGACAATACGCCCGGGTGCACGCGCGAGGGCCAGGCCTTCACGGCAGCCGCGGCCCGCCTCGCAAAGCTGGGCGCAGACGTCGTGGGCGTATCGAAGGACTCGGCCAAGTCGCACACGGGGTTCAAAGAGAAGTGCGGGATCGCCATTCCACTCCTTAGCGATCCCGATCTCGAGGTCCATCGCGCCTACGGAGCGTGGGGAGAAAAGACGATGTACGGAAAGAAAGTACAGGGCGTGATCCGCTCGACCTTCCTCATCGCTCCTGGCGGCAAGATCGCCCGCGCCTGGCGAAGCGTGAAAGTCGACGGGCACGTCGACAAAGTGATCGCCGCGATCGAAGAGGAAAAGGGAGCAAGAAAGGCGGCCGCGAAGCCGCCCCGCTGAGAGCGGGCAAAGATGATTCGACCGCAGGGACGCCAGGTCTGCATGAGCCAAATTTTCCAGGATTCTTCCCTTGGCGATTCGGGCGTCCCGGCGGTTTCTCGTTGCAGCCCGCCCGCGCCGCGGCCCACGGCTGGGGGGTCTCCGGGGGGAGCGGCCGCGCTCCCCCCGGGTGAAGTTCGTTCAATCGCGTCAGCCGGAGCGGAGCCCCGAAGGCATTGCAGCCAAGTCCACGCCGGAGGGGCGGAGCGGAGGCTGCACTAGATGGACGCGCCGGCGACGCTCGTGTGGATGGACCCGGAACCGCCCGACGCCGAGCAGGCGCGCGCCCTGTCGAGCTGGGGGCGGGCCCACGGAGTGAAGCTCGCCGCCCCCGCGAAAGCGGCGGCGAAAGCGTTGGAGGTCGACGTGCGGCCCGGCGATGCGGTGGAGGCGCTGCTCGACGGCGCCCGCGACGCCATTGCAGCGCGCGACCGCGACGGCGTGGATCGCACCCTCTCGTCGGCCGAGTCGACCCTGCGGGCACACCCGGAGCTGCCGCAAGCAGCCTGGCTCATGGCCGAAGTGATGCGCGCGCGCGCAACGCAGTGGCGGCACGTTCCACCGGCCGATCCGGAAGCGGCCGAGACGGCCTGGCTGCGCGCGGAAGCGATCGACGGCGGGCGTGTTCCCGGGGTCGGGGAGGTGGCGTCGGCACGCCACCCCCAACCGGCGACCGTCGCGGTCGCGTTTTCGCCGCTCTCGCCCGACGATGCGGAGCTCTGGCTCGACGGAGCCCGCGCGCCCAGCGACGTGGTCGCGACGCGCGCCGGGGTCCACACCCTGGTCGCCAAGTGGGGGGGCGCTCCCATCTGGGCCGGGTGGATCGAGGCCCCCGCCGGTAGCTCGTCGGTGTGGGTGGACGCGCCCGGCGCGCTCGGTTGCTCCGTCGACGATGTGGCCCGAGCCCACAGGCCGTCCGAGGCCGCCGGGGCGTCGACGGACGCGATCGACGCGCGTCACGTCCGTTGCGAAACATGGGTGGCGGCGTTTGGCGGTGCCGCCCAGGGGGTCGTGCGCGTGGCGACGTGCGACAAAGACCGTTGCGGCCCAGCGTTCGCCTGGCGCGCGTCGAGCACGTCGATGCCGTGGACCTGGTCGCCGGAGGCCGAGCCCGCCAGCGACCGCACGGGCGTGCCCTGGGCCGCCTGGGGCCTCGCCGGGGTCGGTGTGGCGATCGCCACCGCAGTGGCGATCGTCGCCGCAGAGGCCCTGCAACCGGCGCCGACCGAGGTCCGATTTGTCAGCGGCGGCATCAAGAAGCAGTAGTCCGGCCGGACGGCCGCGAATTGCGGATCGGGGGTGCGCTGCTTACGCTAAGCCCATGGCGCAAGCACCCCGACTGGACTTCGACGGCTTCGTCGCACGAAAAAGAACGGAGCGCGCCGGCGGCGGCACCGAGACGACCGGCCACGAGTACACGTACACGTTCGATCGACAGTCGCGGATCGCCTTCGAGAACACCCGGCCGGTCGCGCTCGCGGTCGAGGCGAGCGTGCGCTTGTTCAAGCAGATGGGCAAGCACCAGCTTTTGGGTCATGCGGTCAAAGTCAGCGACCGGCAGTTCCCGCGCATCTACAGCATCACGAAGGCGGCCAGTGACGCGCTTCAAATCTCGATGCCCCAGGTCTTCGTCATCAACAGTCCGACGTTCAACGCGGGAACGCTCGGAACGAACGAAGACTCGTTCATCATGGTGCACTCGGCGCTGATCGATCACTACTCCGACGAAGAGCTCCTGGCCGTCATCGGCCACGAGTGCGGGCACATTCACAATTCGCACGTCGCGTACCTGACCGCGATGCACTACCTCACGTACATGGCGGGGATGTTTCTCCCGTGGGTTCTGCAGCCCGCCCTCGTCGCGCTGCGAACGTGGTCGCGACGAGCCGAGATCACGTGCGACCGCGCTGGAATGCTCGTCGCGAAAGATCAGCACGCAGCCGAGCGCGCGATCACGAAGCTCGCGGTCGGATCGCGCAAGCTCTACGAAGAGTTCAACCTGGACGCGTTTCTCGAGCAGCACGACGAAGGCAGCCAGGGCATCGGAAAATACATGGAGGTCTTTGCCACCCATCCGTGGCTGCCCAAGCGCGTGCTGGCGATGCGCGTCTTCGGCGAGAGCCAACTCTTCCGCAAGGCGATTGGGCAGCCCGCCACAGGGCTGAGCATGAGCGAGGTCGACGGCCGCGTGTCGGCGCTCTTGAAGGGAGACGCGTGATGAGCAACGATCAGGCGACGAAGCCTTCGCTCGACGCGTTCTTCGAAAAGCGCGACGAAGTGGTGGGCGCGCTGCGGGGGCTCGGAGAGGTCGCCGGATCGCTCGGGACCAAGACGCTGCGCGACCGGATCGATCGGGGCCTCGTCCGAAAGCTCGAGGAAGACCGGTTTCATCTGGTCGTGGTCGGCGAGTTCAACCATGGCAAGACGACGTTCGTCAACGCCCTGCTCGGCGAGCACGCGCTTCCGGTCGGCGTCACGCCGACGACGGCGGCCATCCACCACATCCGCTGGGCCGCGGTGCCCGAGGCGCTGGTCGTATCCGCCGGCGGCGAGAAGCGCCCCATTCCGTTCGAAGACGCGAAGCGCTTCGCGGTCGGGGGCGGCGCGACCACCGAGAACGTCGACTACCTCGAGATCGGTTATCCGGCGCCGCTGCTCCGCGAGCGGATTTTGCTCGTCGACACGCCAGGGGTGAACGACCTGTCTCTCCAGCGCGCAGACATCACGTACAGCTACATTCCGCGGGCCGATGCGGTGCTGTTCTTGCTCGACGCCGGGCAGATCCTAAAGGAGAGCGAGCGCGTCTTTTTGAACGACAAGCTCCTGAAGGCGTCGCGCGACAAGATCGTCTTCGTCATTACTAAGTGGGACCTGCTGTCGCCCGACGAGCAGCGCGAGGCGCTGGCGTACGCGAAAAACCACCTCTCGACGTTGGTCAAAGAGCCGGTGGTGTTCCCGGTCAGCGCCGAGAAGGCGCTCACGGGAGACGTCGCGGCGAGCGGGCTCGAGGCGCTGCTCGCTCACTTGACCCGCTTTCTCGCAGAAGAGCGCGGGCGCATCTTGCTCGACAACGCGCTCGGCGAGGGTCTCGGCATCTCCGAGCTTCTCTCGAAGGGGGTCGATGCCCGGCGGCGCGGCGTCCTGATGAAGACCGACGAGATCGTACGGCGCATCGCCGCCCTCGAAAAGGACCTGACCGGCCAGGCGGGGACGATCGAGCAGCGGCGCATGCAGATCCGCGAGGACATTTCCGCGATCAAGACTGGCGCGCGCAAGGACCTCGACCGCTTCGTCGACGACGTGAGCCGCCAGCTCCCCAACGTGATCGAGTCGGCCAAAGCGCAGGATCTCAAGCAATATCTCCCCGCGTTTCTCGAAGACGCGTTCAAGCAATGGGCGGAGGAGCAGACCAAAGAGATCGCGGTGCAGCTCGAGCTCTGCGCCGAAAAGACGGTGGCGCTCGTGCGGGACGACGCGCGCGACAGCGCCCGGCGCGTTGCGGCGGCGCTCGGCAGCGACCTTCGACGGCTCGACGTCCAAGTCGACACGATCCGGTATGACGTCGGCGTCGTGGCGTTGATGTTCGGCGGCGTCGCGCTGATGGCCGTCAACCTGATGGCCGGGGGGCTTCTGGCCGTAGCCGGACCGGCGATCTTCGCGATGTTCGCCCGCGGCAAGATCCACGAAGAGCTGAAGAAGCGCGCCAACGAGCTCGCGCCCGAAGTGATGCGCGAGACTGCGAAGAAGGTCGGTCCGAAGCTCGACGCTCTCATCGAACAGTTCGCGCAGAAGCTCGACGCGTGGGTCGTGGCCGCCGGCGAAGAGTTGCACCGCGAGGTCGTGGAAGTGTTGCAAGCGACCAAAGAGGCGCGTGGGGCGGGGCAAGGCGACGAAGCAGCGGCGACCGCGGCGGTGGAGGCCCAGGCGGCTGCGCTTGCCGCCGTGACCGGGCGAATCGAAACGCTACGGGCAGAGCTGTGGACGCCGCAGGGGCACGTGAGGGTGGCGGAGCCGCAACCGCGGCCGTGAGGGGCAGGTACCGCCAGTAGTTCTCGTCGTCGCGCCTCGCGCTGCTCGAAACTCGCCGCAAATCCTCGGTCCGCCAAACCGTTCGGTGCTCTTGCCGTGCGGGCGGCGCCTCCTGGTCCCTGGATCAGGCGCTGTCTTCAGCCGGCGGTTTGGCCGGGGCCGGCGTGGTGACGGGGGTCACGGTGACTCCCGTCACGTCGCCTTGGATGGCGAGCTTTTGCTTCTTGCTCGTCGTACCACGCGCTATGCGCGTGGCCCTGGCCTTCGCCACCTGGGCGGCCTGCTGCTCGATGGTCAACGGCGTTCGCGCTTTGGGAGGCGTGAGGCCGAAGTCCGCGAGCGTCTGCGACGCGTTCCCGAACGCGGCAAGGACGAGGCGCCTGTAAGCAAGAAGGATCGGGCCAACCCGCGTCTCTGCCGCATGCTCCGCCGCCAAGGCGTCCTTGGCGGCAGCTGCCGCCCTGTTGCGCGCCGTCATCGCGTTGGCCAGGCCTTGGAGGACCTGGATGAGCGATGCCGACGTATACACGGCGCTCCCGATCGTGAACGACCCGTTCGGGAAGTGCTTCGTCGTGCCGGCGATGATCGCCTGCACCCGCCCCAAGGCAGCCGCCTTGGTCATGGTCGACGGGGTACTGGACATGTGCCTATCTCTCTTTTCCGAGGGGTGACGCGAAAGACGACATGGAGAGCCCCTCGGAGCCGGAGTACCCCGGGGGGTCAACGCGTCGTTTTCGCGGCCCTCATATGGACACTCCCGCGCCGGGGGCGGATTCCGCGCGGTACGGGAGGAAATCGACATAGCGCAGCTCGCCCTCGCGTCTTGTCCGCGATCAATCGCAATCACCAAGCTCACTCGCCCGTCTTGTCCTCGACCAACCGCGCCAGCCAAGCTCACTCGCCCGTCTTGTCCTCGACCAGTCGCGCCAGCCAAGCTCACTCGCCCGTCTTGTCCTCGACCA
>CAZHED010000083.1:13961-15703 GCA_964531095.1 uncultured Polyangiaceae bacterium | reverse complement strand
CGGGACATTGCGGCATCGAGAAGTTATCGCAGATGCAGACCCCGCCTTCGTTCACCGGAGGGCAGACGCAATCGCACCAGGCGTTGGGCGGGCAAGTGCTCACGTCGGCGTGGCTGCGGCTGCCCACGTCGCTCGTGGCGTCCACGTCAATGCCGGCGTCGGCGTCGCTGTCGCTGCTACGGCAGCTGACCCCCGCGAGCGACAGAACAGCGATCAAGGCAACGGACCGAACGACCTCACCGATGGCTCGCGCGATCATTGGGCCCCCATGAAGCCATCATCCTGCGCCCCCCCTCACCCCCCATCTCCCAACTTCACCACCGCCTCGGCGGCCCGCCTCGTCTCCCGGACAGTCACGTCCTCATCCCCCGCCGGATCGAGCGCCCTGGCCGCGTTCAAATCATCGAGGCACGCCTTCCAGCGCGCGCCCGCACACTCACCGGAAGCTTTCGCGCGCAACGCCGCCGCATCGCGGTGCGGACTGCGACCCACCGCCTCGACGCCGCCCACCACGGCCAAGGAGATCGACCCAAGGGCCGCCGCCATCAGCACCGCCCACCGAGCGCGCCGAAACGGGGCCACCCGCGCAAGCGGTGCACCAGGCTCCCCCTTGCCGGCCCCCGACAGCTTCCCGGCGATCGCTCGGCCGCGCTCGCGCACCTCTTTCGCGTCGACGCCGGCATCGGCGAGCTCCCGATCGAGCGCCTCGTCGCTCAACCGCAGGACGCGCTCCACCTCGTCGTCCTCCCCCACCTCCTCTAGGGCACTCCAGGCTTCCTCGGGCGTTCGCTTCTTCGGAGGATTCATGATTCTCACCCAATCGGTCCGGTTTCGTCGTCGGCCGCTTCGCCTGCGCCGGCCCACTCTCCATAGCCTTCCGTCTGGCCCACGTGCTCGCCGCCCGCCCCATCGAGCGCGCGCTGCGTCAACCCCGCCGTGGCCGCGACCGCTTCGACCGCCCGCGCCAGGCGCTTTCTGGCCTTCCGGATTTCTGCGATGTCCACACCCAAGGCTTGGGCCTGGTCGGCAGGCGTGTCGAAGCCGCCGCACGTGGCTTTGACGAGCGAACGCGCCAGCGGATCGTCCTCGAGTCTTTTCATCAACCGCTCGAGAAGCAGCGCCTTGACCTGCCTCGTTGCCACGATGGCCTCGGGCGATCGGTGAAGGCCGCGGGACATCTCCGCGGCGGCCGGAAGCCACTGCGGATCGTCGCGGCGCTTCTGCGCGCGACGCCCGTTTAGGAATAGACCCTTCATGATCGACGCGGCGCGCCGGACAAGCTCCGCAACGTCGGTGAACGGTGGCCCAGAATGCGCTGCCCAGGCATCGGTAAGCGCGCGCTGCGCGAGATCCTCCGCGTCCGCGTGGTTTCTCGCGGTCCAGCGGACCGCGATGTTCACGAGGCGCGGAAAGGCCGCTGCGATGAGCTCGTTTTGTGACGTGCGCTCGGGCATGACGCGGCTGCTTTGGCTTGGGGGGAGCCTGGCCGGACACCGTGCCCGGCCTTTGATGCTTCCTATGCCTTTAAGTCCCGGGCCAACCGGATTTGCCATGACCGGGTCGATTTTTTCGTAACCGCGCGCGGGCTCGCTCGGAACGCGCACCTCCTCGCTGACCCGTGCCCATCCCGGCTTGGTACGTGCACCTCCTTCGCTGGCCGATGCGCGTCCCGGGTTGAGACGCGTTCCTCCCTCGCTGACCGGTGCCCGTCCCAGCGTGGTACGCGTTCCTCCCTCGCTGAC
>CAZHED010000083.1:0-13861 GCA_964531095.1 uncultured Polyangiaceae bacterium | reverse complement strand
GGTGCCCATACCAGCGTGGTACGCGTTCCTCCCTCGCTGACCGGTGCCCATACCAGCGTGGTACGCGTTCCTCCCTCGCTGACCGGTGCCCGTCCCAGCGTGGTGCGCGCACCTCTCGCCCTGACTCGTGCCCGTCCCAGGCGCGCCCGAGGCGCTCTGAACTTATCCCCCAAGGGGCCAATACATCCGAAGCATCGTACGAGGCGCGCAGTCGCGCACTTCGAGCCACCATCCGTCCTCTCTCGCCTCGACGGGGGCAGGGCTCTCCCGCCCGGTCGCGAGGTCCGTGACGCTCCCGAACGGCGCCAAGGGCCCCGCGTCCCGCGTCAACGATAGGACGACGCGCGCGCCCCCGTATCGACTGAGAAGGCCGACCCACTCGAAGGCGGTCGCCGCCCCGGTCGCGTGCCGTGCATCCTCCGCCGTCCGACGAAGCGCGTCCGCGACGCGGTACCGCGTCACGCCGTTGAGCGCGAGCTCGATTCGCCGCCGCCGCCCAGGCGCCCGCGCTCGCGTGGCGTCCAGTCGCCCGTGGACGAACTCGACATAGCGATGGAGGTCGGCCCCGGGAACCACGGCGACGCGACGCTCGCAGGTGTAGTCCCAGCGCGCTTCCGGAGCCGTGCGGCTGGGCGTCAGAACGAATCGCGCTTCGTCGCGCTCCACGGCGATCGCTCCGTCCCTAACCCGCCCCGACAACGCGTCCGGATCCCAGCGCGAGGCGCGACGGGTCACGTCGGCCAGATCGCGCCGCACCGGAGTACGCCCCGAACGTCGCGACGGAAACGATACGGCCTGGACGCTCACCCGGTCCTCGTCGATCCGCAGCACATTGAAAGACGGCCAGAGGCTGGCGGCCTCGGGGTCCTGAGAGGCGTCGAGACGCTCGCGCAGTCCGGCGCTGCCCGCCGAAACGATGAGCAGGTCGCCCGAGCGGTCCGAGAGCCCCCGCACGAGCCGTGCGGTCGGAAAGTGCTTGTGACCGTGCAAGAGGAGCACGGGCCGGTCGAAAGCCTGCAGTGTCGACAGCGCCGTTCCCGCGCCGAGGGCGGTCATCGTCAGCTCTTCGCGATCGGCGTTCGCGACGAGCGTCGGAAGCGCTTTGCCGATCAGCCAGCGCGGGAATCGTGCCATGGCCCGACCCGCGCCGATGAAGCTCACGTCGGTGACCGGCGTCGGAATGAGGTGGTGGTGTACGAGGACGACGAGCGGCAAACCGGGCGAGCTTTCGTCGATCTGCGCGAAGGCATGAAGCAAGTCTTCCTGCCGGATAAGGCCCCCCGCGCTGAACAGTCCGTGCGGCACGTACGTCGAGTCGTACGCCACCAGATGAGCCGGCAATCCGTGGAACCCGCGCGGGACGACTTCGGCCAAGAACGGAAAGCGACAACCACCGACGTAGACCGCGTGCGGGTCGACTGCAGCACGCAGTGCGTCGAACAGGATCGACCGATTCGGCCCGACCAGCCCGCGCCATCGGCGGTCGTGATTGCCCGGAATGACGACCGACGGCAGCGCGCCCCCGACCGCGGCCACGATACGCGCATGGAGGTCGAGAAAGAACGGCACCGCTTCGCCGGGAGGCATCGTGCTCGAGTCGAAGACGTCCCCCGTAATCACCAGGGCGACGTTGTCCGTCTTCGCCGATTGCTTTTCGCGGCCGACGGTGTCGACGAGCACGTCGAAGAGCAGGCGCTGGTTGTCGCGCCGCGTGTCGATGTGGAGATCGGAAAGATGGAAGATGAGGGCCATGCTGGCGACTCCGGAGCGTCCCTCGCGCCGCGGAGGAACACCGGCAGCGATTCTGCGTCATTTCCGCATGAGGGGGTGGTTCCCCTGAGTGCCGCGGCGGCTACCGAGTCCGCGGGTGCGCGTTCCAGTGCGGTTGAACGCGCGAATTAAGCTATTGCGCATTTGGGGCGATCGCGCGTAGAGGTTGGCGCCCTGCTGTTTGGACTGGTTGCATTGAAGTGCCCGCGAGCGCTTCGCGAAAGGGGTTTTCGGCGATGAGGTCCAATCGTATTTCGACTCTGTTTCGAAGCGACAGCATGCTCGCACCCCGGCCTTCCTCGCTCACCTGCCAGTGGTCGTTGACCGCGGCGGCGAGCCTCGCGGCGTGCCTCGTGGCCGCGTGCTCCGACACCAACGCGGGGATGCCGGCGCCCGGCGGCGACGCGTCCATTGCCGACACCGGCTCGACCCCGACGGATTCAGGCTCGACCCCAACGGATTCCGGCTCGACCCCGACGGATTCCGGCTCACCCCCTGTGGACTCCGGTTCGGCCCCGATGGATGCCGGCTCGACGTCGACCCCGGTCGTGCCGGCGTGCCCCGCGTCCGACGCCGGCGCCACGACGTTGACGTTCACGAACCACACGTACCTCGGCGACCCGCGCGTTCGGCCCGCCGAGGCGCTCTTCAGCGGCATCAACACGATCGACGATCCGAACCTGCAGGTCATGACCTTGCACAACGCGGGCACCACGGCGGTGACGGTCACCAGCGTCGGCGTCGCGGACCAAGCCGCCGCCACGCTATTTCCCGTCGACTACCGGCAACACAGCAACCCGAAGGCGTTCGGGGTTACCGTCCTTTCCGGGGCGGACGCGGGAGCGGCGCCCCTGGCGCTGCCGGCGACGATCCCCGCCGGCGGCGACCTGGCGATCCAGGTGCAGTTCCTCTCGACGAACACCAGCCCGCCGACCCGGTTCGACAACACCGGCGGCGAGGCGGTGGCGGCGTGGCTTGTCGCGCAGACGGCCACCGATTGTGCTCAGGCCGGCCTCTACGGCGTGTCGCTGTGGAACACCGGCGAGAGCATCAGCCCCACCACGGGCCCGACGATCAACTACGCGCGCTACGAACCGACGCTGGGGCAGATCCTCGCCACGCTCGGATACCAGATCAATGTCGGCGAGAACTTGAAGACGTTCCTCAACGTCAATCAGGTCGACCCGGTGAACGTGCTCTCCCCTCCTCCGCTGGGCGACAGTCCTTCCGACGAATTGCTCGTCCGTGACTTCGTGAAAGCCGACCAGTCGCAGCCGGCTGTGCTGCTCGCGGTCGGACGATTCTCGCCGAAAATCGACTATCCGTTCGGGTACTTCCCGAGTGAATCGGTCACCGCGGCCACCGCGCAGCCGCCGCCGGTCGAAGATGGCGGAACGGCCCCTTCGCCGCTCAAGGTCGTCGCGACGATGATCAGCAAGAACAACACCGACACGTATACGTCGGATCACAGCGAGATGGTCCTCCCGATCGTCACCGACAATCTCAAGGGGACCTTCGAGCCCGGCGACGCCTCCTTCGGTATCTGGTCGTTCACCGCCCAGCGCAGCTACGGAACCGTCGCTTTCGACGGCGGCGTCACCCCGAACTTCCTCAACGGCGACTACGACTATTCGTACGACGAGCTCAACATCATCTCAGCCGGGGACGGCGGTACCAAGTCGCCGGTTCACCGTGTCCGCTTCTGGCCGCTGAAGGATCGAACCGGTCACCTCGTCCCGAACGCATACCTCATCGGTTGGGAAGAGGCGGGAAACGGCGACTACCAGGACATGCTGTACGTCCTCATGAACGTCACGCCGCTGTCGCTCGATGCCGGCATCACCCCGCCCCCGAGCCCCAGCACGGACGCGGCGTCGGACGCGAAGGCCGAGTCGGACGCCAAGGCGGACTAATCGTTCGAAGCGAACGGGAGGGCGAGAGCGTCGGATCACTCGTTCGCCTTGTTGCTCCGCTGCCCCTTCTGCTCGATGGTCTTGGTGTCCTCCGAGCTCATCGGTGCGGCCTTGAGCTCGATCGTGAGCTTGGTGAGGTGGCCGGTGAACCGGTACGGGACCGCGTAGTCTTCCGACGCTACCGGGGTCCCGGTGTCGATGCCGACGTCGAAGGATTCGTCCCACGGCAAGATGACCGGGATGGTCTTCTCCATGCGCTTTCGGAACACCTCTTTTCCGTCGACTTTGAGCACGCCCGCGCCACCCTTGCCGAGCCCCCCGCCGTCGTACGCGAAGTCGAAGACGAGCGTGTGCTTGCCGGCGGGCAAGGCGTCGGCGCCCTCCCAGCGATCACTCCCGAGCCCGAGGAGGTTCCAAGTGAAGACGGGCTTCCCGCGGAGCACGTAAAAGGCGTATCCGCCCATGTTCCCCCCGTGGGTCACGAGAATACCCTCGGCGCCGCCCTGGGGGACATCGATCTCGGCGGTGATCGCGTACGACTTGTCGAGGACGTTCGGCGCGGCGCCCCAGGGAACGTTGGCGAGCTCCCCCGTGTACGTGAAAACGTTGCGACCGGCGGTCGGATTCGGCCGCGGGGCGTGAAGCCGCTCGACGACGGCGCTGTCGAGCGGAAAGACGTTGTACTTGGTCGCCTCCTCGACGAAGAGGTCTTTCAGCTCGCGCAGCTTTTCGGGGTTCTTCGCCGCGAGATCGTCGTTCTGCGTGAAGTCGGCGCTCAAATCGTAGAGCTCCCACGTGAAGTCGTTCAACGGGTCCGCCGGGGCCTTCGCCGTGGCAAACTCCCACGGCGGAACGGGGGACGCCGCCGAAGCGATCCAGCCCTCGTGGTAGATCGCGTGGGTGCCGAACATCTCGAAGTACTGGGTGGTATGCCGGGTCACGGCGTTCGCATTGGCCTTGTCCCATGTGTAGGCCATGCTCACGCCTTCGATCGGCCGCTGCGCGACGCCGTCCACCTGCTCAGGCTGCGCGATTCCGCACGCCTCGAGGATGGTCGGGGCGATGTCGATCACGTGATGGAACTGCGGGCGGATTCCGCCGGCGTCTTTGATCCGCTTTGGCCAGGCCATCGCCATGCCCTGGCGGGTGCCGCCGAAGTGCGACGCCACCTCTTTGGTCCATTTGAACGGCGTGTCGAATGCCCACGCCCACCCCACCGCGAAATGCGGATACGTCTGATCGGATCCCCATGCGTCGTAGAATTTCATCTGCGCGGCCGCCGGAAGATTCACTCCGTTGAACGAGGCCATCTCGTTGAACGTCCCGGTGAGGCCGCCTTCGGGGCTCGCCCCGTTGTCGCCGCTGATGTAGATGACGAGCGTGTCGTCGAGCTTTCCCATGTCTTGCACGGCCTGGACGACCCGCCCAATCTCGTTGTCTGTGTACGCCAGAAATGCCGCGTAGACTTCCGCCTGGTGCGCGTAGAGCTTCTTCTCCACGGGCGAGAGGGAGTCCCACATGGGCAGGTCCTTTGGCCAAGGGGTGAGCTGCGCGCTCTGCGGAATCACGCCGAGCTTCTTCTGATTGGCGAAGATCGCGTCGCGCTGGGCGTTCCAGCCATGATCGAACTTGCCCTTGAACTTGTCGATCCACTCGGGCGTCGGGTGGTGGGGGGCGTGGGTGCCGCCGGGGACGTAGTAAACGAAGAATGGTTGCTCGGGCTGGATCGCGTTCAGCCCCTTCATGTACCCAATCGCGTCGTCCGCCATCGCCGTGATCAAGTTCCATCCGGGGTGCCCCACATAGGGCTGAATCGGCGTTGTATTGCGGAAGAGGTTCGGTTGCCACTGGCTCGTGTCGCCACCGACGAATCCATAGAAATACTGGAAGCCATAGCCGACGGGCCACCGTTCGAAGGGGCCCGCCGCGGTGGCTTCCCACACGGGCGTGTTGTGCTCCTTTCCGAACCAGGACGTGGCGTACCCGTTCGCCTTGAGGATTTCGCCGAGGGTGGCAGTGTCTTTGCCGATGAGGGTGTCGTACCCGGGATATCCCATCGACTGCTCGACGACGGCGCCCGTGTGCGCCGAGTGGTGGTTGCGCCCGGTGATGAGCGATGCCCGGGTCGGCGAGCACAGGGCGGTCGAGTGAAACGCCGTGTACCGGAGCCCCATCTTCGCGATGCGGTCGAGCGCCGGCGTCGGGATCGTACCGCCGAAGGTGCTCGGGGCCCCGAAGCCGACGTCGTCGGTCATGATGAGGAGAACGTTCGGCGCGCCCTTCGGCGGCACGACTTTGGGCGGCCACCACGGCCTCGACTGGGCCGGGCTGGTGCCGATGACGCCGCCGAACGGAGCTGGCGCGGGCGGCAGGTGCTTGGTGTCGAGCGACGTCGTCGCGCTCGGCGATCCGGGGGTCGCCGCCGATCCGCCATCGCCCTGCGCGGCCATGAGTCCGACACCGCTGGACAGCGGAGAACTGTTGCAAGCGATCCAACCCGCGACCGCCGAGAACGACAACACGCAAAAGGCGCCTGCTCTTGCCCACAACTTCGCCATCGGCCCCTCCTCGCGGAGAATCGGCGACTGCAAGAACACAACCGATAGGGCGCCGTCGCGACCTGCACGCGACGGAAAGTACGGACTCCCGGAGCCATTGCGGAGTCGGTGCGCGCGCTGTGACCTTGCCAGCCCGCTGGGGTCGCGAGGCAGCGGAGCGCGTGCGTGGCCGTTTGCCTCGTTCGCGGGGACCCTGCGCAGAAACCGCAGAGGACGGCTCCGGCCTTGCATCCCCTCGATGCGGAGGTGGTCATGACGAGATATGGACTCGTTCTCGCGCTCATGGGTTTGCCCACGACTGCCGCGGCTGTCGAGGGTCCGCCCAAGGCGGAGGCGGCTCCGCACGAGAAGCACGTCGATCCGGAGGCCGATCGAATGCTCCGGCAGATGACCGACTACCTCGCAGCGCTCAAGACCTTCGAAGTGACGAGCTCCACAGTCGACGAGGTCCTGACCAACGACGGTCGCAAGATCCAGATCACCGGCGATCAGGACGTGTTCGTCTCGCGGCCCAGCCGGCTGCGGAGCGCCCAGGCCACGGCCGCGAACGGGCTCGCGTTCGCCGATGACGGCAAGACGATGACGCTCTACTGCAAAGCGAACAACGAATACGCGACGGCCCCCGCCCCGGCCACGATCGACGCGACGATCGACACGCTCCACAAGCGCTACCAGCTCGACGCGCCCGGCGCGGACCTACTCTACAGCCGCCCGTACGAGGTCTTGACCGAGCAGGTGACCGCCGGGCAGTTCATCGGCAAAGAGACCGTCGATGGCGTACTGGCGAATCACCTCGCCTTCCAAGGGGAAGAGGTCGACTGGCAGGTCTGGATCCAGGCCGGACCCCAGCCCCTCCCGCTGCGATACGTCATCACGAGCAAGACGATGACCGACAAACCCGAGTTCACGGTTCGGCTGTCCAACTGGCAGCCACGGGCCGCGCTCGCCGATTCGGTCTTCCAGTTCCAGGTGCCCGTGGGAGCGAAAAAGGTCGCGTCGTTTCCGACGTCGTGCGGTGCGGCCAAATGACGCCTCCCCGCCTGCCGCAAGGCTGACGATGTCCGAAAACCGCGAGCGCGCGCGGCCCGCCGGTAGTACCCAAGGATCCACCCGCGCATGGACCGGCTCGATCCCCAAGTCTGCTACCGGGCGCTTCGAACGCGAGACGCGCGCTTCGACGGGCGCCTCTTCGTCGGCGTGACCTCGACCGGCATCTACTGCCGGCCGGTCTGCCCGGCCGCGACGGCCGGGCTCGAGAACTGTCGCTTCTTTCCGTCCGCGGCGGCCGCTGAGGAAGCGGGGTTTCGCGCCTGCTTGCGCTGCCGGCCGGAGACGGCGCCCGATATGGCCACCTGGCGCGGCACGTCCAACACCGTGTCGCGAGGCCTCGCGCTCATCGCGGACGGCGCGCTCGACGGCGACGAGGCGGGCGTCGACGCGCTCGCCGAGCGGCTCGGCGTGGGTGCGCGACAGCTCCGCCGCTTGTTCCAGCATCATCTCGGCGCCTCGCCGGTCGCGGTGGCCCAGACGCGGCGCGTGCTCTTCGCGAAGCAGCTCGTCCATGACACGCGCTTGCCGATGGCTGAAATCGCCGTCGCCGCCGGGTTCGGGAGCGTTCGCCGGTTCAACGAGACCTTCCAGCAGCTCTTTGACCGGCCGCCGAGCGGCCTTCGCCGCAAGTCGGTCGTCGCGGTGCCCGAAGGCTCGGTCGCTGCGACGGGCGTGACGGTTCGGCTGCGGTACCGGCCGCCGTACGATTGGTCGTCGGTCCTGGCCCACCTGCGAGCGCGCGCGATCGACGGGATCGAGCGGGTGGACGGGGACGCCTACGCTCGAGTCCTGCTCGTGGACGGGGTTCCGTCGACGGTGAGAATCGTGCATCGGCCGCAGAGCCACAGCCTGGCTGCCACGATCCGCTGTCCGTCGGTCCGCGCGCTCCCGGGGATCATCGCGCGCGTTCGGCGCGCGTTCGATCTGGGCGCGGACGTCGCGGCGATCGGCGCGCACCTCGCGCAAGACCCCCTCTTGGCGCCGCTGGTGGCCGCGCGTCCCGGCCTCCGCAGCCCGGCGGGGTGGGACGGATTCGAGCTCGCGGTTCGTGCCATCCTCGGGCAGCAAGTGACGGTGGAAGCCGCCCGCCGCCTCGCCGGCCAGCTCGCGCGCGTGTGCGGAACGGCGCTTGTCGTCTCGCAGAGCGCGGACCCGGCCCTGGTTCTGGCCTTTCCCACGGCGACCCAGGTGGCGCGCGCCGATCTCGAGGCGCTCGGAATGCCCGGTGCGCGCCGCCGCGCGCTCACGGCAATGGCGCAGGCGGTCCTCGCCAACCCGCGTCTGATCGAACCGCTCGAAACCGTCGAGGCGACCGTCGAGAGACTCCGAACGATTCGCGGTATCGGAGAATGGACTGCGCACTACATCGCGCTCCGCGCAGGGACCGAGCCGGACGCGTTCCCCGCGAGCGACGTCGGGCTCTTGCGCGGCGCGGCCCGCGTGACCGGAGTGAGGCCGACCCCTGGGGAGCTCCTGGCTCGCGCCGAACGCTGGCGCCCATGGCGGGGATACGCCGCGCAGCATCTATGGGCCGCGGACGCCGGGCCGCGATCCGCGCCGACGGAGGGCCTGTCATGAAGGAACCGCACGTCTTCCGCCTCGACCATGTCGAGACGCCCATCGGCCGCCTGGCCGTCGTCGCCGACCACGAAGGGCGACTCTGCGCGGTGGGATGGACCGACGGCCACTCGCGCATGGAACGGCTGCTTCGCGGCGGACCGGGCGGGCGAGGCGTCGCGATCGTCCCCGCGACGGACCCCGCGGGGCTTACGACCGCGCTGCGCGGCTATTTCGCCGGCGACCTCGGAGCGATCGACGGCTTGCCCGTGGCTTTCCCCGACGGCACCGAGTTCCAGCGCCGCGTCTGGCGCGCGCTCCGCGACATCCCGTGCGGCGAGACGTGCTCCTACGGACAGCTCGCACGACGAATCGGCAGTCCCGCCGCCGTGCGCGCGGTCGGTCTGGCCAACGGAGCCAACCCGATCGGCGTCGTCGTACCGTGCCATCGCGTGATCGGAGCGGACGGCTCGCTCACCGGCTACGGCGGCGGCATCGAGCGCAAGCGGTGGCTCCTGGCGCACGAGGGTAGGGCCTTCTCGTAGTTCATTCCTTCTCTAGCTGCTTGCGGATTTCCAAGAGCTCCGCGCGACGCGACGCACTTGTCTCCGGGTATGCCAGACTGAGGTCATCGAACGCGTCGAGCACGATTTGAGACACGATCAGCCGGGCGTTCTCCTTGTCGTCGGCCGGAACGACGAACCATGGCGCGTGCCGAGTGCTGGTCGCAGCCATGCATCGCTCGTATGTCTTCATGTAAGTCTTCCAGAAGTTTCGCTCTGCGATGTCCGCAAGGCTAAACTTCCAGTTCTTTTCCGGATCGTTGATTCGCTCGAGGAAGCGCTTGCGTTGCTCGTCTTTGGAGAGGTGCAGATAGAACTTGAGGATGCGCGTTCCGTTGACGTGAAGGTGTCTCTCCCAATTCACGATGGATCGATACCGGTCGTGCCAGATCGCCTTCTCGTCGAGCGTCGGGTCCGGGAGACCCTCCTTGCCAAGAATCTCGGGATGGACTCGGACGACGAGCACTTCTTCGTAGTAGGATCGGTTGAAGATTCCGATGCGCCCGCGCGCCGGCAGGTCCAGCGCTGCTCGCCACAAGAAATCGTGCTCCAGCTCCGCCGCGCTCGGTTGCTTGAAGCCGAACACCTGGCAGCCCTGCGGATTGACCCCCGACATCACGTGCCGGATCGTTCCGTCCTTTCCCGCCGCGTCCATCCCTTGAAAGATCAGCAGAATGGCGTATCGATTGTCGGCGTAGAACATCTGCTGCTTGGCGCTCAGCTTGCCGACGTGCTCTTTCAGCAGCTCCTCGTATTGCTCCGTCGACGCATACACCGGGTCGACCTTGGTCGGCCGCTTGTCGAGATCGACGTCGTCGCCTTCGGCCACTCGAAATGCCTTGGTATGCATTCTCATCGTTTTCGGTCTCTTGAGTCCGTGCCCCCGAGACAGAGCACGTCCACGCCGCGGCACCGTGAGCAAGAGGGATGCCGCAGCGATTTCCCGGGGTAGCTGTGGAATGCACAAGTGCGGTCGGTCTCCCCATTCGCAACGTGCCAATCGGGCTTTGCACGTCGCCGCGGGCCGCATGCGCGCGCCGTTCGGGAGGTCGGGCTGGTGCCAGTCTTCGTCCGATCACCGTCCCTCCGCGGGCGCTCCGGTCGCCGCCGTGACGGCCGGAGGCGGCGTGACCGAGGTTGGTACGGGCGGGCCGTGCAAAGGCACCCCGGGGTCGCGCAGAGTCGGCGGCGGCTGCGGCGGCGCGGTCACGAAGCGCGAGGTCGGCGCGGAGAGCGGAAAGCGGCCTTCGCGCTCGAGCTGCCAGATGTCTTCGTCGCTGACGACATCCTTGCCCAGGATCTCGCGCGCGGCGCGGATCTTCGCCGTCAGGGTCGGGTCGTTCACCCGCTGACTGTTCTCCGCCGTGGGCCGTGGCGGAGGTCGAAGCACCGAAAAGCTGCCCATCACCGGAAGTCCTTCGCGCGACCGGCCCGCCAGCCGGTACGTCACCGAGAACACGCCGGGGTCGGCGACGGTATCGAGCACCACGGTGGCCGTGACCCCCTCTTTGCCCGGCGGAATGACGCTCGTGCCGAGCACCCCGGCGGAATCGACCGGCTCCGGACGCGCCTGGCCGGAACCGGTCTCGAAATACTTCGTGACCGCAACGCTCTCGATCGTCACCGGGTCCGGGCGCGTGTGCCAAATGCGCACCCGCTGCACGATCCGTCCATCGGAGCCCAGATCCGGAAAGCGCGGGTCGAGCGCGATGAGCAACTGGACGATTCCCTTGCGCGCCAGCGATTCGAACGCGGCATTGATCAGCGGCAACGTCGTGCGACCCGTGAGCGTGCGGCCGTCTTTGCTTCGAACCTCGACGCCCACCGTGAAGTACGAATAGAGCGTCTCCTGGGCCCTCCCTTCGTAACTGTGCGTGGCGATGGGCGCGGACGTCGTCGCCGTCTCGCCGTCGCCGAAGGACCATGCGTACGACGTCGCGGTGAACGTGTCTCCCGCGCCAGGGCTACGTGGAGCGTCGGTCGCACCCCGCGGTGGTAGGGTGACGACCCTCGCCACGAAGTCGAAGTCGGCCCAGGAGTTCGCCAGCAAATGCTCCTCCACGCCGACGACGCGCGCCGGCTGGCAGTCCTTCACCCGAACATCGGGCAGCGCAACGGTGACCGCCGTATTCGCCTTTCCGAACACGGTGACCGAGTGATTGCCCTGCACCCGGCCGCTCTCGTCGAGCCAAAGGCGCACCGGCACCGACGCGCCCATGGCGCCGTCGACCACGCTATGCAGGAAGGCATCGGTGCCGTCGACGGTATGCGCGTGCACCGTGACCAGGTTTTCTTCTCCAGAGCACACTTCGGTCTTCTCGACCGCGATCTCGTCGATGACCGGCGGCGGATCGGAGGGGCGCGGCGCCGGCGGTGCGGGCGGGGTCGGCGCTGCGGTCACTGGCGGGAGAGAGGCCATCGGGGACCCGCCCGGCGATTCGGGCACGTCCGACGCGACCAGCCGCGCACGCGGCGCCGAGCGGCGTCTTGAGTAGAAGAGAACCACTGCGCAGAGCGCGGCCAGCCCCAGCAGGGCGAGCGCAACTGCCCGCCGGACCGGCCTGCGACGACGGACTCCAACCCCCATGGCAACACCTGCCTCGAGCTAGACGTAGTAAACGACGTGGACGTGGACGTCACTCAATCACTCAATCCCAACAAGAATACGCATTTCCTCCGCTATTCCATTGCACCGTTTCGTTGACATCCCATCCCCAAACGCTCGAACCGGCGCCCGCGCACGGCGCGCCCGTCCCGTTGCTGGGGTTGTTCCAGCACGCGATGTCGTCGGGGCTGATGGAGACGGCGGTCCCATTGGCCACGATGCCGCGCCATTCGGATGGGTTGCTCGACCCGCAGTCGTTGTTGGAAAAGCAATTGACCATCTGGTCCGCGGCGGCGCCGCAAAGATTGCAGTTGAAGCAGAGCGCGCACGTTCCGATCGTGCGAAGAAACGATCCGAACGACGAGAACGGTCCGCCCATCAGCGACGTACACTCGTTGTACACGGCGTTGTGCAGCCCGGCGGCCGCGGGCACGATCAACGACGACGGATACGAGCGAGCAATGACGTCTCCGCTGTAGCCAGGCGCGGCGCTCAAGGCGTCGTGCTGCCAGAGAGCCAGCGAAGTCGAACAGACCACGCCGGTGTTGACGCCCGGCACGCCTTGCGCCGTACCCTGCACGTTCATGTACTGGTACCAGCCGTAGTGAATCTGCGTGCCGTTGTACGCCTCCGCGAAGACGAGCTGGCTCGTGTCCTGCTTCGAGTCCCACGCAATCCACGACATGCCGGCGCCCATGAACATGTTTCCGATGGCCTGCTGGGTTCCGTTCGCGGCGCTCTGGTAGGCGATGAAGTCGACCGGGCCCCCGGCGTAAAGAAAGTTGTAGATCGCGCCTTGGCCGATCGTCTCGAGCCCCGGCGACGCCGCATACAGGAACCCCGGGTCGATCGGCGCGGTGCACTCTTGGCCCAGAAAGTTGCGATCCCCGTTGACGGGCGGCGTGATCGACGTCGCGTGCGTCACCCAACCGTCCGGGCCGCGCGAGAGCATCGAGTGCGAGCGATATTCGCCGACCGCCGCGAGCACGTCGGCGATCGGCCCGGGCGAACGCTCGAATACGGTGTCGCCAGCCGGGACGTTCCAGCCTGCTTGCGTGCTGCCACATGTGGCGTCCGCGCGCGCCGAAACCGGCCAAGCAAGCAGCCCCGCTGCCAGGCCCATCACCGCCCCGAATCGCGTGCCTGCGAGAATCCTATTGCGTATTCCGTGCATCTCCGCGAGAGAATGCAAGGCGATGGCCACGCGCCGCGCGGATGGATCGACCTCGCGGCGTGGTGATCCCTGAGCTCGCGGCGCCGGCCAGCCGCTGTAGCGACCACGACGGCGCGGCCGGCGAGGCGGCAAAAATGATTTCCACGCGCCCGTCAATCCCTTTTCATGCGCGAAACGTAAAGGCTTTGAAGGTCCACCCTGCCGAAGGTGTGATCGTTCGGACCCACTCGCGGAATACGAAGACCCAGATGACGAGCGAATCGGCGACCGCCCATTCGTCGGAATGTCCAAGCGCGAGCCGCAGGCTGGGTCGCTGCCAAAGCGACGGAGCGGGGTGGGGGTGTGCCGTTCCGTGCCAGCCGACGACACTCGTGTCCTGATCGACCGCGGGCAACTCCTTCTGTAGTCGAATTGCAACGGCTATCGAGGCGCGCACCCGCATCGGCACGAACCGTGCACAGCGCTTGCGGGCTACCGACGAACGCAAACCCACGCTGCGCATCAATACCGATGGACGCGTTGCGCGCCGGCCATTATCAGCAGATCGATTTCTTCTAGAAGGTGGGTCCTACGACAGGAGTGGACGCGCCGCGCATCCCGGCGCGGAAAGGGGGACGTGCGACTCGCGACCGAACGAGAAGAGAGGGAAACGTAGCCTGTCTGCCCTTCGA
>CAZHED010000082.1:0-16155 GCA_964531095.1 uncultured Polyangiaceae bacterium | reverse complement strand
CGTAAAACTTCTGCCGGCTGCCCGCGATGTCCTTTTCCTCGATGCGGATGACCTCCGCGACGCCCTGAGCGGGGTACACGGCCTTGTCGCCCACCTTGAATTTGACGTCGGTAGCAGCTTGCATAGCATCTCCTTGGGTTTAGGCGTCACGAGGATCGACACAACCCCGCGACGGAGCACCTCGACCAGAAAGGCACCCACTGGCGAAACAAACGCGGCCTGTGAGCCAGAAAACCTGTGTAGGCAGCGGAAGAACGAACCCCGTGCCCCCTTCGAGGCCCGGGCTGAGCGTCTGCGCGCTCGTGTGAGTCGAGGTCAGAAAAAGAGGCAGGCGCACTCTAATTGGTGACCACCCAATTGTCAAATCCTCCATGCTCCCGGGCCCTGAAGGCAACCGACCGCGTCACAGAATAGCGCTCCGATTGTCCTCTCGCCCCACGGACTGAGGGGAGCCAGGCCTAGGCGATGAACGACGAGCGCGCCCGAGCACTCCGCGGCTTTCGGCCGTCTCGGTGCGTTGCTCCGCAGGTCAAATGGCTCTGGAATTCATCCTCGTCGCGCCTTGCACCACAGCCGAAGGCCGTGAAATCCTCCGTCCGTCGTCGCTCTAGGGCGACAGGAGAAGCTCCTCGGCAAGTCCCCATCGAACGCCGCGATCCGAGATTCGGACGGCCCCTGCCGTCCAATGATCGAGCACTGCAAGCGCAAGTAGCCCGCCAGCAACAATGACGTCTGCTCGTTTCGGCTCCATTCCGGGCACCTGTTTTCGCTTCTCAAGGTTCACCGCCGCAAGCCGCTGGACCACGCCTCGCAACTCTGCGGTCGGCAAGATGTGACCGTGCACGCGAGGGCCGTCATAGTTCTCGAGGCCAAGGGCTACGGCGGCCAGGGTGGTCATGGTGCCAGCGATGCCAACGGGCGGGCTTGAATCCGGGAGGAGCGGGACGTTCATGAATGCGCCGCGTGCCGATTGCGTGACGGTGACTCGCTCCGCTTCGGTCGGCGGGTCGTGCGTGAAGTGACGCTCGGTCAGGCGAACGCTGCCCACGTTGTAGCTCGCCGCAAAGCCGATGCGGGGAACGCCCTCCTCAACGCGCCCGATGACCACCTCGGTACTTCCACCGCCGATGTCGAAAACGGCGCAATCCTTCCGCCCGTCGATCGCCAGCCCTCCCACTGCTCCGCGAAACGCGAGGCGTGCCTCCTCTTCACCGCTGAGCACGCGGACATCGACTCCGAACAGCAAGCGTACGCACTCGCGCAACTCCTGCCCCCCCTGCGCGTCACGCATGGCGCTGGTCCCGACCACGGCAACGCGCTGAGGGCTCAGCTCGCGCACCTGGCGCGCGTATTGTTCTAGACACAGGCGCGTTCGCGCCACGGCTGCGGACGAGAGGCTGCGCGAGCGATCTACCCCCTCGCCCAGACGGGTGATGCTGGCTCGCTCCACCACGGCGCGCAGCGCACCCCCTGCGCCACCGTCTGCGACGAGCAAGAGCGCCGTATTCGTGCCGATGTCGATCGCTGCCACGCGCATCGTCGAGCGCCCCCTGAAAGGGCGGTTAGGTACCCGTCAGATCCTTCAGGTTCAGCATCTCCTCGACATTTGGCTGTAACACCAGCTCTACGCGGCGGTTTCGCTGCATCTCCTCGCGGGTCTGAGTCTCTGGTGTACCAGCGATTGGATCGGTCGCGCCGTAGCCCGCCGCTGCCCAGTGCGCAATAGCCAGACCGCCGCCTGCCGGAACCCCCTTTGCGTCCTCCTTCTCGGGCGACACGAGAAACACGAGTACCTGACGTGCGCGCATCAAGCTGAGCCCCCAGTTGTCGAAGTACGCCCCAGCGTACGGCTCCTTGTCGGTATGCCCAGCGACCTGGAAGTTTCGCGCGTTGAGCGTCGTGTCGTTTCGGATAACGTCCGCCACTTTCTTGAGGACTTTCTTGCCATCGGCCTTGAGCTTGTCACTACCGGAATCGAAGAGAATATCCCCCGGCAACTGGATCACCATCCGGTTGTTTCTGACCACCACCTTCAGTCCGACGCTCGTTAGCTGGTCAAGGCGCTGCTTCAGATCCTTGAAGCGAGCCTTCATATCATCGAGTTGCTTGAGGCGCGCCTCGTATTCGGACATGGCCTGACGGAGCTTGTTTTTCTCCTCGTTTGATTTGGAGAGATCGACCCCCACGTCTTTGAGCTTCGCCTGGAGGTCCGCGATTTGCTGCTGCGCCGCGGCGTACTGCTGCTCGTCATCGGAGTGACGCTTGTTGGCGACGTCGAGATCGGCCTTGAGCTTTGCAATATCGCGCTGCGCTTGCGACCACTCCTCTTCACTGTGGCCGCAACCGGCGAGCAGGAAGCATGCGACAAACGCGGTAAGGAGCAAACTGACGCGCATCTTCAGGTTGAGCATCGGTGACCCTCATTGACCGTCGTGTTTGGATTTCAGGTAACGCTGCGACGGTATCGACCAGCCTCTCAAGGGTCAAGGTAACGGAAGAAGATCTCCGGCCGCTTCCGACCCCGTCGTCATCGCCCCGAAGGGAGCGGCGCCCGGGAGAGGCGTCACGAGCGCCTGGCACGAGAGACCTGTCCACAAGTTTTTCGTTGACACCTGACGTACGTGACCATATACGTCACTTAGCTCACTCAACAGGAGGAGTTCCAATGGCTGCGAAGAAGGGTGCCAAGAAGGCGAAGAAGGGCGGCAAGAAGACCAAGACCACGAAGAAAGCCGCAAAGACCGCGAAGAAGCCGGCGAAGCGAAAGGCCGCAAAGAGGCCAGCCAAGCGGGCAGCCGCCACCAGGCCCGTGAAAAAGGCGGCGCCTCGGTCAGCAGCGAGGACCCCTGCTGCGGCGCCCAAAGCCGCTGCAAAGGCCGCCCCGCCTGCCGGTGTTCCGTCGATCCTGGGCGGCGCTCCGACGTCGAGCCACGGCCTCGACGATGGAGAGGAATGAGTCAAGGAATGAGTCCCTCATCCTCTTCTTGTTGAAGGGTCGGGCCTCAGTGGGTCTAGTTCGAGGGGAGCGCGGCCGCTGCCGCTCCAATTCGGGGCGCGGCCGCGCCCCTCGAACTGCCTGCATCCGTGGCGTCATCGACGCGCGAGGTAGTGTGTGTGCGTGACAGGCGTACCTAGCGCGCGTCGATACCGGGACGCTCGGCGAGCTTTCAGGGAGACGGCCGGCCGTGACGGAGATGGAAGTTGAACGGATACGACGCCCTCGTCTCGAAGCCACCGGGGCTCGGCGCAAACTGGATTTTCCTGATAATCTCCAAGACGCAAGTGACGACCGACGGCTCCGTGATCTGGCTGCGAGCTGCGTCGAGCGCCGCCTGGCTCACGTTTCCTTTCGGGTCAATAGTCCACGATACGACCAGGTCCCCTTCGATGCCGGGGTGCTCGGTCGACGCTCTATCGTAGCAGGCGCGCGCTTCCTCGCGGTGCGCCTTCACGATCGCGCCGATGTCGCCCGATCCGCGCCCTGGGTCGTGGCCATGGGGTGACTTTTGCGGAGACGCCGCGCTGGCGGAGGCCGTCGCGGCAGCATCGGTCTCGGTCAGCTTCGTGCCGCCCGAGTCTCCCGTGTCAGCTAGCGTGGCGGTCGTCGTCGTTTCCGAGCCCGCGGGGCTCGCGCCAGTGGGCGCAGCGGTCGCGGAAGCTGCCGTCTTGTCCGGCGACTGCACTCCACCGCCAGCCGACTGGCCACCGCCGCACGCGAGGGGCACGGCGATGCACGACGCGGAGATCGCGAAGGCGGTGGCCCGTCCCCGCTCCAACACCGAGCGTGACACTACCGTGAACGCGCTTTGGGAGAAGCCTCGCATGACCTCACGGTACTCGATTTGGTTTGCTCGACGGAGTCGCTCGCGCGTGCTTCGCTTGTACTGCCGTGTCGACCGCCTCGGCACCTCCCAACCCCAGCGTGCCGCTGCCCAGCACTTCCCCCGCTGCGGCCGAGCGATTGGGTGCTTACGAGCTTCTCATCGAGCTCGCGTCGGGCGGGATGGCCACAGTGTCCCTCGCGCGCGCCATCGACCGACGCATCGGGCCCATGCTCGTGGCCGTCAAACGGCCTCACCGCCACCTCACGAGCGACAAGACCTTCCTCGCGATGCTCGTCGACGAGGCAAGACTCGCTTCCGCGATCGACCACCCGAACGTGGTGAAGGTTCGCGAGCTCGGCTTCGACGGCGGCGTCCCATTCATCGTCATGGACTATGTCGAGGGAGCCTCCCTCGCGGAGCTGAGGCGCGAGCTCTCCGGAATCGGTCGCGCACTCGACGTCCGCGTCGCCACCCGAATCGCGCTCGATGCGCTGGCGGGCCTGCAGGCCGCACATCAGCTGAAAGGCGAGAACGGAAGACCCCTGCACATCATTCATCGCGACGTGTCTCCCCACAACGTCCTCATCGGATGCGACGGACGTGCGCACCTTACCGATTTCGGTATCGCCAAGGCCGAGGATCGCATCCAGACCACCCGCACGCACGAGGTCAAAGGAAAGCTCGCCTACCTCGCCCCGGAACGGGTCGACAAGCGGCGATCCTGCACCGTTCAGAGCGACGTGTTCTCCATGGCGGTCGTACTCTGGGAGTGCTTCGCGGGGCGACGTTTGTTTCGAGGGCAAGAGGCCGTTGACGTGTTGCAAGAGGTGATGGAGGGCCCGATTCCCACCCTCCGACAGATCGGCGCACAGGTTCCGCAGGCGCTCGACGAGGTGATCGCTCGCGCACTCTCGCGCGACCTGGAGGCACGGCACGCTACGGCGCTCGAGTTCGCGAGCGAGATCGAGCGCGCCACCGGTCCCGAACAGATCGGCACGCATGCCGACGTGGCGAGACTCATGGAAGCGATCTTCGGCGCGCGGATGGCCTCTCGGCAGGGGCAGGTGCGCGAGACCATCGGCAGCAGCGACCTCGCGGGTCTTCTGCGTGCGTCGGGCCTGCCGGCGCGCGAGCGCTCTGTCTCGGAGGCTCCGACAGGACCTCTCCTCGCCGAGCTGGCGCCCGCGGCGCCGACCGCGCGCTACGCGCTCGGCAGCGAGGTGCGACGGTGGAGCCCGAACCTGCGGCTGAAACGAGCGGCCTGGTGGACAGCGGGCGCAGTCGCGGGCGGTATCGCCATCGGCGCGGTAGTGACGCTCGCCGTCGTCGCACGCCACGCGACTTCCGCCATGGTCGTTTCCCCGGCCGCCCAGGCTCCGGCGATCGCCGTGGTCGAGTCGCCTCCGGCAGCGACGGCGCGCAAAGTCGTCGTGCCGCTCCCCTTTGCGGCGACCCACGTCACGTTCGACGAAACCGCGCGCGACCTGAATCCCGCCGCCGATGTCGTCTCATTCGACGTGCCGGCAGAAAGCGGCCCGCGGCACCGCGTCACCGCGGTCGCCGCCGACGGGACTCGCGCCGAAGCCTACGTTCGCGAGCAGGACGGGATCGCAGGCCCAGACGCGGACGGATACACGTTGCCGCCACCCCCCGACCAGACAGGCAGCGAGGTGCGGCGCGAACCTCGCGGCGCCCCGGCACGCGTCCCCGGTCTCATCGGCACGGTCCATCACGGATTCACCAAGTTGAAATGACGGCTCGCGCGCGGGAGCCGATTCCCGCGTCGGAACGTTCCTCAGCTTGCCGCTTTCAGGAACGGCTCCCACTCTTTGAACTTCCAGCCGCTACCGAGGAGAATCTGCGCCGTCATCGTCCACTTCGGGCGGAACGGTCGGCGATCGAGGCGCATGTTCGCTTCCTCGGGTGTCTTCCAGCCTTTGCGGAGGTTGCACGGACGGCATGCGGTCACGAGATTTTCCCACGAGTCATCGCCGCCGCGCGACCGCGGGACGACGTGATCGATGTTGAGCTCTCGAAGCGCAGGGCGCTTGCCGCAATACTGGCACTGGTGCGCGTCGCGAAACATCAGGTTGCGGCGCGTGAGGCGCACGGTCACCCGCGGCGTCCGATCGTAGCGCAGCAGGTGCACGACGCGCGGTACGCGCAGCTCCCCCCCGACGATCGGGATCGCGTCGTCGTCCACGCGCACGGAAAGTTCTCGCCAAAGATCGAAGTCGTACGAGTCGCCTGCCTCGTCGAGGGCGAGTGCGACGCCGCCGTACAGCAAGACCACCGCGCGCTTCACCGTCGTCACCTGCACCGGCACCAGGTGTCGATTGAGCACGAGGACGGGAAGCGAGAGAACTTCTGTCATCGGTTAGCGAGCGACGAACGGCGAGCGACTCGCCGGCAAACACGGGCCGAGGTGATCGAACCATCGTGGTGGGATACGCACGACGGAAGTGTACACCGATGAACGTGCCGGGGCGACGGCCCTCCGACCAAGGTTCTTGGCGCGGACGGGCGGCCGGTTTGACGCCTCCGCTCCGGGCGCTACGATCACGGGGCCATGGCCGACGAGCCGAACCCCTTTGCACCGCTCGCTGCCGACGCAGCGTCGCCACGTCGACGTTACCGAGATGACGAGGGGCCCGAACGCAAGCGTTGGGTGGGGGTGGGGATCGCGGTGGCCCTAACGATGGGTGCTGCCGCCATCGTCACCATCGTGCTGAGCGGGATGCAGGACAAGGCGCTTTATTCGAAGCCCGTCGACCAGCTTCTGGCCCAAAAGGCAAAGTTCGTCGGCCGTCCGGTGCGCGCCGAAGGAAACCTCGTGCACGGCACGCTCGTTAAGCGCGACCAGCCTTGCGAGTACCGCTTTTCAATCGCAAAGAATGGGAGCGAGCTCCCCGTTCGATTCGCCCAATGTGTGGTGCCCGACACCTTTCGTGACGTCCCGGAGATGGACGTCGGCGTCACGGTGGAAGGAGAGCTCCAAGCGAACGACTCGTTCGAGGCCACCAACGTGCTCGCGAAGTGCCCGAGCAAATACGATATGCAGCAGCGCAAGGACCACGGCGAGCAGATGCCCCACGGGCCGCTCACGGTCGAGGGATCCGGCGAAGGGGCTGGCAGAGGGTTGGGCGTGGGACCCACGCTGGGAGATCGCCGCTGAAGGTCACTTTGGTGATCTGCTCGATCCCTTATGGTAGGGTCGCATCCCGGCCCAGCCGATGCGCTCCAATCGCAATCTGCTCCTTGTCCTAGCCCTCGCAGGAGTGGCGATCGCGCTTCCGGTGCTCGCGGAGCAATCCGACTATCCGCTTGCATGCGACGGCTCCAAGGTCACGAGGGCCGACGTCGATCGCGCCCACACTGTATTCCTCAGCGGCAAGCAGTACCTGGAAGAGTCGAACTACGACAAAGCGATCAGCTACTTCAAGGACGCCTACTCGATCGACTGCAGCGTGCATGGGATGCTTCCCATCATCGCGACCGCGTACGAGCGCAAAGGGGACAAGGCGGAGGCGGTGCGGGCGCTCGACGAATACGTGAAAAGAGCGCCGACTGCTTCGGACCACGACGTGATCGAGCGCCGCATCAAGAATTTGAAAGACCAGCTCGCACGCGAGCAACAGACGGCGCCCCCGGCTCCCCCGCCTTCTGCCAGCGCGTCGGCTGCCCCGCCGCCTCCGCCCGCTGCAAGCGCTGCCCCCGAGCCCGTCGTCGTGGCGAGCGTACCGCCGCCAGCGGCTTCCCTGCCGCCCGTGCAAGGCCATAGCGCTCTCCCCTGGGTGGTCACGGGCGTCGGAGCCGCAGCGGCGGTCGCCGGCGTCGTGCTGTACGCCGTCGGCGCGGGCGATATCTCGTCTGCGGAACAGACGTGCCCAGGGCGAGTTTGCAAGCCGGGACCGATGGCGTCCGCCGCGCAAGACCAGGGCAACAAGGGCCGCGGCCTCGAGAACGTCGGCGGTCCGCTGATCGGCGTTGGCGCCGCGGCGGTGGCCGCCGGCCTGCTTTGGCACTTCCTCGAGAAGCCCACGGACAACGCGAACGCTACCCCCGCGAGCACCTCCGTCCGCGCGGTGGTGGTCCCCGGGTACGCTGGCATCTCCGCGAGCGGCCGCTTCTGATCGCATCCGGGCAAGCTCGGGCGGTAGTCGCGGTACACTGCCCTCATGGCCGCCCCCCGAGGCCGCTTTCACCCGGCTCGCCTCGTCGCGCGCCAAGATACGGGCGGCGGGCTCACCCAAATGAAGTTCGCCGCCGAGCGCGACGTCGTGTCGACGTACCGATCACCCGGGCAGTATGTCGAAGTGCGCGTCGGCGGAGAGACCGGGTTCTTCGTGCTCGCAAACGAGCCGGGCGCGCCCACTTGGGACGTCATCTTGCGCTCGGGCGGCGGAGCGTCCGACGTGTTGCTGACCCTCGATCCTGGCGCCTTGCTCGAAGTGACCGACGCCATCGGGGGCGGCTTTCCCATGCACGAAGCTCACGGGCAGCCGCTCCTCGTAGCCCTCGGCGGCAGCGGCATCGCCGCCGGCCGTCCCATCGTCGCCCGACGGATCGCCGACGCCGATGCCGGGCGCACGCACGTGCTGGTCGGGATTCGAACCGGGGCCGAGCTCCCCATGCGAGCGGACCTGGAGGCGTGGATCCGCGCGGGGGTGGACTTGCTCGTGTGCCTGTCGAAACATGACGGCTCGATCGAGGGGATCCCCTACCAATACGGCTACGTCCAGGACGTGCTCCGCGCGCGCGTGACCAAGCCATTGCCGCCGGAGTGCCGCATCTTCGTGGTCGGCACGGCGTCGATGGTCGACGCGATCAAGCGCCTCGCGCTCGAGTTGGGCATCGCCCATGACCACGTGCACACGAATCACTGAGATGTCGGTGAGCTCCTGCTCGGTCGGAGAAATGTGACGAACGCTCGGCCGGAGCGTACGTTGAAGACAATGGCCACCGGCATTCCGCCAGTTGCCCGCGGCACCGTGCGCCAGGGCGGCAAGGAAGAGCTTCGCGCGTCCGTCCTGAAGACCTATCTGCTTCGACTGCGCACCGAGAAGGGCGAGCGGGCCGTGCTGCAGCTGCTCGCCTCGGCCGGCATCGATCCGTCGGTCGTCGACAACGAAACGGGGTGGGTGAGCCGACTCGCCGCCCGACGCGCGCTTCGCGCAATCGCCCAGCAGCTCGGTCGCGAGGCGATCCGGATCCGCGGCAACTGGGCCACGCACCCCGAGGCGCTCGGCGTTCTCGTGCGGATGCTGCGCAGCAGCGAGCGCCCCTTGGACGCGTACCAGTACCTCGCACAAAACGCCCGAGAGGCGACGCGCGTCGGAACGTGGGAGATCGAGAATCAGGGCGAGCAGCGCAAGGGCGGTGGCTACGTCGGCCGGGTTCGCATGACGTACCGTTCGATCGGCGGAAGTGGCGCCGACGACTCGGCGGAGCGATCGGACTCCCAAGGAGAAGAGCTCTTGTGCGACGCGCGGATGGGGGAGCTCGCGAGCTTGCCGCGCATTTGGGGCTTGAACGAAGCGGAGGTGGCGCACGAGTCGTGCCTCACGAGAGGTGCAGAGTCCTGCGTCTACGACGTGCGATGGACGAGCCCGCGCTCCCGGCAGGGGCTGTTCGTCGGGGCGCTCGGCTCAGGAGCTGCCTGCGCAGGCATGGTCTTCGCGGCCGGGGGCCCGCTCGCAGGGGCCGTGGCGAGCGTTCTGGGAGGGGTTCTCGGCGGTGGGGCGGGCTTCATGTGGGATCGTGCCCGCGAGGAACGGGCATCGCGCGTCTTCGAGCGAAATCGGATCGCTGCGCTCGAGCGCGGCCTCGAGCTGCGGGGTGAGCTCGGCACGACTCCGGGGGACCTGACCGGAACGGTGTTGGGCGGCAAGTACCGCATCGGCCGCAAAATCGGGTCCGGAGGCATCGGCGTCGTCTATGCCGCCGAGCACGTGACCCTCGGTCACGAGGTCGCAGTGAAGGTGCTGCGTGGCGCCGCGGCGCGCGACGGGGGCGAAATCGCTCGCCTGCGGCGCGAGGCGTACATCCAGGTGCACGTCGAGCACCCCAACGTCGTGCGTGTCCTCGATCTGGACCAGATGGCGGATGGAAGCATCTACGTCGTGATGGATCGGCTCCTGGGGCGATCGCTCGCGGACAAGCTGGCGCGCGACGGTCTGCTGGCGCCGGGATACGCAGTTCCCGTCTTCATCGACGTATGCCGCGCGCTGCACGCCGCCCACAAGAAAGGGGTCGTTCACCGGGACCTGAAGCCGGGCAATATCTTCCTCTGCGAGGACGGGCTCGCCAAGGTGCTCGACTTCGGCATGAGCAAGCTGGCGAGCGCGGAGTCCCTCACTCAGGCTGGATATACGTTGGGAACGCCCGAGTACATGGCCCCCGAGCAGTGCATCGGCGCGCAAGTCGAGCAGCGAACGGACATCTACGCTCTCGGCGTGATGATGTACGAGGCGCTCACCGGCGAGCTTCCGATCATCGCGCAGCACCGCCGCGATCTGCTCGACTTGCACCAGCGGCAAATCCCCATCCCCATGCGCCTCCGGCGTCCGGATCTGCCGATCCCGGAGGCGCTCGATCTCGCCGTCATCAAGTGCCTGAAGAAACGGCTGAACGAGCGGCCCAAGAGCGCGGCGGAGCTGGAGCAGCTCCTCGCGGCAGTACCGATCGAGAGGCTGCCCAAATCGTATCCGCCGGGCACGAATCGACGAGCCCCATCGAACAACGGTCGCTTCGATGACACCGTAGTCGCCCCCGGCCCCAGCTCCCCGCCAGACGCAGAGCGGTGACTCACCCGTGGAGCAGCCAAAGCAGACCGGCAAGGCTTAGCCCAAGGATGCAGACGGCGGTAACCATCACCGCGAGGTCCACGGCGGAGAATCGCGGGCGCCGTCGTGGCGCAAGCGCGGGAGCCGGCGGCGGAGGCCCATGGGTAACCGGAGCGGGCAGTGCGCTCGCCGCCACGGGCCGCGCGACCGCGTCGCCGGCCGACAGCTTTTCGTCGGGGGCGCTCTCGATCTTTGCCAGCGCATCGCCCAGTGGCTCGACGAGCGCAAGGACGGTTCGGCCGATTCGCATCATCTGCGCGGGGCGCCACACGACAGCGCGGTTCTCGGGCGCCCGGGCGTCGCCGAGCCAAGTGCCGTTCTTCGCGCCGAGATCGCGCACCACGATGGAGTTACCGCGTCGCTCGACGTGCGCATGCTCGCGCGACGCATCGGCGTCCGACAGCGGGAGATCGCACTCCGCTCCGCGCCCGAGGACGTAGGCTCGCCCCTCGTCCGCGAGCGCCAGCGTGGCGCCTTGATCGTTGCCCTCGACCACGCGAACGCTGGCCGTCAGGTCCTGGCCGCGCGCGGCCATGGCCTGCGACAAGAGGGCGAGCGCGAGGTCGCGCGTCGCGCTTGCGACGTCGCGGGTGACGGGGCTCTGATCGACGCGCAGCTCGAGCCAGACCCGCCCCACGCGGACGGCATCCCCGGAGCGAACGATGCGCGAAGTATGGGGGGCGATCCGCACGTCTCCCACGAACGTTCCGTTGGTGCTCCCTTCGTCCACCAACAGGAACTCCGCTCCGCGAGCAACGAGGCACGCGTGGCGGTGGCTCACCCCCGCGTCGGGCAAACGCACGTCGGACCCTGCACCCCGCCCGATCACCACGCGCTGCATGCCGTCGAACGTCAGGCGGACATCGCTGCCCCCTTCCGAGCGAACGAGCACCGTGATGGGCATGCACTCCGATTCTTAGCGTGTGTCTACGTATAGCTCCCGCAACAGGTATCCAGCCGGGCCCGGGCGGGGAGATACAGCGCCCGCCTGCGAAGGAGGCGTGCCCAGCGACGCTGGGCGCCATTCAATGGGGCGCTGTGCAGGTCGCCCGGCGTTCGATCCACGCGATGACGGGCTCGGCCATGTCCCTGCCCACGTGTCGGCTCAGCTCCTGGATGCCGGTGGGCGACGTGACGTTGACCTCGGTCAGCTTCCCGCCGATGAAATCGAGCCCCACGAACACGAGGCCGTCCGCTGCGAGTCGCGGTGCCATGTCGGCGATGACGGCCTGCTCCCCCGGCGAGACGTCGCATGGCTCGACCCGTCCGCCGGCGTGGATGTTGGACCGGACGTCGTCGTCGCGCGGAACGCGATTGATCGCGCCGAGCACCTCGCCCTCGAGGAGAAGGACCCGCTTGTCCCCGGCGCGTACAGCCGGCAGATACTCCTGCACCATTGCGTGTCTCGTGCCTTCGCCCGTGATGTAGTCCACGATGGATCGCGCGTTTCGGTCCCCCTTCGAGACGACCATTACGCCGCTCCCGCCCGCGCCGTCGAGCGGCTTCACGACGCCCGTTCCGACTTCGGCCACGAAGCGATGAATCCGCGCCCGGTCACTGGTCACGAGCGTCCGCGGCATGTGCTGTGAGAAGTGGAGCGTGTAGAGCTTTTCGTTCGCGTCTCGCAGCCCCCGCGGGTCGTTGATGATCGGCGTTCGATGCCGCACCTTTTCGAGCATCAGCGTCACATAGAGGTACTCGGCGTCGAACGGCGGGTCCTTTCGAATGAGGACGCAGTCGACGTCCGCCAGCCGCGCTTCTAGCTGCGCCCCGAACGTGAAATGCGGCCGCTGGTCGCTCACCGTGAGCTCGCTCACGTGCGCCCACACGTCGCCATCCTGGACGTAAACGTCCTTCGGCTCGCAGTGAAGGGCGACGTGGCCGCGCCTCTGCGCAGCCCGCTGAAAGGCGAACGTCGTGTCCTTGTCGGGGAGAACCCGATCCATCGGATCCATCACGTAGACCAAGCGCATTGCCCGCTCAGCATACGGCATTCGCGCCGGGGCCGGCGCTCTCAGCGATCGTCGTAGATCCTCGCCGCGAACTGCGCGCTCTTGTCCTGGTCGAGATCGCTCGCAACGAGGTACCCCACCCCGGCCCGCTCCGTCACTGCGACGGAATACCCCTTCTCGCGTCCCACCCGGACCTCGGCGGTTCCAACTTCGCGCGGCGCGAGGTTCGTCGCCGTGCCAACCCGGATCTTCTGCGCGTCGTACACGAGAACGCTCACTCGCTGAACATTGTCCCCGCTGCCGAGCTCGTACTGAAGCATCGCCGCACGCTGCGAGTGGAGAGGTACGACCCGCCCGCCCATCAAATGGGCGCCGGCTCGCTCGAAGCTCCCCGGCCGTACAGGCACTCCGACGTACCGCTCGAGGCCGCGAACCCCCTTCGCGTCGACCTCGGGGGGCAGCGGCTGGGAGTGCTCGGCCACCAGCTCGGCCAAGAGGTCGTCGGCCACCAAACCCGCTCTCGCTTCGCCGGCAGTTTGAGGCAAGGGTCGGGTCGCCGCGCCCCATACGAGGGCGAGCGCCGCCGCGGTCGCAAGCGGCACGATCGTGCGCCACGACCCCAAGGTGGTCGCAGGCAGCGCCGCGCCGAAGCTTCCGGCTTCGGCACGGACATTCTCACGCGCCCGCTCGGCTGCCATGGCAACACCGATTCGCTCGCGAAGACCGCTCGGCGCAGCACCGCGCACGACCCGCTTGAGCGACCCGCGGGTTGCGCACAAGAGCTGCGCCTCTTCGCGGCACGTCTCACAGTGGGTCACGTGCTCGTCGATCTCGATGAGCTTTGCCGCCTCGAGCTCGCCATCGAGGTATGGGCCGATCATCCGCGAACGATCGCGACAGTCGTGCGTGGTCATATGGCACCCCGCTTGCGAGCTCGGTACTCATCCAGGTTCGCGGCTTTTGCCGACTCACGGGGATGTTCCAGCCCACCCCGCGGCTCGACCCCGGTCGACCCGGCGCGCGCCGCGCCAATCCGCTCTTCGCCTCTCACGATGCCGAGGGCCAGCGCATGGTTGTAGAGCGCGCGCTGGAGGAGCTTGCGTCCCCGGTGCAGGCGGCTCATCACGGTTCCGATCGGGCAGCCCATGATCTGGGCGATTTCTTCGTAAGAGAACTCTTCGACGTCGCAGAGCACCACCGCGAGACGGAAGTCCGCGGGCAAGGCATCGAGGGCTTGCTGGATCTCGCGCTCGACGAGCGGCATGAGCGCCAGCGTCTCGGGGTCACGCAAGTGGCGCATCGTGCTCGCGCTCACCCACCCGTCCGCGAGCGGATCGGCGTCGGGTCCGTCGAAGACCGAGCGCTCGAGACCCCCACGGCGATACTTGTTGATGAACGTGTTGGTCAGGATGCGAAAAAGCCACGCCTTGAGGTTCGTGCCCGCGTGGAACTGATCGCGCGCGCGCATCGCCTTGACGAACGCGTCTTGCACCAGGTCTTCGGCCTCGGTGGGATTGCGGGTCAGCTTGCAGGCAACGCCGTACATCGCATCCAAGTGTACGAGCGCCTCTTCGGCGAACGGGTCGCGCTTCGGAGAGTCGGCGGGGCCAACGGAAGTAGAACCGAGGGAGGAAGGGGGCATCGGCGGACCTTTTTCGGGCTCAGGTTTCCCACCTAGTCGAACAGGCGAGGCGCTGACCTATTCCTTTAGCCATTCTTTCCCAACCTGGCCCGGCCATCACGACGGTGGCGGCCCGCCCCCGTTCAGCTTGCGCTCGAGCTCGTCGAGCCGCTCGCCGAGGCGGCGCACCTCCTGCTGAAGCTGTTGAAGGGGGCGAAAGCTCGCGAGAATGGCCTTGATTCGGTCGTCGAGCTGATGCTGCATTTCCTCAAACTTTTCCTTGGCTTGGTCGACCAGCGTCGGCTTGCCTTCTCTCTGGGCCACCTCGACCTTCTCCTCGCTTCCCCTGCCCGCCCCCGGAGCCCCGCCGCCGCCTGGGATGAGGCGCCCGATCGGACCTTCGCGGAGATTCTCGAGCACTTTCTCGGTGCGTATGTGGATGAGCTCTTTCAGCGTCTGAAGAGGCACGTTGCGCGAGTGAGACTTCTGCTCCTCGTAGATGATCTGCGCGAGCGTGATCTCGGTGAGGTCGTCTTTTGTATTATTGTCGATAATTTGCACTTCTTCGCCGGCGCGCACCATTTCGGCGATTTGGAGCAGCGTCACGTACCGGCTGTCTTTGGTGTCGTAGAGCTTGCGGTTCGAGTACCGCTTGATGATCCGTCGCGGGCGGTCGGAGGACGGATCGGCTGCCTCGGGCTTCGGGTCCAAGATCTTCTCCTCCAGGTGGGCGGCGGAGCTGCCATCGCCGCGAGCGCTGTCAGCAGGATACACTAACGCGCAAAGTCAAGATGACCGAAGCGCCCACAACAGCCGGGCTGGCGCGGGTCGAGACGCCGAGCGCGGCGCTTTCCGTCGAGCACGTGTCCGCCCGCTATCCGCGAGCTCCGTACCCCGCGCTCGAAAACGTGAGCCTGCGTGTGGCGCCCGGCGAGATCGCCGTCTTGCTCGGAGCCAACGGATCCGGCAAGTCGACGTTGCTCCGCGTGGCGGCCGGCATCGTGGCGCCGCTGAGGGGCGAGGTGCGCGTTGCCGGCCATGACGTGGCCGGGCTCGACCGCCGGGTCCTCGCGCGCCTCGTGGCGTTCGTGCCTCAAAGTGAGTCTGTGGCGCTGGGCTTTCGCGTCCGCGAAGTGGTCGCGATGGGGCGTGCACCGCACCAGGACGGCTGGATGCGGGAACGATCGGAAGACCGAGTCGCCATCGAAGAGGCGATCGCGCGGTGCGATCTCGCAGGGCTCGCCGTTCGGCGGGTCGAGGAGCTGAGCGCAGGCGAGCAGCGCCGAGTGGCGCTGGCGCGCGCGCTGGCGCAGCGGCCCCGCGTGCTCCTTCTGGACGAGCCAGCGGCATTCCTCGACGTGCGCCATCGCCTGGACCTGCACGATCTGCTCGGCGAAGTCGCCGCGCGGGAAGGGGTGGCGTGCGTGGTGGCCATGCACGAGCTCGATGCCGCGGCCCATCTTGGCTCTCAGGTGCTTCTCTTGCGCGGCGGCCGAGTCGTCGCAGCGGGCACGCCCGACGAAGTGATGACCCCCGCGCCGCTGCGGCAGGCGTTCGAGGCGGAGGTCGACGTGAGCGTTGATGCGGTGAGTGGTCGGAGGACCTTCGTGATTCGGAGGATGGGATAGAAGTCGAGCTCACGGCACGAGGCAACTGGAACGCGTGGATGCCTGGCTGTCCCGCGCACGAGTCAACGTAGGACGCGTGCCTCCCTCGCTGGTAGGTGCTCCGCTCGACCAGGGACGCGTGCCTCCCTCGCTGGTAGGTGCTCCGCTCGACCAGGGACGTGCGCCTCCCTCGCTGGTAGGTGCGCCGCTCGACCAGGGACGTGCGCCTCCCTCGCTGGTAGGTGCTCCGGTCGACCAGGGACGTGCGCCTCCCTCGCTGGTAGGTGCGCCGCTCGACCAGGGACG